>NZ_JBWXUX010000002.1:0-357521 GCF_059901375.1 Fructilactobacillus sp. X2R5C2
TCGGGAAGTAGCTCAGCTTGGTAGAGCACCTGGTTTGGGACCAGGGGGTCGCAGGTTCGAATCCTGTCTTCCCGATTAGATACTTTACGTATCTCAAATCGCGGTGTAGCTCAGCTGGCTAGAGCGTCCGGTTCATACCCGGGAGGTCGGGGGTTCGATCCCCTCTGCCGCGATTAGGTCTTGGACCTTTAGCTCAGTTGGTTAGAGCAGACGGCTCATAACCGTCCGGTCGTAGGTTCGAGTCCTACAAGGTCCATCCAAATGTTGTTTGGTGGGCGTTGAGCTTTATAAACCTATGTGTTATAATTGTCATATCGTTTTGGAGGATTACCCAAGTCTGGCTGAAGGGAACGGTCTTGAAAACCGTCAGGCGAGTCAAATCGCGCGAGAGTTCGAATCTCTCATCCTCCTTTATATTATCGCGGGATAGAGCAGTCTGGTAGCTCGTCGGGCTCATAACCCGGAGGTCGTTGGTTCAAATCCAGCTCCCGCAATTTTGGTTCGTTGGTCTAGTTGGTTCAGGACGCCTGCCTGTCACGCAGGAGATCACGAGTTCGAGTCTCGTACGAACCGCTTAAACGGCTCGGTAGCTCAGTTGGTAGAGCAACGGATTGAAGCTCCGTGTGTCGGCAGTTCGATTCTGTCCCGCGCCACTTAATTGAATATTATTTCTGCGGGTGTAGTTTAGTGGTAAAACCGTAGCCTTCCAAGCTACTGTCGCGAGTCCGATTCTCGTCACCCGCTTTTATTATGTTTCATTTGGGTCTATAGCTCAGTCGGTTTAGAGCGCACGCCTGATAAGCGTGAGGTCGATGGTTCGAGTCCACCTAGACCCATTTGGAGAAGTACTCAAGTGGCTGAAGAGGCGCCCCTGCTAAGGGTGTAGGTCGCGTAAGCGGCGCGAGAGTTCGAATCTCTCCTTCTCCGTTTTTTATGACCCGTTGGTCAAGTGGTTTAAGACACTGCCCTTTCACGGCAGTAACATGGGTTCGAATCCCGTACGGGTCATCTTCATTATTCAATATATTATATAATTATCGCGGGATAGAGCAGTCTGGTAGCTCGTCGGGCTCATAACCCGGAGGTCGTTGGTTCAAATCCAGCTCCCGCAATTTTGGTTCGTTGGTCTAGTTGGTTCAGGACGCCTGCCTGTCACGCAGGAGATCACGAGTTCGAGTCTCGTACGAACCGTATCATATAAAAAAAGAGATGAATTAATTCATCTCTTTTTTTATATTTATTTAGTTATTGGTTGGGGCAACCCTTTGATAACTTGCAGTTCGGTAGTTAATGTTTGGATCATTTTTGAATTTAGAAACTACGCTATCAGGATGATTGGCCCAATCGTTATAAGCATAAGCTCCTCTCCACAGAGTAAGAATGATTCGTTTAGTGTGATCCTTCGAATCAGACATGTAGTATGCTGAGAACATCCCTGTTGGTAAGTCTGGACTGCTCATGAACGTGTTCATATTTGCATCGAGTACTTTACGTTGGTCGTCTGAAGGTGAAAGTTCTACATAATTAATGAAGTAACTCCAATCATCTTCTCCAACGTGTGAAAGGACGTCATATGTGATGGGGCTCTTAAAAATAGATTCTTTTCCACTATAATCTAGTAGTTGAAGACCTGAATCGTTGTTATTGGTAGAGAATAGTGCCAAGTCCCTTTCTGGGTACTTTTTCATGATGTTAACTAACACATTCTTCGTGCCAAATGTTACAGAAATTTGTCTTATCATATTATTAACTTCCTTTTGATGTAAACTACTTCATAATTAGTTTAGAATAAATCCTAACGAGTTAAAAGGAAAATGTCTTAATTTTTGAAAAAGGGTGATTAAAATGAAACTTACGGTTTTAGGCGATTATGGTGGATATCCATACAATAACATTGGTACGAGTGGTTATCTTTTAACAAGTGATGATTTTAACTTATTAATTGATTGTGGTAGTGGGGTTATGCTGTCACTAGAGCAGGTTATTGATCCCTTGAAATTAAATGCAGTGATTCTGTCCCATTATCATGCTGATCATATTGCTGATGTAGGGGTCTTACAATATTATTGGCAACTTCATGATCAACGGTACAATACTGACGTTTTGCCAATTTATGGAAATACAGCTGATCAAATTCATTATAATCAATTAGATTGGCCTAATTCTACCGAGAAGGAACCATTTAGTGCTGATAGTGAAATTGAAGTGGGACCATTTACAATGACGTTTTTAAAAACCATTCATCCGGTTCCTGCTTTTGCAATAAGGATCAAGGAACGTTCTACTGGAAAGATTCTAAGTTATACGGCTGATACCCGTTATTTTGATGGTCTGATTGATTTCGTTAAAGACTCTGATATGTTAATATCAGATACGAATTTCTTTGAGGATGTTGACGGAGAACTATGGCACATGACGTCTAAACAATCTGGGAGATTAGCTCGCTTATCTAATAGTAAGAATTTATTAATAAGTCATCTTCCACAACATGGCAGCCATTTGGAACTTCTAAAGCAAGCCCAAAAAGCAGCAGGAAAAGACATTCATGTCGAATTACCTGAGATTAGAAGGACAATTAGTATTTAGATAGAGGAGGTAGATTTGTTTTATGAAATTTCATCGTATTAACAAAGATACAATCCGTGTATTAATTAATAAAGAAGATTTGAAGAAACATGGGATCGGAATGCTTGATTTGCTTGGCAATCGAGAGAAATGTGAACAATTTTTCTACAGTATCCTAGATGAAGCGGACGTTGAAAAAGATTTCACTGATACTGATACGGTGCTCTTTCAGATTCTCCCCAGTCAAGATGGTTTGGAATTATTTATTAGTAAAGACAAAAATATTTCAAATCGTGTCGGTGATAACGGTGGTATGATGCCACCGTTAAATGAAATTGAAAAGGATCCCCAACCAGTTACCGTTAATGTTGTCCGTGATAAATATGACATTTTTGATAAAAAGCTTGGTAAGCGGACCATCCCAATTAAATTTAATTCATTTGATGACCTAATTGGTCTGGCCAATAAATGGAAGGAAGTAACGCCACGTCATGCAGTGGAGCTTAAGACTGATTTGTATCAGTATCAAAACTCATATCTCGTTATGTTCCGCTATCATTTAAACGGTCAATATGATAGTGAAGGGAATACCAACTTCAAAGATCTTAATCATATGATTAACGATGAAATGGGAATTGTTTATGAGTATGGTCAAATCGCATCAGTTACGGAAAATGAATTGAAAAAGCATGGGAAGCAAATTACAACTGGAAATGCACTTGAAACCATTGCATATTATTTTAATTAAAAAGATTCGCCAATGGCGGATCTTTTTTCGTATATTGCTAAGGGTTCATTATGTTAATGGCATACGAAAATGGAAGGTTGGTTAAAGCAAGTGATGCATTAAAAACCCATCACTATCGTTGTTGTGAGTGCGGTGAATTACTGGTACTTAGAAAAGGCATCAATAAGATCCCACATTTTGCACATCAATCAAATTCAAAGTGTAATTCAAGTGAAGGTGAATCATACGTTCATAATTTGGGGAAATTTCTTATTCTTCATTCACTACCAAATGGTACTAAGGTAGAAGTTTATTTACCTATGATTAAGCAACGTGCAGATGTCCTTTATCATCACTTAGCAGTTGAGTACCAATGTAGCCCAATTACGCTGAAACGACTAACTGAGCGTGTCTCTGGTTACCTTTCAATTGGTGTTACTTCATTCTGGATCTTAGGAATGAAGTATTATCGAAAACGACTTACTAGTCCAAATGTCCTTAAATTTCTCAGATATCATAAAAATACTGGTTTTTATCTTATTTATCTAGATCCACTGACACCACGGTATTTGCTTCGTTATTGTATATGTCAGAGCGATGGAAAATATCAGTATCAGGAGCGAACTTTTACGAAATGGGATACAATGATAACTTTTTTTAAAAGTAATCATCGAAAAGAGCAATTGCATCCTAATTTAATTAGGGTTTGTCAGAGAATCGAGTACCAGGTTCGACATCTGGATCCCAATATGATGAAGTTACAAGAATATTGTTACTATCATCATAGTTCAATCACTGGTTGTCCTCTTATTTGTCATCACTATCGTGATTTACCACCAGTTTTTGGTAAGCAATGGTTAAAATGGGTTGTGATGATTATATGCGAATTAAAAGAGTGGGTTGGTAAGGGGATTCGTCAATTTGTGATCGAAGTTTATCAAAAACTTGATTTTACGGATCATTTTGTTTTTCTCGTAAACGTTAAAGAATTGCATATGTCCTATATTGACGGCTTTTTAGATAATTTAATTGATCGAAAATTATTGGTAATTGAACATGGAATTATTAAACAAGTAAGCGATTTTACGTGGTATCGGGATGTCTATGCTAAGATTAATGTAATTAAGGAATGTTCATGAAATGGAGATTATAAAATGTCAGAGATAAAAAATTTACCCAAGCGAAACCAAGTCCCACGGGAACTAACTTGGGATTTAACCACGATTTATAAAAATCATTCAGAGTTCGAAAAGTCTTATGATGAAGTCAAAAAACAGGTCCATGATGTTAGCCGCCTAAAGGGTCGATTAGGACAGAATGCTGAGCAACTATTGAGTGTAATTACGAAAGTTCTGAATTTAAATCGAAAATATGAAAAATTATACGTTTATGCTCAATCGGCAAGTGATGTTGACACAACTAATAATGATTTACAAAGTGACATGGATCGAGTGGAGAAGTTAGGAAGTGACGTTGGTCAGGCTCAGTCGTGGTTGGAGCCAGAGATCATTGCACTTGGGTCTGATAAAATTAAGCAGTTTACCCAAGATAATCCAGCACTAAAAGAATATGGGCGCTTTTTTGATGAAATTTTGGTAAATAAAGATCATGTCTTACCTGAAGATCAAGAAAAATTGCTTGCAGGAGCAGCGACCATTTTTGAATCTCCTGAAAAGACCTTTGGGATTTTAGACAGTTCCGACCTTAAATTTCCGGAAGTTGATGATGGGTCTGGCAAAAAAGTGCGTCTTTCAAATGGCATTTATAGTTTACTTTTAGAATCACAAAATCCTACAGTGCGAAAAAATACTTTTAAAGCCTTTTACTCAACTTTTGATCAATTTCAAAACACACTCGCTTCAACACTATCTTCGGAGGTTGCCGTTCATAATTTTGAAGCTCAAACTCGGAAGTACAATTCTGCTAGAGAAATGGCAATGAGTGAGAATGAAATCCCTGAAGTGGTTTATCGGACTTTAATTCAAAGTGTTCACGAACATTTACCGTTATTGCATCGTTATGTAGCTCTTCGTAAGAAGATTTTAAATGTTCCTGAACTTCATATGTATGATATGTACGTTCCGTTAAGTGGGAAACCAAGTCTTAAGTACACTTTTGATCAAGCCAAAGAAGAAGCGTTAAAAGCTTTAAGTGTTTACGGTCCCGATTATCTTCAGCACGTTAAAGAAGAATTTAATAATCGTTGGATTGATGTAGTGGAAAACAAAGGAAAACGGACTGGGGCCTATTCTTCAGGGATGTATGATACTAATCCCTTTGTTTTACTTAACTGGCAGGATAATCTTGATAATCTCTATACGTTAGTTCATGAGACTGGTCATAGTATGCATAGCTATTATTCTTCCCATAATCAACCATATCAATACGGAGATTATTCAATTTTTGTGGCCGAAATTGCTTCCACAACCAATGAAAATATTTTGACAGATTATTTACTTAAGAATAATTCTGATCCAGAAGTTATCAAGTATATTCTTAATTCCTATCTGGATGGGGTGAAGGGAACCATTTTCCGTCAAACCCAATTTGCTGAGTTTGAAGAGTTCATTCACGCTTCTGAACAATCTGGAAAATCGCTAACGGCTGATTTTATGAATAAATATTATCTAAAACTGAATCAAAAATATTATGGTGATGACGTGGTTTCTGATCCTGAAATTCGACTCGAATGGTCTCGAATTCCTCATTTTTACTATGATTTCTACGTTTACCAGTATGCAACAGGATTTGCCGCTGCTTCGGCTTTGGCGGATCGTATTACCAGCGGTGATCCTGAAAAAGTTGCAGCATATCTGAATTATTTGAAATCGGGAAGTAGTAAAGATCCCATTTCAATAATGAAAGCAGCTGGGGTTGATATGACAAAACCAGATTATTTAAATCAAGCTTTCGATAAGTTTGAGCGACGGTTAAATGAATTAGAAAAAATGTTATAGATTTATAGGCATCATGTTTGAAATATTATGTGAGAAGAATATGCTGGACTTGTAATTAATTGAGGAGGGGTGTTTATATGACAGCTAGAGACGAAACATTTACATTAAATAATGGAATTAAGATTCCACAAATTTTCTTCGGAACTTATGAAATTCCAGCTCGTGATACAGAAAAAAGTGTTGATCAAGCATTAAAGGATGGTTATCCTGGGATCGATACTGCACGTGATTATGGGAATGAACGTGAAGTAGGAAACGCAATCAAGAATAGCGATATTGATCGTGATGACATATTCCTTACAACTAAGATTGAAAGCCCAGAATCATATGACGAAGCAACGAAAATGATTGATGAAGCCCTAGAGAAATTACAAACTGACTACATTGATTTAATGTTGTATCATTGGCCTTCAGGTGATTTAACTGAAACCTACCGTGCCATGGAAGATGCCGTCAAAGCAGGTAAATTAAAGAGCATTGGTTTATCTAATTTCTATGGTGATGATTTGGATAAAATCTTGAAGAATGCAACAATTGCTCCAGTTGTTGATCAAGTGGAGACAAATGTGTTCCGTCAACAAAAAGATTTCTTGCCAGTCGCTAAAAAAGATAATTTACGTCTAGAAGCATGGTCACCATTTGCAAGAGGTCGTAATGGCTTTTTCACTAATGAAACTTTAAAGAAGATCGCCCAGGACCATAATAAGACCGTGGGACAAGTTGGTTTGCGTTTCTTAATTCAAAACGGAATTATTGTATTGCCACGTTCAACTAAGCCCGATCGAATTAAGAGTAATTTAGATATCTTTAATTTTGAATTATCTCCTGATGAAATGGCAGAAATTGGCAAACTCGATACTGAGAAGAGTCAATTCGGCTGGTTATAAAGCATAAAAAAATTCTCACACTTTTGAAGTGTGAGAATTTTTTTTATTCTAAAGAACCCTTAGATTACTTGTTTGCTTGATTTTATCATCAAGTTCTTGTGATTCTTTTTGAATAATATGACTACAAATTTCAAATAATTCATGATAATCAACCTTGTCAATTAACAGGCCGTTGTCTGCAGAATCACAATCAAATATCACTAAATTACCATGATTAGAAATATTCATTTCTGAAATCATTTTTTGATCAGATTTGAAGGTGCTCTCAGTCAACTTTGATCTGCGATCTTCCTTAAACATATCCATGTCTAACTTAACCTTTTTAGCAATGTTATATACTAAACTATCACAATAGGTCATGTTTTTCTCTAGAATGTCCCGTTGTAACGCAAACAAAAATTTCCGGCCTTTCTTTGCTCCTTGAAATAAAGCTGCTTTATAATCAAGAATCAATTTGTATGGAAGAAGTTGTGAGTGAGCTTCCTTATTGCCAGATATAACGCTGAGATTCATGATTGGGATGATTCGGTATGATGTCTTACAGGGTAATTGTTTTGATAAACGAGCAATGGTTCGTTCAGACTCAGCACAGTCACTACAAGTTGGGTCTACAAATAAATATAGTTCAATCATAACTTTTTCCTTTCCTAGTTTGTTATTCTTCTCTTCTATAACGACGCACTTACTAGAGTATCATTTTTTCATAAAAATTCAATAAATTTGTTTTAATATTCTTATTATACTGGGATAATAATTATGTGTGTTATTATATTTCTGGAACAATGCTAGAGACTGGAGATTGTTGTTTTATGGTAGAAAACTGGGACGATTTTTTGTTTCCATATCAAGAAGCGTCAAACGAATTAAAATTAAAATTGCGTGGCATACGATCACAGTACTTAGAACGCGGTGAGCGATCACCAATTGAATTTGTTACTAGTCGAATTAAGCCAGTTGACAGTATCAAAGAAAAAATGCAACGTCGCCATATTGACGAATCACGGTTATCAGAAGACATGGAAGATATTTGTGGGCTACGAATTATGTGTGAATTTCTTGATGATATCTATACCGTAGTTGATATTCTCCGGAAAAGAAATGATATTAACATTCTTGAAGAACGTGATTATGTTCATAACGAAAAGGCAAGTGGATATCGTTCGTATCACATTGTTTTTAGTTATCCGTTGCAATTAGTTGATGGTCAAAGAGAGATTCTTGCTGAGATCCAAATTAGAACGTTAGCAATGAATTTCTGGGCCACCATTGAACATTCTTTGAACTATAAACATCCTGATGTCTTCCCACCGGAAGTTCATGAAAGATTGCAAAGTGCATCAGAAACGGCTTACAAGCTAGATGAAGAAATGTCAGAAATTAAGCAAGAATTAGATCGGGATCTTAAAAAGCAAAAGGATAAACATGAATAGGGGAACAAGCAATGAAGATTGCAATTTATAGTAATGATGGTGAGACCTCGAGTCGAATTGCATCAGAATTATCAAAAGAAATTGAGAAAGCAAAGGATTTAGAAATTGATGAGTTGAATCCTGAGATTGTCATTTCAGTTGGTGGAGATGGAACACTGTTATCCGCTTTTCATCATTATGACGATTTGACGGATAAAATTAGATTTGTTGGAATTCATACTGGTCATTTAGGTTTTTACACTGATTGGCGGGATACTGAGGTTACGCAATTGGTAGAAAGCCTGAAACGGGATAATGGACAAAGTGTTAGTTATCCGTTGCTAGACATTGAGGTTGATTATGCAGATGGTGGGTTGCCAGATTACATGATTGCCTTAAATGAGGCCACGTTTAAGAAGCTTTTTGGAACGATGGTTGCTAAAGTATACATTAAAGGTGAACTTTTTGAGAATTTCCGCGGGGATGGTTTATGTATTTCAACTCCTACTGGTTCAACCGCGTATAACAAATCGGTCGGAGGAGCTATTATTTCGCCAAAATTTAATTCAATTCAGGTGGCAGAGATGGCATCAATCAATAATCGGGTCTTTCGGACAATTGGTTCTCCAATTATTATTCCGCCAACTGAATCCATCACAATTGTTCCTGAGGTTTCACTTCACAACGTTTTAACTTACGATCAACTGTTAATTAAAGATCGGCCCATTAAATCAATTAAATTCAAAATTTCTAAGCGTCGAATTTACTTTGCCAAGTACCGTCACACTCATTTTTGGCAACGAGTAAGCAATTCATTTATCGGGGATACTTTAAACGATGATTAGTTTTGCGTGGATTTATGACGAAACTCACCCAATGAAAGTTAGAACCTTTGTGATGAAGAACGGAGTTACACGTTCCTTACTTAAAGACATTCGTTATCATGGTGGTCACTTAATGGTAAATGGTCACGATGTGTATACGAGTTTTGAATTATCACATGGAGATCGTGTTCGAATTATTTTGCCACCTGAAAAGCAAAATGATTTTTTACAAGTTTCGAATTTACCCATTAAAATTTTGTTTGAAAATGATAACTTTTTAATTGTCGATAAGCCTGCGGGAGTGGCATCGGTTCCATCGCACATTTATCCCAATGATACAATCTTGAATCGGGTTCTTGGGTACTATCTTCGAAATGATTATCCCAGTAAAAAGGTTCATGTTGTCAATCGTCTAGATCGGGATACTAGTGGTCCCGTTATGTTTGCCAAAAATCATCTTGCACATTCAGTTCTTGATAAACAACTTCAGGATCGAAAGATTGAAAAAAACTACGTTGCGGTTATTTCGGGCGAACTCAACATTAAGCATGGTGAAATTGTTCTTCCGATTGGGAGGAAGCCGGGTTCTTTTATTGAGCGTGAGGTCCGTGATGATGGTAAATATTGCCGAACAGAATTCTGGACGTTAAAGGTTAATAACGGGATGTCACTGGTTAAAATTCGACTGCATACGGGTCGAACTCATCAAATACGGGTTCATTTTGCTAAGATTGGATATCCGTTAGTTGGTGATTGGCTTTATAATCCTAATGCTCATAGTGGTGAATATCAAAAGTTACATTGCTACCAAACAATTTTTTTTGATCCATTTGAAAAGAAAAAAATTAAAGTGAGATCTAAAATTCCAATAGAATTTAAGAATTTGTTGAATTAAAAACAGTCTACTTGTTAGTAGGTTGTTTTTTTTATTATTTGATAATATATGATTTCAGGAGCTAATTTTTTAGTTAGCTTGTTACTATAATTTATTGTAATGTGAAGCTGTAACCAAAATGCAATAAAACGTTTTTGATGGTAAACATGTTAGTTAATAAATTAAGGTAAATGCTAATCCCTAGGGGAATTTCAACCTTAAAATTCCATGTCATAATGAATTTAAGCTTGGTAAAAAATAATAATTTAAGTAAAAATAATTGGACATTTATGCAATTTCACATTAGAATAATTATTAATAATATTATTTATTTTTTTATTAATTTTTGATCATTAGATGTTATACTTAAATATGATGTTGTGATTTTGAAAGGGAGAGACAATTAATGAATAAGTACGTTAAGAAGCATAACCAGATGGCAATTAGTACTGGCGAAACTAAGCGTCGCAACAAATTGGTTAAGACTAAAAAGGGTTGGATGAGGGTAGCAATGGGTTCAATTTTTGCTAGTGCTGCTTTGTTCACTTTTAATTTGAATAGTCCTGTAAATGCTGATAAAGCAAACACAGCGACAATTTCACAAAGTGTTCAAGCTTCTCAAGCACAATCAGAGAAGGGAACTTCAACTACTCAAGCTTCAGGTTCTAATCAGGTTCAGAACCAACCAGAAGCTGTAAAGTCATCAGAAAACACTAGTAAAACAGAGGAACAATCCCAAGTTGAACCAGCAAGTGGTGAAACAAATCAAGAAGTAAACAAGACTTCAGAAAATGTACATACACCAACAGTGCAAAAGAATGATTCTGATCAATCAAATACTGGAAGTGAGACTACTTCTGATTCAATCAAGAACAATGACACAAAGGATACTACTGATAAGGCATCGTCTGATAACAGTCAGACAGTTGCTCAAGCTAGTCAACAACCAGTTAATGCTGATCAAGCAACTCAAACCAAGTCAACAGATACTAATTCTACTGAATCTAAGGCTACTGACTCACAACAAGTAGCAACTAAGGGTTCACAAGATCAAAAAGAAGCTAATGCAAAGCAGCAAACGGAGCAAGATTCAAAGAATAATGCTGATCAGCCACAAGTGAGTCAAGCTTCTAAAGCTGATAGCGCTAAAGATTCTCAATCAGCTGCTGACAATCAACAGGCAACCAAGGATTCGAAGTTAACTGATAATACTAACAACAAGAATCAAGTTGCTGTTAAGAGTGATAATCAACAACAAAATGCTGATCAAAATCAAAACGTTAACTTGAAAGCTGACGTTGCTACTCCTGATAAGAAGATCGGCCCTGGATATTATGATTCCAGTGTTGATAACAATGTAAATAAGAATGTTCAGCGTCCATCACAATACACTAACTTCAATGTTTCAAATAATACCAATCTAGTTAGTTATACTCAAGACTTTATTAATCGAGTTACTCCTGGTGCAATTGCTGGATGGAAGAAGTACGGCGTTTTACCATCAGTTTCAATTGCACAAGCAATTATTGAAAGTGGATGGGGTAGATCAGGATTAGCCGTTAAAGGAAATAACTTGTTTGGGATTAAAGGTTCCTATGATGGTCAATCAATCTACTTTCCAACTCAGGAATACATTAATGGCCAATGGGTTACGGTTCAAGCGGCCTTTAGATTGTATCCAAGTTGGTCTGCAAGTATTGAAGATCACGGAGCCTTTTTAAGAGATAATCCAAGATACCATAATTTGCTTGGCGTAAGAGATTATGAAAGTGTCGCTTATGACTTACAATATGATGGATATGCTACTGATCCTAGCTATGCTCAAACTTTGATTAATTGTGTTCGTAATTATGGCTTAGACAGTATTGATAAAGTGGCCTTTCAAGATGAAGGAAATCCACTACCAGCACCAGATGTTAAGCCTGCATCTGGAACTTATACTTTCAATCAAACTACCAACATTCGAACTTCACCAAGTTTGAGTGCTCCAGTGGTTGGACAATATAAAGCTGGCGAAAGTGTTATTTATAACGGAACTGTTGATGCTGACGGTTACACCTGGTTAAGATACAAGTCATATTCTGGTGACGATTTATATGTAGCTAAAGTAAGTGATGCGCCAACTTCAAATCCAGAGTCAAACGTTAAATCAGAAAATGGTACTTATACCTTTGGTCAAACTACTAACATTAGAACTGCTCCAAGTACCAGTTCACAAGTTGTAGGTCAATATGATGCTGGTGAAAAAGTCGTTTATGATGGAACTGTCAAGGCAGATGGTTACACATGGTTAAGATACCGAGCAAGTTCAGGTGCTTACCGTTATGTTGCTAAGATTGATAATACTTCCGCTCCAAAGGAAGATACAAATGTTAATTCAGCATCTGGTCGGTATACCTTTGGTCAAACTACCAATATCAGAACTGCTCCAAGTACCAGTTCACAGGTTGTAGGCCAATACGACGCTGGTGAGAGTGTCACTTATGATGGTACTGTTGATGCTGACGGTTACACATGGTTAAGATACCGAGCAAGTTCAGGTGCATATCGTTACGTTGCTAAGATTAGTAATGATAGTTCTTCTACTTCTACACCAAATCGTCAACCCAATGTTACTGAAGCTTCTGGAACATACACCTTTGGTCAAACTACTAACGTACGAACTTCACCAAATACTAATTCACAAGTTGTAGGTCAATACGACGCTGGCGAACGTGTGGTTTATGATGGCAAGGTAATCGCTAATGGTTACACATGGTTAAGATACCGTGGTGGCTCAGGCGCATATCGTTACGTTGCTGAATTAGGTAATGGATCTGGTGCTTCTAACAGTCACTCAGACGTTACTTCTGCTTCTGGAAGATATACATTTAGAAATACTACTAACATCCGAACTTCACCAAGTACTGTAGCACAAATTGTTGGCCAATACGATGCTGGTGAAAGTGTGGTTTATGATGGCAAGGTAATTGCTAATGGATACACATGGTTAAGATATCGAGCAGCTTCAGGTGCATATCGCTACGTTGCTGCAACTAATTAATAGATTCCATTTATCGCAATTTGTGGGTCTTTTTAAACATTTTCAAATAAATGAAACGGAGTATGGATTATGAGTATAAAGAAAGTAGCCTCAATCATTTTAGTTAGTTTTGCAGTATTAACGGTAGGCTTTTTCGTACCGAATGTGGTACATGTCAACGCACAGACTACTCAATTTGCGCAAGGTAACAGTGGAAAGGGAGAAATAGTTGTTCATTATGTTGATCAAAATGGACAAGTTATTCGTCCTGCTACCACAGCCATGGGTGATACTGGAAGTACGTATATTGCTTCTATTCCTAATATTCCTGGTTATAAGTATGCTAGTATCCAAAATGGACAAAATAACAGTAACGGTCCTCAAATGACCTTTGGTGGAAGTGACAGTTCGACCGATATAATGGAAATGACCATTATTTATTCATCAACTGGTAATCAAGCTGCTGGTAACAGTCAAGCTAATCATGCTAACTCAAGCAGCAATACCAGCAATAACGGTAATGGTGGAACGGCCACTAGTCCAAGTAAAAATAATAATGGCAGTACTAGTAGTAGTTCCAATGCTAGTAAAATGAATTCTGATGCAGGTAAGCAAGGTGCAACGAAAGATCAAAATGGAAAAGCTAAAGATCAATCTAGCACCTCTGATAATGCTAAAGAATCTAAAAAAGCCAAGGCAGATCAGAAAGCTCGAAAAGAAAAAAATGCCAAAGATCAAAAGTCCAAGTCTGATAAAAAGAATCATAAAGATCAGAATGGTAAAAAAGATCAAAATAAGCATGATAAAAAGAAAAGCAAGAGCGGAATCACACCTTGGGTAATTGGCGGAATTATTGTAGTAGTGATTGCCGGAGTTGGTGGATTTGTTTGGCATCAGTTGAGAGGCCCTCGTCACTTCGAACATTAATATTAAGTAATCCATAGTTGTTTAGAACAGCAAAGTAAAAATCCCTTCAAATTAGATTTACAATTCCAATTTGAGGGGATTTTTTGACACTAAAATTATTTTTTATTAATTATAATTGTTGGCTTGATGGAACTTTGAAGCTTCTCAAGTTCATCTTTTGTTTCAGTAAATGGGATTAACTGGAGATTTTGATAGTTTTTCATTTTTTCGTTGAGGTGATCTAGTCTTGTGGATGCCACCACTCCAGCAAAATTATTATTATCGATCCAGTTAAGTGCATCAGTCCAGTCTTTTTCAATGATGTGATCAAACGCAGGGGAGAAGTATAATTGCATGCCTCCAGCAGCTGCCATAAGAGTCTCCATTGCTTCTAAATCAATCTTATGTTTGTCATCTAATGCCCCAATAATAACTCCATCAACACCTAGTTCTTGACACTGAAAAAGGTCGTCTTCCATGATTTTAATTTCAGAATCGTTAAAAGTATTGGTGTCATTATTTGAAGAAATTAAGACATCCAGGCTTCGTTTCTTTTCATGGGCATATTTACAAGCTTCAGCAATGAAACCCCGACTAGGTGTCATCATTTCTTGTTCAATTGCAATTTTTACCTTGGCATTTTCAAGTTCAACTGGAACCTCACGGAACTTTGAGACCATTGGTTCAATTATTGTCATATAAACTACCTCCTCAAATAATTATAACTATTATGGGTAGGAATTGACATCAATTTTGACCTTAAATGAAATTGGGCGCGTGATATAATTAAGAAATGGAATTATTGAACGAATTTATGGAGGATATTAATGACTAATCATATTGCGTTATTTGAACCATTAATGCCCGCAAATACGGGTAATATTGCTAGAACATGTGCTGGTACTGATACGGTTTTAGATTTAATTAAACCGCTTGGATTTTCGGTAGATGATAAACATTTGAAACGAGCTGGATTGGATTATTGGGATAAAGTTAAAATTAATTATCATGAGAATCTTCCAGAGTTTCTAAAAACCATTCCTGATAAGCAAAAGTTATTTTTGGTATCAAAGTTTGGGGAAAAAGTATATACCGAACGTGATTATCGTGATCCCAATGAAGACTATTATTTCTTATTTGGCAAAGAAACAACTGGTCTACCAGAGAATTTTGAACGTCAATACGCCGAACAGGCAATCAGAATTCCACAGGATGATTCACATATTCGGGCGTTGAATTTATCGAACACTTGTGCGATCGTAATATATGAGGCCTTAAGACAACAAGGTTTTGCTGGTCTTGAAATGACTCATACTTATGAACATGATAAATTAAAATAATGTGAAGGGGTGCCTTGATTGGCTCAACGAAAAACAAAGCGTAAAACTACAAAACGGAAAACAACGCGAAAGCGTCGTTCAAGGAAAGGCAAAAATTCTTTTTGGATCAAATTCAAGGGCTTTTGTGGTGAAAGAAAGCTAAACATTATTGGTTTAATTTTTCTACTAATTGCTGGACTTGGATTTTTCAGTTTGGGGATGGCCGGGACATTATTTGCTAACGTATTTCGATTAGTTGTTGGAAATGCTTATCAAGTTTTAGCAATTCTTCTTGGTCTTTTTGGTGGATTATTGTTTCTTGGAATTAAAATTCCTAAAATTGATTTTCACTACATTATCGGATTCTTAGTGGCCTTTGTGGGGTGGACTTTGAACCTATCAATCTTATTTTTTAATTCATTAAATACCCACGTAGGATTTGTCCAAACAACGTTTAACACATTGTTTTCTGATATTACGAGTAATGTCTCTACTAGTAACGTTGGTGGCGGAATGGTGGGAGCGTCGTTACTTTCACTTTTTAGTACCCTCATTTCATTACTAGGAACTTCAATCTTGGCTTACGCGCTAATGGTAATTGGAGTTGTTATCTTTTTTAAATTACCAGTTATTCAATGGTCTAAGGATGGGTTGAGTTGGACAGGAAAATGGATCACTTCGATGGCGGCATCGGTGCGTCGGGCTCATATAAATAACAATGAAAGACGAAAACAGAAAAAGAGTCGGGAACAACAATCACACGTTGTTAAAAAAGTTGCTGTTAATTCTTCAGTTCCAAAAAGGCCAGAGCCTAGTAAACCCCAAGAACAACCGCAAGTACCTCATGATTCATTGTATAATTCAATTAAAAGCCAAGATACGAATAAAAGTGACGAAAAAGCACCGCATATCACGGTGGCCAGTCGAAAACCAAAACCAATCCAGTCGGATAGTAAAGCGGAAGCAGATTCCTCTAATTTTGACAGTAACTCAACAAATGATCGTTATCAGCTTCCTTCGACCAAATTATTAACAAAGGTTCCAGAACAGGATCAGACCGAAGAATATAATGCCATTGATAAGAATACTCAAATCTTGCAGAAAACTTTGAAGAGCTTTGGTGTTGACGCTGAGGTAAAGAACGTAAGCCTAGGCCCTTCAGTAACTGAGTATGAACTTCATCCTGCTATTGGGGTAAAAGTATCTAAAATTGTTAATTTAAGTGATGATATTGCGCTTGCGTTGGCTGCTAAGGATATTAGAATTGAGGCTCCAATTCCAGGGAAATCACTAATTGGTATTGAAGTTCCTAACAAATCAATTTCAACGGTTTCATTTAGGGATGTCTTTGAAAATCAAACTGGTGATACAAAGAGTATTTTGAATGTACCGTTAGGAAAGAATGTTAACGGGGACGTAGTTTCTTGTGATATTACTAAAATGCCCCATTTACTGATTGCCGGATCAACTGGAAGTGGAAAATCAGTTGCAATTAATTCAATTCTTACGAGTATTTTGTTAAAAGCGACTCCAGACCAGGTAAAATTTATGTTGATTGATCCTAAGAAAGTTGAATTAGGGGTTTATAATGGCATTCCACATTTGTTGAGTCCAGTTGTTTCTGACCCCAAGAAGGCTGCTCGTGCGCTTCATAAGGTGGTTGACGAGATGGAGCATCGTTATGAGATGTTTGCTCAAACTGGTCAGCGAAAGATTAGTGGTTATAATAAGTACATTCGTGAAAAGAACGCTAGTGAGGGAACTTCACTTCCGACGCTTCCGTACATCGTGGTCGTGGTTGATGAATTAGCTGATTTAATGATGACCGTTTCAAATGAAGTTGAAAGTGCCATTATTAGATTAGCCCAGATGGGTCGTGCTGCTGGTGTCCATATGATTTTAGCTACACAACGGCCCTCTGTAGATGTCATTACTGGATTAATCAAGGCTAACGTACCATCAAGAATTGCCTTTGCGGTTTCGAGTGGAGTTGATTCACGAACAATTTTGGATACCAATGGTGCGGAAAAATTGCTTGGTCGAGGTGATATGCTCTACCTTCCGATCGATCAAAACATTCCTGCACGTGTTCAAGGGTCCTTTATTTCTGATGGTGATGTTGAAAATGTGGTTGATTTTGTAAAAAAGCAGGCCCAACCGGAATACGATGATTCGATGATGGTAACGGATGCGGAGATTAAAGAAGAGGAAAAGAATGATGACGAGGATGATTTGTTTGATGATGCGCTTGCTTTTGTTATTAAAGAACAAAAAGCTAGTACTTCAATGATTCAACGTCAGTTTCGGATTGGCTACAATCGTGCCGCACGAATTATTGATGACATGGAGCAGCGTGGTTATATTGGTCCTCAGCATGGAAGTAAGCCACGGGATGTTTACAAGAAATCATCTGATGATGCAGAGCAATAAAAAAGACACTCTGATTTAACTCAGAATGTCTTAAAGCAAAGTTATTAAATTATGCGCCACCAAAGAAAGCAGCTGCTGATCCAGCAACCACTGATAAAATGGTTGCAATTATCATTAACCAAACAAAAATCATAAGGATTTTTTGAAACGTTGATTTATCTTTCCATTTATTCAAGGCATCCACCACTTTCAGTATTTATACTGTGATAATTCTAACTTTGAACTAAAAATATTGCAAATTACTTATTATGTCTAAACTTAAGGGTTGAGGGAAAATGAAAATGGTCAATTATATTTCAAACATGCATTCATTAATGCAAGCTTTGATTAAACCAACATTATTTTTTGTAATAATCGGTCTAATTATTATTATTTCGAAACGTGTGACTAAGAATCGAATTTTTCAACGCCTAAACTTTTTAGATTCCTTTCCAATTATTGGGATTTGGATTGTACATGTCATTACAATGACTAACCACGGTTTTTCTTTTTTGCCCTTCTTTGTTTTAATTTGGATGATAATGGGAATTATTTTTCTTATTTATCGAGTCGTGAGTGAGGGACAATTAAGATCAAAGTTATTTTTAATTAACTTTTGGCGAGCGAGTGATATTTATTGGATAATTATTTTTATATTATCTTTGATTATAAAAATTATCACAATGCGTTTATTTTTTTGTGGATTTTTGTGGAGGCGAAGTGGTAGGAAGTGGGTTATTGTGGTAAACTAAGATTATATTTAGGAAGAGAGGAATGAGAGCCATGTTCATGGGTGAATATCGACATCATATCGATACCAAGGGACGGCTTATTATTCCTGCTAAATTCCGAGATTTATTAGGTGATAAGTTTGTTATTACTCGGGGACTCGATGGCTGTCTTTTCGGATACACCGAAGAAGAGTGGCAGAAAGTTCAAGAAAAAATCAATAAACTTCCATTTAACAAAAAAGATGCCAGAATGTTTGCCCGTTTTTTCTTTTCTGCCGCTACTGAATGTGACATTGACAAGCAAGGACGAGTTAACATTCCAACGTCACTTCGTAAGTATGCAGATCTTACTAAGAACTGTGTCTTAGCGGGGGTATCAACTAGATTTGAAATTTGGGATGCTTCTAAGTGGGATCAATACACGGACGAGGCTTCTAGTGAGTTCAGTGATATTGCTGAGAACTTACTTAATGATTAGGCTGGGGTGAATTAATGATGGCTAAATTTGAACATCAAACTGTTTTATTAAACGAAGCTGTTCGTGGTCTAAACGTTAAACCCAATGGGATTTATGTTGATTGTACTCTTGGAGGTGGCGGACATAGTGCAAAGATCCTTTCTGAGTTAAGAAATGGTCATTTGTATGCCTTTGATCAAGATCAAGTTGCTATCGACTATAATCAGCACCATTTAGCAAAGTTTTTAAAGGATAATGAGTTAACTTTCATTCATGATAATTTTAGAAACTTTAAGTCTGATCTAGAGCAATACGGTGTTACAAGCGTTTCTGGGGTTGTTTATGATTTAGGGGTATCTTCACCTCAATTAGATGACGCCGAACGTGGATTCAGTTATCAAAAGGATGCTCGCCTTGATATGCGGATGGATCAACGAAATAACTTGGATGCCTGGGAAGTTATTAATCATTGGTCATATGAAAAGTTAGTAAAAATCTTTTATCGATATGGTGAAGAAAAATTTTCAAAGCAAATTGCCAGAAGCATTGAGCGTATTAGAGCTGATCATCCGATTGATACTACGACACAGCTAGCAGAAATTATCAAAAATGCCATTCCGGCCGCTGCCAGAAGGCACGGCGGGAATCCTGCTAAACGAGTTTTTCAAGCTGTTCGGATCGCTGTTAACGATGAATTGGGAGCTTTAGAAGATTCGTTGGAGCAAGCTTTAGACATGTTAGAAGTTCACGGAAGAATTAGCGTGATTACTTTTCAATCATTAGAAGATCGATTGGTAAAGGGAATTTTTAAAGAAAAAACCACCATTCAAGATTTGCCCCATGATTTACCTGTAATACCTGAAGCAATGCAACCAAAATTTAAAATGATCCAAAGAAAACCAATTTTACCCAGTGCAGATGAGCTTAATCAAAATCACCGATCGCACAGTGCCAAACTCAGAATTATTGAGAAAATTAAATAGGAGGTGGGAACTTTGGCACAAAATGGTCTAGCAAGAAAAGAATATTCAAATGGGAATGCGTATGAGACGTATCGCAGAAATCAGATCAATTCTCACCAACCCACTGCTCCACAAAAAGAACATAGGTTCACCCCGAAACTTGAAGTTACTGTTTTAGTAGTTGGATGTGCAGTAGTTTTTTTAATGGCAATTGCGTTAGTCTGGACAAGAATATCGCTTTCAGGGGCACAACAAACGTTGCAAGATACAGCAACAAGATCAACAAGAATACATAATACCAATACAGGACTTAAACAACAGATTGATGAATTACAAAGTAGTTCACGCTTGGATAAAGTTGCTAAGGGATCTGGATTGAAACTTTCGAATGATCAAATAAGGAACATTACAAAATGAATAAAAAACAAGAGCAGATGAAAAATCGGAAAAATGCGATTGCTAACCGAAAAAGATTTGGGATGTATTTTCGGATTTTAGTAATTGTAGTTTTCCTGTTGATTTTCGGCTTTTTTTTTAAAAAAGCAATTTTTAAAAGCGCAAATAACGTTAATTTGGCACAGCAGACGAAAAATTTGTATGCTCAAACTAACGTGCTGAAATCCAAGCGAGGCACAATTTACGATAATAATAATCAGGCACTAGCTGAAGACACTAGTACCTACTCGATTTATGCCATCTTGAATAAATCACAGAAGACTAAAGACAATAAACCAGATTACGTGACTAATCCCCAAAAGACGGCTAAAGTTCTTTCTGAAAACTTGCCAATCACTTACAAAGAAGCCCTTAAGACACTTCAGCCCAAGAAAAAGGCCTTTCAAGTGGAATTTGGAAATCCTGGGAAAAATATTTCCTTAGTTGATAAACAAAAGATTGTGGCTCAGCATTTACCAGGGATCAAGTTTGTTCAACAACAAAGCCGTCTGTATCCCAACGGAGTTTTTGCTTCGCATATCGTGGGACTAGCTTCACAAGTAACTAATAATAAGACGAAAGAAACCAACCTCGTAGGACAAATGGGGTTAGAAAAGTCATTTAATAAAACTTTAAGTGGCCAAAATGGTTATAAAGAAGTTCGCCATGATAATTACGGGTATGAAGTTCCTGGGGACAATCAAAAAGAAAAACCGGCAATCAACGGTAATAACGTCCATACGACCATTGACTCACGACTTGAATATCTTCTGGAAAATCAGATGACGGAAGTTCAATCACAAGTTCATCCTAAAAGTATGAATGCCATGCTGATTGATGCTAAGACTGGGAAGGTGCTAGCTGCGGCTCAACGTCCTACTTTTAACGCCACAACTGGTAAGGGACTTGGTGGAATTTGGCGAAATACGTTAACTCAAGATGCTTTCGAGCCTGGTTCAACAATGAAAGTCTTTACTTTAGCGGCCTCAATTGATAGTGGTAATTTTCATGGTAACGAGCGTTACTTGTCCGGAAAATATAACATTGATGGTAAAACTGTTCCTGATTGGTTGCCAACTGGTTGGGGCCGAATCACTTATAATAAAGGGTTTGCCTTATCTAGTAATGTTGCCATGGCACACTTAGAGGAACAAATGGGTCCAAAAACATGGAAAGAATACATTAATCGTTTTCAGTTCCTTAAGAATACTAACTCAGTTTTCGGTGATGATGATTCAGGTAGTATGCAGTTTAAATTACCAATTGAACAGGCTAATACATCCTTTGGCCAAGGAATTCAGGTTACGGCGTTACAAATGGTACAAGCTCTAACTGCGGTTGCTAATAACGGAAAAATGATTAAGCCACGATTTGTTGATAATATAACCAATGATCATCATAAAGTGGTGAAGTCTTATAAAGAGGAAACCCTTGGTCATCCTATTAAAGCTTCAACTTCTCAAGAAGTTCGAAAACACATGGAAGATGTTGTTTATAAGCCGTATGGAATTGGACATGATTATCAAATCCCTGGCTATCGAGTAGCAGCAAAGACCGGTACTGCCCAAGTAAGTAATGGAACGGGTGGATATGAAAACGGTGATGATAGTTATCTTTACTCAGTGGCTGGAATGGTTCCATCATCTAATCCAAGATACATTATGTATGTCAGCATGAAGCAGCCAACCTTAAATGGTAGTAAGACAGCTTCTCAATTGATGGCACAGATCTTTAATCCCGTTATGAAACGAGCATTAACACAAAATAGTGAAAATAATACTCAAGTTCCAGACGTTGTTAATCAGAAGACGGACCAAGCTAAGGATCAGCTTAATAAGAGTCATATGACACCAATCGTGATCGGTGATGGTGATACAATTACAAAACAAAGCCCAACGGCAATCGGCGCTGGAGCTGGCAATAATCATATCATTTTACTTACTAGTGGTGTTTTAAGAATGCCAGACATTAAAGGATGGAGTCAAAAAGATGTTCAGACCCTTAGTGATCTATTGGACATTAAGTTAAGTACTACTGGTAAGGGCAATGTAGTAAATCAAAGTATTAATCGTGGTCAACGAATTACCCCCAAGACCACGTTAGTAATTAAATTAAAATAATTTTGAGAGGATGAAAAGTGATGGATTGGTTAATTCCACTAGTTGGAGGATTTATTATTACACTGGGACTAACTCCAGTATTAGTAAGCTATTTTAGATCAAAGCATGAGGGTCAGATGATCAGGGAGGAAGGCCCTAGCTGGCACGAAAGCAAAAGTGGCACTCCTACAATGGGAGGGTTAGGCTTTATCATTGCGATTGTGATTACATGCTTAGTTTATGGCTTAGTAGTTAACCAATTAAAGTCAACTTTGCTCATCTTGTTATTTGTTCTTGTCTTTTACGGATTGATTGGGATGTGGGATGATTCCATCAAATTGTTTAAACGTCAAAATGAAGGATTTAAAGCATGGCAAAAATTTCTGCTTCAGATCGTTGGTGCTTTGGTCTTTGCATGGGTCTATTATGCAGATGGATTTCCAATGTCCATTCGTTTCTTCAATCTTGGTGAAATTCCACTAAGTTATTTTTACGTCCTATTCATTATCTTTTGGTTGGCTGGATTCTCAAATGCAGTTAATCTAACCGACGGATTGGATGGATTAGTGAGTGGATTAGCGATCATTGCATTTGGAGCATATGCCGTGGTGGCATACTTTCAGCATCAATTTGAAGTTGAAATCTTTTGTATGTCAGTGGCAGGAGCTTTATTAGCCTTTCTGATCTTTAATCATAAACCCGCTAAGATCTTCATGGGGGACATGGGGTCATTAGCGCTAGGCGGAGCATTAGCCGCCGTATCAATTTTGCTTCATCATGAGCTTTCCTTGTTATGGATTGGACTAGTGTTTGTTATTGAAACGGCCAGTGTTATTTTACAAGTAACATCTTTTAAACTAACTGGTAAAAGGATCTTTAAGATGACTCCCATTCATCATTCATTTGAGATGATGGGATGGAGTGAATGGAAGATTGATATTGTCTTTTGGTTAGTGGGGCTCTTTACGGCCATAACGGGTGTTATTACAATGATTTAGTTTTTAGGGAGTTTTAATTATGAAAAAAGTTGACGATTATAAAAATAAAAACGTATTGGTTTTTGGTGCTGGAATGAGTGGAACTAATGCAGCCGAACTACTAGTTAAATTGGGTGCCAAGGTTACGTTAACGGATGCTAAACCAGCAGATCAGATCAAAGCGTACAATGATTTACAAAATGATGGGGTCAAAGTGGTGGCTGGTAAGTCTCCTGTTTCTTTGCTTGATGGCATGGATTTGATGGTTAAAAATCCCGGAATCCCGTACGATAATGAACTAGTAAAAGCCGCTCAATCTCGAAATATTCCGATTATTGTGGAACTGGAGCTAGCTGCTGAAGTTTCAGAGGCGCCATTAGTAGGGGTTACTGGAAGCAATGGAAAAACAACTACAACGACTATGATTACTAAGATGTTGCAGGCTGGTAAACAGCATGGAACTGCATTAGATGGTGGTAACATTGGAATTCCGGCAACTAAGGTAGCTCAAGAAGTTACTAAGGAAGATGTCTTGGTATTAGAAATTTCAAGTTTTATGTTATTAGGTACCCCCAAACTTCATCCTCATATTGCCGTTATTACTAATATTTTTTCCAATCATTTGGATTATCACAAGACACGGGAAAATTATGTGAATGCTAAAATGCAAATTACTAAGAATCAGACCAAAAATGATTATCTGGTAATTAACTTTGATAGTGAAGAATGGAGAGAGTTAAGTAAGCGCAGTAACGCACAAATTATCCCATTTTCACTAACTGATCATTATCAGAATGGTGCCTATGTATCTGATGGAGACATTTATTTTAAAGATGAATTTATTATGCATGAAAAAGACATTCGGGTCCCAGGTGAACAGAATGTTCAAAATGCTTTAGCTGCCATTGCGGTTGCCAAATTATATGAGATTCCTACTGAAGCCATTGTGTCGGTATTAAAAAATTTTGGTGGAGTTCGTCACCGAGTTCAGTACGTATTAACGGCTGACAATCGTGAATTTTATAATGATTCGAAGGCAACCGATATTGAAGCAACTCAGATGGCTTTGAGGGGCTTTGATGAACCCATCGTTTTACTAGCAGGCGGCCTTGATCGTGGATATACTTTCGATAAATTGGTACCAGATTTTAAGGATAGTTTGGCGGGAATTGTTTTGTTTGGTCAAACTGCTGACTTATTAGAAGAGGCGGCAAAAAAAGCTGGGGTACCACAGATTAAGAAAGTTAAAAATCTTGATGAGGCTGTTCCTGAGGCCTTTAAGATGAGTAAACCAGGCGATATCGTATTATTGTCACCAGCTAATGCTAGTTGGGATCAGTTTGCAACGTATCGTGATCGTGGTGATGAATTCATTAAAGATGTTGAAAAGTTAACTGGTAAAAAGGAGACCAACTAATGAGAATGATTGTATCAGGAGGCGGAACGGGAGGACATATTTACCCCGCGCTTGCCTTAATTGACGCATTAAAAGCTAAAGAGCCTAATTCAGAAGTTTTGTATGTTGGATCTGATCGTGGGCTTGAGGGAAAAATTGTTCCGGAAAAAGGACTCAAGTTTGATGCGTTAAACATCCAGGGCTTTAAACGGAAGTTATTTAGTTTATACAATTTCAAAACCGTCTGGCTCTTTTTAAAAAGTGTTCATGAAGCAAAGAAAATCATTAAAGATTTTAAACCGGATGTCGTTGTTGGAACAGGTGGCTATGTTTGTGGTGCCGTGGTTTATGCTGCAGCCAAAATGGGGATTCCGACCGTTATTCATGAGCAAAATAGTGTGGTTGGACTAACTAATCGTTTCTTAAGTCGTTACGTGGATCAGATTGCCATTGCCTTTGACGATGCCCGAAAACAATTTCCTGAAAATAAAGTTGTTTTTACTGGGAATCCTCGTGCCCAACAGGTTGCAAATATACAAAGTGATTTTAAATGGAGCAGCATTGGCTTAAAAGATGACGTTCCAACCGTTTTAATATTTGGTGGGAGCCAGGGTGCCCTGAAGATTAATTCTTCAACCGTAGAAGCAATTCCTGAATTTGACCGACGCAAGTATCAAGTTGTGTTTGTAACTGGTCAAAAGCGTTATCAAAGTGTAAAAGATGAGTTGAAGAACGTTAAAGTCAACAGTAATATTGCAGTTTTACCGTATATTTCTAATATGCCGGAAGTTTTGCCAAAAGTTGACCTAATTGTAGGAAGAGCAGGGGCCACCAGTATTGCTGAAATTACCGCAATTGGAATTCCCGCAATCCTGATTCCCAGTCCATATGTTACAGCCGATCATCAGACTAAGAATGCCATGAGTTTGGTGAAAAATAATGCCGCAATGATTTTGACGGAAAAAGATCTTAACGGACAGTCATTAGTAACTAAAGTGGATTCTTTGATGCATAATTCTGAATTAAGAAAACAAATGGCTGCTAATTCTTATAATATGGGAGTTCGAAATGCAGCAGATCAACTTTTAGCAGTTTGCCAAACTGCAATTAAAAAACATCATAAAGAAGCTTAACGGGTGATCGTGATGAAAACCAATGGCAGTGATTCCAATTCGTCTGGTCGGTTGGAAAGATACCAAGAGAGAAAACAAAGAAAAAATAGTAGATATCGGGTTGGCCATCAAATTCCCGGGATTCGAAAACAGCAACGTCGGCAGTTAATTAAAGGCTTTTTACCAATCCTATTAGCTTTTAGCATAGTTGCCTTAATCTCACTGTATTTTGTATTGCCGTACAGTCGAATATCAGCGGTTAAAGTTCAAACTGATAGGCAATTGGCGGATGCTAATATTAAGGATCAAATTCCATTTCAAGCTGGAGATTCGTTGTTCATGGTTAAAAGGAATCAGTCCAAAGCACGGCAGTACGTCTTGAATCATAATGCTGAGGTTAAAAAGATTGATTTCGTTTTTACGCATCATAATCAATTAAATGTAAAAGTGATGGGTTATTCTGACCCTGAGTATGCTTTAAGGGATGGTAAATATTATCCAGTTTACCCGTCTGGCAATATTTCTAATCAAGCGGTTAAGATTAAAAATTTAGATGATGTTTGTGTTCTTTCTGGTTTTAACCAAAAAGAAGAAATTAAAAATGTTTTAAAACAATATAAAAACATTAAGCAACCCATTCGAAATCAAATTAAGGAATTACAAAGTGCAACTACCAAAAGTAATCCTGAAAGAATTAAGATTGTGATGAAAGATGGAAATGAAGTTTATGTTAAAACTAGCACAATGGCAGGGAAAATGGCTTACTATCCGTCAATTGCTAAGACCCTAAAACAAAAGAGTGTTATCAACATGGAAGTGGGAGCATATTCGTATCCATTGGGGAAATGAGAGTTCTTTATTAACATTCACTATGTGTGTTAAAATTAAATGAGATTATGGTTTATTGGACCATCGTTTTCGATAAACTTTATATGGAGGTTCCAGATTATGAACGATTCAAATATGTACATTGGTTTAGATATTGGAACCACTTCGATTAAGGTGATTGTAGCGGAAAAAGCCAACAATCAAATGAATGTAATCGGGGTTGGTAACGAGAGATCAGCTGGAGTTAGCCGGGGAGTTATTGTTGATATTGACAAGGCTTCAAACGCAATTGGACGCGCAATTAGACAGGCTGAAGAAAAAGCCAGTGTCAAGATTAGTAACGTAATTGTTGGCATTCCTGCTGACCAAATAAAAATTGATAAGTGTTCTGGAATGATTGAACTTCCTGATCAATCAGAAGAAATCACTAATGATGACGTTGTTGACGTTGCTGAATCTGCGATTGATACTAATCTACCTCCTGAACGTGAAGTGATTGATTTAACTCCTGATGAGTTCATGGTTGATGGCTTTGATGGGATTCAAGATCCAAGAGGAATGGTTGGAAATCGCCTTAAGATGAATGGGCGTATGATTAGCGGACCTAAAACAATCATTCACAATATCAAGAAGGCTGTCACAAATGCTAGACTAAACATCGAGGCACTTGTCGTTGATCCTCAAGCTGAAGGAAAATATATTTTAAGTGAATCAGAGCAAGAGTTTGGTACAATACTGATTGATTTAGGTGGTGGCCAATCAACAGTTGCGGTTATTCATGACTTTGAACTCAAGTATGCAAATGTGGATCTTGAGGGTGGACAATACATAACTAAAGATATTTCCTCAGTGTTAAATACATCTGCTTCTAATGCTGAAAAGCTGAAGCGTGGCTATGGATATGCTGATGTTGATCAAGCTAGTGAAGATAACGAATTCCCAGTTGATGTGGTTGGTCAAGGACAACCAGTTAACGTAAGTGAAAAGTTATTGGCTGAGATTATCGAAGCACGAATTGACCAAATCTTTAGTAGATTGAAAACTGACCTTGACGGAATTGATGCTCTAAGTCTGCCTGGTGGAATTGTTCTAACTGGGGGAGTAGCATCAATGCCTGGAATTGCTGAGTTAGCAGCTAATACTTTTGGAGTGAATGTCAGAGTTTATATTCCTGATCAAATTGGTTTAAGACATCCTTCTTTGTCATTAGCACTATCTTTAGTTAATTATGGTGGTAATTTGAGTCAAATCGAGCGGTTAGTACGTTCTGCATTTGACCATGGTGAGTTCACTCACAGTGACAACGGAAATGCCAGAGAAGTTGAACCTGAGTCTGAGCCAAAAGTATCTGGATCCATTCCCTTTAAGCAAAAAAGACAGAATAAAACGGCAAAAAAGAAACGTGAAAAGAAACCAAAGAGTGATAAGAATTTAGGCGAAAGATTTAGTGGTATCGTACATCACTTTTTCGAGTAACGCGGGGGTATCGATAAAATATGGACTATTCAATGGATGCAAATAAAAATAATGGTGCAACAATTAAAGTCATCGGAGTTGGTGGCGGTGGTGGAAATGCCGTCAACCGAATGATTGAAGAAGGTGTCAAGGGAGTAGAATTTATTGCTGCCAACACCGATTTACAGGCTTTAGGAAGTTCTAAAGCAGAGACTAAAATTAATTTAGGACCTAAGCTTACTAAGGGACTTGGAGCTGGTTCAAACCCAGAAGTAGGATCAAAAGCGGCCGAAGAAAGTGAAGAGGCTCTTACTGATGCACTAAATGATGCTGATATGGTATTTGTAACTTCTGGAATGGGTGGTGGAACCGGAACTGGTGCCGCTCCCATCGTTGCTAAAATTGCAAAAGACGCAGGTGCATTAACGGTTGGCGTAGTTACTCGTCCCTTTGTTTTTGAAGGACCAAAACGGGATCACAATGCTACCGAAGGAATTGAAGCTTTAAAGCAGAACGTTGACACTTTGGTAGTGGTATCCAATAATCGTTTGTTGGATATGGTTGATAAAAAGACACCAATGATGGAAGCATTTAAAGATGCTGACGATGTTCTACGCCAAGGTGTCCAAGGAATCACCGATTTGATCACCAGTCCCGGAGTTGTTAATTTGGATTTTGCTGATGTTACAAGTGTTATGCAAAATCAGGGCTCAGCTCTTATGGGAGTTGGTGCTGCAACAGGCGAAAATCGGACTGAAGAAGCAACGAAAAAAGCCATTAATTCTCCATTATTAGAAGTTTCAATTGATGGTGCTCAACAGGTTTTACTTAATGTTACAGCTGGTCCAGAGCTATCGCTTGCGGAAGCTCAGGATGCGGCTAATATTGTATCTGATGCAACGTCTAATGATGTTAACATCTTCTTTGGAACCTCAATTGATGAAAATATGGGTGACGAGGTTAAGGTTTCAGTGGTTGCCACCGGAATTCAAACTGGTGATCCAGATCGTTCTGCTAGTCCAGCTTTAGCTCGCAAGAATCGTTCAAGTACATTTGCCAGTCCTAAGACTGATAGTTCACAAAAAGACAATTCTGATTCCAGCAATGATGACCCACTTCATAACTGGGATATTAGTGATAACCAGAATGATGTAAGAGACAATGATTCATCTTCAAATGATGATAAATTTTCAAACGTTGAAAAACAGGACTTTGAACCATTTGATGCTGGAAACAATTCAGATTCAAATAACAATGATGATAGTGGAAACGACAATGATGATGTCCCTCCATTCTTCAGATATCGGAACCGAAACAATAAGCAGTAGTTTTCGGAGAGGAGTTAGTAATGTCAAATAAGATTAAAAAGTTTTTGGGGCTTGATGATGACGATGAAGCCTATGAAAATGATGAAACAAGTCAGAATGCTGTTCCGTCAGTAAAGAGCAACCCACGAAAGGTTGTTTCAATGAGTCAAAGTGATATTTCTAATAGTAAAATTGCCATTTTAGAGCCACGCATTTATGCCGATGCAAAAAGCATTGCCAGTAAGTTAATTGGTGGCAATGTTGTCATCGTCAAAATGGACGGCGTTAGTAATGAATCTGTTAAAAGAATTGTTGATTTCTTAAATGGGACTGTTTACGCAATCGACGGAAAAATAAAACGAATTGATGATAAAATTTTTCTTTGTGCACCTAATAATTTTGATATTGATGGGGCAATGGACGAAAAGTTTAATAGTCGGTTAGGATGATTTAATTGGTTATGGTGATTGATTGGATTGTTAGAATTATTAATTACGCAATTCAAATATACATGTTAGCGATTGTGATTGATGCACTACTAACTTGGTTTCCGGGGGCATCCCAATCTAGGTTTGGCCAGTTCTTGGGGCGAATCGTTAATCCGTTTTTAGAATACTTTAATTTTGCTCATATCGGAATGCTGGGATTTGGTCCCATTTTGGCATTGATTGTGCTTCAACTTTTACAGTTCGGTGTGACTTATATTGGAAATATTATAATAAGTCTGGTTGGATAGCATGAGTATTGAAAAAGATATTGAACAACATTTTAGAAAGTCTGAGATCCCCTTTCTTCAAACCGCTAGTGATTGGATCGAGAGTGCTAATTCCGAATATCGACCAATCCTTACTAGCTTTTTAAATTCACGGGAATGTTATTTATTACAAACTTTAGTGAACCGCTATCCTCATTTGCAATTATCAACTTTTGGTGGCTATAAAGATGCTGAAATGAAACGTGGCATTATTTATCCAGACTACTTTCATCCAGAGGTTAAAGACTACCGGTTAGCCTTAGTTGAAATTGAATACCCAGAAAAGTTTGCTTCAATTCATCATAACCAAGTTCTTGGCAGTTTAATGGGAAGCGGAATTGAACGGAAAGTTCTTGGTGACATTCTGACTGATGGCGACCGTTTTCAGTTTATTTGTGAACAAGAAATGGTTGGCTATCTGACTCAGGAAGTTGATCGCATTGGACGTGTGAAAGTTAATTTAAAGGAAGTTAATTTAAGTGAAATGATACAGGGAGAAAATGACTGGATTACTAGTTTTGTTACTCTTCCATCATTTCGGTTAGATGTAGTTATTTCAATTGGCTTTCGGATTTCTCGTAGTGTAGCTAAGTCACTAGTCGAACACGAAAAAGTGCGGCTAAACTGGTTTGAATTTACTAAACCAAACTATGAAATTAAAGTTTCTGATATGATTTCTGTTCGCGGATACGGTAGAATAAGAGTAGTTGGATATAATGGTCATTCTAAAAAGGGAAAGTTAAAAGCTGAGTTAAATATTATAAAAAATAAATGAGGAGGGATATTATGACACTTACTGCCCAAGATATTCATGATAAAAAGTTTTCACTAAAAATGAGAGGATATAGCATTGATGAAGTCAATGACTTTTTAGACCAACTCACTAAAGATTACCAAATTCTGCAAGATGAGAATGAGGAACTGAAAAAATCATTAAAGAAAACCAAAAAAGACCTCACTTACTATGATGACCTTAAGAATTCCTTGAATCAATCAATTTTAGTTGCTCAAGAAGCAGCTGATAAAGTTAAGAAGGATGCCGAAAGCGAAGCTGATGAGATTAAACAAAACGCACAAAAGCAAGCTGATTCAATCTTAGCTGACACTACTGACAAGTCTAATCAAATTATGGGTGCAACTACCAAACAAGCTCAGAGTCTCTCAATTGCAACCGATGATTTTCGGAATAGCATTAAGACTTTCCGTCAAAAGATGATTGGAATGTTACAAAGTCAGTTAGATTTTGCTAAGAATGAAGACTGGAATAAATTACTTGATTCTAGTAATTTTAATAATTATGATGAGATTCAGCAGGCCGTTAAGAACCTTGACAAGCAAGCTTTGGTGAGTGTAGACTCATCTAGTAATGATGATTCAACAAAAGATCAAGATGATCAATTGATTGTTGAATCGGTATCGGGACCATATACTGATCCTACAGTTGAGATTTATCCCAATGACAAGCTACATAAATAACGGTAGATTGAAGACAGAAAGTTATTAATGACCTTTTCAGCGAATTAGGGGTGGTGTGAGCCTAATAAAGTAGTTATTAGTAAAAGATCACTTCATTGATAATCTATGCAATGAGAAAATTAACTATGGTTAATTTTGAATTTGGGTGGTACCACGAAGACTTCGTCCCTATTAGACGAGGTCTTTTTTATTTTGAGGAGGATACTATGAGAATTAAGGATACGCTGAATTTAGGTAAGACTAAGTTCAAGATGAGAGGTAATCTTCCTGTAAAGGAAGTTGAACGAGAAAAAGTTTGGGAAGACAATCAGCTTTACCAGCAACGTCAAAAGTTAAATGAGGGCAAACCATCATTTGTATTACATGATGGACCACCATATGCCAATGGTGATATCCACATGGGTCATGCTATGAATAAGATTACCAAGGATATGATTGTTCGTTTTAAATCAATGAATGGATATCGAGCTCCTTATGTACCCGGATGGGATACTCATGGACTACCCATTGAACAGCAACTTAAAAAGAAGGGATATAATCGAAAGAAAATGTCTACGAATGAATTTCGTAAACTTTGTCATGATTATGCTCTCAAACAAGTTGATAGACAACGTGATGAATTTAAACGATTAGGTGTGTCTGCTGATTGGGATAATCCATATTTAACGTTGATGCCAGAATATGAAGCTGCTGAAGTGCGTGTTTTTGGTAAAATGGCAGATCGTGGATTGATCTATAAGGGACTTAAACCTGTAATTTGGTCGTGGTCATCAGAATCAGCACTTGCTGAAGCAGAAGTAGAATACCATGATGTGACTTCCCCATCCGCTTTCTTTGCTGAGAAGGTGATTGATGGAAATGGTGTCCTTGATAATGATACTTATATGGTAGTTTGGACTACGACCCCATGGACCATTCCTGGTTCAGAAGGGATTACGGTTGAACCTGATTTTGACTATTCAATTATTCAACACGATGATGATCCCAAGAAATATGTGATTGGAACCGACTTACTGGATCAAGATGCTGAAATGTTTGGATGGAAAAATGTCCGCACTTTACAAACCGTAAAGGGTAAAGATCTTGATAACATTAAGGCCCAACATCCGTTTGATAGTAGTCGTCAACTAGTAGTAATGAACGGTGATTTTGTTACTAATGATGCTGGAACAGGTTTGGTTCATACTGCTCCTGGATTTGGAGAAGATGATTATAATATTGGGATGCAATACGGATTAGACGTCTTTGCACCCGTTGATTCCAAGGGGTACCTAACTAAAGAAGCTGGTCCTGATTTTGAAGGTGTCTTTTACGAAGATGCTAATCAAATCGCATTAGATAAGTTAAAGGAACAGGGTCAACTTATCCATTACATGCCATATAAACATAGTTATCCTTTTGATTGGAGAACTAAGAAGCCAGTTATCTATCGTGCAACCCCCCAATGGTTTGCTTCGGTTGATAAGATCAGAAAAGAAATTTTGGATGCCATTGATACCGTTGGTTTTAATCCTAGCTGGGGTCAAAAACGACTTTATAACATGATTCGTGATCGCGGAGATTGGGTCATCTCAAGACAACGAGTTTGGGGAGTCCCACTACCAATCTTCTATGGTGAGGATGGTGAGCCAATTATCACCGATGAGACCATTGAACATATTGCCGACTTGTTTGGCCAATATGGTTCAGATATTTGGTTTGAGAGAGATGCAAAGGACCTTCTCCCAGAAGGCTTTACCAGTAAGCATTCTCCAAATGGTAAATTTACCAAGGAAACTGATATTATGGATGTTTGGTTTGATTCTGGTACTTCTCATCAAGGTGTCTTAGCAGAACGTCCTAATTTAACCTATCCGTCAGATTTAGTAGTTGAAGGATCAGATCAGTATCGTGGATGGTTTAATTCTAGTTTGATTACGAGTGTTGCATACGCTGATATTGCTCCTTACAAGCATGTTCTATCACAGGGATTCACGCTTGATAAAAAAGGTCATAAAATGAGCAAGTCACTTGGAAACACGATTGCCCCAAGCGATGTTATTAAACAAATGGGTGCTGATATCGTGCGCTTGTGGGTTACAAGTGTTGATACCTCTGCCGATGTTAGAGTGTCGATGGGGAACTTTAAGGTAGTTTCTGACAGCTATAAGAAAATTAGAAATACGATTCGATACATGCTGGCTAACACTAGTGATTTTGATCCTGAATCTGATGCAATTAAATATGAAGATATGAATTCTGTCGATCAATACATGTTAATTCGTTTGAATCAGTTGATTCAAAACGTTAAAGATGATTACGATCAGTATGACTTTATGAGTATTAATAAAGAATTACTATCGTTTATTACCAGTGATTTGTCTGCTTTTTATTTAGATTTTGCTAAGGATATTTTGTACATTGATCCTAAAAATGGTCAGCGTCGTCGCTCAATGCAGACGGTGTTATACACCATTTTAGTGGCTTTAACCAAGTTAATGACTCCCATTATTCCTCATACGACCGAAGAAATTTGGAGTTTCTTGGATGAACCTGAAGAATTTGTTCAATTAGCTGAAATGCCAGAAGTTAAGCACTTTAGTGGAGAAGATACGGTTCGTAGTCAATGGGACCAATTTATGAAGTTAAGGAAAAACGTTCTGAAAGCCATGGAATTAGCTCGAGATGATAAGGTTATTGGTAAGCCTTCTGAGGCTAAACTGACATTATACGTTGATGATGCGACCAAAAAAATGTTTAATGATTTAAATGTTGATATTGGACAAATTTTAATGGTGTCTCAATTAGACGTTAAATCAATTGATGATGTTGATGATCAAGCTAATCGTTTTGATGATAATTTAGCCATTAAGGTAGAACATGCTAATGGTGAGACTTGTGTTCGTTGTCGTCTTATTAAACAAGACGTTGGTTCTGATCCAGATTATCCTGAGTTTTGTGGTCGTTGTGCTAAAATTGTAAAGGAAGAGTTTCCTGAAACTGCTACAGAAGGATTTGAAGAAAAATAATTAAATCGGGACTTGTTCCCGATTTTTTATTAACAAAGAGGTGATTACGTAATGAAAGGCACAATTAAAAGTTACGAAAGAGATAAGGGTTTTGGTTACATTCAGGTTCCCAATTCTGATGATGTTTTTATGCATATCACGGGAATTATTTCTGGTAATCCTAAGCAAATTAAAGCTGGAGATTCCGTTGACTTTGTAAAAGCAATGGGACAACACGGTTTTCAGGCGGCAAAGGTGGTTTTGCATCAGGACTAAAGCCGTTGCATTGAATTCACATTATCGTTAAACTATTTTTGGAAGGTGACTATCATGGATTTTGAAGAAAAAGTAATCAGTAGTAAACCAGTTTATAAGGGGCCAATTGCACAAGTTGAAGAACAACAAGTTAAACTTCCTAACGGAAAATTAGCTTCACGTGAGATTATTCATCACTGCAAATCGGTAGCAATGCTTGCAATCACCTCAGGTAATAAAATGATTATGGAAAAACAGTGGCGGGCACCAGCTAAACGTGTCATGTTGGAAATTCCCGCTGGCAAGTTAGATGATCGTGATGATGATTCACCGATTCATGCTGTCAAAAGAGAGCTAAATGAAGAAGTTAGATTTAATGCGAAGGATATTAAACAGCTTTATTCATTTTATCCGTCAGTTGGGATCTCAGACGAATACATGTATCTGTACTTAGTCCAGGGATTAACTCCCGTTAAAAATAAATTACCAAGAGATCCAGGTGAATTTTTAGAAATTGATGAATATAGCTTGGACGAAGCAAAACAAATGCTAAAAGATGGCCAAATTATTGATGCTAAGACAATTATGGCAATTCAATACTGGGAATTGATGCAGAAGTAGGCGACCAATATGTTTAATGATAAAAAAGACGATCAATCTAATATGACAAGATCGCAATATCAGCGAATGTATGGTGATGCTGATAGGAGACACAATGTTGAATATGATCATAATTCTGAAAATCAGGAGACACGGTATAATCGATCTAAAAAGCGAAACTGGTTTAGTCGATTATTTCACCGTTCCAAAAATGATCAACCAACGGAAACAAATTTTAATCAATATGATAATGCCCAACCCGATTCATATGAGCGCGAAAGACGAGATGCTTCTGAATATAAGCGAAAACGACTTGGTAGAAGATTAAATGTCGTCATTTTAATATTGTTAGTACTAATCATAATTGTACTGGCAATTATGCGATTTGTTGGGTAGCTTGAGGGGAAGAATAAATAATGAAAACATTTGGAATTATTTGTGCCATGGATGAGGAAATTAAGTCTTTGAAGTCGGCATTAAAAGATGAAAAAGAAAAAGATATTAATGGAATTAAATTTTACGATGGAACGATTGACGGTCAACACGTCATTTTAGTTAAATCTGGAATTGGGAAAGTTGAGGCTGGCATTACGGCCGCAATTTTATTAGAAAACTTTGACGTTGACGTATTGATTCATTCTGGGTCGGCCGCTGGAATTGGAAATGGTCTTAGTGTTGGTGATCTAGTAATTTCAACCCAGACCGCTTATCATGACGTTGATGCAACGGCTGCCGGCTATGAATACGGACAACTACCTGGTCAGCCTGCTCGATTTGATGCTTCAAATGTCTGGATCAATAAGATTTCAGACGCATCAAAAGACACTGGGATTAATCCTAAGCGAGGATTAATCGTTACTGGTGACCAATTTATTGCTGGTCAAAAAATGATTGATGATATTTTAAAGAATTTCCCGGATGCTTTATCCGCTGAGATGGAAGGGGCAGCTGTTGGTCAAGTTGCTCATCAATTTAAGATTCCTTACGTGGTGATTAGAGCGATGTCAGACGTTGGTGATGAAGATGCTAACCAAAGTTTTGACGAATTTGTTGTCGATGCCGGGAAACGGTCGGCCCAGATGTTACTAAATTTATTTAAGAATACAGAAGAAGCATAGAGGGATGATTTAAATGGGTGAGATCTATTTGGATAACGCCGCAACCACACCAGTATCAAGCGAAGTATTAAATGATATGTACGATAAGTTTAAGAATAACTTTGGAAACGCATCAACTTTGTATCAACTCGGTAGACAATCCAAGGAGATTTTGGAAGATAGTCGTCATGTGATTGCTAAAAGTATCAATGCCAATGACAATGAAATTGTTTTTACTAGTGGTGGAACAGAAAGCGATAATACTGCAGTAATTAGAACGGCTGAGGAACGTCAAAGTCTTGGTAAACACATCATTACGACTTCTATTGAACATGAAGCCATTTTAAAGCCCATGAAATATTTGGAAGATCATGGATTTAGGGTGACCTATCTGCCAGTGGATGAACATGGTAATATCTCGATGGACGACTTAAAGGATGCCCTTGATGATGATACGATCTTAGTTTCCATCATGACCGGTAATAATGAAGTCGGCAGTAAAAATCCAATTCATGAAATTGGTGAATTGCTTAAAGACCATCAAGCTTGGTTTCATACTGATGCCGTTCAGGCCTATGGATTGTTGGATATTGATGTTAAGAAGGATCATATTGACCTCCTTTCAACTTCAGCTCATAAGCTGAATGGACCAAAAATGATCGGGTTTTTGTATCGTCGAAATGTAATTAATTTTACCAGTTACATTATGGGTGGCGATCAAGAAGATAAGCGTCGTGCTGGAACGGAAAATATTCCCCAAATTTCTGGTTTTGCTACGGCAGTCAAAAACCTTCCAAGTGAGAAGAAAAAACAACGAAGAGAAACCTTTAGACGATTTAAGCGTGAGATAGTCGATGGTCTTACTAATAACGGAATTGACATTGATGTTAATGGATCAATGAGTGACAATACTCTTCCCCATGTTCTCAATATTTGGATCAAGGGAATTTCGACTTATGTAATGCAAACTAACTTAGACTTAGCTGGAATTGCAGTTTCCGGTGGATCGGCATGCACGGCTGGGAGTTTAGAGCCGTCACATGTTTTGACAGCAATGTTTGGTAAGGAAAGTCCCAGAATCTCAGAGTCAATTCGAATTAGCTTTGGGGCCTATACGACTGATGAAGATATTCAAAAATTAGTTACTGAAATCACGGCAATTGTAAAGCGCTTGAAGAAGGGAAATAAAAAGTAATGGCATTTTCAAAGTCACTTCAGCTAAAGGGTGGAGATACTAAATATGAGTTAAGTCCTGAAATCAAAAAGTATACACTTCTGGATCTTGGATTTAGTAACACTAAGAGTGGTAACTTTGCCTATAAAAAATCAATTGATCCAGAATCACCCTTTAGTAAAAACGCGATGAAATTAAAAATCACCATTAATTCCGATATGACCGAATTTAAGATGGCGATTGTTGATGGTAATGAAATGAATGACGTTGATATTTTTTCAAATGATAAACATTTAGAGGAACGGGATCAATTCAATTTTATTATGCAAAATATGATCTTAAGGAAGGTTTTTCGAAGGGTTTAAAGAGCCGAAGGTTGCATGAACCTTATTTAATAGAGTAAGATAGTAAATACTGGAATTGCGACCTTCAAATCGTAGATTTTCAGAATCTAAAGAATGATGGTGATGTTATGCAAGATAACAGTAAAACACGTGTTGTTGTTGGAATGAGTGGTGGAGTTGATTCTTCAGTCGCTGCCTACTTACTCAAACAACAAGGATACGATGTTATTGGCGTCTTTATGAAGAACTGGGATGATACCGATGCTGACGGTGTCTGTACCGCTACTGAAGACTACAAAGATGTTGCTCATGTTGCTAACGAAATCGGCATCCCATATTATTCTGTCAACTTTGAACATGAGTATTGGGATCGTGTCTTTAAGTATTTCCTTGCGGAATACAAACGAGGACGAACTCCTAATCCTGATGTAATTTGTAATACTGAGATTAAGTACAAAGCTTTTCTCGAGTATGCCATGGATTTAGGTGCCGATTATATTGCAATGGGGCATTATGCTCAATTGAAGCGTGATAAAGATGGTCATAATCATCTTTTACGTTCCACTGATCTTAATAAGGATCAGACGTATTTCCTAAGTCAGCTTTCAGCAGACCAATTGGATCGAGTAATGTTTCCGGTTGGTGGGATGACTAAACCAGATGTCCGAAGAATTGCAAAAAAAGCAAACCTTTGGGTAGCAGACAAAAAAGACTCAATGGGAGTTTGTTTCATTGGTCCTAATAATTTTAATAATTTTCTTAGTCATTATTTGCCAGCTAAGCCCGGCAAAATGATGACCTTTGATGGCGAAGTTAAGGGTCAGCATAATGGCTTGATGTATTATACAATTGGTCAAAGAAAGGGCCTAGGTATCGGTGGAGATGGCTACGATAATCTTCCGTGGTTTGTGGTTGGAAAAGATCTTTCCAAAAACATTTTGTATGTTGGAAAGGGTTATCATAACGAACACTTATATGCGGATTATCTAACGGCTTCCGGACTATCTTGGATTGATTCCAATACGCGCGGAAATGATTTTCACTGTACTGCCAAGTTTAGGTACCGTCAAAAAGACACTGGAGTTACCGTTCATGTTGAAGATAACGATCACGTTAAGGTGGTTTTTGATGAACCAGTTCGTTCGATTACTCCTGGACAGGCTGTAGTTTTCTACGATGGTCAAGAGTGTCTAGGTACCGCTACGATTGATGCAGCATTTAAAAATGATCATCAGTTACAGTACGTATAATCAAATAAAAAGTTCGACTCATTAGGGGTCGGACTTTTTTTGATAATTTAATTCTAAACTGGCATAATAGGGCTAGATTAATGTGTGAGAGGGTTTATCATGAAACTTTATTTTGTAAGGCATGGAAAAACAGAATGGAATCTAGAAAGCCGTTATCAAGGTGCCGGCGGAGATTCCCCGTTGTTAGACGATAGCTATCACGAAATGGATCAGGCTGGAAAGTATCTGTCAGGGATTCATTTTGCTCATATTTACGCGAGTCCGATTAAGCGAGCTCGTACGACTGCATTTCGAATTCAAGATTGGTTAAAATATCCGTCTTCCATTTCACTGGATAGTCGGCTTGAGGAATTTCATTTAGGTAAGATGGAAGGAATGAAATTTACTGACGTGCAAAGAAAATTTCCAGCAGAATTCGATGCTTTTCGAAATCATCCTGAAAAATATCAGCCTGAGGCCATTGGTGGCGAAACTTTCCCAGCCTTAATCAAAAGAATGCGTAGCAAAATCGATGAAATTGCTCGAAATTACGACCGTGACGATAATATTTTAATTGTAAGTCATGGGGCAGCCCTTAACGCGTTAATTAATTCACTATTAGGGATTCCCTTAAAGGATCTCAGAAAACGTGGTGGATTAGCTAATACTAGTACCACCATTATCGAGACTAATGATAGCGGTAAAACTTATCAGTTAATTGATTGGAATGATACTAGTTATTTAGATAAAAGGATTGAAAAGTCAGATTTAGTATAATAGGAGTCAGAATATGACAGATAACGAACGTAAGCAACAACCAACCGAAGATCCGCGACAAAAACAAGCTGAAGTGACTCTTCATAAGTTGGTTAAGGATATTGATGATCATCCGAAAGATTATCGAACCTACTACGATTTAAGTGTTTTTTTGGTTGAATTGAAGAGTTATACGCAGGCCGAAGAATTGTTGATGAAAGCCTTAGGATTGTTTGGTGATTCAAGTAAAAAAGCAAAAAGTACATTGTTATATGGATTAGGTAACGTATATTATTCTGCGGGTGAATTTGAAAAAGCAATTCATCAGTTTCAACAAGTTGATGATCCAGGGCTTAAAAAAGATGCCTACGTAATGCTTGCACAGAGTTACATGGGTAAAAAAGACTATAAACGTGCATTAGTGTTCTTATTAACGGCCCAAGAATTAGCGAAACAGGACCCTGAAATTAATAAAATGATGGGTGAATGTTTAATGGCCCTTGGTGACTTTGATCAAGCAGCTGATTTTTATGACCGGGTTTTAAAAAATGATCCTCATGATGGCAAAGCTAATTTTGATCGTGGTCTGATTGCAATGGTTCTTGGGGAGCCATTTAAGGATTACTTTAAAAAGGCGGAAAAGTATGATAAGAAAAACTTTGATGCCAAGCAAAGTCAGATTAAAGACATTGAGAAAGTAGTGCAATTAAATAAACAAAAAAAGGATCATCCAGATGACCCCAAACGTAATGATCCGAAATAGGAGAAGATAATTGTCTGAATCAATGGATTTGTTTCAAACCAATGAAAAATTGAATAATTCAGCTCAAGATGAACATCCCTATGTCAAAGGACAAGTTCAGACAACTTTTTTTGAGAGTTCTGATAGCTTTTATAAGGTTTTATTGGTAAAGGTTAGTGAAACTAACTTAGACTGGCACGAAGATGAAATTGTTATAACCGGGAACTTTGCGGATATTAGTGATGATGTTACTTACCGTTTTGTTGGAAAATTAGTTGATCATCCTAAATATGGAAAGCAGTTTCAAGCAGAAAATTATGAACGTGTGGGTCAAAACTCCAAAAAAGGCTTAATTAATTACTTATCTGGAAGTGAATTTACTGGAATTGGCCCCAAGACGGCCGAAAAGGTTGTTAACCAACTTGGAACTAGTTTAATTGAAAAGATTTTGGAAAATCCAGCCGTGTTAAATTCAGTTGGATTAACAAAAAAGCAAAAAGATGTGATTAGTCAAACTGTCCATGAAAATAATGGGGTTGAACAGACAATTGTTGGACTAAATAGTTATGGATTTGGTAGTAATTTAGCGTCTGCAATTTTTAAGAAGTATAAGGAACAGGCTTTAGAAGTTATTAAGACGAATCCTTATCAACTAGTTGAAGATATTTCTGGAATTAGTTTTAAACGGGCTGATCGGATTGCTAACAAAGTGGGGGTAGATTACAATGCCAAAGGTCGTCTCCGTGCTGGCTTGCTGACGGCCTTAGACTCACTTTCAATTAAAAGTGGGAACACTTACTCTGATACTAGAGAATTGATGCAAGAGAGTACCCGTATTCTGGAAACAGATCGAACCCAACAAATTGATAATAAAAAGCTTGGAGAAGAGCTGTACGATTTAGCTAAAGATCAAAAAATTGTTGTTGACGAAGATAAAATCTATCTAAAAAATCTGTATGATGATGAGTTACGAATTGCTGAAAATATGAAGAGAATTGAGCAAAGTGGACAGGATAAACAACAATCTCATGATTTTTCAAAAATAATTCAAAAAGTCGAAAAAGAAGTTGGAATTGAGTACGATGAATCGCAAAAGAAAGCCATCAATGAGGCCATGATTAATCCGGCTTTCTTACTCACTGGTGGACCAGGAACCGGGAAAACTACCATTATTAATGGAATTGTACGAACGTTTGCGAAAGCTAATGACTTGTCCTTAGATATTAATGATTATAAGGAACAGGCTTACCCGGTCTTACTTGCTGCTCCAACTGGGCGTGCTGCTAAAAAAATGAGTGACTCCACTAAGATTCCAGCTAGTACCATCCATCGATTGTTAGGTTTAACTGGTCACGGTGATGAAGAGGCCGCTAATGATTTAGAGGGTGGTTTATTAATTGTTGATGAGATGTCGATGGTTGATACGGACTTATTTAAGATTTTAAGCCAAGCCATTCCTAATGGGATGAAAGTTATTTTCGTCGGTGATAAAGATCAACTTCCATCAGTTGGACCAGGACAAGTTTTTTATGATTTGCTTCGATCGCATACTATTCCAAGTGTTGAGCTTAATCAGATTCATAGACAGAATGATGGATCGACGATTGTGGAATTGGCCCATGACATTAAAAATGGAGTGATGCCCCAAACACTTTTAGTAAATCAACGGGATCGCAGCTTTATTAATTGTAATACGCAACAAGTTGAATCAGTAATTAAACAAGTGGTTAATAAAGCAAAGGTTAAGGGATTCAGTTCGACTGATGTCCAAGTTCTTGCACCAATGTATCGGGGATCGGCTGGGATTGATCGTCTCAACGTGGAGATTCAGAATATTATGAATCCACCAACTTCAGAAGCACAAAAGGAAGTTGATTATCGAGGAACTAAGTATCGAATTGGCGATAAGGTCCTTCAATTGGTTAACGTACCTGAAAACAACATTTTTAACGGTGATATTGGTAAGGTTGTTGGAATTGAAATTAATAAAGAAAATAAGCATTATCTTGATAAATTGACGATCGCATTTGATCAAAATGAAGTTACTTATACGAGAAATGATTGGAACCAGCTTACGCTTGCTTACTGTACTTCAATTCATAAAGCACAGGGAAGTGAATTTAAAATGGTGATTCTTCCGATTGTTCCACAGTACCGAAGAATGCTTAAAAGAAACTTATTGTATACTGCAGTTACTCGGGCATCTAAAATGTTGATTATGTTAGGTGACCCAAATTCGTTTGAGGAATGCATTGAAAATGAGTCCGTTAATCGAAAAACGACGTTGAAGCAGCGTTTACAATATGTAATTAATGAAGAATATGAGCCTAAAGTAATTGGTGCAAAAAAAGAAACGTCAACAAATTCCAAGGACAATAATCCGGCTGACTTTATTTTGTCAGAGGAGAAGATTTTGGATAATGATATTGATCCAATGATTGGAATGCAGGGAATTACCCCTCAAAATTTTAATAATGATAAATAGTGAGATTTCGATTATAATGTACTTAGTAATTAGTTGGTTATGAGGGGAAAATTCGATGGTGAAAACTAAAAAAGAAGATAGATCAGCAAAGATCTTTGCGTTAAATTCAAATCGTCCGCTAGCAGAAAAGATTTCTGAAGCTAGTGGAATGGATATTGGTAAAGCCACCATCAATCACTTTAGTGATGGTGAAATTCAAATTACGATTAATGAAAGCATTCGTGGTGATGATGTATATATTGTCCAATCACTTTCTGATCCGGTTAATGATAATTTAATGGAACTAATGATTATGATTGATGCCGTTCGAAGAACCAGTCCGAATACAATTAATGTGGTGATTCCGTACTATGGTTATTCAAGATCGGATCGTAAAGCACGTTCGAGGGAACCAATCACTGCTAAGCTAATTGCTACTTTTCTTGAATCTAGCGCAGTTGATCGAGTCGTTACCCTTGATTTACATGCTGCTCAAATCCAGGGATTCTTTGATATTCCTGTTGACCATTTAAGGTCACTTGAATTGATGGGAAATTACTTAAAAGAGCACGATGTAAGTGATGATGCTGTTGTTGTTTCACCGGATTACAATAGTGTTGCTAAAGCACGGGGAATGGCTGGATACTTGAATCTTCCAATTGCCATCGTTGATAATCGAGATCCTGAGGACTACAGTAAAGTACCTAGCACGATCATTGGTGATGTGAAGGGTAAGAACGCAATTGTAGTTGATGACATGATTGTGACAGGTGATAAGATGAAGATTACCGCTAAAGCAATTATGAACGCTGGGGCTAAAGCAGTCTATGTGGTTGCAACTCATCCAGTTCTTACCGAAGACGCTAAAAAGAATCTTTCGGATCCAGCAATTAAGCAAGTAATTGTTTCTGACTCAATTGTTGTTCCGCAAGACAAGAGAATTGATAAAATGGTGATCGTTTCAGTTGGCAAGCTGATTGGTAATGCCTTAAAATTAATTGAGAACGAACAATCAACAAGTAAATTGTTTGATTAATAAAAATTTGGAGGGATTTTAATGGTATTTAAAGCAAATGATAATCGTTACGATAATATGAAAGTAAGACGTGCAGGAACTACTGGATTGCAATTACCTGCATTATCATTCGGAATGTGGCATAGTTTTGGCGATGACGCTAATTTCGAAGATAGTGAAAAAGTAATGCTTCATGCCTTTAACAAGGGGATCTTTAGTTTTGATTTAGCTAATAATTATGGTCCTGGTTCTGGTGCAGCTGAAAGGATGTTTGGTCAAGTTTATCGTCGTGACTTAAAGCCATATCGTGATGAATTAATCATTACAACTAAGGCCGGTTTTCATATGTGGCCCGGAGTTTACGGAAATTATTCTTCCAAGAAAACTTTAGTTACTGCCTTAGATCAAAGTCTCCAAAGAATGGGTCTTGATTACGTAGACATTTATTACACTCATCGATTTGATCCTAATACCAGACTTGAAGAAACTGCCGAAGCTCTTGACGGTTTAGTTCGAGCAGGAAAGGCATTGTATATTGGAATTTCAAATTACGATGGTCACCAAACTGCTGAGATGATTAAATTATTTAAAGAGTTAAAGACACCATTTGTAGTTAACCAAAGTTCTTATAACATGCTTAATAGGGAACCAGAAGACGATGGAACCCTTAAAACTTTAGCCGATAACCATGATGGATTTATTGCTTACGGTCCTCTAGCAGAGGGATTATTAACTAGTAAATATCTGAAGGGAATTCCTGAAGACATTAAACTCCACAAGACAAACAAGTTTATTTTAGCTAACGGTGATGAAAGTGCTGTTAACAAATTAAACAAGTTAAATGGTATTGCTAAGAACCGTGACCAGACACTTGCTCAGATGTCACTTGCATGGTTATTACACGATCCAACTGTAGCCAGTGTTGTTACTGGTGCTTCAAAGGTTGATCACTTAGATGATAACTTGAAGGCCTTAGATAATCTTGATTTTACCCAAGATGAGTTAGATGAAATTGATAAAATTGTTAAATACAAGTAAATAAAAAAACATGACGATTTCGTCATGTTTTTTTGTGCTTTCTACAAGAATAGATTAAAAAAAGGTGAATCCTAAGTGGATTCACCTTTTTGTGGTTTAATCATTCATAATTAACATTGGTAAAATTAGTGGACTTCTTTGAGTCTTTTCATACAAGAAGTTGGATAAATCATTGACAATGGCTTTACTAATCGATTTTTCGTCGGCGTTTTTATTTTTCATAGCACGTCGAATGGTTCGAAAGACTAACTTACGGCCTTCATCTAATAATTCACCAGACTCACGCATGTAGACAAACCCACGAGAAAGGAGATCAGGACCAGATTGAATTTCTTGGTTCTTTAAGTTGATGGTTGCGACAACCACAACAAGTCCTTCTTCAGAAAGAAGTTGACGATCTTGGAGAACTTTATCTCCAATGTTACCAACACCGTTTCCGTCAATGTAAACGTCCCCAGCATTAAAGTATCCAGCTATATGGGCACTATCCTTAGTAAGGGCTAACACCTCACCATTTTTCAAAATGAAACAATGATCAGCGGGAACCCCACATTCTTGTGCCAGTTTGGTATGAATCTTTAACATTCGGTATTCACCATGAATGGGGACAAAAAACTTGGGCTTCATCAATCGAAGCATCAATTTTTCTTCTTCTTGGCCACCATGTCCAGAGGTATGAATATTATTGATCTTACCATGAATGACAGTGGCGCCGTCTTCTTCAAGCTCATTAATAACTCGGTTAACACTCAATGTGTTTCCAGGAATTGGATTACTTGAAAAGACAACGGTGTCTCCAGGTTGAATAGAAATTTGGCGGTGGGTTCCGTTGGCAATTCGAGCTAGGGCTGCCATCGGTTCACCTTGTGATCCGGTACATAGGATCATGATTTTATCAGCGGGAAGGTGCTTTAGTTCTTGAGCATCTACAAAGGCACTATCGGGTACGTCCAGGTATCCAAGTTTTCTCCCGTTAACAATGGCAGCTTCCATACTTCGACCGAATACAGCAATTTTACGGTCGTGAGCAAGGGCGGTGTCAATGGCAGTCTTGATTCTCGATAGATTAGAAGCAAAGGTAGCGAAGATAATTCGGCCCTTTACTTCATCAAAAATGTGTCTAACTGATTTTCCGACCCATTTTTCTGATTTAGTCCAGACCGGCTTTTCAGCGTTCGTACTGTCAGCCATTAAACAGAGGACACCTTCTTCACCCAACTTTGCCATTGCTTGCAAATCAGGTGGCTGGTTAGTAACAGGGGTTAGATCAAATTTATAATCGCCTGTTTCGACAATGACACCATCTGGCGTATGAACTGCTACTCCCATTGTATCTGGAATTGAATGAGTGGTTCTAAAAAATGAAACACTCGTTTTTTTGAATTTTAAAACTGATTTATCGTTAATCTCATGAAGTTCCGCCTGTTTTAGCAAGCCGTGTTCTTCCAATTTATTTTTGATTAACGCTAATGCTAGTGGACCAGCGTAGATTGGAACATTTAAGACCTTTAAAAGAAAGGGCACACCACCAATATGGTCTTCATGACCATGAGTGATAACAAGTGCCTTAATTTTATCTTTATTATCAATTAAGTACTGATAATCTGGGATGACATAATCAATTCCCAATTGATCATCTTCAGGGAACTTGATTCCAGCATCAATCAAGATGATTTCATCCTGAAACTGTACCCCATAAGTATTTTTACCAATTTCTCCGAGTCCACCAACACCATAAATAGCAGTTTCGTTATTTTTGATGTTTAATTTCTTCATAACTATTTAAACTCCGTAATTTTAAATCCGGGATCATTTTCTTCAAATTCAAGGTGCTTCCCTTCAAGCGGTTCGATGAATTCGATGTTGTGTTTCGTGTGTTTTTCCAGCATAGTTCTAACATCAGCGACCGTTTTTGCCTCTAAATAAAGGGTTTTAGTTGCTTCACGTTTAGGGTTAGAATTATTTTCGTCTTGATACAAAACTTTATAAATCAATATAATTACTCCTTTTTTGATGATTTAATGTTCTTTTTCGTACATTAGGTTGCAATAACGCAACAATTGACCACATTTTAGCATATTATGACAAATAAGTATAGAATCATGTGAATCGGCAAACATGATTCATGTTAAAATAAAACTATAAATTGGATTAATTGGAGAAGAAAATTGAAAATATTTTTAGAGCTAGTTGTTGGTGTAGTAGTGGCCTTTCTAATCTATAATTGTCTCCACTATTTTTTTGTTACTTTACCAACGCGAAGGTATCAATTAAAAATGAAACATGAAGTTGATGCTGAAATTTATAAGGTAGTCAAATACTTTGAAGTTGAAGATCAGCGAGAAATTATTCAAAGTTACGTCGGTTCTCAGGTTCTATCAGATTTTTGGGGAAGGGGTGTAATGGTTTTTGAGTACCGTTGTGTGGTTAAAGACGGGTATGAGGATGCCGATTTATTACGATCTTTTTTGAACCAAAAATTAGCTGAGTATGCCGTTCCTGATGGTTTCGTGGATGCCCATGAAAAGAAAACTTTGATTGTAACTGATTGTTGGCTAAACAAACGGGTATTGATATTTGATGTTGCTAATGTGGTTAATCCGGCTACGCATGAATATTTAAGTGACATTGATAAATTAAATGAAAAAGAAAGGGAAACGTAAGAACTTTCCCTTTCGAAATAAAATCAAGTTCATTAGTCAAAAAATACTTCGTCTTCTGTTTTTGAAAATGGATCATTTTTATTGATGTGATCATAAAATAACATCCCATGAAGATGATCAATTTCATGTTGTGCAATAATGGCAGGGTAATGTTTCAATCTGATTTTGTGTTCCTTACCCTCTAAGTCCTGATATTTAACTGTAATTCGATCGGCTCTGGGAACAAATCCAGGAACGTCTCGATCAACCGAGAGGCATCCTTCACCCTCGGTCAACGCACCACGTTGAACGGAATTGGAAATGATTACCGGATTAATCATGATAGCCTTAAATGGTGACTTTTGATCTTCACCTTCTGGTGGGGTTAAAACTGCTGCCATTGACTTCGATTGGCCGACTTGTGGGGCGGCCAAACCAACACCAGCTCGTAGATGATATTTTTTACATAGTTCTGGGTCTTGGCTCACTTCTAGGTATTTCATCATTTTTTCACCAAGCTCTCGATCTTCATCACTAAGTGGAAACTTTACAGGCTTGGTTTGGTTTCTAAGGACCGGATTGCCTTCTCGTGTTATGTCTTTCATTAGGTACATAACGTTTTACCTCCTAATTCATGTCAATTACTACCAATTTATTCTATCATAAAACTTAAAACCAGTGAATTTCATGGCATAGAAGCATTTGTATTATTCATATGTGCAAAATAGAATTTGAAATGGTACTTTATTAACAAGAAAAAAATTAATAAATTCTTTAGAATGAGTGGAGGAATTAGAATGCAACCAAAGTTATTAATTAAGGGAAGCATAGACAGAATCTTAGCTCTTTTAAAAGCGCTAATCGTTTGCGACTTTCCGGTTACTATTCAAGTTGATGATAGTGAACAGATCCGATCAGCCGTATTATCCAGCAAAATGTGTCATAACCTATCAATTCAAATCGCAGATAAGCCTGAATTAAACAATTTTGATGCGTTATTGTATTTACCAGATATCGAATTTTACAATCCAAAATTAACCGATGCCAATCAAATTGCTGAGGATATGAGGCCAGAAATTGATAATTTACGTGACGTGATTAATGATTGTGTTTCAAACGTTTTTCGTGGGAAAATAGTAATTAATGCTCCACATGATGAAATTTTTGCATACTTTGCGGCGGGTTTTTCTGGTCTCGATAACCAAAATATTATTGGAGTAGGAACGCTGCCACAAGAAATGCTTTTGAAGAACGAATTATTAAGGAATTTTGATGTGAGTGCTGATGATATCAATGTCAATGTGCTGGGACTCAATACCAATAATCTAGTTGCATGGAGTCGGGTTTATATTGGTCCTGCTACCTTACTGTCTTATTTAGCTGATGATAGTAATAATTATAGTAGTGATATTATTGGTCAAGTTCAGCAGGTGATTGATGATCCAGATGTTGTGACTAATCAAATGATTCAGAGTAAAGCGTTAATTAGGTTACTAATATCAATGTATGAAGGTCAATCATTAATTTGTTCAGTTGTGAGTGTTGATAAAGAAAAAGACGAACTAAAATTAGATATGAGCCCAAAATTAATTAATCGTAATGGAGCCGCGCAAGCGATCCGATTACAACTATCAGAAGATGAGCAGAAGAAATTAAATCAAGATTTAGGTTGGGCCAATGAAATTATCACAGCTGTGATTAATGGAGGAAAAGATGCCTCAAAAAACTAATGAAAGTTATTCTTATCCAATTGTGGATAATTGGAGTCGAAAAGAGTTAATTGATGTGTGTCATTTCTTTGAAAATATTGAAATGGCTTATAATAAAAGTGGAGTTAGTCGAAAGAATCTAATGGACAGTTATCATCGATTCTGTGAGATTAATCCTGCTAAAGTGGAACAGAACAATTTACAGAGAGATTTTGAGAAACAGTCGGGGTTGGATGTATATCACGTTATTAAATTAGCGAGAGACAATCCAGGTATGAAAACCATCAAACGAAAGGGATGATTCCATCACAACAGTAGATAATTTAAAAAGAATTGATCATGACGTCTGCCAGATTTTAACCACCGCACGTGCGTTTGTTATGGAAAGGCTTAATGGTCATTTGGATGTAAATGAAAAGACAGGTCGGAAAGATTTAGTCACTAACATTGACAAAGATAATGAGAAGTTTTTTGTAAAGCAATTGAGGGCTTTAGAACCTGGGAGTAAAGTTCTAGGTGAAGAAGGCTTAGGCGATAAGATTGATAGTTTGGATGGTCAGGTTTGGATTGTCGACCCCATTGACGGAACGATGAACTTTGTAAAACAGCGGGATCATTTTGCCATGATGATTGCTTACTATGTTGATGGAGTACCAACCCTGGGATTTATTTACGATGTAATAAATGACAAACTATATCATGGTGGTCCTGATATTGGGATTTACGTTAATTCTGAATCCATGAATCCACCAGCAAACAATTCGCTGGAAGACGGTCTGATTGGTATGAGTGGGCCCCTGATTATTCGGGATGTTCATCATATGCAAGAAATCGCGGAGGCAAGTTCTGGTTATCGAATTTATGGAAGTGCTGGGATTGAAATTGCGACTGCCATTAGTGGGAAAACAATTGGCTATATTTCTCATTTAAGACCCTGGGATATTGCTGCTGGACGTGTGTTGGCTGAGACACTTGGAATGACAGTGTCTACTATTGACGGGAAGCCCATCGATATGCTATCATCAAATACAGTTTTGTTAGCGACAAAAAAGGCGCAAAAAGATATTCTGAAAATTTCGACGAAGCGTTAATTAAAAGCTGTGATTAACTCACAGCTTTTTTATCGAAGTTGAGTTCTTTAACTTATCAAATTGCAAATTTTTGAATTGCTTTTTTGAGGAGGAAACATTTTTGAAAACAAGAGACGATATTAGAAACATTGCAATTATTGCCCATGTCGATCACGGTAAGACTACCTTGGTTAATGAGTTATTGAAGCAATCTGATACTTTGAATGATCATACTGAGATTCAAGACCGGGCGCTTGATTCTAACGCGATTGAACGTGAACGTGGAATCACTATTCTTTCAAAGAATACTGCCGTTAAGTACGGTGATAAGCAGATTAACATTTTAGATACTCCTGGACATGCTGACTTTGGTGGTGAAGTTGAGCGTATCATGCGAATGGTTGATGGGGTTCTTTTAGTGGTTGATGCTGCTGAAGGAACTATGCCACAGACTCGTTTTGTTTTAAAGAAAGCTTTGGAACAACATTTGACTCCCATTGTTGTAATTAACAAGGTTGATAAGCCAGGTGCTAGACCTGAAGCTGTTGTTGATGAAGTTCTTGACTTATTTATTGAATTAGGTGCTGATGAAGAGCAACTTGAATTTCCAGTTGTTTATGCATCAGCTATGAACGGAACTTCAAGTTATGATCCTGATGTTTCAAAGCAGGAACACACTATGAAGCCTGTTTTTGACACCATTATTAAGAACATCCCATCACCAATCGATAACTCAGATGACCCATTACAATTCCAAGTTGCCATGCTTGATTACAATGATTTTGTTGGTCGAATTGGAATTGGCCGTGTTTTCCGAGGCAAGATTAAAGTCGGAGATAACGTTGTTTTGATGAAACTTGATGGTAGTACCCAAAAATTCCGTGTTACTAAGTTAATGGGTTTCATTGGCCTTCAAAAGGTTGAAATTAATGAAGCTAAAGCTGGGGATTTGATTGCGGTTTCTGGAATGGAAGACATTAATGTTGGTGAAACCGTTGTTAGTCCTGATAAGCAAGAGCCACTACCAGTCTTAAGAATTGATGAACCAACTCTTAGAATGACCTTTGGTACTAACACCTCACCATTTGTTGGGAAAGATGGTAAATACCTTACTGCACGTCAGTTAGGTGATCGTCTAAAGAAGGAACTTCATACTGATGTTTCTCTTCGAGTTGAAGATACGGACGATCCTGGTGCTTGGGTTGTTTCTGGACGTGGTGAACTTCATTTGTCGATCTTGATTGAGACTTTACGTCGAGAGGGTTATGAACTTCAAGTTTCTCGTCCTGAGGTTATCTATAAGGATGTTGATGGTGTTAAGTGTGAACCATTTGAATCCGTTCAGATCGATACCCCTGAAGAATACTCTGGTTCAATCATTGATACCTTGTCACAACGTAAGGGTGAAATGAAGAACATGGAGAACGTTGGAAACGGTCAAGTTCGAATGACATTCTTGGTTCCTTCACGTGGTTTAATTGGTTACAGTACTCAATTCTTATCATTAACCCGTGGATATGGAATTATGAACCATTCATTCAGTAAGTATCTTCCTGCGATTAAGAACTGGAACCCTGGTCGTCGTAACGGAACCTTGGTTTCAATTAATCCAGGTAAAGTTACTACTTATGCAATCATGGCTGTTCAGGATCGTGGTAAGATCTTCACTGATCCAGGTACTGAAGTTTATGAAGGTATGATTGTTGGTGAAAATGCTAGAGATAATGATATCTCGGTTAATATTACCCGTGGTCGTAACCAGACGAATGTTCGTGCTGCTGGATCTGAAGATATTGCTAAGGTCAAAGAACCTGTTCATATGACTCTTGAAGAATCACTTGAATTCTTAAATGACGATGAACTTTGTGAGGTTACTCCAAATCACATTAGATTGAGAAAACGAATCCTAAATACTAATGAACGTGAGAAAGCTGCTAAGAAGCGTCGTCACAATTAATTAGAAATAACTAAGACTATTTAACGATGTTAAATAGTCTTTTTTTATTTGTTAATACTAGTATAATGAATGTTATTAGTTCGTGGATTTTACATATGAGTTGGAGATTAATATGATTAAATACTTAAAACAGTTAGATTGGTATATTATGGTTCCATATTTACTACTAAGTATGATTGGAATTGTAATGGTATTTTCATCAAGTGAGGGCTTAAGTGCTCATACAGATATGGCTTTTCGTTATTTAGTTCTGCAAATTGTATTTGTGGTAGTTGGTTTTGGTGTTCTAATATTTTTTTCTGTTCTAAGAAGTAAGGCATTTGAGGGGAACTTAAAGTTTTATATCATATTAATGGTTATAATGGTCTTTGCTTTAATATTTCTAATGTTTTTTGGTGCCACTACTAATGGTGCTGCTGGATGGATTATACTTGGTCCAGTCCACATTCAGCCAGCCGAGTTTTGTAAACCATTATTTATTTTGTATTACGCAAATGTCTTAGCATACGAAAAACCATTCTTTGAAAATGATGGGTTATCCAAAGAATTTATAACAGTAGCTAGACCTAGTCTTATTCCAATTTTTATGCTCGTATTAATTCTTTTCCAACCTGATACTGGTGGCTTTGCAATTAATTTATTTATCATTTTGATGATGATTTTAGCTGCCGGAAGTAACTTTAAATCTGCAAGGATCTGGATTGTTGGGATTGGAGCCCTATTTGTAGGATTTAGACTATGGATCAAACCCTTTGAGGGTATAATATCTCACATGCACAGTTATCAAATGCAAAGAATTATCAGTTTCTCTGATCCATTCAAGTACATTCAAACTTCTGGCCATCAGTTAGTAAATTCGTATTATGCCATTAGTAATGGTGGCTGGTTTGGAGTTGGAATTGGGAATGGAATCCAAAAGATGGGTTACTTGTCAGAACCCAATACTGATTTTATAATTGCAGTTATCGGTGAAGAGCTTGGAATTGTTGGCATTTTAGTTGTTTTAGGATTGCTCCTGTATTTAATTCTAAGGATTATTGCAGTGGGGAGTCGAACTAACGATACTTTTTATAGTACGATTTGTTACGGAACGGCCGCCTATATTTTTATTCAGACATTATTTAATACTGGTGGTGCGATTGGTATGATCCCATTAACTGGGGTTGCCCTGCCATTCATTAGTTACGGTGGTTCGAGTATTATTGCTTTAACCATTTGTCTTGGATTAGTTCTTCACATTAGTAGGATTGAGAAAAAGGAACGTAATAAAAAAGCTAAGTAAGGTGAGACTATGACTAAATTAACTGATCGAACGGAATTAATTGTTTCGACATATTCGATTCGCCAGGTTAAGAACTTAAAAAAATTTGGTGATATTCAATTTGTATCTAAGAAAATGCATTATGTTATTATTTTTGTTGATAATAAGGAACTGGATACGACAATTCAAGAAATTAATAAACTAAGATTTGTAAAAAAAGTAGATGTTTCTCCAACGGTTGACTTAGCAATTGATTTTGGCGAAGTTAACGCTGAGAACGATACTGAAGAATAAAGGATCAAAAATGAGAGTAATTTCAGGAAAATTTGGGGGACGGAAACTTAAACCCGTTCCGGGAAATAAAACGCGACCAACAACTGATAAAGTCCGAGAAGCGTTATTCAATATGATTGGTCCTTACTTTAATGGTGGTAATTTTCTGGACTTATACGCTGGCTCGGGAGCGGTTTCTTTAGAAGCCGTCTCAAGGGGAATGGACCATGCAATTCTTGTCGATAAACAGTATGCGGCTTATAAGACCATCAAGGAAAACATCGCCATGGTTTCTGATCCGAACGATTTTTCCGTATGGAAGATGAATGCGGAGTCAGCTTTGACTAAACTAAAAAAAGAAGGACAATCTTTTGATTATATTTTCTTAGATCCACCGTACAAAAAGCAACAAATGATGAAGCAGTTAGACGAGATCGCTAAAGACCATTTATTGAACAATAATGGGATGGTAATCTGTGAAACTGATAATCAGACTAACATGTCAGACGACGCTGCAAATTATCGACTGATTAAACAGAAGGATTATGGTTTGACGATTATCTCAATCTATCAAATCATGAATTAAGGTGAATAGTATGAAAAAGGCCATATATCCTGGTAGTTTTGATCCAATTACCAACGGACATTTGAATATCATTAATCGAGCTACGCAGATCTTTGATGAAATTGTGGTTGCAATTGGTGATAATGCTAGTAAAAATGGGTTATTTACACCGCAAGAGCGTAAAAGGATGATTGAAGCTTGTCTTTCTGATTATTCAAACGTAACGGTGAAAATCTATTCAAATTTAACGGTTGATTTTTTAAAGCAAGAACACGCTAATATTTTGATTCGTGGAATTCGTGATACAAAAGATTTTGAAAATGAGCAGGAAATTGCCAGTTTGAATCAAATGTTAGATCCCCAAATTGAAACGGTTTTGCTGTTTGCTAACCATGATTATGAATTGATTTCATCCTCAATGGTCAAAGAAATTAATCATTTTGGGGGAGATACATCTAAATTTGTTCCTAGGGTAGTTAGTAAGGCACTTAAGGAGAAACGAAATCAGTGAAAAAGATCTGGAAATGGATTAAACACAATCGATACTTTCTGATTTTTTTAGGGATCATTGTTTTTATACTATGGTTCCTTTTTTGGCCACTTAATGCGTTGATTGAAGCTCCTGGAGAAGCGGTCAACATTCAACCAATGGTTAAAATTCAGGGAGTTAAGCCCAACAAACAAAATAAGTTTATGATCACAGCTGTTTCAATGTCGCAGGCTCGACCGATTACTTACCTTTATTCGAAGGTGAATCCCCATGTATCACTTGAAAAGACTTCTGACGTGATGGGGAACCAGAGTAATGAAGAGTATGATAATGTCCAAAATATATACATGAAGAGTGCCATTAATAATGCTATCTACGTTGGTTATCATAAGGCCCACGCTAAGGTGAAGCAGAGTTATCATGGTGTATACGTATTAAATGTGTATCCTCATTCTGATTTTTCTAATAAACTAAAACCAGGTGATTTAGTTGAATCAGTAAATGGAAAGAAATTGTATCAGGGACCTCAGTACGTTAAGTACATTCAAGGACTTCCGAAGCATGCTGAGCTTAAAATTACCTTTAAGCGAAACGGTAAAACCAAACAGGTAAAAGGGTACAAAAAACAACTTGTAAAGGGATTTTATGGAATTGGAATTGGGATGGTTGACGATGTCAGTCTGAAAACTAGTCCTAAGGCTAATATTAATCCCGGTAAAATTGGTGGTCCATCAGGTGGACTTATGTTTGCTTTACAGGTTTATAGTGAATTGAAACATACTAATTATGATTACAAACGAATTGCAGGAACCGGCACCATTGCTTCGAATGGTCAGGTTGGAGAAATTGGTGGAGTTGATAAAAAAATTATTGCAGCCAATAAGAGTGGGGCTCAGATCTTCTTCTGTCCATACGTTAAGCCAACTAAGACGATTCTTAGAATGGAAGACGGGCATCAAACCAACTATCAGGTGGCCCAGGCAACTGCAAAAAAATATGCTCCAAAGATGAAAGTCATTCCCGTCACATCTTTTGATGATGCTTTAAAATATTTAAATCAAAAACACAGCTAAAAAGCTGTGTTTTTTTCGTATCTAGATATGAAAGGAGAGAAAGATGGATAAGTTATATGAATGGATTGAAGAATATAAGTATCGTATCATTGGTGGTCTGGTAGTTATGGTGATTATCTTACTTGGATGTTGTGTTTTTGTTTCCCAACACGGAGAGGGGAGTCAAGTGAACCAAGCTAATTTGTCTCGTCACACTAATTTGAGACACACGAAAAGTTCCTCTAAGGTAATGACCAAAGATGATAATCAAGCTTCAAATCAAGATCATCAGCAAGTTTATGTGGACGTGAAAGGAGCGGTTAATAAACCAGGTGTATATCAAGTTGGCAAAAGTATGCGAGTTTCAGATGCAGTGGAACTGGCAGGTGGATTCAATCGATCGGCCGATGCTAAACACATTAATTTAGCACAGAAATTATCCGACCAACAGGTGGTCTATGTCCCAATTCGTGGCGAAATTAATGGATTACCCAAAACTAATCAAGTAACTAATAATTCTGAGGCCAGTGCTGCGGGCGGAAAAGAATCTGATAGCGGAAAGATTAATATTAATCAAGCTGATAAATCAAAATTACAACAGTTGAATGGAATCGGAGAGAAAAAAGCAGATAAAATCATTGCTTATCGGAAACAAAGTGGTCCGTTTAAGAATCCTGATGATTTAAAGAATGTTCCTGGTTTTGGAGATAAAACCGTTGCTAATTTGAAAAGTTCAATTACAGTGTAGGTTCAACTAAAGTAGGTATTATTGTTATACTAAGTTTAAATACTCTACTGAAGGTGATTAAATTATGAAAAAGAAAAGAATTCCATGGGATCAATATTTTATGCTCCAGGCCATGTTAGTGGCCTCAAGAAGTACATGTAATCGGCGGTCCGTTGGAGCGGTTCTCGTTCGAAATAAACGAGTCATTGCTTGTGGTTATAATGGATCGGTATCAGGAGATGTTCACTGTATTGACGAGGGTTGTTATTTGGTTGATGGACATTGTCAGCGAACCATTCATGCAGAAATGAACGCGATCCTACAATGTGCTAAGTTTGGTGAATCAACTGATAACGCGGAACTTTATGTAACAGACGTGCCCTGTCTTCAATGCACTAAAATGCTACTTCAGGCAGGAATTGTTAAAATTAAGTATTTAAGGAATTACCATAATAGTGACTATGCTAAGAAGTTGCTAGACATGAAACACGTTGCTTTAGAAAAAGTTGATGTCAATAAAGACGACATTAATAATTTACCTTTTGAATCATTCTTATCCGTTGATAAATAATTAAAAAGAATTTTTTAGTATTTCCGTCCATTTTATGGATGATTAGTTCATTTGCTTTTTTTGAAAATCATGTTATTGGAATTATTTTGTTAATTTTATGGTTAATTCGGATCTTTTGTTTAAAAATACCTCATCTTCTAATTGAAAGTGTTGTGTCTTTGTTAGTGCCAATTTTATTTTTTGTGATTTGGCAAGGTGGAATTAATCAAAAAGTAAAAATTATACCAAAGAATGCAGCCCCGTTAACGTTAGTAGCAAAGATTCGTCCTGATGATTTGCAGGTTAATGGAGATTCCTATAGTGGAATCTTAGAAATTCCTCGTTTAAAACAAAGGGTATTGGTTTATGGATTTTTTAAGAATAAATCGGAACGTGATACTCTCTTGCATTTAGATCGTACTAGTTTTTTTACAATTGATGGTCAAATTAAATTAATTGATTCGGCTCCTAATTTTTCTCAGTTTGATGCTAAAGATTTTAATCAATCGCGTGGGATCGTCGCTGAATTTAAATGCAACCAATTTAAATATCAAACGATTTGTAAAAATTTAAGTCTGAGTAATCTTGTGCATAACCTGAGATTTCAAATGATGAAAACAGGCCAACAACTACCACGACATTTACGGATGTACGTTTTAGGGATAATTTATGGAAATCGAACCAATGATTTCAGAGAAGAACTGGCAGGAGTTCGGCAGTTAGGACTCATTCATTTGTTTACGATTTCCGGGATGCATGTTTTCTATCTTGTGGGCCTTTTTACGTGGATCTTTTCAACTCTTCGTTTTAAAAGGGAAACTATCGATTCATGGTTAATCATACTGTTGCCTGCTTATTTTGTAATTGCTGGGGCGGGTGCAAGCCTTCTACGAGCTGTCTTAATGGCTGAAGAGCGTCTGGGATTAAAGAAATTAAATCTGAGTTTTTCGGCCTTAGATGGATGGTCATGTGCAGTGATGATTAATCTATTGATTAATCCGTTATTTATTTTTCAGTTTGGATGTCAACTTTCATATTTATTATCTTTAGGTCTTATTCTAACGAAGAATTGTGGGTTTTTGAAGCGAACCATTTTACTTAACCTAATTAGTATGCCAATTATTTTATATCATGTGTATGAATGGCACATCTTATCATTATTAGCGAGCATGTTATTTGTTCCTTTTTTTACTGCTTTCATATTTCCCTTGGTGTTAGTTGGATACAGCTTGTCCTTTTTCAAATTAAATTTATTTGTTTCGTGGATTGATAAAGGATTGGGATTATTTGATCAGTTTTTAAATTTGCTTGCGGGCCTGCCAGGTAATTTGGTAATTGGAAAGTTGAACGTATGGATTGTTTTAGTGATGGTAGTTACGGTATTATTTCTCATTGAGGAAGTTACTGTTAAACGTATTTTATTCTTATTAACGTGTTTTAGTCTTGGCTTTATTATGATTCATTTTCCACTTAGTGGTGAAGTAGATGCTTTTGATGTGGGACAAGGAGACAGTTTCCTTGTGAGAGAGCCATTTAACCGATCGATTACGTTAATTGATACTGGCGGGAAACCCAATTTTTTTGGCAAATCAAAACGGAAGCCAATTTATCAAGCAAATAATACATCAATTAGTTACTTGAGAAGCATTGGAGTGTCTCGAATTGATAATGTATGTTTGAGTCATCAAGATGCTGATCATGTTGGGGATTTGTCGGCTTTTTTAAGCAAAATGAACGTTAGTCGAGTATATGTTCCATGGGGAATGACAAATAATCAGAGTTTTTTAAGGCGAATTAAACCGTATCGGGGTCAATTTCAGTTAATTAACGCTAAAGCTGGTGATCACATTAAGAATTCACCATTTCAAGTAGTTCATCCCATGAAAAAAGGGCTAGGAGAAAATCAAGATTCACAGGTTTTATTTGGTAAAATCGGGGGATTAAATTGGATTTTTATGGGTGATTTGAATCGAGAAGAAGAGTTGAAAATTATCCAAAAATACCCGCATCTTCGTGTTGATGTAATTAAATTAGGACACCATGGAAGTAAGACTTCATCTGATCCAAAATTTATTCGGGCAATTGATCCTAAAATTGCTCTTATTTCAGCTGGAAGACACAACCGTTATCATCACCCTAATCAGGAGACAATCGATACGATGCATAGGCAACGTATCACAATTATTAATACTCAAAAAAATGGTATGATTAGGTACAAATTTAGAAATAATAAAATTGGAAAGTTCGAAACTAAGTGGAAGGTGGCACATCAGTGAGTGTCGTAGAACAAGTTAATCAAATTAATAAAGAGCCTCAAGCGGTGTATTTAATTTTGGGAAATGATAATTATTGGATTGATACAATTCAAAAGAAGCTTAAAGCCTTAATTCCTGAAGAAGAAAGAACCATGAACTTTGCTACGTATGATATGGAAGAAACGCCTTTATCAACAGCGTTGGATGATGCAATGTCAATTCCCTTTTTTGGTGAAAAACGATTGGTATTTGTTAAAAATCCATATTTTTTGACGGGGGAAAGAAATAAAAGTAAGGTTGTTCATCATCCCGAGGAGTTAGTAAATTATTTAAAAAATCCGCCACAAGAAACAGTACTAGTTTTTTTCGCTCCTTATCTTAAGTTAGATGCACGAAAAAAAGTTAGTAAAGAATTAAAGAAACAGGCAGAAGTAATTGATTTAAATCAATTTTCAGAGCGTGAAACAAAACAATTGATCCAAAAAAAGATTGAAGAAAAGAAGTATGTAATTGATCAAGATGCACTTAATGAACTTCTTACCCGAACATCAGATGATTTAGCCAGTGTGATGAATGAATTGAATAAACTTTTTTTGTATAAAATTAATGATAAAAAAATAACGCTTGAGGACGTTGACTCCTTAGTATCGAAATCAATGGATCAAAACGTTTTTGATTTAGTTAATTATTTGATGAGTGGAAATACCACGAAGGCAATTGAATTTTATCATGATCTGATTGCACAAAAGCATGAACCCATTCAAATTAACGCCATTTTGGTTAGTCAATTTCGTCTTTTACTACAGGTTAAGATTTTAGAGCAGTTGGGGTACAGCCAAGGAAATTTAGCAAGTGCACTTAGAGTTCATCCTTATCGAGTGAAATTGGCAATGAGAAGTGATCGTAAGTATTCAAGAAAGTATCTGCGAAATGCTTATGTTGACTTAGTAAAAATTGAGGAACAGCTTAAAAGTACTAGTAGTAATCCGGAATTATTATTTGAGATGTTTGCGGTTAAACTAAATCAGAGTATAAAAAAAGAACCCAATTAATTGGGTTCTTTTTTTATTAATTATCATTTTTAGCAAGTCGATTTGCTAAATGAGATTTCTTACGGTTAGCGTTATTAGCTTTAATAAGGCCCTTTGATTTTGCATGATCGATTGCTGCAACAGCATCGCGGTATGCACTGTCTAAATCATCAGCACCAGAAGCTTCGGCTTTTTCGAATTTCTTGATTGCGCTTCTCATTTCGTTCTTTTGAGATGCGTTTTTCTTTCTAGCTTCTTCGTTAGTTCTCATACGTTCGATAGCAGATTTAATTACTGGCATTAAGTTCACCTCCACTTTGTGAAATAAATTCAATTTATTCACATCTTTTAACATTCCTAATTATACAAAATCCATTGATTAATTGCAATAGCACTAAAAACTGGACTCATTTATTAATGCTGACTTGAATAACACCTGATTTTAGGTTATATTAGTCTAGTAACTTAATCTTAGTTTTACGAGCCACTGACGTATTACTCAGATTAAGGGATTATATATAGAAAGGTGGATATAATAATGGCTTTAAGTAAAGAACGAAAAAATGACATTATTAAGAAGTTTGCTCAACATGAAGGCGACACTGGTTCAACTCAAGTACAAATTGCTGTATTAACTGCTGACATCAATGAAATCAATGGTCATATGAAGACTCATAAGAAAGATTTCCACTCACAACGTGGACTTATGAAGAAAATTGGTCACAGAAGAAACCTTCTGGCATACTTACGTAACAATGATGTACAAGGTTATCGTAAATTGATCAAAGAATTAGGATTACGTCGTTAATCTTAGTTTTGGTAGAGCGGATTTTTACCGCTCTTTTTTTATACATAAATAATTTAGTGCTTAAGATAAATATGTTACACTGTTAACAGATATAATGAGCGGTTTGAGGCAAAAGCTTCGTATAATAATAGTATGAATTAAAAGTAAAATTTTGAGGTGAACGAGTAATTATGAAAAATAACATCAAAATCATTCCATTAGGTGGAGTGAGGGAAAATGGAAAAGATTTATATGCCATTGAAATTAACGATAATAGTATTTTTATTTTAGATTGTGGGTTAAAATATCCCCAAAATGAAATGTTAGGGATTGACTTTGTGATTCCAGATTTTTCGTATCTGAGGGATAATGCTGACAAGATTGTCGGAGTTTTTCTTACCCATGGACATGCAGATGCCATTGGAGCATTACCTTATTTTCTAAGTGAGTTTAATGTTCCTGTATTTGGGACCGAATTGACCATTGGATTAGCAAAGTTGGCAGTTGCAGACAATAAGAAAACCAAGAAGTTTAATGATTTTCACGTTATTAATAGTAAGAGTGAGATTGTTTTTGAAGATGGAACCGTTAGTTTCTTTGACACCACTCATTCAATTCCTGACTCAGTTGGAATTGTGATTAGTACGGAACTTGGTAACATTGTTTATACTGGTGATTTTAAGTTTGATCAGACCGCTGCAGACGGATACAAAACTGATTATGCTGCTTTAGCTGATATTGGTAAGGAACACGTTTTGGCACTGCTAAGTGATTCAAGAAATGCTGACAATCCCGAAGAGAGTACCGATGAAAAAGAAATTAGAGATTATCTATATGAAACCTTCCATTATCAAAAGGGTCGTGTAATTGTTGCATGTCTTGCCAATAATATCTTGCGAATTCAGGAAGTCTTAAATGCGGCTGCTAAAGCAGGTCGAAGAGTATACCTGACAAGCAAGGGTCTAGAAGAAGTCATTGACACCGCCCTTAAGCTTGGCAAGTTAACTTTACCTTCTGACGATTTATTTATTAAGTCCGCTAAAGAAATGGAAAAGATGGATCCGCACAACATTATTATTTTACAGACTGGTAAAAATGGGGAACCAATGGAATCGCTTCAGAGAATGGCTGACAACCGTGATCGCGACGTTGACATTCAGCCAGGTGACCTGGTTCTGATTGCTACGAGTCCTTCGCGTGCCATGGATACGCCATGGGCGAAAACCCGTGATATGATCTATAAGGCCGGTGGAGAGGTCATGAGCATTGCCGATGAAAAGAATATTTCTGGTGATGCTAGTAAGCATGATTTGCAATTGTTGCTGAACTTAATTCATCCTGATTACTTGATTCCGATTCAGGGTGAGTACCGTTTGATGGAAGCACAAAAGGAACTAGCTGAAGAAGTGGGAATGAAGCCATCTCATATTATTCTACCTGCTAAGGGGGATGTAATTGAGTTTGATGGTGAAAACATGTTCCTATCGGAGGCGGTTCCTGCTTCAGATACTATGATTGATGGAATTGGTGTCGGAGATATTGGTAATATTGTTCTACGAGACCGAAAGGTATTATCTGAAGACGGTGTTTTTGTAGCAGTTGTTACCATTGACCGTAAGAAAAAGAAGATTATTTCAGAACCTAAAATCATGGCACGTGGCTTTGTCTACGTGAATTCAGATAAGTCTTTATTAGGTGAAGCGGCTGAGATTGTTACTAAAGCTGTTCAGAATAATTTGGATAATAAAGAGTTTGATTGGGGTCATTTAAAGCAAGATGTTCGAGAGGACCTTGGACAATTCTTATATAAGAAAACCGGAAGAAGACCGGTGATCCTTCCAGTTATCATGGAAGTTAATCAGCATCATAGAAGAAAAAAATCTAACAATAAAAATGATCAAGAAGATAACTAAAAGAGTTGAGCTTAGGCTCAATTTTTTTGTTTTCTAAAGTGGAGATATAATTTTGAATGATAATCAAAAAATAAGGTTTAAACGGGCTCAGAATAATTTTAAAAAGCATGCATATCAAAAGAGTTCCCAAGAGTTACTGGCTTTGTACGACGAAGTTGATGACGATCAGGTAGTTGATTTGTTAGGGCACTCCCTCTTTAATGAGAAAAAATACGTTGAATCATATCGTTTAGTTGAGGACAATTTTAACTACTTAGTTGAAAATGATATTGAGCTTGTGGTTAATATTTATTTAAAAAACCGCAAGTTTATTCCTTTACGAATCATTGTTGATACGATTAATGTCCCTAATAAGAATGATGTAGAGCAAGAGATTGAATCCCTAGAGAAAATTAACAATGCACAACAGGTTGAATCAAATCGAGCGAACTTGAAGCACTTTATGCATATGGGCGGTGAATCAGGAATTACTCAACGTGATATTATGGAGAAAGCTGAGGAACTCCCATATAACCAGTATTTAAAGGGGGCTCAATTTAATTTAGTTGATCCTGATGTTAATCCAATATGGAGGAATCAATTACTCAATAATTTAGCTAAGTTGAAGTTCAATCAGCCCGTTAAATTTGTTTGGATGGACGGAAAGACTTATACTGTTATTCCAGACCAATTAGTAGATGAGTTAGATTCACCAGCTTATCAAGAAATGCAGAAGATTATTAATAATCGTTATGGACAAGAGGATCCCATTCGTTTTCAGCAGATTTCTCAAGCCGCTGAATATGATGCTCAAGTCTTGTATCCCTTCATTGATAAAACAATTCAAGATCCAGAAGTCTGGGTAACCGCTATTCACCGTCATATCATTAATCCCAACATGGTAGTTGATAATAATAAATTAGGACCAGTCGATCGTTGGCTAGAAAAAATTGATAAGATAATGAACTTATTATTAAAGTAATTTAAGAAATTGATGATATTTGGTTTACAAATAATTTGTCAGTGGATATAATATGAAAGTGAATTCCAAAAAAGGTGAGCATTTGGCCTTTTACGGAAAATGTAGTATAATTACTGACAAAGAGACATTGGTGTTTTTACTGATGTTTGTCTTACGAAAATGACAGGAGGGTTTCATAAATGGCAAAAGAACATTATGAAAGAACAAAGCCCCACGTTAATATTGGTACTATCGGCCATATTGACCATGGGAAGACTACTTTAACTGCAGCAATTACTAAAGTATTATCAGAAAAGGGTTTGGCTAAGGCTGAAGACTTCGCTGATATTGATGCTGCACCAGAAGAAAAAGAACGTGGTATTACTATTAATACTGCGCACGTTGAATACGAAACTGAAAAGCGTCATTATGCACATATTGACGCCCCAGGACATGCTGACTACGTTAAGAACATGATCACTGGTGCTGCCCAAATGGATGGTGCTATTCTTGTTGTTGCCGCAACCGACGGTCCTATGCCACAAACTCGTGAACATATTTTGCTTGCTCGACAGGTTGGTGTTGACCACATTGTTGTCTTCTTAAACAAGACTGACATGGTTGATGACGACGAATTGATCGACTTGGTTGAAATGGAAATTCGTGAGTTACTTTCAGAATATGGTTACAATGGTGACGATGTTCCTGTTATCCGTGGTTCAGCTTTGAAAGCACTTCAAGGTGATAAAGAACAAGAAGAAAACATCATGAAGTTAATGGATGTTGTTGATGAATATATCCCAACTCCAGAACGTGATGACAACAAACCTTTCTTGATGCCTGTTGAAGATGTATTTACTATCACTGGTCGTGGAACTGTTGCTTCTGGTCGTATTGATCGTGGTAGCATTAAAATCGGTGACGAAGTTGAAATCGTTGGTTTAGTTCCTGACGTTTTGAAGACTACTGTTACTGGTCTTGAAATGTTCAGAAAGACTCTTGACAAAGGTGAAGCTGGAGATAACATCGGTGCTTTGCTTCGTGGTATTAACCGTGACCAAGTTGTTCGTGGACAAGTTCTTGCAGCACCTGGTTCAATTCATACCCACAAGAAGTTTACTGGTCAAGTTTACATCTTAACCAAAGAAGAAGGTGGACGTCATACTCCATTCTTCTCAAACTATCGTCCTCAATTCTACTTCCATACCACCGATGTTACTGGTGTTATTGAATTAGACAAGGGAACTGAAATGGTAATGCCTGGTGACAACGTTACATTCCACGTTGACTTAACTAAGCCAGTTGCCATTGAAAAAGGTACTAAGTTCACTATTCGTGAAGGTGGACATACCGTTGGTGCCGGTGTTGTAACCGAAATCGATGATTAATTAGTATTTTATTTAGAGATTGAAGACATTGTCTTCAATCTCTTTTTTATTGATACCACTGTTTTAGCGTCGATGTTTACTTTTGATGGCGCTTAAGTTAGAATACTATTTGAATACTATTACTTGAAAAAGTGTGTAAATATTTTTCATGTTGGAGGAAATGTTATGGCAGATTGGAAGAAAAAAGGCACCAATGATGGTGAACTAACCTTTGAAATTGGTCTTGATAAGATTAAAGAAGGATTAGATCGAGCTTTCAAGAAGAATAAGAAAAACATTAAAGTTCCTGGATTTCGTAAGGGGAAGGTTTCACGACAAGTATTTAATCAAATGTACGGTGAAGAAGCCTTATATCAAGATGCTTTAAACTTATTGCTACCAGATGCTTATAGTGAAGCAATTAAAGACGCTGGAATTGAACCAGTTGGTCAACCAGATGTTAGTGTTGAATCAATTGAAAAAGGTAAGCCGTGGGTTCTAAAGGCTACTGTAAGTGTTAAGCCTGACGTTAAGCTTGGCCAATACAAAGGATTAAGTGTTCCGAAGGAAAGCACTCGTGTTTACAAAAAAGACGTCGATGCTAAGTTAGATAAAATGCGTCAATCACAGGCTGAACTTGTTTTGGTTGATCGTCCTGCTAAAAAGGGTGACACTGTTACAATTGACTTTGAAGGATTTGTTGACGACAAGCCATTTGAAGGCGGAAAAGCTAACAACTATTCTCTTGAACTTGGTTCAGGTTCATTCATTCCTGGCTTTGAAGACCAATTGATTGGTAAAAAAGCTGGCGATGATGTTGATGTAAAGGTTACTTTCCCTAAGGACTATCAAGAAAAGTCATTAGCTGGGAAAGAAGCTACTTTTAAAGTTAAGCTTCATGAAGTTAAGGAAAAACAATTACCTAAACTTGATGATGATTTTGCTAAGGATGTTGACGAAGACGTTGACACACTCTCTGAGTTAGAAGACAAAATCAAGAAAGAGCTTAAAGAACAAAAGGAATCAGCTGCTCATGATGCTAAAGAGAATGCTGCAATTGGCGAAGCTGTAGATAATGCTACTGTTAAAGATATTCCTGAAGTAATGATTAATGATGACGTTCAACGTCAAATGGATCAATACCTCGCTGGAATGCAACAACAAGGCATCAACGCTGAGACGTATTATAAGTTAACTGGTACTAAGCCAGAAGACTTAAAGAAGCAGTTTGCCGATGGTGCTGATCGTCGTGTTAAGACGAACTTGGTCTTAGAAGCAATTGTTAAAGCGGAAAAGATTAATCCAAGTGAAGCAGACATTCAAAAAGAAGTTAGTGATCTTGCAAAACAATACGGAATGGAAGAAACTGCCGTTCGTAATGCATTATCTGATGACATGTTAAAGCATGATATTGGAATTCAAAAGGCTGTTGATATTGTTGTTGACAGTGCTAAAGAAGCACCAAAATCAGCTGCTAAGAAGTCTTCTGAAAAGAAGGATTCCAGTAAAGAAAACAAGAAATAATTTATACAAGATGGGATCCGCTTGTTAGGGCGGGTCTTTTTTTGTAGAGCAAATTATTTTAAAAGATTCTATTAGTATGGTATAGTTTCAAATTGCAGGCAACGAAACGAATTTAACAAAAAGGAGAGATATCATGTATGATGATTCAGATCAAAATGAGACCATTACTTGCTCCTTTTGCGGAAAGTCACAGGATCAAGTAAAGAAGATCGTGGCTGGACCAGGCGTATATATTTGTAATGAATGTATTGATTTGTGCGAACAAATCATGAGCGAGGAATTAAACAAGACTACCACTGAGGACATTAATGTTCTTACTCCAAGTGAAATTGTTAAAAAGCTTGATGAGTATGTGATTGGTCAAGATGAAGCTAAGAAAACCTTAGCGGTCGCTGTGTTTAACCATTATATGAGAATTAAAGCTTTAAATGATTCTGAAAATAGTGATGAAAGTGATAATGAAGAAAAGGATCAAGCTCATCATTCTTATGATGATGCTCAGATTCAAAAGAGTAATATTGCCATGATCGGACCAACTGGATCTGGTAAAACTTATTTGGCACAAACGCTTGCAAAGATTTTAAATGTACCGTTTGCAATTGCTGATGCTACTACTCTTACTGAAGCAGGATATGTTGGTGAGGATGTTGAAAATATTCTTTTAAAACTTCTTCAAAATGCGGATTATGATGTTGATAGAGCCGAAAAGGGTATTATCTATATTGATGAAATTGATAAGATCGCTAAGAAAGCTGAAAATGTCTCAATTACGCGTGATGTATCCGGTGAAGGAGTTCAGCAGGCACTCCTGAAGATCTTAGAAGGAACTACTGCAAATGTCCCGCCAAAGGGTGGCAGAAAGAATCCTAGTCAGGAATTTATTAAGATTAACACCAAAAACATTCTCTTTATTGTTGGTGGTGCTTTTGATGGGATTCAGGATATTGTTAGACGACGTTTGGGTGATAAGACCATTGGTTTTGGTGTTGATAACCATGAAACCCAAGATGTTGCTGATGAGGATATTATGCAGAAAGTAATCCCTGAAGATTTAATGAATTTTGGTTTAATTCCAGAGTTTATTGGTCGTTTACCAATTTTAACTGCATTAAACAAATTAAGTGAGGATGATCTGGTTAAAATTCTTACTCAACCTAAGAATGCGTTAGTTAAGCAGTATCAAAAGCTACTTTCACTTGAGGGAGTTAACTTGACGTTTGAAGATGATGCACTCAAGGCAATGGCAAAAAAGGCAATTGCTAGAAATACTGGTGCTCGTGGACTACGTTCGATGATTGAAAGTGTTATGCGTGATATTATGTATTCACTTCCAAGTCGTGATGACGTGAAAGAAGTAATTGTTACGCCTGAATCAGTTAACGGTGGCAAAGAACCAAAAATGGTATTAAACCGTAACTAAGTAATCGAACGGAGATAACGATGGATGTAAATGATGTTGAACTAGTAATGAGTGCTGTTGATCCTAAACAGTATCCCACTACTGGTTATCCTGAAATTGGTTTTTTAGGACGTTCTAATGTTGGTAAATCTTCTCTAACAAATGTCTTAATTAATCGAAAGGACTATGCGCACACCTCTGGACAACCAGGGAAGACCCAAACCCTTAATTTTTATCGGGTTAATGATGCACTATACTTTGTGGATGTTCCTGGTTACGGATATGCTAAAGTATCAAAATCAGAGCGGGAAAAATGGGCTCAGATGATTGAAACCTATTTAACTCAGCGTGAACAACTCCGGGGTGTGGTTAATTTAATCGATGGAAGACACGCACCGAGTGATTATGATATTCAAATGCGTGATTGGTTAGATTACTATGGGATCCCGGTACTTTATGTGGCTACTAAGGTAGATAAAATTCCTAAAAGTAAACGAAAAAAGCAAGAACAGATCCTGCGTAAAGGATTAGAATTAGAAGATGATGAACCATTGGTCATGTTTTCTGCGAAGACAAAAGTGGGAGCTGATCAAGTATGGGATTGGATTGAACAACAAATTAAGTCATAAAAAAATCAGCTGTGTGAACAGCTGATTTTCTGTTTATTTGGTTTTATCTTGATCCAAAATTTTATTCTTTTTTGATTCGCGTTGGTCTTCTTTATTCTTATGATTTAAAAATTTAGCACGGTTAGGATCTTTCGGATTTTCTTTGGCGAATTTACTGAACATGGCATCAAGATCTTCATTTCTTCTAATTTTTAGTCCCATATTGATCGCTCCTTTAACTTCATCATAGCAAAAAAATCACTTAATGTCAGTTTGTTATACAAACTGTAACTAATTCATTATAATTGTAACAGTGACACTTATCGGAAAGGAGGGATTTTTATGGCATCCGATTTAATTGAACGAAAACTAACGTTGCTTCCTGATCAACCTGGTTGTTATATTATGAAAGATAAAGATGGTAAGATTATCTACATTGGGAAAGCTAAAAATTTAAAAAATCGAGTTCGATCTTATTTTAAAAGTACTCAGTATGGTCGACGAGCAAAGTTGGTGCGAAATATTGCTGACTTTGAAACCATCATTACCTCAAATGATAAGGAAGCCTTTTTACTTGAGATTACTTTAATTCAGAAACATCGTCCCTACTATAATGTACGCTTGAAGCAGGGGCATAGTGGTTATCCATACATTAAAATTACCAACGAACGTGATCCCAGGATGCTGATTACCAATACCGTTAAAAAAGATGGCGGGTACTACTTTGGACCATATCCTAACGTTTATGCGGCGGATGAAACGTTGAATTTCTTACAGAAAATGTATCCATTAAGGCGTTGTAATGGTTATCAAAAGCGGGCTTGCTTGTATTACCACATGGGCCAGTGTTTGGGAGCTTGCTTTAAAGAGGTTCCTAAATCGGAGTATGATGCTCAAATTAAAAAGATTAAATCCTTCTTAAATGGTAGCGTTGGACCTGCCAGACAATTATTAACTAAACGAATGAATACGGCATCAAATAACATGGAATATGAACGGGCAGCCGAACTGCGTGATCAATTACATTACATTGATGCTACCGTTGAGAAACAAAAGATTATTTCCCATGATAATACTCCCCGCGATGTATTTAATTTTTATGCTGACAAGGGATGGCTTTCAGTTCAAGTCTTCTTCATTCGCCAGGCTCGTCTAATGAAGCGTGAGAAAAAATTATTTCCAATTATTAGTACCTCTAATGAAGAAATGACTAGTTACATTGTCCAATTTTATAATGATTCTGATCGAATTCCACCAAAAGAAATTTTGGTACCAGCATCAATTGATCATGAGGTTCTTTCAAAAATGATCGGAGTGCCGGTTAGAACTCCACAACGAGGGCAGAAAAGGGCCTTACTAGATATGGCTGAGCATAACGCTCGATTAGTCTTAAATGAGAAGTTTAAGTTAATGGAGATGGATCGCAGGAAGACCACTGGTGCGATGGATGAACTCGGTAATGCTTTAGGAATTGGTCACATTGGTCGGATTGAGGCTTTTGATCATTCCCACATTTCTGGTGCCGATTTAGTTTCTGCTATGGTAGTATTTGAAGATGGGAAGCCGAATAAAAAGAAGTATCGAAAGTACAAGTTACGGACCGTTGATCATGCTGATGAAGCAGCTAGCACGCGTGAAGTTATTAGAAGACGTTATACACGTTTATTAAAAGAACACGCTGAGATGCCTGATTTAATCCTAATGGACGGTGGCGAGATTCAGATGAATGCCGTGAAGGATGTTCTGGAAAACGAACTCGACCTTCACATTCCGGTAGCTGGAATGGTCAAAAATGATAAGCACAAAACGGCTGATTTATTATTTGGTAGTAATGATCATCACATTAATTTAAATCCAAAAAGCCAAGCCTTTTATCTTGTTCAGCGGGTGCAAGATGAGGTTCACCGTTTTGCCATTAATTATCATCATCAGCTCCATAACAAGAATTCGATGACTTCAAGGTTAGATAGTATTAAAGGGGTTGGACCGAAGACAAGGAATAAATTATTGAGAAAATTTGGTTCAACTAAAAATATCGCAGATGCTAGTGTAGATGACATTCAAGCGCTTGGAATCTCAAAGAAGGTCGCTCAGACCGTTAAGTTTACTTTCGAAAATGATGTGCCAGTAGCTAAAATGATGAAAAACTAGCTAGAAAATGGAGAAATTATGTTTGTAGATCAAGTAAAGTTTAAAGTCAAAGCTGGTAAAGGTGGCGACGGAATGGTTGGCTTTCGTCGTGAAAAATATGTTCCCAATGGTGGACCATCTGGGGGAGATGGCGGACACGGTGGAAACGTTGTTTTTAAAGTTGACACTGGGATGTCCACTTTGATGGATTTTAAGTATAAAAAACAATTTAAAGCTGAAAATGGTGGCAATGGTGCAAATAAGAAAATGACGGGTGCCAGTGCTCCGGATTTAGTCGTAAGTGTACCAGATGGAACCACGATTTATAATTCGGAAACTGGTGAGCCGATTGCGGATTTGACTAAGTCCAATGATGAAGTTGTCATTGCCAAAGGTGGCCGTGGTGGAAGAGGAAACGTTCACTTTGCTACGCCGAAGAATTCAGCTCCTGAAATTGCTGAAAACGGTGAGCCAGGCCAAGAAATGGAAATTGAACTTCAGTTAAGATTGTTAGCCGACGTTGGATTAGTGGGCTTCCCATCAGCAGGGAAATCAACCTTATTGAGTGCAATTACTTCTTCGAAACCTAAAGTAGCTCAATACCATTTCACGACCATTGTTCCTAATCTTGGAATTGTAAGAAATCATGATGGAAATGATTTTGTGATTGCCGACTTACCCGGTCTAATCGAGGGAGCTTCTAAGGGAGTTGGATTAGGCTTTGAATTTTTACGACACATTCAAAGAACACGAGTCATCCTACATGTGGTTGACATGAGTGGAATTGAGGGTCGTGATCCGTATGATGATTATCAAAAGATTAATCATGAGTTAGCTAACTTCGATGAAAGTTTATTGAAGCGGCCCCAAATTATTGTGGCCTCAAAAATGGATATGCCAGACGCGAAGGCAAACTTAGAGTTATTTAAACAGGAGTTAGCCGATCACAATGACCACGTTGCAAGTGAAATTGTTCCGATTTCATCAGTAACTCACACGGGGCTAAAAGAGTTAATTAGAGAAACCAGTCAAGCCCTTGATAAAGCTCCTAAATTTCCAATTATGGGAGCTGAAGAAGCTAAGGAAAACAAAGAAGTGGTTTATCATGCGGATGAGGATGAGAAGCCATTTACCTTAACTAAAGATGAAGATGGGACCTGGGTTCTATCTGGAGATAAGATTGAACGAGTGATTCAAATGGCCAATACGGAACATGAACAGGGAGTCTTAAGATTGGCTCGTAAGCTCCGTGGAATGGGAGTAGATCAGGCCCTTAGAGACGCTGGTGCTAAAAATGGTGACCTTGTTTCAATTTTAGATTTCACTTTTTCGTATGTTGAATAATTCTAATAAAAAGGATGGTCCAGTTAAGGACCATCCTTTTTTATCCAAATATCAATTGATCATTTTTTAAACGATAGCCAAATAGTTTTGGAATTTCATTGGTTTTACAGAATAAGGATAAATGATCATCTAATTGACTGGTTCTTGTGTTAAATTGACTTAATGTTAAGGGATGCTTATATTTATTTGGTACTAGTAGTATTTTTTGGTCAGAAAATTCAATATCAAAAATTGGGAAAATATCTTTGTTAATCTCAACGTAGATCTTATATGAGTTACTTAAATCTTCTGATGAAACGTAGAATTCGTTTAATCTCAAAATAGTCACCTAGATTTCAGCTTATTATTGCCAATGTGATATGCTACAATTATATGGTAGTTCTTCACGAGTGTAAAAATTTGAGTGTCAAAAAGGAACGATAGAATATGCAATTAGAGTTTTTTGGAACTGGTGCTGGAGTTCCTGGTAAGTTTCGCAACGTATCCAGTGTCGCTTTAAGGTTATTAGATGAGATTAATTCCGTATGGTTGTTTGATGCTGGTGAAGGAACCCAGCAACAAATTTTGCGATCAACCTTAAAGCCACGTAAAATCAATAAAATCTTTATTACCCATCTTCATGGGGACCATATTTATGGTCTCCCAGGATTGTTATCAAGTCGTTCATTTCAAGGTGGCGATGATCCGGTGACAATTTATGGACCTCATGGAATTAAAAACTACGTTCAGACTAGTTTGCAAGTGACTCAGACTAAGTTAGGGTATAGAATAAAATACGTTGAACTAGGTCAGCCTGGCAAAATTTTTGAGGGTAGAAAATTCACGGTTTATGCTGAAAAACTTGATCATCAAGTTCAAAGTTGGGGATTTCGAATTGTTGAACATGACCATCCCGGCGAGTTGCTTGTTAATAAACTTCGTGAAAATAATATTCCAGCAGGACCATTGTATGGCCAACTTAAGCAGGGGAAAACCGTACAGCTTAATGATGGGAGAATCATCAATGGGAACGACTATATTGGGAAAGCTCAGAAGGGAAGGATTATTACTATTCTGGGAGATACAAGAAAAGTTGATACCATTAATGAATTAGCTCATGATGCAGATGTTTTAGTACACGAAAGCACTTTTGGAAAGGGTGAAGCTAAATTAGCCCATAACTATTATCACTCTACTAATATTCAGGCTGCTAATACGGCCAAAGAAGCGAACGTGAAGCGGTTACTATTAACCCATATCTCGGCAAGATATACTGCTAAGATGGCACATGAATTACAGAAACAGGCACAACAGATTTTTCCAAATACTAAGGTAGTTAAAGACTTTGATTTTATTGATATTCCCTTTGATAAGGGAGAGGAGAGTACAAAATGAAAAAGCAAATTTCAATGATTCTAAGCATGGTTTTGATTGTAATTGTGGCTATTTTTGTTCTATTGAACATGTCAAGTGCTGAAATTAATTTTGGTTTTACTACGGTTAAAATGCCTTTAATTCTTGTACTCCTACTAACTTTATTAATTGGGGCATTAATTATGTTCCTGTTATCAATGATTAGTTCATTTAAAAATGGATCTCAACGGAAGAAAGAGAACCGTAATTCGCAAAAAGTTATTGACGGATTAAAGGATCAGGTTACTGATCTAAACAAGCAAGTTGATTCACTGCAAATGCAACTTAAGAATTCAATTAGTAAACAAAAGGTTAATCAAGATAATCGCAACGTAGAAGATGTAATTAATAAACAACAAAAAGACGACGAAAAATAGTGAAAAGAGGATCCTTATTTGCTTTCTTCAAAGTATAATTGGAAGTTAAAACAAAATAATATTAATGGCGATACTGTTAATCAGTTAGCAAGTGAATTGGGTCTGGAACCATTGGTCGTTAAGTTGATGTTTGAACGTGGCTATGATGATGCTGATAAAATTAAGCACTACTTAAATCCTGATACATCCGATTTAAACGATCCATTTTTAATGCATGATATGCAAAAGGCGGTTGATCGAATTGACGCTGCGATTGAAAAGGGTGAACAAATTACTGTTTATGGCGATTACGATGCTGATGGCCTGACTAGTACGTCTATTCTTTATGAGACATTGGTAGAGATGGGAGCAGATGTGCGGTACTACATTCCCAATCGTTTTAAAGATGGCTATGGTCCAAATATTAAAGCCTTTCAAAAAATAATTGATAGTGGAACTTCTTTGATTGTAACGGTTGATAATGGAGTTGCTGGTTTTGATGCGATTGAAGAGGCCAACAAATTAGACTGCGACGTAATTATTACGGATCATCATGAATTACCTCAAAAGTTGCCAAATGCATATGCCATTGTGCATGCTCAATTAGGGGAGCCCACTTATCCCTTTCAGTACTTATCTGGTGCAGGGGTTGCCTTTAAGCTTGCTACGGCACTGATGGATGAGATCCCGCAAGATAAGCTAGATCTAGCTGCGATTGGAACCGTGGCTGATTTAGTGTCCCTTACAGGTGAGAATCGAGCACTTGTTCAGTTTGGCTTAAATGTGATTCATTTAACGGTTCGGCCAGGATTAAAAGCATTGATTAAAAGAGCTGGAATTGATTTAGATCAAGTTGATGAACAAGACATTGGTTTTAATATTGCCCCACGACTAAATGCTCTTGGAAGAATGGGCGATGCTAATATGGGTGTTGATTTGTTGACAACGGTTGATGATGACCAAGCCAATGAATTAGCCAAGAAAACCGAAAAGAAGAATGATCAACGAAAGTTATTGGTTAGTTCGATTACCGATGAGGCGATTGAACAGGCTAGTTTACCTAAGAATCGTGACCGAGAAACTCTCCTAATTGTAGGTAAAAATTGGCATACCGGTGTGTTAGGAATTGCTGCTAGTCGGGTTAAGGATAAATTTCATAAGCCAACTGTGGTAGTTAGTATTGATGATAAGAATCAGACGGCCAAGGGCTCTGGACGAAGTGTAAAGGGATTTGATCTTTTTAAAGCTTTAGATGGTGAGCGTGATCTAATGGATGCGTTTGGTGGACATGCCATGGCAGTTGGATTGACGGTTCCAGCTGCTAACCTTGATAAGTTGGCTAAGCAGTTTGAACAATCAGCAGCTAACCAACAGGTTGATTTGACACAGAAGCCAACTCTTAAAATTGATTTTAAAGTTACACCGGATGAGATTGATCAAAAGTTATTTCAACAGATTCAAACCCTCAGTCCATTTGGTACTGATAATGAATGTCCCAGATTTGATGTTGAACCCGTTACGTTAACAAATATCCAAGCCATTGGTAAATCGCAAGATCACCTTAAATTTCAGTTGGTAGGAGAGCACTCTCGAATTCCTGCCATTGATTTTGGAATGGGAGAGACCGCTTCAGAAGTATCTTCATTATCCGCTAACGTAAATGTTGCTGGGACCTTAAATGAAAATGAATGGAAGGGCCATACTAACATTCAGTTGATGGTTGATGATCTTAAGGTAGATGGAACGGTGGTACTGGATAAAAGGACTACCAGATTAACCAAGTCCATGTTTGCAAATGACGGGACGTATATTTTCTTTAACTCGAAATTGTACCAGCAATTAAAAACCTATGTGGGTCCTCATTCTCAAGCTCTTCTAGCATCTAGTGTCAACAAAGATATTAGCGATGGGGCAGTTTACATTGTTGATTGTCCTGAGACATTGGATGAATTCAAAAAATTAGTTTATCACCTTAAAAACCCTAATATTATCCTATATTTATATAAAAAGAATCATATTTTGTCTTTAGGGATGCCAGAACGTTCTCAGTATGCTAAACTATTTAAGTTCGTTGAAACTAATAAAAATGTGAAGATTTCTGATAATATTAGATCTGTGGCCCAACATCTGCAGGTTCCTGCGAATATTCTTGTGTTTATGCTACAGGTTTTTAATGAACTTGGTTTTATTACCATTCAAAACGGGATTTTGAATGGGATCAGTAACCCAGACAAACAGAATTTGTCAACTTCTCCTACCTATCAATTGCGTGAAGAACAGTTAAAGGTGGAGGATACCCTTTTTAATGTTTCTCCAAGTGATTTGGTTAAAATTGTTAATGGGATTGGGAACTGATAATAAGAAAGGAAGTATTTTTTATGGCTCTTAATTTAAAAGATTATGTAGCAAGTTATCCTAATTTTCCAGAACCAGGAGTGACTTTTCGTGATATTTCGCCGTTACTAGAAGATGGAGAAGCATATCGCCAAGCAACTGACGAGATTGTTAACTATGCTAAAGGAAAAAATGTTGACATGATTGTTGGCCCTGAAGCTCGTGGCTTTATTGTTGGATGTCCGGTTGCATATGAACTTGGGATTGGTTTCGCTCCCGCAAGAAAAAAGGGGAAGTTGCCAGGCAAGACGGTTAAAGCTACATATGGACTAGAATACGGACAGTCATCCCTTTATTTGCATGAAGACGCCATTAAACCTGGGCAACGGGTCTTAGTGACTGATGACTTGTTAGCTACTGGTGGAACCATTGAAGCAACCATTGAATTAGTGAAAGATCTTGGTGGAATTGTGGTTGGAACGGCCTTTATTGTTGAGTTAATGGACCTAAAGGGCCGCGACAAAATTAAGGATTACGATATTCTGAGTCTCATTAAATATAATTAAATTAAGGGCACTACTCGTGTTGATTGTTGTACTTTTTACGATTATACTTGAGTAGTGTTAGTTATGGAGAGTTGGCAGAGTGGTAATGCACCGGACTCGAAATCCGGCGAACCAGTTTATAACTGGCGCGCAGGTTCAAATCCTGTACTCTCCTTATATGGACAATTTGTTATCAAGGTGTTAGTTGGTAATGTAGATGTTTGGTCCTACTGTCTTAAATAGGCGGTAGGACTTTTTATTTTGTTAGATGATTGATCAATTATTTTGTCACACAAAATGGTATTCTTATGTAAATAAGATAAAGAAGTGATAGATCATGACTAATACTTTATGGACCCCATCAATGTCACAATATTATAAGCGGTTAAATCAAATTTCACATGTTTATGGTATAAGTGAGTTTCATCGTAACAACAGTAATTTATTAATTTGTGTAAAGCCGTCATCTAAACAAGAGGGTTTGGATGATGTGGTTCTTAGAGATCATGAAGAAAATAGCAGTTTAAGTTCTGAATCAAGCACCGTTACTAAGCGAGTGAAATTTACACCAAAAACCGATGCCGAAAGACAAGCGATAGCTTTTCGTAAGGGAATGGGCACGCCGAATGTGGATATGGCATATAATGTCACTACTAAAGACGTTGACTTAGGCAATGTGATTTTACAAGTGAGCCAATTTTTCAAGCGACCCACTGTCAAGAAACCATGCTTTATTTACTATCATGGTGGTGATTTTGTTGGAAATGGTCCCGCGGTATCGCGTAATTTTTGTCGTAAATTAGCAGAATTAATCGGTGGTACGGTTATTAATGTTGACTATCGTTTAGCTCCTGAAGTAAATGCTGATGATTTATTGGCAGATTGCTGGCAAGGAGTTAAATTTGCTCATGATAATGCAGAAAAGCTGGGAATCGATCTTAACCATTTATATGTTGCTGGTGATAGTGCCGGTGGAAATATTGCAATTGAGATGGCTTACCTAGATTTACAGAAGGACACTCATTTAGTTAAAGGAATAGTTCCAATTTATCCGATGGTGCAAAATGACTTGGCACCTAGTTATCAAAATTTGTCAGATTTACCAAAATCACAACAGAAATTAATTAATGATATGGACAGTGGGAATATTCAAGCTTTGGGTTATTTGGGAAGGGTTTATTCTGAACCACATTCGATGAGTGAAACATTAATTTCACCAATTAACATGGCTACTAGTGAATTAAAACAAATGCCACGTACGTTAATTGTTACTGCCGGATATGATTGCTTAAAAGGCCAAGATGACGAATTTGCTAATAAACTAGCAGTTTTTCATAATGATGTTCAATTGATACGTTACGAAGGTATGATGCATGGATTTTTAGATAAATTCGGCATTGTGCCACAATCCGAGGATGTTTGTAGGCAAATGAGCGCCTGGACATTTGAAAATGAGTGATCAGATTGCTTCATTTTATTAAATAAAAAGAGGGAATTCCATTCAATGGAATTCCCTTTTAATTAAATATTTTTATAGTTCTGATTGCATGCGAATTGCTTTTCCAATAATTTTTCCCGGATTATCTTTATTCAAGATAATTGGTGGATATTGCTTGTTATCTGGAATTAAGACAGTCTGATCTTTTTGGGTACTAATCCGTTTAAGGGTGGCATCCTCATCGTCATTTAGTAAGACGGCTGCAATGTCTCCATTTTCAACTTCTGGTTGGTAATGGATTAGGACGTAAGCACCATTTTTAATGGTAGGGTCCATTGAATCGCCGTCACATTTAAGCCAAAAATTATCCCCACTTGGAAGATCGTTTTTTAGGGTAGGAAAGTATCCTGTGACGTTTTGTTCCGCAAAAATAGGTTTCCCACAAGCAATACTACCAAGAATAGGAAGATCAACAGCTTCATTAACTTTTGATTTGTCTTTATTATCATTTGGATAGTTTAGTTTATCAGTGTTCCCCAATAGATAGTCAATTGAAACTCCAAGGACCTTAGCCACTTTATCTAAACTCTTAGTGCTCGGTGTTTTCTTATTCCATGTATAAATATTGTTGATTCCGATTCCGGCTTTCTGTGCCACTAGCTGAAGTGACCATCCCCGCATTCTTGCAAGGCGCTTAATTCGTTCAATTGTTGTCAAAATTGTTTCTCCTTTGTACTGAAATGGTTGGTCCAATAAATTATTTCAAATAATAGAGAAAATCATTGACATTTTATTTTATATGATTGATAATTAGTTTAGTTAAGTAATTGATCAGTCAATCCAAAATAATAATCTCAATGACAAAGGCATCTAAACTAGTTCCCTCGAAGAAAATAGTTTAATGGCATTCCATTGTTTTTAGTATAATTTCATTTTATTCCAAAGGATAGACATAGTCAATAACTTAATTAATAAATTGCGAAAGGAGGAGTCAACAATGGCTAACGTTGAATTAGAGCGTAACGCGCAAAAGGTCTTCAAAAAAATCAAAGTTGCTTTGATTAACAAAGATTTAACCCAAGTAGATATGTCGAAAATTGTTGATGTTTCACCAGTTGAGTTGAACCGTGCAATCCATGGTGAGATGAGTCCTAAGTCACAAAGAATCAGGAAACAGATTTTTAAGTATCTAAATATTAAGGTTTCTTAAATTCCTTAATTGTTCATACAGTTATAACGGTTTAAAAACTAATCGTACTAATAATGATTGCTTCGTCTTGATGATTAGTATTAGTACATTTAGTGGTAATTTTCAAAACATTTCACAGCGTAGACTGACGATTTTAGTTGGTCTACGTTTTTTATTTTAAATTAAGTACTGCTAATTAATTAATTTACAAGTGGTTCAATACAATTGTGTACAAATAATTTGTTAAATATGGGTCATTTTATGGTACGGAAGGGTGATTGCGTGGTAATATAAAAATGTTCACAGAGAACGACAATTTTAAATATTGAAGGAGGAAGCAGATATGAAAGTAGCTGTAATTGGATCATCACATGGTGGATTCGAAGCTGTTAGAGGAGTTTTAAAAGATTTCCCTGATGCTGACATCGAATGGTATGAAAAGGGAGATTTCGTATCATTTCTATCTTGTGGAATTGAATTATATCTTCAAAACGTTGTTAAGAACGTTAACTCTGTAAGTTATGCAACTCCAGAGGGAATGGAAAAACTAGGTGTAAATGTTCACATTAACACTGAAATTACTGATGTTGATCCAGAAGCCCATACATTAACTGCTTTAAACGTCAATGATGGTAAAGAAAGCACTGAAAAATACGACAAATTAATTTTGAGTGTTGGTGCTAACCCATTCCAACTTCCAGTTCCTGGTAAGGAATTAGGTAACATTTACGCAATGCGTGGACGTGATTGGGCCATCAAGTTGAAGGAAGCTGAAGTAACTCCTGGAATCAATAATGTTACGGTTGTTGGTTGTGGATACATTGGGATTGAAGCAGCTGAATCGTTTGCCAAAGCCGGTAAGAACGTTACCTTAGTTGATACTGGTAAATCCATTCTTCCTACTTATCTGGATCCTGAATTCACTAAGATCTTGGAAGCTGAATTTAAGAAACATGGTGTTAAATTAGCACTTAACCAAAGTGTTAAAGAATATGTTGGTGACGATGACGAAAACGTTTCATCAGTTATTTCAACTAATGGCGATCAGTGGGATGCTGATTTGATTATTGAAACAGCTGGAATTCGTCCTGCTACCGATTGGCTTAAAGGAAAAGTTGATCTTAATGAAAAGGGTATGATCAAGACTGATGAATACCAACGTACCAATCAGCCTGATATCTTCGCCATTGGTGATTCAACCGAAGTTACCTTTGCACCTACTGGCAAGAAGCAAATCATTGCCTTAGCTACTAACGCTAGACGTCAAGGACGTTCAGCTGCCATGAACCTTAATGATGAGAAACGAAAGACTACTGAAGTTTCTGGTTCATCAGGATTGCATGTTTTTGACTACAAGTTTGCTTCAACTGGTTTTAAGGACGTTACTGCTGAAAAAGCTGGCGTTGACGTCGAATCAGTCTTTGTCGTTGATACTGCCGTTCCTCCATTTGTCCACGATGATAAGTTGAACGCTGAAGTATACTTCAAGTTGACCTTTGATCCTAAGACTCGTGAAGTTGAAGGTGCTCAAATTATGTCAAAACGTGATGTAACAGCTAACATCAATACTATTTCATTAGCAATTCAACAACACATGACTGTTGATGATTTAGCATATGCTGACTTCTTCTTCCAACCTAGTTTTGATCGTCCATGGAACATCATGAACATTGCAGCTCAAAAAGCTCAAGATAAACTAGATCACAAATAAAATCACAAAAGGCCTGTTGACTAGTCAACAGGCCTTTTTTTACATACTTTTTGTAACTAAAATATCTCCATTTGATAATTTAAACGTTTGGTCAAATCCATTTAAGTAAATCGTGGTTCCACGTTCAGGAAAATCCTCGCTTGTACCGGGAAGAAATTTGATCTCAAGTGAATGCCCGTCAGGAGCTAGATTTTCTAAAGTAATTAATTCCATGACGTATTGGTTGTTATGGTCCACTTTAATGGTTTTGGTTTCTGATTTTCCAGGTGCTGGAAATGTGACTGTAATTCGTTTCATGTTATCCCTTCTTTCTTAGTTATTATACTCCCAATTAATTTTAATTCGTTAGCAGTGTACTTATACCAGAAGTGCTAGTATATAAGGTAAATCTTAAAGAAAATGGTGTGATAATAATGAAATTCTATACTTCTGATAATGTTGAACTGGATTATGATGACGAGGGAGAAAAAAATGCTCAACCTGTAATGATTTTAACGGGAATTGGGGGTTATAAAGAGATTTGGACGCTTACCGTACAAAAGTTAGTGCAAAACGGTTTTAGAGTGGTTAATGTTGATGCTAGAAATCAGGGCATGTCTGAACGAACTAGTAAAGATGAGAGGATGTCTCGTCATGCCATGGACTTATATGAAATCAAGCAGGCATTAAATTTGAAACGTCCCATCTTGTTAGGCAATTCGATGGGAGCAGCTACAATGTTTGCGTATGTTTCCTTATTCACTGATAAAGGAATCAAAGCCATCGTTGACGTTGACCAGAGTCCTAAAATGATTGCGGATCAGTCATGGTCATATGGATTTAAAGCCTTGGATTGGAGCAATTTTCCTGAATTTTTAAAACAACCCTTTGGACGATCGACATATAATAAAATTAACGACGATTTGTATAACAAGATTCAAGCCTTAAAGCAAGAATATCCATATGATGCAGATTTAAACTATCCGTTACTGGTTGATCATGCGTTTCAGGATTGGCGTGATGTTTTAAATGATTTGACGGTTCCCTTAATGATTATTGCTGGACGAAAGTCACCATTTTTTGACTATCATTTTGCAAAAGTTGCGGCCGCAATGGCTAAAAATGGTCATTATCAAATTGTCGATGATGCCGGTCATATTATCATGGCTGAACAACCAGCAGTTTTCAACAAAATCTTACTAGACTTTGTGAAAAAAATTTAAGAAATCACAATGGCAATAGATATCATTGTGTGAATTATTAGATTTAATCTTTTGATAGCGGTCTCACATTGGTAAGATCGCTATTTATTTTTGCTTGTTAACGGACGTTATATTGGTTGACTTTGCGCATTTTAGTTAATATAATCACAATGTAAGTAGATGCAGTCACCGTCATCTACGTGAAAATAAAAACAAATGGAGGGGTTTACGTGGCTGATAATATTTATTCCATTCATTCCAAGCACACTGGAATGCTCGAGATGGAATCAGAGTTTCCCGTAAAGAACCGTGAAGAACTTAGCGAAGCTTATACACCAGGTGTTGCTGAGATTTCCAAGGCGATTGAAAAGGATCCTAGTTTAAAGGATAAGTACACAATGAGTGGAAAATTGCTTGCTGTTGTTACTGATGGGTCAGCAGTGCTGGGCTTAGGTAACATTGGACCTGCTGCTGGTTTACCGGTTGTGGAAGGCAAAGCATTATTGTACAAAGATTTGGCAAGTGTCAATGCACTTCCCGTTGCTATTGAACAGGAAGATGCAAGTAAAATGGCTACTCATATTAAAAGCATTCAGGATACTTTTGCTGGAATTCATCTGGAAGACATCGCTGCTCCAAAGTGTTTTGAACTAGAAGATATTTTGAGTAAAAACTTAGACATTCCTGTCTATCACGATGATCAGGAAGGAACTGCAATTGTGGTATTAGCTGGTCTAATTAATGCAGCTAAAGTTGTTGGTAAGAAGCTCAAGGACTTAAAAATCGTGATTAACGGTGTTGGAGCGTCTGGCGTTGCAACTGCTACATTACTTGAGCATGTTGGAATTAAAGACATTACCCTAGTTGATATTGATGGGGTAGTTAAACCTGATAGTCAAAATTACAACTCTTATCAAACTGGACTTGCCAAAGCTTTAAACGGCAAAGAAGGTCAAACATTAGATGATGTAATTGACGGACAAGATGTCTTTATCGGCTTATCTGATGCAAACGTTTTAAGCACCAGTCAGGTTAAAAGAATGGCAAATAATCCAATTATTTTTGCTCTGGCTAATCCAGTTCCAGAAATCATTCCTGAAGATGCTAAAGCTGGTGGAGCAAAAGTTGTGGCTACTGGATCAAGTAAATATCCTAATCAAGTTAATAACATCTTAGTTTTCCCAGGCTTATTCAAGGGACTTTTAAAGAGCGGAATCAAAAAGGTTACATACCAAATTGAGGAAGTCGTTGCCGACGCTTTAGCCAGCATGATTCCCGATCCTACTCCGGATAAAATTGTTCCTGGTGTTTTTGATGAAAATGTTGTTAAAACGGTTACGGATTCCATTATGAAATATAGTGAAAAGGGATAAGAGGTGCAATTATGGCAATATTTATCACGTCAATTCAAAGTGTGTTAGCGATTGTAATTATGATTGCCGTCGGTTACATCACACAAGGACTTGGATGGTTTAAAGAATCATTTTCTGGCTCAATTTCAAAAATTATTATGAAAGTAGCTTTACCATGTTCCATCTTTGTGGCCATGTTGAAGTATTTTCATCCTGAACAACTGGCTAATCTCTCAACGGGATTAATTTACGTTGTTTTAGCAATTCTTTTGGGATACGTCGTTTCATGGATTGAAGTTAAGTTATTTAGAGTTAAAAAGGGCCGAAGAGGTCTTATGATGACTGGTATTAACGGTGCTAATACTGTTTTCATCGGGATGCCATTAAACATTGCCTTGTTTGGTGAAATCTCAGTACCTTACTTACTGGTTTACTACATTGTTAACACGATCATTATTTGGACCCTAGGTGTTTGGGTAATTGCTGCCGATGATCCAACTGCTAAGGATGGCTCAAAGGCTAAGTTTGATTGGCATCATTTGATTCCAGCTCCATTATGGGGATTTATTGTTGCCATTCCATTTTTGTACATCCCATGGCTTCAAGAACACCTGTTAGTTAATTTTGTTCAGACGACTTTAACTGACTTAGGTGCACTTGTTACACCATTAGCTTTAATATATATTGGTATTATGCTTAGATCATTTGGTCTCAAGAACATGCATTTTGATAAGGATGTTATTTTGACCCTGGTTGGTCGTTTCGTTATTTCACCATTGATCATGGCGGCAATCATCTTCGTTGGATTCAAAGTTGGAGCATCAATGGTACCAACTTTCTCCAAGACTTTGATTGTGCAAGCGGCAACTCCATCACTTGCAGTTCTTCCAATTTTGGCTCAAACTTATCATGGTGACGTTAAATTTGCGACAAACATTGTTGTTTCTACCTCAGTTCTCTTTATCATCGTAATTCCAATTATTATGTTAATCATGGGTTAGTAATAACGTAGGAGAATATTAAGTAATGGATATTGTAACTAGAGAAATTAATTTAGACGTCCCAGACCAATTTGAACAGTGGAAAACCTTTCTGGAATCACTTGGAATTGCCAATTTTTCTGGTGATGAAATTGATCCGTTAGATTACACCATTGGGCTTTTTGACGGGGACCAATTAGTGGGTACTGGTTCATATTCTGGTAACATCTTGAAATACATTGGGGTCAGTCATCAGCACTCAGAAGATGGCGTTTACTTTAATAAAGTTGTTTCAAACCTTCTGACGAATCTTGGCCAGCATGGAGTATTTCATGTTTTTGTGTTTACGAAGCCAATGTATGCTAAAAGTTTTGAACATGTTGGATTTAAAGAGTTAGTTCAAAGTGATGATGCTGCCTTTCTAGAAACCGGCGATTATAGTATTACCGACTATCTTGAAAGTTTGCCTAAGGTAAATAAATCTGAAAATAATGCTGGAATTGTCATGAATGCTAATCCGTTTACTGACGGTCATCGCTATCTGATTGAGCAAGCGTCACAAGCTAGTGATAATGTTTATGTATTTGTTGTAAGCACTGATAAGTCGTTATTTACGTCTAACGAACGGCTGAACCTTGTTAAGGCAGGGGTCTCAGACTTAAAAAATGTAATGGTGGTTCCTGGTGGTGATTACCTGGTAAGTTATGCAACTTTTCCTTCATATTTCTTGAAGGCGCAGGCTGATAAGGTACGGTACCAAACAACTATTGATGCTTTAATATTTAAAGATTGGATTGCTAAGCATCTCGGAATTAACGTTCGTTTTCTTGGCACAGAACCCAACTCAAAGACAACGGCGATTTATAATCAGATTTTAGAAAAGATTTTGCCGCCACAGGTGGAAGTTAAAATTATTAAACGTGATCAAAATGATGGCGAAATAATTTCTGCTCGGACGGTTCGTCAAGCAATTAAAGATAATCAAATTTCATCAATTAAGAACATTGTTCCAAAAACAACTTATCAATTTATTGTGGATCACAAGGATGATCTGCAAGAAAGAATTAAGAAGGGAATGAAGATTAGTGGGAATTAATAAAACTGCAATGGATGGAACCTTAGAATCTTCTGACATTCAAATTACGGTTAGTAAGGGTACTGATGGTGTCCAAATTAGCCTTGAGTCAGATGTTAAGAAACGTTTTGGTGATGACATCATTGCTACCATTAAAGAAGTTGTCAAGAAGTTTGGATTAGACAACGTTAATATTAAAGCGGTTGATCAAGGAGCACTTGATTGTGTAATCAGAGCGAGAACAATTACTGCAATTCAACGTGCAATGGATGACAGCGAGCAACCAGCATGGGAGGCACTATAATGGCTGAAAATGGTGAACGACTTAGAAGAACGATGATGTTTGTTCCGGGTAATAATCCTGGCATGATTAAAGATGCCGGAATTTATGGTGCCGATTCCATCATGTTCGATCTTGAAGATTCAGTTTCTTTAGCAGAAAAAGATTCAGCAAGAAACTTAGTTTATGAAGCTTTAAAGTCAATTGATTATGGTGATGCTGAATTAGTGGTTCGAACTAACGGACTTGATACTGATTTCTTTGAAGCCGACGTTAAGATGATGGTTAAAGCTGGAATCGACGTTATTAGAATTCCTAAAACCGAAAGTGCCGCTATGGTTGAAGAAATGGAAAGCCTAGTTGCTGATGCGGAAAAGGAATTTGGAATTCCAGTTGGAACCACTCATTTGATGGCTGCCATTGAAAGTGCGGAAGGTGTTATGAACGTGCTTGAGATTGCTAAGGCTTCTGACAGAATGATTGGAATTGCTTTATCAGCTGAAGATTATACGACTGATTTAAAGACCCATCGTTATCCTAATGGCCTCGAACTTCGTTTTGCTCGAAACATGATTTTAAACGCTGCTCGTGCTGCAGGGATTGCCGCATTCGATACGGTTTATACTGATGTTGATAATGTAAAGGGATTCTTAGCAGAAACCGAATATATTCATGAACTTGGATATGACGGAAAATCAGTTATTAATCCTCGTCAAATTCCACTGGTTAACCAAGTTTATGCTCCAAGTGAAGATGAAATTAAGAACGCTGAAAACGTACTTGCTGCAATTGAAAAAGCTAGAAAAGCTGGTTCAGGAGTTATCTCAATGAACGGACAAATGGTTGATAGACCAGTTGCACTCAGAGCTGAGAGAGTTATGAAACTTGCCAAAGCTTCTGGATTGATTGATAAGGAGGGTCATTACATTGGAAAATAAATTAGGTCGTAATTTACCCGATAAATTAATGAATGAACTGCATTTTAAACCATTTGAAACTACCAAAATTGGTAATCCTGTTTTTCAAAGAACCGCACCTAAGGTTCAGGTTCAAAATGGTCATGACAAGCTTAAAGATGACTTAAAACAAGTTGTCAAAAAGAATGTGAAAGATGGGATGACCATTTCATTTCATCACCATTTGCGAAATGGAGATTATATTTTTAATCTCGTAATGAAAGCCATCATGGATCTAGGAATTAAAGACTTAACCCTGGCACCTTCATCACTTACTGGTGTCATGAATGATATGGTAATTAAAGCCATTAAAAATGGAACGGTCACAAATATTACGACTTCAGGGATGCGTGGCTCACTAGGTGATGAAGTATCTCACGGAATTCTTAAGAATCCCGTTATCTTCAGATCACACGGTGGCCGTGCCCGTGCCATTGAAAATGGTGATATTAAAATTGACGTTGCCTTTTTAGGGGTGCCTAACTCAGATCGTTGTGGAAATGCCAATGGAATGGAAGGTCCAGCTGCCTTTGGCTCACTAGGATATGCCTTGATGGATGCTGCTTACGCTAATAAGGTTGTCTTATTAACCGATAACGTAGTTGATTATCCTAATACTCCCGCTTCAATTCGTCAGACTCAGGTTGACGATGTCGTAAAAGTTGATCAAGTTGGTGATCCAAACAAAATTGGTTCAGGTGCAACTCGTTTTACGAAGGATCCGAAAGATTTGACCATTGCTCGAGCCGTTAACCAAGTAATTGTTAACTCTCAATACTTTAAAGATGGGTTTTCATTTCAAACTGGTTCCGGTGGAGCAGCGCTTGCGGTTACTCGTTACCTTCGACAGGCCATGCTTGATAATCACCTTCATGCTTCATTCGGTTTAGGTGGAATAACCAAGCCCATGGTTGATTTACTTGAAGAAGGCCTGGTTGATAAGCTGATGGATGTCCAAGACTTTGATAAGGCTGCGGCCGATTCAATGAAGAATAACAAGAATCAACAAGAGATTGATGCTTCATGGTATGCTGACCCAGATAACAAGGGTTCAATGGTAGCCCAGTTAGACATTGCGGTCTTAAGTGCTCTTGAAATCGATACTGATTTCAATGTCAATGTTTTAACTGGTTCTGATGGAGTTATTAGAGGAGCAGTTGGTGGACATCAAGATGCAGCCACTGCTAAGATGACAATTATCTGTGCTCCATTGGTTCGTGGAAGAATCCCAACGGTGGTTGATCATATCAACACTGCCGTTACTCCCGGCCAATCAATTGATGTTTTAGTAACTGAATTTGGAATCGCAATTAATCCAAATCGGCCTGATTTGATTAAGCAATTTCAAGATGTTCCAAGTCTTCACGTTTACACGATTGAAGAATTGGCTAAGAAAGCTGAAAGCATTGTTGGTAAGGAAGAACCACTTCAATATACTGATAAAACGGTTGGTCTGGTTGAATATCGTGATGGTACTATCATTGATTCAATCCGCCAGGTTAAAGATTAAGTTAAATTCGGTGCTATCTGTTGGGAAACGGGTAGAACCGTTTTTTTGAGGAGTAAGTTAATTTGGAAGACAACATTTTTTTGAACGGAGAACCGCTGGGGATCCCTGAGGTACTTGCTAATAAGGATAAGCGGGCTCATTTACAGATCCAATTAGAAAAAAAGTATCCTGAAGCCACCATTGTTTCAATCAAGTTAAACATCCCTGGTCCCATTAAAAACAATCAAATGATTAATCACTTATTTGATGTTGGATATCGGCGACTTTTAAGGACTCAGTTGTACAATATTAAGATTATCGATAAAATGGGATGGAACACTAATACGGGAAAAGAAGAATTTTTGGTAATGAACAAAAATGGAAGTGCTTTGAAAAAATTGGCAATTCAATTTGAAGATCATGATCGGTTGGGAAGATTGTTTGATGTGGACGTAATGGACGCCCATCATTCTCATTATTCAAGAACTGATCTTGATATGGCTCCCAGGAAGTGTCTGATTTGTCATCATAACGCTAAAGAATGTGCCAGAAATCGAACCCATTCCGTGGAAGATCTTCAAAAAAAGATCAGCGAGATATATTTTAAGGACGCAAAAAATGAATGATGGTGTGTTGGGACTCCCAATTGTACATGACGAGAAAATGACGGTTGTAAATGCTGCCATTGAATCAATGTTATATGAAGTGGTTACTAATCCGAAGCCGGGCTTAGTTGATCCAGTCTCTCATCATTCTCATCCAGACATGGATGTTTTTACTTTTATTGATAGCACCGTTACCATGAGACCGTACTTTGAAATGGCATTTAAGCGAGGACAGACTTTCGTTGAGAATGATTTAAGACAGTTACTTGGGTTGATTCGACCTGATGGAATGGATGCAGAAAAAACGATGTTCCGCGTTACGAAGGGTGTCAATACGCATAAAGGTGCAATCTTTGTGATGGGCATTATGTCAGCGGCTCTGGGATATCTTTCGCAAACAAAGAAGCATTCACTAGGGGATCTTATTAGAACCGAAAAGAAGATGACGAATGGACTGATTCAATCCGACTTTGCCGATGTGAAAAGCAAATCGAGTAAAGAATTAACCGCAGGAGAACGCCAATTTTTAAAGTATGGTAAGACTGGCATTCGTGGGGAAGCCGAAGAGGGCTTTCCCACTGTAATTAATGATGGAATGCCGACACTTCTTAATTCTAAGGGAGACAAGAATGAAATTATTTTAACGACTTTGCTAAACATTGTTGCCCATAGTGAGGACAGCAATTTAATTAAGCGAGCTGGTTCTCCTAAGATTGTTGACCTGGTTCATCAGGACGTTAACTTGATTTTGGGTGATGGCGATCTTTCGGACCCGAAAGCCAAAGAGAAGCTTAAAAAAATGTGTCAAGAGTTTGACGATCAGAATTTAAGCTTAGGTGGATCTGCAGATTTGTTAATCCTGACCATCTTTTTGGGGAAGATAACCGGTAATTTTTAATTATAAGTGTCGTTGATTAAATTAAATTTAAATGGAGTGGTCAAAATGAAAGTTGGAATTGATAAGATTGGTTTTTATACTCCCGGTTATTATATTGATATGGTAGATTTGGCCAATGCTCGTAATGAAGATCCGAATAAATATTTAATTGGAATTGGGCAAACCCAACAGGCTGTGATTCCTCCCACTCAAGACTCTGTGACTTTAGCTGCTAACGCGGCTGCACAGACCATCGATCAGGAAAATAAAGATAAAATTGATCTAATTATTTTTGGTTCCGAGAGTGGGATCGATAATTCTAAGTCAGGGGCAATCTACATTCAAAATCTGCTGGGATTAAGCGCACACGCTCGGGCATTTGAAATTAAGCAGGCTTGTTATGGGGCTACTGCCGGACTTCAGATGGCAAAGGACTATGTTCATTTACACCCAGGGAAACAAGCGTTAGTGATTGGATCAGATATTGCTCGATATGGGATTAAAACGGCTGGTGAGGTTACACAAGGTGGGGGAGCAGTGGCAATGACGATTGCTTCTAATCCGGATGTAATGGCTTTAAGTGATGATAGTAGCGTTTATTCTCAAGATATCATGGATTTTTGGCGTCCAGTTGGTAAAACAGAAGCGCTTGTTGATGGACATTATTCAAATGATATTTATGAAAAGTTCTTTAATGAAACAATTCATGATTATTTAAAGCATCATGATCTGTCCTTTGATGATTTAAAGGCAATTGTTTTTCACTTACCATACACTAAGATGGGTTTGAAAGGACTTCGTCAGATCCTACCCGAAGTTACGGTTGAAAAGCAAAAATCATTGCTAGATGAATTTGAGGCAAGCCGGATTTATAGTAAGCGAGTTGGAAACTTATACACTGGGTCGCTCTACCTGAGTTTACTTTCACTCTTGGACAATTCATCGGATTTAAAAGTTGGGGATCAAATTGGTGTATTTAGTTATGGTTCTGGAGCTCAAGGAGAGTTTTATACCGGAGTTCTCCAAGATCATTTTAGAAATCCCAAGCGAAAAACTTTGATAAACAAAATGCTAGATAGCAGAGAAAAATTGTCCATCAAGGAATATGAAACGGTGTTTAATAGTTTGCCAAGCATAACCGCTAATGATTATGAATTAAGTATTGATGATGATCATGCTCAATTTGTTTTTGGTGGGGTTAAGTCCAACAAACGTCAGTATTTGAAGCAAGAAAAAAACCATTCACATTAATGTGAATGGTTTTATTTAATTCCGATTCGGTATAATCCGACGACTTTACCTAAAATTGTGACATTTTTTAGGATGATTGGTGCCATTTCATCGTTCTCAGGCTGAAGTCGGAAATGATCACTTTCTTTAAAGAATCGCTTACAGGTCGCTTCATTATCTTCATTCATGGCAATTACAATATCACCGTTTTCAGCAATATTTTGACGTTTGACAATGACTTGATCACCATCAAGGATGCCAATATTAATCATACTGGTTCCGCTAATTGTCAGCATGAATAATGAATCTGAACTGTGTTGAAGCTCGGAAGGAATCGGGAAGTAGTCTGTGGCATCCTGGACTGCCAAGATTGGTTCACCAGCAGCTACGGTCCCGAGTAGGGGCATCTCATCTGGTTCTGCCTGTTGTGAAACGCCTAAGTAGTTCATTCCTTCAGAAGTTACTTCAAGTGCCCGTGGCTTGGTAGGATCCTTAATAAGGTAACCCTTCTTTTCTAATCGAGCTAGATGTCCATGAACCGTCGACGTTGATGAGAGGCCGACTTGTTCTCCAATTTCGCGAACGGTTGGCGGATATCCTTGATCGTGGACTTGTTTCCAAATGTACTCTAGGATATCGTGTTGTTTTGTTTGTGATGCTTGTGACATAAGGCACCTCGGAGTCTTTTCGTAGTTTTTTAAGTCAAAATAAGCATACCATAAAAAAGCCGCTTTGCAAACGTTTGTTCGTGTACAAATCCTTGTTTTCACGCTTTATTTCATGATATTATAATTGTAAGTGAAAGGAGCGATTAAGATGACTGAAGACAAAGAATTAGAGAAACTTATTCCAAGAATTAACGAATTATCCAAAAAGTCAAAGCAAGAAGGCTTATCTGAAGACGAAAAAGAAGAACAAAATAAACTTAGAAAAGAATATTTAGAGCGTTTTAAAGCTAATTTTAAGAGTCAGATTGAGATGACTAAAGTCTATGATAAAAAGGGAAATGAAATTACCTCAGATAAGGTGAAGGATTCACAACGTAAGAAAAATCTAAGAGACGATTAATTCGAATCTTTTCAAAGCACAGTTAATTGTGTAAAATAACATTGAAAGGTTCGAAGGGAGGTCCACGATTTGTCTACATGGATTTGGATATTAATAGTAATCTTGGCTTTACTAGCTGGTGCCTTGATTGGTTTCTTTGGTGCTCGTAAGTACATGGAAAAGTATTTGAAGGACAATCCTCCAATCAACCAGGATCAACTTAAAGCAATGATGCTTCAGATGGGTCAGAAGCCATCACAAAAGAAGCTTAACCAAATGATGAATGCTATGAAACATCATCAAAACTAAAAAAACGTCGAATTATTTCGACGTTTTTTTATTATGCGGTTTTGACTCATCGACATAAACGTAATTAGGATTGACTTCATTATCAAGTTGATCAAAAGCCGTCTGCATTTGTTTTTCAACCAACTTCTGATTATTGTTATCCAATTTTTCAGCTTTACTGATGTAAATGGGATTGCCAAAGTTAATGGAGACTTTTTGACGTTTAAAAACTTCTTTTAAAGTAAGCGGTCCTTGATAGACAACGGGGACAAGTGGAACTCCGGCTAATTGAGCAATTAAGGCCGCCCCTCCTTTAAGTTTCTTTGAATGTCTGGTTCCTGATGGGAACATCATTAACGATAAATTAGTTTTTCTCAAAGCTTTTACTGGAATCTTGATTGCTGAGATACCTGGATTAGCCCGATCTACTGAAAAAACATTAACGTGGCGTAAAAACCAACCTAACATGGGATTTTTAAATAATTCTTTTTTTGCCATAAAGCACAACTGTTTTGGACGAATGACGGTGGCAATGAGAATCATATCGAACCAACTTCGGTGAGGTGCGATTAAGACGTAGTTACCCTTTGGTAGCCGATTCTTGTGCATTACGTTCATTGGTCCGTTAACGATTCTTAATAGGAATTGTCCAACCGTAAATAAAAATGAGTACCACAAAAGATTTCTAGCTCCTTTTTTAAGATGTATAATTTAATAGTATATTATTGATGGTGAAACTGACAAGCTAAATTTAAGAAATGAGTGGTGGTAGTGGTGAAATTAAAGGGCGATGAACGGATTGATCAGTTATATAGTCAAGACATCAAAATTATTCAAAGTCCTAGCGTTTTTTCCTTTTCTTTAGATGCTGTAATGCTGGCAAATTTTGCTGAACCGAAGATAAGTAAGAACAGTCTCCTAGTAGATTTGTGTGCTGGAAATGGAGCGGTGGGGCTTTTTTTAAGTCATAAGACTCATGGCAAAATCGCAGAGGTAGAGATTCAACCGAAGCTAAGTGATATGGCTAATCGAAGTGTACAGCTTAATGGATTGGAAGACCAAGTGACCGTTTATAACGATGATTTAAGTCAGGCATCCCAAATCTTTGGGAAAGATTCGGTGGATGTGGTGACCGTTAACCCGCCATACTTTTCAAATCTTTCTACCAGTAAAAAGAATCCCAACGAGTACCTAGCCATTGCGAGACATGAAATTAAAACTGATCTTAGAAGTGTCATCCAAACCAGTAGTGATCTTTTAAAGACGGGTGGGAAACTATACATGGTCTATCGCCCTGATCGACTTCATGAATTAATGAACGTAATGACGCATTTTAGACTGGCCATGAAGCGAATCCAATTTATTTATCCTAAGGTTGACCGAAAATCGAATATGATGCTGGTTTCGGCTATTAAAGATGGAAAAGAAATTGGTCTTAACGTTGATTATCCAATCACTGTATATCAGAATGGTGAATACTCGAGAGAAGTTAAGAAGATGTTATATGGTGAATAAAAATTATTATATGTATGTTTTGCTTTGTAGTGATGGAACTTTTTATGGTGGTTTTACCAATAATGTATATCGGAGACTAGCTGTGCATCAGGCAGGTAAGGGTGCCAAGTATACTAAGACGAGGCGACCATTAAAGTTACTGTATTTTGAAGAGTTTGCTGATAAAAGTACGGCTTTAAAGGCTGAATATGCGTTTAAACACCAAAGCAGGAGTAAGAAAGAAACTTTTTTAATTAATCATGGAATTAGTCCATCTCTTTGGGGGAATTAATGGTTGGGTGTTATAATTACATTGAATATAAAAGGAGGACTAAGTTATGAAAATCATTGCATATGGAATTAGAGACGATGAAAGACCATACTTAGAACAATGGGACAAGGCTCATCCAGACGTTGAAGTAAAGGCTGAACCAAAATTGTTAGATAATGACACTGTTGATGAAGCTAAGGGATTTGATGGTGTGGTTGCATACCAACAAAAACCTTATACTGCTGACATTTTAGATAAGTTAGCTAGTTTTGGAATTAAATCACTTTCACTTCGAAATGTCGGTGTTGATAATGTTGATGCTGATGCCGTTAAACGGGATGGAATTAACGTTACTAATGTTCCAGCATATTCACCAGCTGCAATTGCTGAATTAGCTGTTACAGAAATGATGCGTTTGCTTCGTAACACTAAGAAATTTGAGGATAAAGAGCGTCATGGTAATATGACCTGGGCTCCAGATATTGCTGACGAAATGAATAAGCAAACCGTTGGAGTTTATGCTACTGGACGCATTGGTCGTCAAGTAGTTAAGATTCTTCAAGGTTTTGGTGCTAAAGTAATTGCATATGATCCTTATCCAAATCCAGAATTGAAAAAAGAGGGCATCTACGTTGATACCCCTAAAGAATTGTACGCAAATTCTGACATTATTACCCTTCATGCTCCAGCATTGAAGGAAAATGATCATATGATTAACGATGATTCAATTGCTCAAATGAAAGACGGAATTAAAATTATTAATGCCGCTCGTGGAAGCTTAATTGATACTGATGCTTTAATTCGTGGACTTGACAGTGGCAAGATTTCTGGTGCTGCACTTGATGTTTATGAAGATGAAGTTGGAGTTTTTAACGTTGACTTTGGAAGCTTTGATAAGATTCCAGATGATCGATTGAAGAACTTAATGAAACGCGATAATGTTTTGATTACACCACATATTGCGTTCTACACTAAACCAGCTGTTAAAAACATGGTTCAGATTGCGCTTGATTCAAACGTTCAATTGATTCAAAATGGTAAATCCGATAATTCAGTTGAAGTTAAATAAATAAGAAAAAAGAGCACTTCATTATGAAGTGCTCTTTTTTTATGATAAAGCTTTTAATAGATCACAAAGCTCACTTTGGGATGTGACCGTTTGGTCTGGTACAAAATTTGTTTCTGGAACTGACTTTTTGCGGTGATTAAACCAGAAGGCGTGCCATCCGGCTCGTTTGGCAGAGACAATGTCATTTGAGAAAGAGTCCCCAATATAAGCCACTTCGGATGGACGAACGTCCAAACGGTGATTCATAGCGGTAAAGATTTTAGGGTCGGGCTTTAACATGTGAGCTTCCTCTGAAGTAAGGACATAATTAGGGTTGATGTAATTCTTTAAGCCTAGTAATTTTAATTTATTAGTGAGAAATTTAGTTGATCCGTTGGCAATAATTCCGATCTTTAAGTCTTGTGACATTGTCTGAATTGTCTTTAAGAGATCATCGTATGATGAAACTTTTTGAATACATTTAAGGTAATTAGCTTTAAAATGGTCAATCTCAAGTTTACTAGGATCAATATCGTTAACCCCATTTTTAAGGTGATGATAAACCATCTTATCTTGTTTATATGATCCCGACATAATGTTGGAGTAGACTAAGGAACTTTGTACTTGAAACTTTTTAAATGAAAGTGCTGTATCAAAGGTGGGATGATTGGGGAAGGTTTGAAAGAATGCCTCCTCTGAAACCCGTTTTTGATCATATAATGTGTCGTCGACATCAAACACGACAGCTTTTATCATTTAAATTCCTCCTCAGATAATTAGAACTGTAACACATCTTTAATAATCTACGCAAGATTTGATTAAATCTAAAAATGTTATTGTTATTTAGCCTAATATTTTGTATACTAGATCACGGTGTTAATTACCAATACACACCTAGAAGGTTTTATAAGGTGGTGCTCTTTGAGTTCCTTGTATAATTCTAGGGAGGAAAAAACTTTTATATGGAGGCTAATTATGGCTGTAGTTACAATGAAACAATTACTTGAGGCTGGTGTTCATTTCGGTCACCAAACTCGTCGTTGGAATCCTAAGATGAAGAAATACATTTTTACTGAACGTAATGGTATTTATATCATCGACTTACAAAAGACGGTTAAGTGCATGGACCGTGCTTATAACTTCATGAAGGATGAAGCAGCAAATGATGCTGTAATTCTTTTTGTTGGTACTAAGAAGCAAGCCCAAGATTCAATTGAAGAAGAAGCAAAACGAGCTGGCGTTTATTACGTTAACCATCGTTGGTTAGGTGGAACCTTAACCAACTGGAACACCATCCAAAAGCGAATTAAGTACTTAAAGAAGCTTAAGAAAATGGCTCAAGATGGAACCTTCGAACGTTTGCCAAAGAAGGAAGTTGCTTTACTTAAGAAGCAAACTGACAAACTTGAAAGATTCTTAGGCGGAATTGAAGATATGCCTAAGATCCCAGATGTAATGTTCATCGTTGATCCCCATAAGGAACAGATTGCATTACACGAAGCCCAAAAGCTTAACATTCCAGTTGTAGCAATGGTAGATACTAATACTGATCCTGATGGAATTGACTATGTTATCCCATCAAATGATGATGCTATTCGTGCTATCAGATTGATTACTTCAACGATGGCAGATGCTATCATTGAGGGTAAGCAAGGCGAAGACGAAGTTAGTGAAAAAGACTTCGATAAAGATGCTGACCAAAAGGATGAAAAATCTGAAGAAACTAAATAGTTAAAGTGATAGGCTGACTTTTATTTAGACCCCTTTTTCGGCCTAATTAAGTCAGTTTTTTATTAAAACAAAGGAGATCACAATTATGGCAAAAGTAACCGCTAAACAAGTTAAAGAGTTACGTGATAAGACTAGTGCTGGCATGATGGATGCTAAAAAAGCTTTGGTCCAAGCTGATGGTGACGAAAAGAAGGCCATGGACATTTTAAGAGAAAATGGAGTTGCTAAGGCTGAAAAGAAGAGTGGAAAAGTTGCTGCAAGTGGCTTAACTCGAGTTGCTATTCATGACAATAAAGCTGCGATTGTTGAAATTAATTCACAGACTGACTTCGTTGCCAGTAACGATGATTTTAAAGATTTAATTGATTCTGTGGCTGACGCAATTGCATTAAATCAACCTAAAGATCTTGATGAAGCAATGAAATTGAAGTTAAATGATGGAACTGTCGAAGATGCCATCATTAACACTACTCAGATTACGGGTGAAAAGATTAAATTGCGTCGTTTTAAAACCTTTAACAAAAATGATGATGATAACTTTGGCTTCTACCTTCATAATGGGGGAGAGATTGGCGCCTTAGTTGAACTTGAAGGTGCAGACGACAATACCGCTAAAGATGTTGCAATGCACGTTGCCGCTGAAAATCCTGAATTCATGACTCAAGATGAAATCCCTTCAGATCGTCTAGATCATGAACGTGAAGTTTTGAAGAAAGAAGCTCTAAGCGAAGGTAAACCAGAAAAGATCGTTGAAAAAATGGTTGATGGTCGTTTGAAGAAGTTCTTAGCTCAAATTAGTTTGGCTGATCAACCCTTTGTAAAAGATCCTGACATGTCTGTTCAACAATATGTTGAATCAAATAATGGTAAATTAAAGGGCTTTGTTAGATACGAAGTTGGTGAAGGTATTGAACAAGATACCCAAAGCTTTGCTGATGAAGTTAAACAACAAATGAATCAATAATTAAAACGTAAAAAGTCAGTGTGTTTAGCACTGGCTTTTTTGTTATGGGTAGCTTTGCTACACTGTTGTTATGCTTTAATATATGCTAGAATTATCGTAGTTAATTTATAATGTTGGAGGAAGTCTGATGTCAGATTTAAAATACAAACGTATCGTTTTGAAGTTAAGCGGTGAAGCTCTTGCAGGAGATAAAGGATTTGGAATTAATCCTCCTGTTATCAAGACGATTGCTGAAGAAATCAGAGACGTCTATAATTTAGGAATTCAGATCGCTATCGTCGTTGGTGGCGGAAACATGTGGCGTGGTGAAGCTGGAGAAGAAATGGGTATGGAGAGATCTCAAGCAGATTATATTGGGATGCTTTCTACGATTATGAACGGGTTAGCGTTGCAAGATAACCTAGAGTCGGTGGAAGTTCCAACCCGGCTTCAGACTTCAATTGAAATGAAACAAATTGCTGAACCTTATATTCGACGTAAAGCTGTTCGTCACTTAGAAAAGGGAAGAATCGTTATTTTTGCGGGTGGAACTGGTAATCCGTATTTCTCAACTGATACAACGGCAGTTCTTCGAGCAGCAGAAATTAATGCTGATGCAATTCTGATGGCCAAAAATGGTGTTGATGGAATTTATTCAGCTGATCCTAAGACTGATCCTAACGCCAAGAAGTATGATCATTTAACACAAATGGATATTATTAATAAGGGTCTTCATGTAATGGATACTACCGCTAGCTCACTCTCAATGGATAACAATATTCCACTGGTAGTATTCAACTTAAATAAACCCGGAAATATTAAAAAGGTTGTTCAAGGTGAAAAAATTGGAACAATCGTGGAAGGAAAGTAATATGCCTAGTTCTAAAGAAATTATCAACACAACTCAATCAAAGATGAAAAAAGCTGAGGAAGCACTTCAACGCGAACTTGGAAATATTCGAGCTGGAGGCGCTAATGCTAGCTTACTCAGTCCAGTAAAGGTTAATTATTATGGAGCATCGACGCCATTAAACCAAGTAGCTTCAATCTCAATTCCAGAACCACGAGTTATCTTGGTTACTCCTTATGACAAGAGTTCTTTAAAGGATATTGAACATGGCATCTTGGAGGCCGATCTTGGTATTAATCCAATGAACGATGGCGATAATATCCGTATTGTTATCCCACAATTAACTGAAGATCGTCGTAAAGAACTTGCTAAAAAAGTTAAAGCAACCGGTGAGGACGGTAAAGTTGCCGTTCGAAACGTACGTCGTGATGGTATGGATGCCGCTAAGCGTGGCAATAAAGATGGTGACTTTACCGATGACGAGTCGCACGATTTAGAAGATCAGATTCAAAAAATCACTGACAAATCAATTTCTGAAGTGGAGAACATCGTTTCGAAAAAAGAGGATGAAATCCTTAACGGCTAATAAAAAAAGGGAGCTTTTCTAATGGCTGATGAAAATAAGAACGAAAACGAAAAAGAAGTAACACCCGGAACACCAGAATTTGATCACATGGCATTTCGTTTAAAGCAGGCAGTTAATGAGGAAAATTTGCGTGCTTTAGACTATGATGGTAATCAACTACAGAAGATTCAAGACAATGTTTATGTAATGCCTGCATACATTGATAAGAACTTTAACCTGTTTTTTGTGGTTTCACCATTGATTGAAAATGATTGGATTATTGCCTTTTCAAAGGCAACGATTGAGAATGGAAATGAAATTACAGATCTTTCGGAACCGATTCCAACTGGTGAAGGTTTAAATCAGTTAGGTGAACATAGCCCTGAGGACGCCAACAAAATCTTAAAGTATTTTAATACTTTGGTTGATGCAGGTCGGGGCGAATGGAAATTAGTAAAGTAAAGGATGAGGAATCTCTCATCCTTTATTTATGTCAAATATTGAGGTGCTTAAATGACTAACGAACTGGATAACGCAAACATTCCTAATCATGTTGCAATCATTATGGATGGAAACGGCCGCTGGGCAAAAAAGAGGCACTTACCTAGAATTGCTGGCCACAAACGTGGAATGGAAGTTGTAAAGGACATTACTACTGAAGCAAGTAATCTTGGAGTAAGGGTATTAACGCTATACGCATTTTCGACAGAAAATTGGAAACGGCCAGAAAAAGAAGTTCGATACCTAATGAGCTTGCCAGCTAAGTTTTTTGATGATTTTGTTCCTAGTCTCATCAAAAATAACGTTAGAGTGGCAACTATTGGTGATATTTCTGGTCTTCCTGAGCAAACGCAAAAAGCAGTTTATGATGCCATCAATGATACGAAAGAATGTACTGGGATGATCTTAAATTTTGCTTTGAACTATGGTAGTCGAGACGAGATTGTACATGGAATTAAAGAAATTGCCGAAAAAGTAAAGAATGGTACCATGAACATTAATGATATTTCAGATAAAACGGTTTCAGATCATTTGATGACTTCTTTTTTGGGAGAAAATGCTGACCCAGATTTATTGATTCGAACCAGTGGCGAAGAGCGTGTTTCTAACTTCTTGTTGTGGCAAATTGCTTATAGTGAATTAGAGTTTGTTGATCAGTATTGGCCTGATTTTACTCCTGAGAATTTTAAAAATACAATTATACAATTTCAACAGCGTCACCGTCGTTTTGGTGGACTAGACGCAAAATAGGAGACTTATTATGAAACAAAGAATTATCACGGCTATCATTGCTTTGATTATTTTTATACCCATTATTGTTGCTGGAGGAATTTGGATTGACTTAGCAGCAATTGTGCTAGGTCTAATTGCTTTAGCAGAAATTTTTATCATGAAAAAAAGGCTTTTAGTGTCACCTGAAACATTGATCGCGTTTATTGCTGTAATTGCTATGATTATTCCGACAAGTTGGTTATCGTTTTTGCCCTTGTGGATTAAACCTCCATTCGCAATTTATATCTTAATCATGCTGCTGATGCTATTTACCGTCTTTTCAAAAAATAAGTTTAACTTTGATGATGCTGGAGTTTTCACTTTAGCGATTTTGTACATTGGATTTGGTTTTCATTACTTCATTGAAGCTCGAATGGATGGACTAGTAACTCTGCTATACGCTTTGTTCATTGTTTGGTTAACTGATTCTGGGGCCTACTTTTTTGGTAGGGCCTTTGGCAAGCATAAGTTAGCGCCCCATATCTCACCTAATAAGACATGGGAAGGTTCGATTGGTGGAACCGCATTGGCAGCTATCTTATGTACGCTTTTTGTATACTTTTTCCCAATTGATGGAATTGGAACGGTTAGTATGTTTTTCATTACCATCGTTCTATCGATCTTCGGTCAATTTGGTGATTTAGTGGAATCAGCTTTAAAACGTTACTATGGCGTTAAAGATTCTGGTAAGATTTTACCAGGCCATGGTGGCATCTTGGATCGTTTTGATAGTTTATTGTTTGTTTTACCATTACTACATTTATTTGGAATTGTGTAATATCTGGAAAGGATTGTGTCTTTTTTGTTAATTACAATTATTAGCTTCATAATCATTTTTGGAATATTAGTTTTTGTTCATGAATTCGGTCATTTTATCGTCGCTAAGATGTCTGGAATTATGGTACGAGAATTTTCAATTGGCATGGGTCCCAAATTATTTTATTATCGTCATAATCATACGACTTATACATTACGTTTGTTACCAATCGGTGGTTACGTTCGAATGGCAGGAAGTAGTGATGACGAAGATGAAGAAATTCAACCTGGAACACCAGTCCGCCTTCAGACAAATGACCAGGGTGTTGTTACTAGGATTGATTTAAGCAATAAAAGTCAGTTATTTCAGGGAATTCCCCTCGATGTTTCTGGTTCAGATCTTGAAAGAGGATTATGGATTGAGGGATATGAAAATGGAGATGATTCTGAAAAAAAGCGTTTTTCTGTTGATCACGACGCTACTATTATTGAGAAGGATGGGATTGAGGTACAGATTGCACCCATTGATGTGCAATTTCAATCTGCTCCGTTGTACAAACGACTTTTAGTAAATTGCGCGGGAATTTTTAATAACGTGGTGTTAGCGATTGTTGCCTTTATGTTGCTTTCTTTTATGCAAGGTGGAGTTCCTAACAATTCTAACAAGGTTAATCTTTCACCACAGGTCTCGATTGCTAAAAAAGCTGGAGTTCAGAATAATAGTAATATTTTAGCAGTGGATGGTCATAAGACGAATACGTGGAACGATGTTGGAACCATGATTCAGAAGCGTCCTGATAAAAAGGTGACCTTAACCGTTAAGCATGATGGAAAGATTAAGAATATTTCAATGACTACCAAATCCCAAACCGTTCAAAAACAGAAAATTGGAGTAATTGGGATTGAACAGGCGATGGATACCAGTTTTTCTGCTAAATTGTTTTCTGGATTTACTCGAACTTGGAATATGACCACCGAATTAGGTGGGGTACTGGGTTCGATGTTTACACACTTCTCGTTAAATGATCTAGGGGGTCCAGTTGCGATCTTTGCTGAGACGTCCAGTGCTTCGAAAGCTGGTTTTCTTGGATTATTAAGTTTCTTAGCTTTTCTATCAATTAACTTAGCTATTGTAAATGTTTTGCCAATTCCCGCATTAGATGGTGGTAAAATATTACTTAACATTGTGGAAGCGATTAGAAGAAAACCTGTTTCAGAAAAAACGGAAACGATTATTACGCTCATTGGTTTTGCCATTATAGTGGTATTAATGGTACTAGTAACTTGGAATGACATTGAGCGATACTTTATTCGATAAAACATTAGGGGTTATAAATAAAATGAAACAATCAAAATTATTGATACCAACTTTAAAACAAGATCCAGCCGGAGCTGAAGCGCTTAGTCATAAAATGCTGGTTAGAGCGGGATTTGTTAGACAGGTGTCAGCTGGGATGTATGCCTACTTACCACTCGCTTATCGAGTGCTTGAGAACATCAAAAAAGTTGTGCGAGAAGAGTTGGCCAAGACTGACGCGGCTGAAATGTTAATGCCAGCAGTTATTCCGGCTCAGCTTTGGAAAGACTCTGGAAGATATGATACTTATGGTCCAGAATTATTTAAGTTTAAGAATCGTCACGACACCGATTTTATTTTAGGTCCTACTCATGAAGAAACTTTTACTGATTTAATTAAAAACAATATTAAATCATACAAAAAATTGCCATTAATCCTATACCAAATTCAACCAAAGTATCGGGATGAAGATCGACCAAGATATGGATTATTAAGAAGTCGAGAGTTTATTATGCTTGATGCTTATTCATTTTCTGAGAACAATGATGATTTGGATAAAGTTTATAAGCAAATGGAATCAGCCTTCCAAAAGATATTTGATCGAATTGGATTAAATTACCGCACCATCATTGGTGATGCTGGTTCAATGGGTGGTTCTGATTCAAAAGAATTCTCTGCGCCTGCTGCAGTTGGGGAAGATACCATCGTGTACTCTGATGATAGTGATTATGCAGCTAACTTAGAGATGGCTACCAATATGTTTGTGGATCAGAAAGGTCATGCTGACTTAAAAGATCTTGAACTAGTGGATACGCCTGACGTAACTAACATTAATCAAGTTAGTAAATTATTTGATATTGAAAAGAATCAAATTATTAAAAGTTTACTTTATATTGTTGATGATAAGCCTGTCATGATTTTAATTCGTGGTGATCAGAAGATTAATCCAACTAAGGTAAAGAATTACTTTAATGCTGATTCAGTTGAATTGGCTAGTCCAAGTGAAGTGCAAGATTCATTAAACGTGAAACCAGGATCTGTTGGACCCATTAAAGTTCCTGATGACATTCCCGTTTATGCTGATCAGTACGTTAAGGGAATTAGTAATGCTGTTACCGGTGCTAATGAAAACGGGAAACACTATAAGAATGTTAACTATGATCGTGATTATCAGGTAAAAGACTTTGGTGATTTTCACTTGGTTAAAGAAGGAGACATTTCCCCAGATGGGAGTGGAGTTCTGAAATTTACCAAGGGGATCGAAATTGGCCATATCTTTAAATTAGGAACCAGATATTCAAAGACACTGGGAGCCGATATCCTTGATAAGAATGGGAGAAGCATCCCAGTTGTCATGGGATCTTATGGAATTGGAATTAGTCGCTTGTTATCAGCGGTTTCTGAACAACAAGCTGATCAAAATGGATTAGTTTGGCCAAAAGAAATTGCTCCTTATGACGTTCACATCATTCCGACAAACGTTAAAAATGATGAACAGTTAGAGATGACTACTGCAATTGAAAAAGAGCTTGAGTCCAAGGGACTATCCGTTTTAGTTGACGATCGAAAAGAACGAGCTGGAGTTAAATTTGCTGATTCTGATCTAATTGGGATTCCGATTCGTGTCACAATTGGTAAAAAAGCCGATGAAGGAATTGTAGAAGTGAAGATTCGAAAAACCGGCGAAACGATTGAAACTAAACAAGATGACCTCAACAATACAATTGATATTTTGTCGAAAGAGATTTAAATTAAAGACCAGGTTATAACTGGTCTTTTTTAAACTAACGAAAGAGAGGGTCAAAGTGAGTTTAAATAAAAAAGAATTATTCAGTAAGCTACTTCAGCAAATTAAACTATCGGATTCAGCTGATCAACCTTACTTTAAGAACGCAGAAATTGACAAAATTGATGTTCATCAGAAGTCTAAGCGGTGGCACTTTTATCTTGAACTACCTGAAATTATGCCATATGAAAAATTTGTTGAGTTTGTTCATCACATGGACATTGCTTTTGATGGCATTGCTACGGTTGATTTTGAGATTAAAACGAAGGATAACAGTTTTGATAACCGGAAGCTTGGCGATTATTGGCAATGGGTCGTAAATAATGCTGGAATTGCGTCTAATTTAACTCATGAATTGTGCAATAATAATTTGCCAAAGCTAATTGATGATCGTGTGACATTTCTAGCAGACAATGAAATCGTAAAAGATTTTTTGGATGGAAAAGCTTTAGGTCCCATTGAAGCCACTTATCAAAAAATTGGTTTTCCTAAATTTTCAATTCATACCATGGTTGACGCTACTTCTTCTCAAGCAAAGATTGATGATTTAAAGAAAAAGAAGCAACAACGTGACGTTGAGTTAGCTCAAAAGGCCATGAAAGCCATGCAAACTTCATCAAATAAGGGTACTAAAAGTAATAAGCATTCAAAATTGATTGGTAAAAAGATTAAGGATGATGTTGACGTTACCAAGATGGTCGACATAACTGAAGAAGAACGTTCTGCTGTGGTCAGTGGTTATGTTTTTAATAAAGAGATTCGATCATTACGTTCTGGTCGTCAATTAATGATTTTGAAAGTTACTGATTATTCGTCTTCTATTGTAGTAAAGAAGTTTTCCAAAAATGATGATGAGGAACAGGAATTTGCCGCACTAGATGAAGGGGATTGGGTTAAAGTTCGTGGCAGTATCCAAGAGGACAATTATTCTCATGAGTTAACGCTCAATGCTTATGACATTAATCCAATCAAGCATGAAGAAAAAGAAGACACTGCGCCGAAAGATAAGAAACGGGTCGAACTTCATCTCCATTCCAACATGAGTCAAATGGATGCTACTAATTCGGTTAGTGATTATGTTAGTCGTGCAAAGAAGTGGGGTCATCCGGCAATCGCAATTACTGATCATGATGATGTGCAAGCCTTTCCGGATGCTTATCATGCGGCAAGTGATAATGACATAAAAATGATTTACGGAATGGAAGCAAACGTCGTTGATGATGGTGAGCCCATTGCTTATAACGATAAACATATAGCATTAAAAGATGCTACATACGTTGTATTTGACGTTGAAACGACTGGATTGTCTGCTATTTATGATAAGGTCATTGAACTTTCAGCCGTAAAAATGCAAAACAATAACGTAATTGATCAATTTGAGGAATTCATTGACCCAGGATTTCCATTATCGGAACAGACGACTAATTTAACTTCGATTACGAATGATATGGTAGCTGGATCAAAATCTGAAGAAGAAGCATTTAAATTGTTTCGAGAGTTTTATGGTGATGCAATTCTCGTTGGCCATAACGTAACCTTTGATGTTGGTTTTATGAATACTGGATATGAACGTCATGGAATGGACAAGATTAGTAATCCTATTATTGATACGTTGACATTGGCAAGGTTTTTATATCCTAACTTTAAAAGTTATCGTTTAAACACATTAGCGAAAAAGTTTGATGTTTCACTTGAGCACCATCACCGAGCTATTTACGATGCTGAATCTACGGGACATTTAAATTATTTGTTCCTAAAGGAAGCAGAAGATAAGTACAACATTCAGTACCATGATCAGCTTAATGATCACATGGAAGAACATGATGCTTATAAACATGCCCGTCCTTTTCATGCCGTTATTCTTGCGCAGACGCAGGCTGGATTGAAAAATTTATTTAAATTAGTTTCAATTGCTCATGTTGATTATTACTATCGGGTTCCCCGAATTCCACGAAGTCAGCTCAAAAAATTTCGTGAGGGATTGCTCATTGGATCAGCATGCTCAAGCGGGGAAGTTTTTACCGCGATGATGCAAAAGGGAAAACAGGAAGCCTTAAATAAAGCTAAATTTTATGATTATCTTGAAGTTCAACCCCAAGCTGCTTATCAGCCACTGATTGATCAGGGGTTAATTAGTGATCGTGGGAAACTGCAAGAGATCATTAAGAATATGTATGAAATTGCTCATGAGTTGGATATTCCATTAGTCGCAACTGGTGATGCTCACTATTTAGACCCACATGATTATATCTATCGGAAAATTTTGATTCATTCGCAGGGTGGAGCTAATCCACTTAACCGACAAGAATTACCTGATTTACACTTTCGAACTACCGATGAAATGTTAAAAGATTTTAACTTCTTAGGTGAAGATCGGGCTGAAGAAATTGTAGTGGACAACACTAATAAGATCGCTGATAAAATTGATGATGTGAAACCGCTTAAAGATAAGTTGTATACACCAAGAATGGAAGGTGCGGAGGACGAAATTCGGCAAAGAACGTTAGACACCGCGCATCGCTTGTATGGTGATCCCCTTCCAGATATTGTACAGAAACGACTTGATAGAGAATTAAAAAGTATTATTGGAAATGGGTTCTCTGTTATTTATTTAATTGCCCAACGATTGGTATCGAAAAGTAATAAGGATGGATACTTGGTTGGATCACGGGGTTCAGTTGGTTCTAGTTTAGTTGCTACCATGTCTGGAATCACTGAAGTAAATCCTTTACCACCTCACTATCGTTGCCCTAATTGTCAGTATTCCCAGTTTTTTACCAAAGGTGAATATAGTTCTGGCTTTGACCTTCCACACAAAAAGTGTCCTAAATGTGGGACGGTGATGATAGGAGACGGTCATAACATTCCGTTTGAAACCTTCTTAGGATTTAAAGGAAATAAAGTTCCTGATATTGATTTAAATTTCTCGGGAGACTATCAACCAATTGCCCATAATTACACTAAGGTTCTTTTCGGTGAGAAAAATGTTTATCGTGCGGGAACGATTGGAACCGTTGCTGATAAGACGGCTTATGGTTATGTAAAGGCCTATGAACGTGACACTGGAAAGCGATTTAGAAATGCAGAAATTGATCGGCTTTCAAAGGGAGCCACGGGAGTTAAAAGAACAACTGGTCAACATCCAGCGGGGATTATTGTTGTTCCCGATTATATGGATATTTACGATTTTACGCCCATCCAGTATCCTGCTGAAGATCAGAATGCTGCTTGGAAAACAACCCATTTTGATTTCCATTCCATTCATGACAATATTTTAAAAATTGATATTTTAGGACATGATGATCCCACGATGATCAGAATGCTACAAGATTTATCTGGAGTTGATCCAACGACCATCCCAATGGATGATCCAGGGGTGATGTCGTTGTTTGCCAGTCCTAAGATTCTGGGGGTAACTCCTGAACAGGTATTTTCTAAAACCGGGACTTTAGGGATTCCTGAATTCGGGACTCGCTTTGTTCGTGGAATGTTAGAAGAAACTAAGCCTAGCAATTTCTCTGAATTACTCCAGATTTCTGGTTTGTCCCACGGGACTGATGTTTGGCTAGGAAACGCAGAAGAGTTGATTAAAGATGGAACGGCTACGATTGCGAACGTTATTGGATGTCGTGATAATATTATGACTGATTTGATCAACTGGGGGTTAGATTCAGAGACTTCATTTCAGGTCATGGAACAGGTCCGTCACGGTCGTGGAATTAAAGACGAGTGGCAGGATAAGATGACGGACGTTGGAGTTCCACAGTGGTACATTGATTCATGTCTAAAAATTAAGTACATGTTTCCTCGGGCTCACGCTGCTGCGTACGTTTTGATGGCCCTGCGAGTTGCTTACTTTAAAGTTTACTTTCCACTTGTTTATTATGCTGCTTACTTTTCTGTTCGGGCTGATGATTTTGACATTGTTGCCATGAGTCATGGAAAAGAAGCAGTAAAATCAAGTATTAAAGAGATTAATAATAAAGGAACCGATGCTTCTACCAAGGAAAAGAATCTTCTTACCGTTTTAGAGATTGCTAATGAAATGTTAGAGCGCGGTTTCGAATTTGAAATGGTTGACATTAATCGCTCTGACGCTTCTGAGTGGCTAATTGATGGCAATAAGCTGATTGCACCATTTAGAGCGGTTCCGGGCTTGGGATTGAACGTTGCAAAGCAAATTGTTGCTGCTAGAGAAGATAAACCGTTTATTTCAAAGGAAGATCTTGCTAAACGTGGTAAGGTATCTAAAACAATCATTGAATTTATGACGCAAAATGGAGTCTTAAACGATTTACCGGATGAAAATCAGCTTAGTTTGTTTGATCTCTAGGGCTTCGTTGATATTGTTTGATGTGTATGGTATAGTAATAATAGTAATTATAAACTCTTCTGATGAGTGAGCAGGAATGCTCGCTCTTTTTATTGGTATTTTTTAGGAGGTAAGTATTTGAGCGAAGTTATTGATAGAGTTTCTAAAACCGTCCAACCGATTTTAGATGACAACAATTTTTACCTTTATGACATTGAGTACGTTCAAGAAGGTGGAAGCTGGTATTTGCGAGTTTATATTGATAAAGACCAAGGGGTTAGCTTGGATGACTGTGTTTTAGTCAGTGATCAACTTAGTGAAAAACTTGATGAACTGGATCCAGATCCATTTGATGAACCATACTTTTTGGAAGTGTCTTCACCAGGTGCTGAGCGACCATTAAAACGAGAGTCTGATTATCAAAATGCAATCGGAAAATACATCCATGTTTCTTTGTACCAGAAGTTGGATGGAAAAAAAGCGTTTGAAGGTACACTTGAAAGTTTGGATGATGATCAACTAACGTTATCGGTTAAAGATAAAACGCGAGTTCATCAATTAGAAATTCCAAGAAAATTAATTTCAAAAGCCAGATTAGCAATTGAATTTTAGTTAGGAGATTAAAATGAGTAAAGAACTGGTAAGTGCACTTGATCAACTTGAAAAAGAGAAGGGTGTCAAAAAAGAAGTTGTGATTGACGCTTTGGAAGCAGCCTTGTCATCAGCGTACAAACGTAATTTTGATCAGGCCCAAAACGTTGAAGTTAACTTTGACGAAAAAACCGGTAGTATTCATGTTTATGCGGTCAAAAAAGTGGTTGATAAAGTAGAAGACCAGCGTTTAGAAGTTAGTCTTGAAGAAGCTTTAACCATCAATAAAGGGTATGAATTGGGTGACGAAATCAAGTTCGAGGTAACGCCAAAGAACTTTGGTAGAATTGCAGCTCAAACCGCTAAACAGGTCATTACCCAAAGAGTTCGAGAAGCCGAACGTGAAACGGTTTACGATAAGTACAGTAAGTACCAAGATGAACTTGTTACCGCTGAAGTTGAACGTCAAGATAGTCGCTTTGTTTATATGAATCTTGGTCAAGTAGAAGCCGTTATGGCAAAGAATGATCAGATGCCCAATGAAACTTATCGCCCACAGGATAAGCTAAAGGTGTACGTTACTAACGTTGAAAATTCATCAAAGGGACCACAGATCTTTGTTAGTCGGACTGCACCAGGAATGTTGAAACGTTTATTTGAACAAGAAGTTCCAGAAATTTATGATGGAACGGTTGAGATTGTTTCCATTGCACGTGAAGCTGGCGATCGTGCTAAAGTTGCGGTTCGTTCTAATAGTACTGACATTGATCCAGTGGGAACTAGTGTTGGTCCAAGAGGAACGAGAGTTCAAACCATCGTGAATGAATTAGGTGGAGAAAATATGGATATCGTTCAATGGGATGAAAATCCTGCTGACTATATTGCAAATGCTCTAAACCCAGCTGATGTTGTCGATGTGATCTTTAAAGATGGTGATGATCGTTCATGCACTGTTGTTGTTCCTGATGATCAGTTATCACTTGCCATTGGTAAACGTGGTCAAAATGCTCGTTTAGCTGCTAGATTAACGGGATATAAGATTGACATTAAATCTGAATCTGAAATGAATGGCAATGATGAAGATGACAGTGATGAAAATGATTCTGATGATTCTATCTCTAATGAGGAAGAAAATGAAGAATAGTTTTTGAGGAGGTACTGGTATGAGAAAAAGAAAGGTACCAATGCGAAAAGACGTTGTATCTGGTGAGATGGCTCCTAAACGACAATTAGTGAGAATTGTTCGTGATAAAGAGGGAAATGTTTCAGTTGATCCAACTGGTAAGCAATCTGGTCGGGGAGCATACGTTAAGATTGACGTTGAGACCGCTAAAAAGGCTAAACAAGATAAGATTCTTGATCAAGTTTTTGAAGTGACGTTAACGGATGATTTTTATGATAAACTCATTGATTATGTAGACCATAAACAGGCTCGGCAGGAACTAATTGATAATGACAAATTATAATAAAGTCTTAAACTTATTGGGAATTGCCAGACGAGCTGGTAAAATAATATCAGGTGAAGGAATTGTTTTAAACGCAATTAAAAATAGAAAAGTAAACTATTTATTTATTGCGTCAGATTGTGGTGCAAGCACTAAAAAGAAATTCTTAGATAAAAGTAAATTCTATGAAGTTCCAGTTAATACTGGTATGCTTAAAGATGATCTTAGTGACGCGATTGGAATGAAACGATCAATCGTAGCAATTGAAGATAAGGGATTTTCGAAAAAATTTAAAGAATTAAAATAATAAAAATATAAGTAAAGGAGTGTGATTATATGGCCAAAAAAAGAATTTATGAATTAGCCAAAGAGCTTAATGTACCTAGCAAACGTGTGATTGATACAGCCAAGTCAAACGGTTTTACGGTTAAAAACCATATGTCATCGCTTGATTCAAATCAGGAGAAGACCGTACGAGGTGCGCTCAGAAATAATCCAAAGGCTACAAATGGAAGCGTACACACACACGCTCCATCCAAAAAGCCTGTTGACTCCCACAATAGTAATAATGGACATGGCACTTTTAATGGTAGAAATAATCATAATAACAATTCTAATAGAAATGATCATGCTAATAGTCAACATCAAACCAACCGTTCGGATCATAAAGTGGTAAATCAACACTCAAATAATGGGCATAGTAACAATAACCATGCCCAACGTCCTGAGAATGCTCATAATAACGGTGGTCACAGTAATACGCAACATCGTAATCAGAACTCTAGTAATCACTTTAATCACAGTAATAACCATCCAACTAATCAGCATTCACACAATAATGCTAATGGTCAAAGTACTACCCATCCTAATAATAATCATCATGCTAATACTACTGGTAGTAATAACGGAACAAATAAGAAGCCAGTTAATAACACCTCTAAGCCACATAATAATGGAGGCGGAAAATTCGGCGGAAGTTTAAACCGTAATAAGAACAAAAAGGGTAAGAAGCGGAACAAGCGTCGTGATAGTCGTTACAATATGTATTCTAAGAATCAAAGGATTCGTCAGAATCATAAGAAGAACGCTGCTCCAACACGTAAGAGCCGTCCATTACCTAAGGTCTTAGTTTACCAAGATGGCATGAATGCTCAAGATCTTGGGAAGTTATTGCATAGAGAACCAGCAGAAATTGTTAAAAAATTATTTATGTTGGGGATGATGGTTAATCAAAATCAATCACTAGATAAAGATGCCATCGAATTGTTAGCTACTGATTATGGAATTGAAGCTAAAGAAAAAGAAAATGTCAATGTTTCAGATATTGATAAATTCTTTAATGAAGAAGAACACAACACTGATTATCAGGAGTCTCGTCCTCCAGTAGTTACTATCATGGGTCATGTTGATCATGGTAAGACTACTTTACTTGATTACTTAAGGCATTCTCATATTACTGCTGGTGAAGCAGGTGGAATTACTCAAGCAATTGGTGCTTACCAATTGAAGCATGGTGATCAAACCATTACCTTCTTGGATACCCCAGGGCATGCGGCCTTTACGGCAATGCGAGCTCGTGGTGCTGATATCACGGATGTTACCGTCTTGGTAGTTGCCGCAGACGATGGAGTAATGCCACAGACTGTTGAAGCCATTGATCACGCTAAGGCAGCTGGTACTCCAATCATTGTTGCTGTAAACAAGATTGATAAACCCAATGCTAATCCACAACATGTTAAAGAGCAGTTAATGAACTATAGGTTAGTACCCGAAGACTTTGGTGGAGATACCATCTTTGTTGATATTTCTGCTAAGAATGGAACTAACGTTGATGAATTATTGAATATGATTTTGCTTCAATCTGAAGTGCTTGAACTTAAAGCTAATCCTAAACAAAATGGTGCAGGATCAGTTGTTGAAGCACGTCTAGATAAAGGAAAAGGTCCAGTTGCTACGCTCTTGGTCCAACAGGGAACTTTACACGTTGGTGATCCAATCGTTGTTGGAGATACTTTCGGACGAGTACGAACTATGACCAATGAAAATGGCAAAGATATTAAAGATGCTAAGCCATCGACTCCCGTTGAAATTACTGGATTAAATGATGTTCCAGAAGCCGGAGATCGATTCATTGTCTTTAATAACGAAAAAACGGCTCGTGCAGCTGGTGAAGAACGTGCCAAAGAAAGCCAAATTGAAGAACGAAAGCAAAATAATCGGGTTACATTGGATAATTTGTTTGATTCAATGAAGCAAGAAGACATGAAACAGGTTAATGTGATTATTAAAGCTGATGTGCAAGGGTCAGTTGAAGCATTAGCTGGCAGTTTAAAGAAAATTGATGTAGAAGGCGTTAAGGTCAACGTTATTCATGCCTCAGTTGGTGCCGTTAATGAAAGTGATGTTGCTCTTGCAGAAGCAAGTAATGCAATTATCATTGGCTTTAACGTTCGTCCTACTCCACAGGCTAAGACTCAAGCTGAAACCGACAAAGTAGATATTCGTCTTTATCAGGTTATTTATAACGCCATTGATGATGTCGAAGCTGCTATGAAGGGTATGTTAGATCCAACTTATGAAGAAGAAGTTACTGGAAATATTGAAGTAAGACAAATTTACAAAGCTTCTAAGGTCGGGACCATCGCTGGTGGAATGGTGCTTGATGGATACGTTCGAAGTGACAGCAAAGTTCGTTTGATTAGAGATAATGTGGTCATCTATGATGGTGAACTTGGCAGTTTGAAGCGTTTTAAAGATGATGTTAAAGAAGTCAAACAAGGCTTTGAATGTGGTTTGACAATTGAAAACTACAACGACATTAAAGTCGGAGATAAAGTTGAAGCATACCACATGAAAGAAGTGCAGCCTAAGTAAGAGCCGTAAGGAGTGATTATAATGGCGCAATATCGTGTAGGAAGACTACAGCAAGAGATTCAAAAAGAAGTCGACGACATTTTGCTCAAACGAGTTCGTGATCCACGGGTTCAAGGTGTTACGATCACTGGTGTTGAAGTGACTGGTGATCTACAACAAGCTACTATTTATTACAGTAGTTTGTCTGACAATAAAGCTGACCAAGAAAAAGTTCAAAAAGGATTGGATAAAGCTACTGGACTAATTCGAGGAGAACTTGGTCACCGTTTAAGTATCTATGTAACACCTGAGATTCATTTTGAACGTGATGGATCAATCCAATATGGAAGTAAAATTGATCGATTAATTGATAATTTAAATAAAAAAGATAAATAAAAAATGACTGGGAATGTTAATTTCCAGTCTTTTTTGCGTAGATAGGATTGGAGTGAAGATATTGATTACTGGGATTGTTCCGTTATATAAACCACGGGGAATGACAAGCTTTGATTGTGTAAGTAAGATTCGTCACATTATTGGACAAAAACGAGTCGGACACAGTGGAACACTTGATCCTAATGTTGATGGGGTCCTTCCAATCTGTTTAGGACATGCTACTAAAGTAGTTGATTATCTTATGCAATCTGGAAAAGTTTATCAGGGGACCATCACACTTGGTTTCTCTACCACTACTGAGGATTTAGATGGCGAAATTGTTAATTCAAATTTTGATTTCATGCCAATTCCTGATGCAAAGATTGACCAAACCTTAAATTCGTTTTTGGGTCAATCCATTCAAATTCCACCCATGTTTTCGGCTGTAAAGGTTAATGGAAAGAGACTGTATGAGTATGCACGAGCGGGGGAACAAGTTGAACGTCCGAAACGTCAGATTGAGGTTAAGCAATTTATTCGTCTGAATAGTAGTTCATATGATAATACAAGTCGGACGCAAACTTTTTCCTTTAAAGTCCGATGTGGTAAGGGAACATACATCAGGACGCTTGCGACTGATTTGGGACTTAAACTAGAAGTTCCAGCTGTAATGTCAAAGTTGACCCGAATCCAAAGTGGTGGATTTAACCTTGCTGATACAGTTACGTTTGCTGATCTCGATCATGCGGTGAATGCTCATAAACTTGATAAGATTATTTTTCCTATTTCTTACGCTTTAAAAGGTTTTAAAACCATCATCCTTACTGATGAACAATGGAATCGTGTTAAACATGGCGGCTTTTTGAGTATTGATGAAGTAGCTTGCGAAGATGAGATGATAGTTTTAAAGTATAGTAATATTGATCGGGCTTTATATTATAAAAATGAACAAGAAAATAATTATAAACCCAAAAAAATGTTTGATTTAGATTAGAGGAAATTATGAAAGTCGACTATTTATCATATCCACTCGGTGAAAGAAACGAAAAGAAATCCCAGGTGATTGCAATGGGATTCTTTGATGGCGTCCATCTGGGTCATCAAAAAGTGATTAATAAAGCCAAAAAAATTGCGATGCAAAAGAAACTTCCCTTAGCAGTTTTAACGTATGATCATCATCCTTCATTGGTATATAAGAAATTGGATGGGAATGCTAAACGGTATCTCACCCCTCTTGATCGAAAGCTGCAATTGTTTAATCAATTGGGAGTGGATAATGTTTATGTCGTAAATTATAATTTTGCATTTCAAGACCAGCAGCCGCAAGAATTTGTGGATAATTATTTAGTTGGTTTGAAGGCTGATACGGTTGTTGCGGGATTTGATCATACTTATGGAAAAAAAGATGCCGGGATGACCGAGCTTCCTGGATATGCTAATGGGAGATTCGATGTTATAAGTGTTGGTGCAGATGAACTAGATGACCAAAAGGTTAGTTCGACTCGCATTCGACGTAATCTTGATCAAGGACACATCCAAACGGTTAATCGGCTGTTAGGTTATGAGTTTGAAAATGATGGAGTAGTAGTTCATGGATTGGCTCGTGGACGTGAATTAGGATTTCCAACTGCAAATATTGAGTATTCAGATAAGCAACGGTTACCTAAATTAGGAGTATATGTAGTAGAAATTAAAGTCAATGATATTTGGTATAGGGCCATGGCTTCTATCGGTAAAAATGCAACCTTTGGGGACAATAATCCCGTTACTCTAGAGATTAATATTCTTGATTTTGATCAGAATATTTATGGGAATCGGGTTAAAGTTAGATGGTTGTCAAAGATGCGAGATGAAGTGAAGTATCAGGGTCCTAAACCACTGATTGATCAGTTAAAAATTGATGAAAATAATACTCGTTTGTATTTTAAGAAGCGTAAAAACCAGTAGTCTTATTTCTTGACGTTCTTGTGTACCTTTGGTAAGGTATAAATGTACGTTAGCACTTGATAATAAAGAGTGCTAAAAGAGGTGATAAGAATGCTCACTGAGAGACAAAATATGATTCTAAAGTACATTGTTGATGATTATACTGACAACGGTGTTCCAATCGGATCGAAGCGATTAGCGAGTCAACTCCCAATGAATGTTAGTTCTGCTACCATTCGAAATGAGATGGCTGTGTTGAGTGGCCAAAATCTGATTCAAAAGGTTCATACTTCGTCCGGAAGAGTTCCTTCAAATGAAGGATATCGATATTATATTGATAATTTGGTTGCTCCCGTACTAGTTGATAATGAAGAGAAAAGTTTAATTCATAATGCTTTGGGCGGAACTTTTCAGCAAATTGATGATATTGTAAAACAATCTGCTGATATTTTATCTAGTCTAACCGATTATACGGCGATGACATTAAGCCCTGAGCAGACTAATACAGAGACTTTACGACATTTTCAACTGATTAAATTATCTGATCATCAAGTAATGGCTATCATTGTCATGGATGATGGACAAGTTGAAAGTCAACCATTTATAACGAATGATCACATTGATGAGGATAAGTTAGTTCAAGCAACTAACTTAGTTAATGACAAACTTTCAGGTAAATCCATTCCCGAAGTTTTGAATGAACTTAAGACTACAATTCCTGAGGAAATTAGAGATTATTTAACTTCTTCTGAAAATTTTGTCAGTGCATTCGAATACGTCATTAACAAATCGCTTAAAGACCATTTCTTTGTTAGTGGAAGAATGAATTTGTTAGACACAATGGACGATAAGAAAGACATCAAGAATATGAAGCCACTTTATTCAATGTTTGGCGATAATTCGAATATGGCTCAGATTTTGGATAATGATGCTAAACCCATTTCTGTTATGATTGGTTCCGAGCTACGAAATGATTTATTGAAGAATTATAGTATTATCTCCGGAACTTATGATGTTGGTGTTCATGGCATGGGAAGAATTGCTGTGATTGGACCGACCCGGATGGCTTATCCAAAAGTTTTAGGACTAGTTGATGCGTTTAAAGATGAACTTCAAAAGCGGATTAACGGATACTATAATAATTATGATAAATAAGAAGGAGGTTCAAAATGGCGAGCGATAAAGAAAAACAAAATAAAGATATTAAAGATGAATCGAAAAATGTCGACGAGTCAAGCGAACCAAAGAAAGATGTAAAAACGGATGAAAAAGATGATTCCGCAAAAAAGATTGATGAATTAAAGCAAAAATTAGATTCAGTTCAAGACAAGTACTTGAGAGCTGAAGCAGAGATTCAAAACATTCAAAATCGAAACAAAAAGGAACGCGCTGATATAGTTAAATACGGTGCACAAGATTTTGCAAAAGATGTTGTTCCTGTTATGGATGACCTAAAAAGGGCGCTTAACGTTGACGTTTCTGACGAAAACGGTAAGCAGTTAAAAAAGGGAATCGAAATGGTACAGCAGCACCTCGAAAAAGCTCTGAAGGATAATGATATTTCTGAAATTAATGCTGATGGAGTGGAATTTGATCCAAGTCAGCATCAAGCTGTTCAGACGGTATCCCCAAGTGATGAACATCCAAAGGGTACCGTGGTATCCGTTCTTCAAAGTGGATATAAAATTGCTGATCGAGTTCTAAGACCAGCAATGGTGGTAGTCGCACAGTAATTAAATTGTTATTAAATATATAAAAAGAAGGTTTTAGGTATGGCAAGTAATAAAGTTATTGGTATTGATTTAGGAACTACTAATTCAGCTGCAGCTGTTATGGAGGGTAATGAACCAAAAATCATTACTAATCCAGAAGGATCAAGAACCACTCCTTCAGTAGTTGCTTTTAAAAACGGTGATATCCAAGTTGGTGAAGTTGCCAAGCGTCAAGAAATTACTAACCCAGATACGGTTGTATCAATCAAGAGTCACATGGGTGAACAGGGTCACAAAGTTAAGGCAAATGGTAAAGAATATACCCCACAACAAATCTCAGCAATGATTCTGCAATACATTAAGGGTTATGCTGAAGATTACATTGGCGACACTGTTAGTCAAGCAGTTATTACTGTTCCTGCTTACTTTAATGATGCTCAACGTCAAGCTACCAAAGATGCCGGTAAAATTGCCGGACTTGATGTTAAAAGAATTATTAATGAACCTACTGCAGCTTCACTTGCATATGGTTTAGATAAAAAAGACAAAGATGAAAAAATCTTAGTTTATGATTTAGGTGGAGGTACTTTTGATGTTTCTGTCCTTGAATTAGGGGATGGAGTCTTTCAAGTTCTTTCAACTAATGGTGATACCCACTTAGGTGGAGATGACTTCGATAAGAGAATCATGGACTGGTTGATTGATAACTTCAAGAAAGAAAACGGAGTTGATCTTTCAAAGGATAAGATGGCTTTGCAACGTTTGAAAGATGCTGCTGAAAAAGCTAAGAAGGACTTATCTGGTGTAACTCAAACTGAAATTTCACTTCCATTTATTTCTTCTGGTGAAAATGGTCCACTTCATTTACAAACAACTCTTACTCGAGCAAAGTTTAATGAATTAACTTCTGACTTAGTTGAAAAAACAAAAGCTCCTCTTGACAATGCTTTAAAGGATGCTGGACTTTCAGCAAGTGACATTGACCAAGTTATTCTTAATGGTGGTTCAACTAGAATTCCAGCTGTTCAAGAAGAAGTTCAAAAATGGACTGGTAAGGAACCTAGCCATTCAATTAACCCTGATGAAGCTGTTGCCCTAGGTGCAGCTATTCAAGGTGGAGTTATTACTGGTGATGTTAAGGATGTCGTTTTGCTTGATGTTACTCCATTGTCATTAGGTATTGAAACCATGGGTGGTGTATTTACTAAGTTAATCGATAGAAATACTACGATCCCAACTTCAAAGTCACAAACATTCTCAACTGCCGCTGATAATCAAACTGCTGTTGACATTCATGTTTTACAAGGTGAACGTCCAATGGCTGCTGATGATAAGTCACTAGGTCGTTTCCAATTAACTGATATTCCTGCTGCACCAAGAGGTGTTCCACAAATTGAAGTTACCTTTGATATTGATAAAAACGGAATTGTTAATGTTTCCGCTAAGGATAAGGGAACTGGTAAACAACAAAAAATTACCATCAAAGATTCCAATGGTCTTTCAGACGATGAAATCGATAAGATGATGAAAGAAGCCGAAGCCAACGAAGATGCTGATAAGGAAAAGAAGAGCAAAGTCGATTTGAATAATGAAGTTGACCAATTGATCTTCCAGACTGATAAAACATTGAAGGATGTTAAAGGTAAGGTTTCAGATGATGAAATTAAGGCAGCTCAAGATGCTGAAGACGAACTCAAAAAAGCCAAAGAAGATGGCGATACTGATGCAATGAAGACTAAGAAAGATGCTTTGAACGAAAAAGTTCAAGCTTTAGCAGTCAAATTGTATCAACAAAACCAAGGCCAAGCTGGTCAAGGACAACAAGGTGGAAATGACGCTAATGGTGGATCATCAGATAAAGGAAATGGAAATGATGATGGCGACACTGTTAACGGCGATTACCATGAAGTTCATGACGATGACAAAAAGTAGTTTTGGCGATTGGCGTTGTTAAAATTGACGAAAGCTAAAGTCGGTTTGGTAGGCTTTGGCTTTTTGTTGTATTATTTGAGTTTGGAGGCGAGCTAATGGCTAGTAAAGATTATTATAAAGTATTAGGCGTTGATAAAAGTGCCAGTGAAGATGACATTAAACACGCTTATCGAAAATTATCCAAAAAATACCATCCAGATATTAATAAGGCTCCCGATGCAGAAGCAAAATTCAAGGAAATTACTGAAGCCTATGAAGTTTTAGGCGATAAAAAGAAACGAGCTAACTATGATCAGTATGGCTCAGCAGATGGTCCCCAAGGCTTTGGTGGCTTTGGCGGTGGTGCCGGAGCTGATGCCGGCGGTCAAGGTGCAGGTTTTGGTGACTTTTCTGATATCTTTAATGATATTTTCGGCGGTGGCGGAAGACGTCGAGCTGATCCAACTGCACCACGTCGTGGACGTGATTTACAATATCAAATGACGTTAACGTTTGATGAAGCTGTCTTTGGAACTAAGAAGACGATTAAATATAATCGTGAAGAAACCTGTCCGACATGTCATGGGACTGGTGCTAAACCAGGTACTAAACCAGAAACATGTTCCAACTGTCACGGTAGTGGTTATGTAACTAAGACTGTTAATACACCACTTGGACAGATGCAGACTCAGGAACCATGTCCTGTATGTGGTGGAACTGGTAAAGTTATCAAAGACAAGTGCCCAACATGTGGTGGAACTGGTAAAGTTGAGAAACAACATTCACTTGAAGTTACTGTTCCAGCTGGTGTTGAAGAAGGCCAACAAATGCATATGCAAGGCCAGGGAGACGCTGGTGAAAACGGTGGACCTTATGGTGATTTGTATGTAATCTTTAGAGTACTTCAAAGTAAGTACTTTAGAAGAGACGGTCCAACTATCTACTTTGATCAACCAATTTCATTTGCAACCGCTGCTCTTGGTGGAGAAATTCAAGTCAAAACAGTTCATGGTGACGTTGACTTGAAGATTCCTGCTGGAACCCAGACTGGCACTGTTTTCCGTTTGAAAGGAAAGGGTGCCCCTAAGTTACATGGAAATGGTAATGGTGATGAAATGGTTAAAGTTAAGGTTCAAACACCAAAGAAACTTAACTCTAAGCAAAAGGTTGCCTTACAAGCACTGGCTGAAGCTAGTGGTGATACTAATATCGATGAAAATAAGAATTTCTTTGATAAAATGAAAGATGCATTTAAGTAAACAAATAAAGGAGTAGCCATGTGGCCACTCCTTTATTTGTTTGTTATACATATGTGTGGTTGTTATAATAGTAATAACGACTTGAACGAATTGCATAATGAAAGTAGGAGAATATCGTGGATTATAAAAAAATGAAAGAAAAGCAACGCCGCACAAGAAATTTTGCAATTGTTGCTCATATTGATCACGGTAAATCGACTTTAGCGGATCGAATTCTTGAGTTAACTGATACAGTTGCCAAACGAGACATGCAGGATCAAATTTTAGATAACATGGATCTAGAACGTGAACGCGGAATTACCATTAAATTGAATGCAGTGGAATTGACTTATCATGCAAAAGATGGGGTTGATTATGTATTTCATTTAATTGATACCCCTGGACACGTTGATTTTTCTTATGAAGTTTCACGGAGCTTAGCAGCTTGTGAAGGCGCCTTGTTAGTGGTAGACGCTACTCAAGGGGTTCAAGCACAAACTTTGGCGAATGTTTACTTAGCCATTGATGATGATCTTGAAATCATTCCGGTGATCAACAAGATTGATTTGCCTTCTGCTGAACCAGAAAAAACTAAAAAAGAGATCGAAGATGTTATCGGCTTGGATACCTCAGATGCAGTAGAAATTAGTGCTAAAAGTGGTTTTGGGGTTGAGGATTTATTAGAAGAAATTGTTCAAAAAATCCCAGCACCGAAGGGAGACATTGAAGCTCCCCTTAAAGCCTTAGTCTTTGATTCTATCTACGATGATTATCGTGGAGTTGTTCTTAGTGTTCGTCTTTATGATGGAGTAGTTAAACCCGGAGATAAGATTCGTCTGATGAATAGTGGTAGTGAGTACGAGGTAACTGAAGTTGGAGTTAACTCTCCCAAGCCACTTCAACGAACATATTTAATGGCTGGAGACGTTGGTTACATTACTGCTAGTATCAAAGATATTACTAAAACTCGAGTTGGTGATACAGTCACGGATGCTGATCATCCAACCGAGAAGGCATTGCCCGGATATCGTGAAATGATTCCGATGGTTTATGCTGGGTTGTATCCTACAGATAATGCTAAATTTGATGATTTAAGGGAAGCACTTGAAAAACTTAAATTAAACGATGCCTCGCTTGAATTTGAGCCTGAATCATCTGAAGCGTTGGGATTTGGTTTTCGTTGTGGATTTCTTGGCTTACTTCACATGGACGTGGTTCAAGAACGATTGGAACGAGAGTTTGGGCTTGATTTGATAACTACGGCACCATCTGTAACTTATCACGTTGACCTAAACGATGGAAGCACAATTGAAGTTGAGAATCCATCTGAGATGCCTGATGTTTCATCAATTAAAGACATTAAAGAGCCGTTTGTTAAAGCTAGTATTATGGTACCAAATGACTATGTTGGAGCCGTAATGGAGATGTGTCAGGATCGTCGTGGCCAATTTGTTACGATGGAGTATCTGGATGATGCAAGAGTTAATGTGATTTATCAAATGCCATTATCTGAAATCATTTTTAACTTTTTTGATAAATTAAAGTCAAGCACTCATGGATATGCATCCCTTGATTATGAACTTTCTGAGTACCGGCAAAGTGATCTGGTTAAAGTCGACATTCTTTTGAATGGCGATAAGGTTGATGCTCTGAGTTTTATTTCACACAAACAGTTTGCTGCTGGCCGAAGTCGGGAAATTGTCAAAAAATTAAAGGGAATTATTCCACGACAAAACTTTGAAATTCCAATTCAAGCAGCAATTGGAGCCACTATTATTGCTAGAACTAACATTAAAGCATACCGAAAAGATGTTACTTCTAGGATTCATACTGGTGATCCTGATCGTCGGGCTAAATTATTAGAAAAACAGAAACGTGGTAAAAAGCGCATGAAGGCAGTAGGAAAAGTTGATATCCCACAGGAAGCCTTTATGGCTGTTTTGCAAACTGATGAAGATCAAAAGAACGACAAGTAATAATTGTCGTTCTTTTTTTATAGGTAATATTAGTAATGATGTATAATTGACCATCTTCAATTGTTAGGAGCGATTTTATGTGGAAAGTAAAAAAATTTAGTCAATTGACTTTGGATGAATTGTTTAAGATTTATCAACTAAGGTGTGAAGTATTCGTCGTTGAACAAAAAATTACCTTACAAGATATTGATGATAATGACAAAAAATCTTGGCATCTCTTCTTGGTTGATGATGATAACCAAATTGTTTGTTACGGGAGAATATATGAACAAACCAATTATGTGACTTTTGGGAGAATCGTAGTTAAGCGTGATCATCGTGGTAACCATTTAGGGAAGAATTTAGTCGAAAATATCATGAATTTAATTGCTGACAAGTATCCTAAGAAAGAAATTAGGATCGAAGCCCAAAAATACGTGGAAGATTTATATACATCATTTAATTTTGTGCCCACGGGCGGTATCTTTTTAGAAGGTGGAGTGGAACATATTAAAATGAAACACCAACCATTCGTTAAATAACAATAATAATGTTTTAAAAATTAAAATTTGGTATTTTATTTATTATTAAAAACCACTATTATAGAATAGTGGTTTTTTAATTGGAAAATAATGGGATTTTAATTAATTATTAGGAAATGATCATGAATAATGGAATATCGGTTATAGAAACCATTAGCTGATGTTATGGATTGCACAATTGAATTGGATACAAGTATGAATATATGCCCCATGTTTTTTAGAGATTTTCCTAAATCAATAATCTGATTTAAATTCACATCAGTAACTAGAAACCCTATAACTGTGGGGTGTATGATATGTGATATAAGCAACAATATGATTGTAAAAATTTCTTAGAAAAATTTTTTACAAGATAAAAATTGCTTCATGATTAGTTTTAGTGTTCCCTTATAAGGAATATATTTTGATATTTTTTACTTATATACTTGATTAGTAACAGCTAATATAATATACTGTAAAAGTAAGGTAAAGATTAAAGAATTCACGCCAGGGGATTTGAATGTACAAAAAAAGCACTCAAATTGAGTGCTTTCGACGATTAGAGAGGTTAAAAAACTGTAACATAGTTATGAGAAGTAACAATCTAATAAGTAAAGATCTATGAAATAAAAGAGCACACGTATCTAAGACCAGTAAGCAGTAGGAGTGGAAAGTCTTAGTTGATGTGAATGTTGAGAATGCAACAGAAATTTATTACCTCTCTAATCTACACTTTATATTTAATCACACTTTACGAATTTTTACCAGCGAATTCTCATAATTATGAAGCTTATTCGCTAAAGAAGTACTACTTAAAAAGTAGTACTTCTTTTTATTTTGGAATTGCCATGAAAATAACTTTACTATTTGATGGGAACGAATTCTTCTCCCCAAAGTTATCAAAAGAAATACTTTCCCCGGGAGTTCCCAGTTCATGATGAGGATCTTTCGTAATGGTTAGAAGGTGTTCGTGATCACGATCAATATCGTCAAGGGTAGCAGCGTCTAATCTGACTTCTTCACCTGAAGGCATTTTAACGGTAATTTTTCTGAGGTCATGAATTCCATCAGCTTTGATTGAGAATGGGACGTTTATTAACATGATTATTCCTCCTTTGGACTTCAATATCCATTATACATATTTATCACTTACTTTTACAACATCTTTTATGTTTATCAGTGGTACATTTTTTTAAATTAGTAACTATTTAAATCTTTAATCATTTCATTAATTTGGATTGAATGGAAAAGAAACTTAATTAAAAAAACTGAAATTTTTTATAGGCCAGTAACTCGCAAATTTGTAGAATTCATCGTTTTTCGTTGATTTGTCTCAAAGTGATGAATGTGTGATGATAATAATGGATTCAAATTTTGAGAAAGGATGATTATTTATGTCAGGGAAAAACGATATTGCTGCTTATGACATACTAAAGCCAAGTTGGTATGTTAATCAGATGAAGGGGTGGAGTTTTACTAGCTATTTGTTACTTCTGTTTGGTTTAGGAGTAATTGCTGGATCAACTGTTACACAGCCAATTACGTTTATTGCGATTATGACCATGTTAGCTGGAATGCTTGGATTCACCACCACTATTTCTATTACCAATACTAAACCACTAAACGGAATTTTTGGTTTAGTCAGTGCTTTGATTTATATTTACGTTGCTTTTACCGCTAAGAATTACAATGATATTATTCTACAGACTACATACATTGTACTTTTGGATATTCCGGTTTTGCTAATTCCTAGTTGGGCTACTAATGTTGACAAACATATCAAGAAATTAACTATTAAGGGTAATCTTAAGAAAACACTGATGAATTGGGGGTTGACAGCGCTATTCTTTGTTGTAGTATTAGGAGCTTTATATGCTTGGGAACATGGATATAGTGATAGTCCACGACCATTTGTAGATAGCTTTGCTGCAACAATTGGAATTACAGGAGCTCTTTTAACTACTTTGAGATTTCGTGATACTTATTATTTCTGGCTTGCTCAAGGGATATTCTCAATTATTCTATGGGGAATTACTGCTTATCAAGGTGGAGCAAATTGGACGTTATTCTTAACCTACATTTTGTATCTATTTAATGACCTTCTAAGTTTCTTTGATAAGAACATTGCATGGTTCCATACCAAAACGGTTAATAGCTGATAGATAACGTAAAAAGACGATGACTAAATGTCATCGTCTTTTTTTATCCCTTAGTACTATATCCATTTTGATAGTCAATATTATATCCAGGTTCAACGTTAAAGATGTAGACGTTAAAGTGAATTTGGTTATTTCCAACTGATTGGGCTCTCATTTGGACTCCGCGACTTACTAGTTCGTTACCACGATAAATTGGAGTTACTTGGTATCTAACATAGTTATTTCGGTTTTGCTTTAAGTAGGTAGCAATGTCATCTTCGTGATAAAGCATTAGTGGAGCGTTAAGGGTTCTGGTTCCCGTGATCAAGTTTTTAGGATTATTGTTTTCACCGCAGAGCTGATAACCAATTAAATGACTCCGATTATAAAGCCAGCCATTATTAATTCGCTTGTTATGCCACCCGGTTGGATTGAAAGTAAGTGGTTCTCGTTTTTTAGTTGGCATTGTTTTTATATTCAACATGCCATTGGCATCGGTAGCACGATTAAGGTGATCAAGATTGTTAAACTTTAGCCAAGGACTTTTATGATTTAATTCTGAAGGAGCAAAATGAGGATTATTATGATCAACTTCGACTTCCTGATTTCCATCATAGTTTAGGTCACTTAGCTTTAGATTGGATGAGTTCTTTAACTGATAATGAAGCTTTTTGAGTTTTGCCTTTTTGGTATCAACCTGACGTTGTAAATTGTTCACGTTCTTTTGAAGTTGCTGAGTATTTTGACTGGAGTTGGCTGAATGATTATGAGCTGGTTGGAACTGTTGTGAGCATCCAGTCATCAGTAAACTAACTAACGTAATAGGGATAATGAGGCACTTTTTCATCGTTTAGCCTCCCGGTATCCAGCAGCTTGTGCATCCGCTACAGAGTTAAAATAAACCGCGTTTTTACTTTTCATCTGATAATTGTTTTGACTCGGAAGATGGTAAACATGAGAGTTGCGATTTCCAATGATTTTTTGATTGTTATTGGTATCAGTTTTATCTTCAGAGTTTTGAACTACCCTTGCAGAAGTAGGGTCCTTTTTAGGATGCGATGAAACCAGTTGTTGATTAGAGACTGGCTTAATTGTGACGTGTTTTTGATTTAAATCATCTTGTGCTTGATTAATTTGTTGGGATAGTTGTTGGCTCTGTTTGGTAAGTGATTTTTCTTGAGCAATTAGTTCTGATTGATTGGAACCAGAAGCAAGCGAAATTTCGGTTGGAATAGTCAACAATAAAATGGCGCATCCGGCCGTTAGTGCGATTTTCTTAAATTTATTCATTACTTTCATTCCTTATTTTTTTAATAATTCAAGAGTATCATAAAAATTTTATTTACATTACCAATAAAAGATAGTAATATTTAATACGAACAGGTGTTCGAGTAGGTGATATTTTGGATTATGACGAAGAACCTCACGGAGTTTATTTTTTTATTGATAACAAATCATTTTATGCCAGTTGTGAAAGTGTGAAGCGAGGGCTTAACCCACTTCGTTCTATATTAGTGGTGATGTCGGAACAGGCTAATACCAACGGTGGATTAATTTTGGCGGCATCTCCAATGACCAAAAAGTTGTTTGGAATTAGTAACGTTAGCAGGCAACGTGATCTACCTAATGATCCTAGGCTTTTGATTGTTCCGCCACGAATGAATTTGTACATTAAGAAGAACTTGCAGATTAATGATATTTTTACTGAATTTACTGATGAAAATAATATTTTGCCGTATTCAATTGACGAATCATTACTTGATATGACTCATACATGGCATTTATTTGGCAACAGTTTAAGAAATGTTGCACTTAAAATTCAAGAGGAAGTTAGAAGTCGCTTAGGATTATATACCACGGTTGGAATTGGCGATAATCCTGTTCAAGCCAAAATTGCGTTGGACGTTTATGCCAAACATGATTCCGATTTAGTGGGAGAAATCCACTATAAAGATGTCCCAAACAAAATTTGGAACATTCAAAAATTAACGAACGTGTGGGGAATTGGGAAAAGAACCGCAGCTAACTTAAATCACCTTGGAATTTATAATATGAATGATTTGGCTCACGCTAATCCATATTTGATTAAGGAGAAGATGGGAATCATTGGATTGCAATTATTTGCTACAGCGTGGGGAATTGATCGAAGTAATTTAAGACAGCCCATGCATACCAAAGATAAAAGTTATAGTAACTCACAGGTTCTCCCAAGAGACTATACAAGCCGAAGTGAGATCGAAATAGTTATTAAAGAGGTTGCGAGTCAAGTTGCTTCTAGGATTCGTAATCACCATTTGCAAACGGAATGTATCACCTTGTTTATTGGTTTTTCCTTTGCAACGAAGCAAGTAGCTGGTAGCAGTGGGTTTTCTCAATCAATGAAGATTAATCCGACTGATGATAGTTATGAACTTGGTCGTGATTTGACTGAATTATTTGAGAGAAATTGGAATGGCGAGATGATTCGCAATATTGGGGTAGAATATGGTCATTTATCACCTAAAGTAGGTGAACAACTTGACTTATTTAGAGATAATCAAAGGACCATCAAACAAAATGTGTTAAACAAAACTGGCGATCAAATTCGGAAACAATTTGGAAATGCCGCTTTATTAAACGCGAATAGTTTGTGTAACGGTGCTACCGCGATTTCTAGGTCAAATCTGGTAGGAGGACATAATGGAGGCAATTCCTATGAATAGTGATGTCACCTTGGCAGGAAACGAAATCTTAGCCAATATTGATCATTTATTTTTACGCGTTCCAAGGACCCGCTACTGGATGATGATTGTTAATAATGTTTTTGATTATGAGTATGATTGGTTTCTAAGTTCTAAGAAAAAGTACCAACAGGAGCGATCACAACCGCTTTATGTTATTTCAAATTATGACTTGGAATTTTTGGAGGCAATCGTTAATTACGTAGGCAAACGTAATTTATTAACTACTTATTATCGTAATTTTGGGAACTTAGTTTGGCCAACGGCGCAAAGAAAAATTCAAAGTTAGAGTTAGGAGAACCATTATGAATGAAAAAGCTGTTCAGAATTTTTTTAAATTTGATTATCATGATCGTGGTATTAAAAAATGGCAGGGCTATTTTTTATCAGACCATACTAGCAAATTAAGTAAGTTAAGGAAGCAAAAAGCAGAACAACAGCAAAGAAAATTAGATGATCAAATGGATCATTCGAAAATTGATGAGGTTCTGCAAAAGTCATTTGCTAATCGTCTTAAGGTGGAACTCCAATATGCTTACTACGATAAGAAGGAATTAAAAATTGAACAGATCATCGGTACGATGAAGGGTTACTATAAAAATTTAGTCATCGTAGGTGATCAAATCCTTAGATGGGATGAAATTGTAAGTGCCAAATTAATAAAATAAACTAATAGTATGACTTTATTAATTATCGTTAATGTCTTACAATGTAGTTGTTAGAGATTTCACATAAAGTGAAAAAATATATCATAAGGAGAATTATTATGGCACTTAGTGACTACTTCACAGGTATCCAACACGTTGGAATTCCTGCCAAAGATTTAGATGAAACAATCGATTTTTACAAGAAATTAGGCTTTGATAAAGCTGGCCAATTTATGTATCAAGGAAATCGTTGTGCTTTCATGAAGTATGGTAATTTGATGATTGAAACATGGGAAGGCGATCCAGTTGCTGATAAAGACGGTGCTATTAACCATATTTCATTAAATACCACTGATGCTGATGCAGCATTTAAAGAAGCTAAGAAAATGGGCTTAGACGTTCAGGAAGATGAAATTGATACTCGTCCATTCTGGGACAAGGGAATTCGCTTCTTCAACATTTATGGTCCTAACCACGAAAAGATTGAATTCTGTCAAATTGTTTAGTTTATAATTTGAATAGTTATAAAAAGACGTGGTAAAGCACGTCTTTTTATTTGCTGTATGATAGATGCTTGCTAATTAAATATTTCTCCATTATGATATAGACTAAAGGTTTTAAGGACGAGTGTAAATAAAAATACGAGAGGAGGATAAATATGTTAGATCAAACTAAAAAGTTTTTGCGCGATCAAGGATATCATTATAAAAAGACATATATTAGACCATTAATTACCCCAGATAATATCTACGTATTTCGCTTTGGTAAGAATAATTTGAATAATCGACTCATTATTCGCTACGGACACGGTTGGACTGGACGACAAAGAATTAAAGAAATTGATCTTCGATTGCATAAGCAAAAGCATCCCCGAATTTTTAAGACTGAACGAGGATTGCTTAAGTATTTAGCTGGTCATTTAAAGCAGCATGAGCAAAAGCTTGAAAAAATTGAAGATAATAAAAATAATGCATCCAGTTAACGGGTGCTTTTTTTATAAAAAGAATGAGGTTTAAAGGATGAATTTAGTTAAAATTTCAGTAAAAACGAGTCATGAAGCCGTTGACGCTGTTTCCAATATTTTAATGGAACAAGGGGCAACTGGAGTTCAGATTGATGACAGAAATGATTATGAAGTTCTAAAACGCGAGGCTAATTGGGACCAATATGAGCTAGGTGATTCTAGAACTGATTATAATTTGAATGAGGCACAAGTCAGTGCCTATTTTAAGGATAAGATTGACGTTGATAATGTTGTAAAAAAAGTGAAAAATAAAGTAGGAAGTTTGAACCAGTTTGGCTTAGATCCTGGTCCAAATCTAGTTAGTGTTAAATCAGTTAAGGATGAAGACTGGGCCACTTCTTGGGAGAAGTATTATCACCCAGAACGAGTTACAAGATTTTTAACCGTGGTTCCAAGTTGGGAAGATTATGACATTAAGAATCCTGATGAGTTAATGGTTCGTTTGGATCCAGGGATGGCGTTTGGAACCGGTACTCATCCGACTACTAAGTTAGCAATGCAAGCCCTAGAAATGACAATTCGTGGCGATGAAACTATGCTTGATGTAGGAACTGGATCAGGTGTGTTAAGTATTGCTGCTAGGGAATTAGGAGCTGGAACCATTAATGCTTATGATGTTGATGATGTAGCGGTTAAATCAGCTGAAAAAAACATTGCACTGAATCCAGGTATGCAAGAAATTCAGGTGAAGGTTAACAATTTATTAGACGGAATTAATATCAAGGCGGATATCGTAGTTGCTAATATTCTTGCTGAAATTATTATTCCTTTAATCCCACAAGCTGAAAAGTGTTTAAATAACGGGGGAATCTTTATTACTTCTGGAATTATTGCTGATAAACTAGATGAAGTAATTGCTACCCTTAAAAAGCATCATTTTAAGATTAATCAGGTTTTAACCATGAAAGACTGGCGTTCTGTCATTGCAGAAAAAGTTAGCGAGGAGAATTAATTGCAACATTATTTTTTAAATCATCCCCTTCAAGTTGGTCAAATCATTGAGCTTCCAGACGATATTTCCCATCATTGGAATGGTGTGATGCGGGCCGAACGAGGATCAAAAGCAGAGTTTGTATCTAATCAAGAGATCGTATACGTTGGGGAACTGGTTGATGAAGCTACGCCAACCATTAAAATTACTGAGAAAACTAATCAGAATGTTGAACTTCCCGTTAAGGTAACGATTGTTTGTGGACTTCCAAAGGGTAGTAAGGCGGATTTGATTACGCAGAAAGCAACGGAAATGGGAGCCGATCGGATTATTTTTACTCCAACTGATTGGGCCATTGCTAAGTGGGGTAGTAAGGCACCTAAAAAAATTAAAAGGTTACAAAAAATTGCTAAAAGCGCGGCCGAACAGTCTCATCGAAATTTAATTCCAGATGTGAAGTACGTAGATTCAATCAATCATGTTAGTAAAATTAAGTCTGATTACAAAGTGATGGCTTATGAAGAAGCTGCTAAACATGGCGAAAATAGCAAGCTTTATAAAATAGTTTCACAAATGAAAACGGGACAAGACCTCATGGTTTTCTTTGGCCCAGAGGGTGGAATTTCTCCTAGTGAGGTTGAACAGTTAGAGAATGTGGGCTTTGTTTCAGTTGGTTTGGGTCCAAGAATCTTACGAACTGAATCAGCACCACTTTACCTTTTATCAGCAGTGTCAACGTTATTAGAACTAAAACAAACTAAGTAGGGATAACATGTCGAAAGTTAAAGAATGGACACCAAAAGAAATATTTGATGAAGCATCTGAGTATCTAGACAAAAATGATATTCAAATGATTAAAAAAGCGTATAAATTTGCAAAGATTGCTCATGAAGATCAAAAGCGAGCATCAGGGCAACCTTATATTAATCATCCAGTTGAGGTTGCTGGTATTTTAACTGATCTTCATATGGATGCAGAAACAATTACGGCTGGGTTTCTTCATGATGTTGTTGAAGACACTGGAGCAACCATCGGAGATATAACTGAACTTTTCGGTGACCATGTTTCATTAATCGTTGATGGGGTCTCAAAACTCAGTAAAATTAAATATAAATCTAGTAAAGAGCAGCTGGCAGAGAATCATCGAAAGTTGCTATTAGCGATGTGTAAGGATATTCGAGTAATGATCGTTAAGTTAGCCGATCGCCTTCATAATATGGAGACCTTGGATGCCCTTCGTCCCGATAAACAAAAACGAATTGCACAGGAAACCCTCGATATTTATGCGCCTCTAGCGGATCGTTTGGGAATTGGAACCATCAAGTGGGAGTTAGAGGACCTTTCACTCCGTTACCTAAAGCCAGATGATTATTATGAGATCGTTAACTTGATGAATTCAAAGCGAAATGAACGAGTTGCATATGTTAATAGAGCGGTTAAGAAAGTTCAACAAGCAATTGAAGGTTTAGGCATCAAAGGTGAGGTTTACGGACGACCTAAGCATATTTATTCCATCTATCGCAAAATGCATGACAAACATAAAGACTTCAAAGAAATTTATGACCTATTGGCCGTTCGTGTAATTGTTAAATCAGTTAAAGATTGTTATGCCGTTTTAGGAGCCATTCACACGGAATGGAAGCCATTTCCAGATCGTTTTAAAGATTACATTGCAATGCCAAAGCCTAATATGTATCAATCATTGCATACTACAGTTGTTGGACCAGAAGGCAAGCCACTTGAAATCCAAATTCGGACGGAAGAAATGCATCGCATTGCTGAATATGGGGTTGCCGCACACTGGGCATATAAGGAAGGCAAAACAGATGAGGTTGAAAGTAACAAGAGTAATGTTCAGCTAAATTTGTTTAAGAAAATTATTGAGATTCAAGAAGAATCAGAAAATGCTTCTGATTTCATGGATAGTGTGCAGGGAGACTTATTTAGTGATCGCGTCTATGCCTTCACCCCATCTGGAGATGTAATTGAACTTCCTAAGGGATCCATCCCGATTGACATGGCATATTCCATCCACACTGATGTTGGTAATTCAACTACTGGTGCGAGAGTGAATGGCAAGTTAGTTCCTCTTGATTATGAAATTAAAAATGGGGATATTGTCGACATTATTACGTCAAGTAGTTCTGATGGTCCAGGAAAAAATTGGATGTCCATGGTAAAAACCCGTCGGGCCAAACATAAAATTAAGCAATTCTTTAAGCGTAGTAGTCATGATGATGACATTAATTCTGGAAAAGAAACGTTGGAAAAAGACATTGTTGATTCTGGATTTGATCCAACAACAATTCTTAGTGATGATAATTTAACGCGGGTTATCAATGAAATGCATTATACAAGTATTGATAATTTATACGCTGCGATTGGTTTTGGTGATATTCAACCTAACGGAGTTGTTAACCGACTTCTGGAGCCTGAAAAAAATGAAATTGAAAAGAAACGGCAAGAAGACGCTGAACGAGACGTGTTAGAGGGTCATAAGACCATTTCTCATGAGAGTGAAGATGCTGAACAAGGCAAGAAACCAGAAGATAACATTAAAATCGAGGGTGTTGATAATCTTTTAGTTCATATTAGTCGTTGTTGTGATCCAGTTCCAGGCGATGAGATCGAGGGTTATATCACGATGGGAAATGGAATTTCTGTTCATCGTGCTAATTGCCCGAACCTTCTTCAAGCTAAGACCGGGAATAATCGTATTATCAACCTTAATTGGCGCAAAGTAGAAGATAATGCCATTACTTATGACAGTGATCTAGAGATTCAGGGATACAATCGGAGCGGATTATTAAATGACATACTAAAACGGGTTAATTCCGCTACCAAGAATCTTAATTCGGTAGAAGGAAAGGTTATTCACGAGGATTTGGTTTCAATTCGGGTTTCAGTTGGGGTCCGAAATGTTCAGCAACTTGACCGAATTATTGATAGTGTAAATGCGGTTCCAGATGTTTATGAGGTTAAACGAACGGAAGGATAACGGATAATGAAGTTAGTCATTCAACGAGTTAATCGGGCAGAAGTTAAAATTAATGATCAGGTTAGGGGTGCCATTAAGAAGGGGTACTTAATTCTGGTTGGCGCTCAGGATTCTGATGGACAGGATGAAGTTGATCACCTTGCTCACAAAGTCGCTCATCTTCGGATCTTTGAAGATGAAAACGGTAAAATGAATTTAAATATTAAACAGGTCTCGGGTTCAATTTTGTCAGTTTCGCAATTTACTCTGCTGGCCGACACTAAAAAGGGTAATCGGCCTACTTTCACCGGCGCGGGTGATCCTGATCATGCGAAGAAAATTTATGAATCATTTAATGATGCCCTCAAAAAAAACGGATTGAAAGTAGAAACTGGCGTCTTTGGAGCTGATATGGACGTGGATTTAGAAAATCATGGTCCATCTACTTTTATTTTAAATTACCAAAAAAAGGAAAATAATTGATATGGTAAACGCAATTTGGGATTTTGATGGTACTCTTTTTAACACTTATCCCTACATGGTAACTTCATTTTGTAAAGCATTGGACGAAAATGGTGTTAGTGACGTTAATTTTGATTCTGAATCAATTTATGAAGACATGCGGATTCATTCACTTGGAGCTAGTGAGACCAAGTATTGTGCTAGCTTTAACATTAATCGAGATCAATTTTCTCGCTCATATAAGCAATTTGAGCGTGATGAGGTCATGTTGGCGAAACCATTTGCTGGGGTTAGAGCTGTTTTAAGTGATGTAATTGGTACTGGTGGGAGCAACGGACTGTTAACTCATCGTGATGATCAAGCCATAACATTATTAAATGATTTTGACCTAAAAAAACTGTTTAATGGTTTTGTAACCAGTAAACAGTCGTTTAAAAGGAAACCCAATCCTGAGTCTCTGAATTATTTAATTAATAATATGGACTTAGACCGATCATCTACTTTTATGATTGGTGATCGGCGATTAGATGTTGATGCTGGCCATAATGCCGGGGTTAAAACTATCTTGTTTGATCCTGACTATGTGATTGAGGATCAAGGTGACCCTGATTACGTAGCTCATAGTTTTGATGAAATATCAAAGTTAATTAAATGAGCTAAGGATTCCATCTAATAAAGGTCCAAAGGTTTCACCGAAAAGAACTACATGGACTAAAGCGTAGTAAAAGCGGTACCAGCCAACGCGATTTTCAAAGCCTGGCTCAATTGGATATGTGTCATTATAGCCACGATAAAAGTCGCGATCAAATCCTCCAAAAACGGTTGTAACTCCTAGGTCATATTCACGATCACCAAAGTAAACGTCGGGATCAATTAACATTGGTTCATGTTTACTGGTAAAAATGGCGTTTCCTGACCACAAGTCTCCATGAAGAAGGCTAGGAGTCACTGGGTGTTTAGTGTAGTAATCGATAATTTGTTGGCACATAACTTGATAATGTTGGTCGCGGGAGTCATTCCAGCGACCCTTTTTAGCTGCAATCTTAACTAGGGGATCAATTCTTTGTTCAACGTAAAATTTTTGCCAAGTGTCTTGCCAATGATTGTTTTTAGGAATTTTACCAGCATCAAAGTTATGGTCTAAACCAAACTGATCGTTATGAACTTTATGAACGTTGGCAACCATTTTTCCTAAATCATATTGATTCCCAGATCCGACGTCAATCCAATCGAGGATAAGGAATCCATCTCCATTGATTTCGCCAGAGGAAACTACTGTAGGAACATTGGCAGCTTGTGATAAAAGGTGAATTCCCTCAACTTCGTGGTCAAAAAACTGTTTTCCACGACCTGGTTGAACCTTCATAAAATAGACATGGTCTGGGGTTTTAACCTGGTATGAATCGTTAATATCTCCGCCTGAGACGGGAGATAGTGATTGAACGTTTTTTAATGGCAACTGGTTAATCCACTCTTGATCTAATTTTTTCATAATAAACTCCTTTCTAGTAAGTTTTATTTACATAACGGTTGATTCCTTTGAGAACGTCATTTGCGACCAGATTTTGGTAGGTGGGATTTTTAATTTTGTTAAAGTCATGATCGTTGTTAATATATCCCATTTCAAGTAAAACTGACGGGATAGAAACATCCCTGATTACTAGATAATTACCAATCTGAACCCCTCGATTATTAAGAGGAACGTTTCCCATGTATGAATTAATGTCGGATGCCAGTTGTTTGGATTTGCCGGCGTGATAGTAATAATTTGTAAAACCACTGGCAGTATTATCCGTACTGGACGAGTCAAAATGAAAACTAACGAAGAGATTGGCATGATTATCAGTTGAAAAATCTGGTCTTTTATATAAACTAACGGATTTATCTGAATCCCTTGTCATAATAACATGTGCGCCTTGATTCCGCAGTTTATTTGCAACCTTCTGAGCTAATTGAAGAGTGTACGTTTTTTCTTTTTGACCATGCGTTGAAAGCGCTCCAGAATCATTACCACCATGACCAGGATCCAATACAATGGTTGTTTCTGATAGTTTAGTGGCATTAGTAATCTTATTATTATTCACTAACCAGGTTGGAATCCAACCAATTTTTTGATTTTTATAAACCACTCGATACCAATTATTCTTTTCGCTCAGGATTTGTAATCGGGTGCCACGATTGACGGTTTTAACCGTTTTGTACTGGATTCCTGGACCAGTCTTAATGGCTAGATTATTGAATCCAACTCCAATATTGTTTTTAACTAGCATGATTAGGAGGATGATTAAGGTTGTTCCAATAATTATTAGGGTAGTATAAAATCCTCGTTTGTTCTTTATGTAAAATTTTGTTTTCATTTTAAGTGCCTCATTGGATTATATGATTACTCATAATAGTATAACTTTTTTACTGTTTCCTTAAGTCTATAATAAAAAAATTAACTTGAATCTTGACAATTCATCTGGGTTTTATTAATCTTAAATTGATTTGAAATGCCGTTGAAGATGAATAGTAACCGTTTGCTGGTCTTAAGAGAGTACCTAATTGCTGAAATGGTATGTCCTATAAAATGGTAAAGACGCATCTAGGTAAAATTAATAAATAAGAGAACCAAAAAAGGTGGTACCGTGCTAATTGCGCCCTTGTGATTACATGGCTCGCCTTTTTTTATACTTTTGACTCAATGAGAGGAAGATGTGGTAGATGAAAAGAACGACTTATGCTGGAAATGTTAACGAAGATTATTTAGATCAAGAAGTGGTTCTTGATGGATGGGTTGCCAAAAAACGGAATTTAGGAAGTTTAATTTTTATCGATCTTCGGGATCGTGCTGGAATTGTTCAACTGGTTTTTAATGAGAAAAATGGTGAGGATGCTTTTAAGGTAGCTGAATCAGTTAAAAACGAGTACGTAATCCAAATTAAAGGAAGAGTGGTTGCTAGATCTGAAAAAGAAATCAATCCTGATATTCACACTGGAAAAGTGGAAGTTGACGTTTCTGATGCTAAGGTTTTAAGCACATCAAAACAGACTCCATTTGAGATTAAGAATGATATCAATGCTTCTGATGATTTGAGGTTAAAGTATCGTTATCTTGATTTAAGACGACCAGTAATGCAAAAGGGATTGATGATTCGGAACCGAATCTTACAGTCAACTCACAAATATTTTGATGAAAATGGGTTTATTGATATTGAGACGCCAGATTTAACGGTTTCAACCCCTGAAGGTGCCAGGGATTACCTGGTTCCATCACGAGTATACCCTGGTTCTTTTTATGCGCTCCCACAGTCTCCTCAACAATTTAAACAATTATTAATGGGTGCGGGCTTTGATCGTTACTATCAGATTGCTCGTTGTTTTAGAGACGAGGATTTACGTGGCGATCGGCAGCCCGAATTTACTCAAATCGACATGGAAACTTCATTTCTGTCAGCTGAGGAGATTCAGGACCTTACCGAGGGATTGATTAAAAAGGTTATGAAGGATACGGTCAATGTCGACGTTGATACACCATTTGAAAGAATTACTTGGCAAGAATCAATGGATCGATTTGGAACTGACCAACCTGACACACGTTTTAAAATGGAGTTAAAAGATCTCTCGGATGTTGTAGCAGATTCTGATTTTAAAGTCTTTAGTTCGGCCATTAAGAACGGTGGTCAAGTAAAGGCCATTGCCGTCCCTGATGGAGCCAAACAGTTCTCAAGAAAAGATATTGATAAATATGGTGAGTATGTAAAACGGTTTGGTGCTAAGGGACTAGCATGGATGAAGGTTACAGATGACGGATTTTCTGGCCCAATTGCTAAATTCTTTAAAGATCCAGCAATGGTAAGTAAAATTAAAGAAACGACCGGGGCTAAAGACGGTGACTTGTTGTTGTTTGCTGCTGATCGAAGTAAAGTGGTTGCGGATACTTTAGGATATTTAAGAGTGGCGATTGCCAGCGAACTGAACATGATTCCAGAAGATCAGTACAACTTCTTGTGGATTGTGGACTGGCCTCTGTTTGAATATGATGAAGGTGCAGGACGTTGGGTAGCGGCTCACCATCCGTTTACCATGCCGAATAAGGGTGATGAACATTACTTAAATGACGGGGAAGATCCTCATAAAGCACATGCTCAAAGTTATGACATTATCTTAAATGGTCTTGAACTTGGTGGTGGATCAATTCGTATTCATACCCGTGAACTTCAAGAAAAAATGTTTAAGGCCCTTGGATTTACCAAAGAGAGTGCTGAAGCTCAATTTGGATACTTTCTTCGTGCTTTGGATTATGGATTCCCACCACATGGTGGCCTAGCAATCGGACTTGATCGTTTTGCTAGGTTGTTAGCTCATCGTGGCAATATCAGGGATGTAATTGCTTTTCCTAAGAATTCAAAGGCGGTTGAGCCTTTGACTGGAGCTCCAACTCCAGTTTCACAGAAGCAGTTGGATGAATTAGGAATTTCTCTAGACCAAAAAGACAAATCAAAAGATAAATAAGATTAAATAAAAAGTTGTGACCAGCTCACAACTTTTTATTTTTTTTAAATTTGGTAATGTTATACTAGTTATGAATTTCTAAATGATCAGAAGGAACTTAAATGGACGACGTACAAAAAATTTTAAAACGACATCAGTACATATCAAAGTTATCAACCGCATTTGTATATGGAATTATGGTATCCATCGCGATGAATTTCTTTTGGACTCCTGGACACATTTATTCTTCAGGGGTTACTGGATTTGCACAGTTACTTAATACTTTGACTGAACGATACTTTCCGTTTACGATTTCGGCTGCATTGGGATTATTCCTACTTAATATCCCAATGTTTATTTTATCTTGGAAACAAATTGGTCATCAGTTTACAATGTTTACGTTTGTTTCTGTCGTTGTTGCCAGTGTCATGATTAAAATCTTACGTCCTTTAACCTTAACCACAGATCCATTAATTTGTGCAATTTTTGGTGGTGCAATTAATGGATTTGGAGTGGGGTTATCCTTAAAAAATGGTATTTCAACTGGTGGATTGGATATTTTGGGAATCGTGATCCAAAGGAAAACCGGAAAATCAATTGGAACCATTAACCTTATATTTAATACCTTTATTATTTTATCAGCTGGTTTCTTTTATGGATGGCCTTATGCTTTTTATTCAGCAATTGGAGTTCTAGTAAACGCTAAGGCAATCGATTTGGCATATACAAGACAACAAATTGTCCAAGTGATGGTTGTTACCGATCGTCCCAAGACGGTCGTAGATAGCATTCAAAATCATTTGAGAAGGGGAATTACTATTATTCATAATGCCGAGGGAGCTTATAACCATAAGAAGAAGTCAGTCCTGTTTACTTCAATTTCACGATATGAAATGACCGAATTTGATGCAGCCTTAAATGAATCTGATCCCGATGCATTCGGAGTGGTGGTTGATGTTGATAAGGTGTTTGGTAACTTTTATGAGAAAAAACGGAAATAGCTGGCTTCCATCCTGAAGTGTCGTTTTTTCATTATGGTATAATGTTTCATTGTAATTATTGAAAATGGTGATGAAAGTGAAAGTCATATATACATGGTTGATTAGATTAATTTCGGCAATTTTTTATTTTCGACCCAAAAAGAATATATATTATGTAATGAGTTTTGATAATAATCTGAGGCTCATTAAGCAAATTGCTGCTAACATGCCTGAGGGACAAGAGCTAGTTGTGTTATACGAACCTGAAATTGAGGCAGCCGCAACTGACCTGAGTGCGTTTGGGATTAAGACCATTCCATTCAAAGAAAATGCAAGATTTGCGTTGTTAACCATTCCTAGTTTAATGTCGGCTCGCGTTTTATTTTGTGATAATTATTTCCCATTTTTGGCTGGTTTAGTTCGGCCAAAGAAAAAAATGAAGATTGTCCAGTTGTGGCATGCCGATGGTGCCATTAAATGTTTTGGTTGGGAAGATCCGACCACTGACAAAAGATCATTTTTTGATAAACTTCGATTTCAAAGTGTTTACAATCATTTCGATGATTTTGTGGTTGCTTCTAAGGCAATGGGACAGATTTTTGAACGAAGTTATCGAGAATCGCCTGATAAGATGAAGTATCTTGGATATCCGAGGTCAGATCGACTATTTAAGGAACGTTGGAGAAGAGTTGCTAGACACCGGGTCTATGAGGTGGCACCTGAATTAAAGGGAAAGCGTGTAATCTTGTATGCTCCCACTTATCGTGATGGACTTGAGTTTGATCCTCCAAAGGACATTGGGGAAGCGTTAACGGCTGATCCTGATGCAATTACGGTCGTTAAACTTCATCCGTTGTTACGAGATCAGGAATCCCGAATCAGGAAATTTTCTAATGGGAATATTCGCTTTTATAATCAACTTTCTACTTCTGATCTCCTATCAGTATGTAATACATTAGTGACTGATTATTCTTCAGTGGCTTTTGATTTTAGCTTATTACCCCAAGCTCATTCAATGATTTTCTTTATGTTTGATCTCAAACAATACGAGCAGGACCCAGGAATCCAAAAAGACTTTTTGGAGTGGCTGCCATCAGAGCCAATTACAAGGGTTGATCAATTAACGCAGGCAATTGTTGCTAATCAAAAGATTGATTTTACTAGCTTTAATAAACATTGGAATACATACAATGATGGGTATGCAACCGAACGTGTTATCAAAAAATATGTTTTACAAAATAATTAATGAAATAAAAAAAGGAGAGTGCTGAGCTTGAAGGAAGTTTGGGCCTTACTTAAAGAACAATTTGAAAATTTAGGTATTATTTTTCGAATTTCAAAATACGAAGATAAGGCTACTTACCAAAGTCATTACTTAGGCTTGGTTTGGGAATATTTGTACCCGCTGATTCAAATTGCCATTTACTGGTTAGTCTTCGGTGTTGGACTGAAGGGAAGTACTGGTCACAACGGAAGTTATTTACCATGGATGGTTATTGGTATCACACCATGGTTTTTTATGAATCGTGTGACTCTAGATGCTTCTAAAAGTATTTATCAACGTGCCAGTCTAGTTTCAAAGATGAAGTTTCCCATTAGCATCCTCCCCTCGATTAAATTAGTCAGTAATCTAAGTTCATTTTGGACCATGCTGGTTTTTTCAATTGTGATTGGATATCTTTATGGGGTTCGTCCGAGTTTATTCTGGTTTCAGTGGATTTATTACTTTATCGCAATGATTGCGTGGTTAATTGCTTTTGGAATCTTTAATTCAACGATTACCGTTTTAATTCGGGATTATCACGTGATGTTACAGTCGTTTATGAGAATGTTGTTCTACATTTCTGGAGTACTGTTCAACTTTGAATCTTCTGCTTCGTTCCCGCCATTTTTGATTAGAATCCTAGAATTAAATCCATTCTTTTATATCGTTCAAGGGTTTCGGGATTCAATGTTATCAAGCAGTTGGTTCTGGGAAAAGCCACTTCTAAGTATTATTTTCTGGCTAATGACGTTGTTTTTCTTTCTAGTTGGATCACATTTACATTTTAAATTTAGATCACACTTTGTTGACTTGGTATAGGGAAAATAATATGAATGGAAAGCAAATTAAGGATAAATTAATTAGTGGTATTAAGTTAGCCATTCGCACTGGACTCATCGCGCTGAACGATGGGTTTATTTGTATGCCCGTTAAAAAACACGAAATCATGTTCGAAAGTTTTAACGGGAAAGACATTAACGATAATCCTGCTGCCATCTATTTTGAGTGGATTAAGCAACATCCTGAATACGCTAAGCATGCGTATTTTGGGGTGAAAGCAGCTAATTATAAAGAGTTACACAAACAGTATCCTAACGTTCAAATTTTACGACGCTTTTTTCCGAGATGGGTTTGGCACGTTGCTCGAGCTGATTTTTGGGTCTTTAACTCGCGATTCCCCAAATGGTGGAAGAAAAATAAGCGAACGACCTACATTCAGACCTGGCATGGGACTCCGCTTAAAAAATTAGGAGTTGATATCGAGCATGTTTCCATTCCAGGAATTTCGACTCAGCAATATCATGACGATTTTAAGAAGGCTGCTAGTCGATGGAAATACTTGATTATGCCTAATCAATATTCAGAGGATATTTTTGATCGGGCCTTTGATTTTAAAAACGTTCCCTTGCGAATTGGATATCCAAGAAATGATGTTTTGTATCAGCAAAATAACGCTAAAACCATTTCAGAATTAAAGAAAAGAATTGTTGGTAATCCAAAACAAAAAGTTATTTTGTATGCACCAACTTGGCGAGATGATGACTATCAAAAAAAGGGGAGTTATAACTTTGAACTGCCATTTTCATTGAAATCATTTTTTGATCATGTGGGTGATAACACGAAATTAATTATTCGTCCTCACTACCTTATTAAAGATCGAATTGATATCGCTGGGTATGAAGATCGAGTTCAGATCGAAGCCGATTGTGATATTAGTGAGTTATACTTAATTTCAGATTTATTGATCACCGATTATTCTTCTGTGATGTTTGATTACGCTAATTTGAAACGTCCAATGTTATTCTATGCGTATGACTTAAAACATTATCAAAATGAGTTAAGAGGTTTTTATTTTGATTTTAAAAAAGACGTTCCTGGTCCAATTGTTGAAGATCAAAATTCTTTTTATAATGAGTTGTCACATTTTAACGAAGATGGTAAGTTTATCGGGTATGATCAGAAAATAGAAGATTTTTATAATAAGTTTTGTAGTTGGGAGCATGGGGATGCTTCCGCTAGGGTTGTTAAAGTAATGGAGGATAAAAATGAGTAGTGATGAATTCTTAATTGGGTCACATGTTGCCATGAAAGCACCAGATATGATGCTCGGTTCTGCTGAGGAAGCAGCTCGGGATGGTGAAAATGTTTTTATGTTATACACTGGAGCTCCACAAAGCTCAAAAAGAACTGCGATTGATAAACTTAAGATTGATCAAGCTCATTCGTATATGGAAGACCATGATTTACAAGAAGTAGTGGTTCATGCTCCTTATATTATTAATTTGGGCAACCCCAAAAAGCCCCAAAGTTTTCACTTTGCGGTTAATTTTCTGAAACAAGAAATTGATCGTTCAGAAGCAATGGGTGCTGATCAGATTGTTTTGCACCCAGGATCCCACGTTGGATCAGGAGTGGAAGCAGGAATCAAACAGATTATCAAGGGGTTAAATGAAGTGATTACGCCTGACCAAAAGATTCAGGTGGCCCTTGAAACTATGGCAGGTAAAGGAACGGAAATTGGTTCAACGTTTGAGCAATTAGCTAAGATTATTGATGGGGTTAAGTTGAACGACAAATTGTCGATTACTTTTGATACCTGTCACACTAGCGATGCTGGTTATGACATTAAGAATGATTTTGATGGGGTAATGAAAGAGTTCGACAAAATTATTGGAATGGATCGGATTAAGGTGATTCATTTAAATGACTCCAAGAATCCTCAGGGTGCCCATAAAGATCGTCATACTAACATCGGTTTTGGGTCCCTTGGATTTGACGCCCTGAATTACGTGGCCAGATACCCTAAGTTTGATAAGATCCCTAAAATTCTTGAAACACCAACAATTAAAATTAATGATGATGTTAAGATTAATCCTCACCAATATGAGATCAAAATGCTAAAAGAACAGAAGTTTAATCCGGATATGATTGAAGATATTAAACGTGATTATAAGGATGGAAAGATTAGTGACCTTGTTCATTAATGTTTAGACTCTGAGTGATGATCGTAGCTGTTTCTTCAATGGACTTGTTGTACACGTTGATTTGTAAACAATCTAATTTACGATAAAGATGCTTGGCATAGTCAAGCTCTTTTTTTATTTGTTTTGAGTCTGAGTATGGAGTGTCAGGGTCGAGTCCGTATGCAATCATTCTTTCTTGGCGAATCTTCTTTAGGTTTGTAACGGAGTTGGTTAAACCAAAAATTTTATTGTGGTCGATTTGATAAACTTCTTCTGGCAGTTGGATGGTTGGTCCAATGGGAACGTTTGCTACTAGTAAATTTTGGTTGGCCAGATAGAGTGATAGGGGTGTTTTAGATGTTCGTGAGATTCCAAGGAGAACAATATCCGCTTTTTTAAGATCACCCGGTCGTTTTCCATCGTCATTTGCTACCGCAAATTCAATTGCAGAGATTCGTTTGAAGTAGTCTTCGTTAAGGTTATGAACTAAACCAGGAACTTCGGCAGCTGATTCATGAAGCTTTTTGGAAATAATTTGAATTGGCTTTTGAATGCAATCAAAACTATATAAATTATTATCCATGGCAAAGGCAGTTACTAGCTTGCTCAGATCAGGATCGACCAAGGTATGAAAGATAATGGCATCTTGTTCTTTAGCTAGTTTAAGAATTCCGTCAAGCATCGACTGCGTTTGAATGAATGGATAGCGTTTAAAGTTAGCATTTGCTTCAGGGAATTGGGCTACTGCAGTTCGGGCGATTGACATGGCTGTGGCACCACTTGAATCTGAAATTATAAATGCATTGAAATTGGTTGTCATAATATTACCTCCTACTTTGTTAGTATTTTATCATATTTATCGTTCAGACTCGTTGACGGGCCATTCTCCATAATGTATAATTAATAATGACCGTTAAGGATTAAATACAAACGGTATTATTTAAGCTCGGAGGGAGGGATTTATCATGTCAAAAACTGTCGTTCGCAAAAACGAATCTCTTGATGATGCTCTTCGACGCTTTAAGCGCACGGTTTCAAAAAGCGGTACCCTTCAGGAATTCCGTAAACGTGAGTTTTACGAAAAACCTAGCGTAAAACGTAAATTAAAATCAGAAGCAGCTCGTAAGCGTAACAATAAGAAAAAGAAGCGTCGCAGCTTCTAATAATGAAACGCCCCTGATGATAGGAGCGTTTTTTATATATGAAAAGAGGGCTAAAATGGCTTTATCCGATGAATTAAATAATGATCTCAAAAGTGCCATGAAGAATCATGATAAGACAAGATTAACCATTGTCAGGATGCTTAAGTCTAATTTAATGAATGAAAAAATAAAATTAGGCCATGATCTTTCTGATGCTGAAGCGGCAGCTGTTGTTAATCGAGAAGTTAAGCAACACAAAGATTCAATTGCTGAATTTAAAAATGGTGGAAGAGATGATTTGGTGAAGGGTCAAGAAGAAGAGCTCAAGATTCTTGAAGACTATGCACCAAAACAAATGTCTGAAGCCGACGTTGAAAAAATCGTTAATGATACAATCAAACAACTCGGAGCGTCCGGTAAGGGCGACTTTGGAAAAGTAATGGGTGCTGTCATGGGAAAAGTTAAGGGACAAGCTGATGGCAGTACTGTTAATAAACTAGTTAATAAAGCTCTCAGTTAGAAAAAGAACTCATTGAATGAATCAATGAGTTCTTTTTGTTCTTTTGCTTTGTAAGTGGCGGATTATATGCTAATATTTTAGGTAAAAGTCGATATGAAAGGAACTTGTTTGATTGACAGATAATTTTAAGTTTAAAAAAGAATTAACGTTAAAGAATCCCAATGATGAAGCCGCTTTATTTGGTGCACAAGATGCCTTTTTGGATATTTTAGAACAGGGTATGGCAACATCAATTCGTCATTCTGGGGGAAAGATCACTGTCGAAGGTGATGACGAAAAGGCGGTTCAAAATACCATTGATATTTTGAATGGCATGCTTGAATTGATTCATTCTGGAATCACTTTAAATTCTAGTGACTTTGTTTCGGCCATGAAAATGGCTGAAAAGGGAACCCTTGGATTTCTTCCAGAGTTGTATAATCAAGTGCTTTTAAAGGATAATAAAGGGAAGCCCGTTCGAGTAAAGAATTTTGGTCAACGTCAGTATGTCCAGTCCATTAAGCATAACGATGTCACTTTTGGAATCGGACCAGCTGGTACTGGGAAGACCTATTTAGCGGTTGTAATGGCAGTAGCAGCCCTCAAAAAGGGTGATGTGGATAAGATTGTCTTAACTAGACCTGCTGTTGAAGCTGGTGAAAGCCTTGGATTCTTACCCGGAGACTTAAAAGAAAAGGTTGATCCATATTTGCGTCCTTTATATGATGCATTAAATTCAACGCTTGGATCTGATCATAGTGAACGATTAATGGATCGTGGGGTCATTGAAATTGCGCCCTTGGCATATATGCGTGGAAGAACGCTTGACAATTCCTTTGTCATTTTGGATGAAGCTCAAAATACGACCAATGCACAAATGAAAATGTTTTTAACACGTTTAGGTTTTGGTTCTAAAATGATTGTTAATGGGGATGTTTCTCAAATTGATTTAAACGGAAGAGTACGAAGTGGGCTAGTAACCGCTCCTAAAATCTTGCGAGACATTGATGATATTAGTTTTGTTAATTTTAGTGCTGACGATGTGGTTAGACATCCCGTAGTTGCCAAGATTATTAATGCGTACGAAAAAAATGATAACGGAGAATAGATATGGATCTTGAAATATATGATCAAACTCAAGATGGAGTTGATCCCCAAAAAATTACTCTGATTAGAGATATTCTAAATTATGCTGCTAAGTACATTAACTTAAAGGATAATACCGAGATGTCAGTTACCTTAGTTAATAATGACCGTATTAGAGAAATTAATCGTGATTATCGTGGAGTTGATCGGGCTACGGATGTAATTAGTTTTGCAATTGAGGACCAGAGTGATGACGATTTTCCAGTGATTATGAATGATGAAATGAAGAAGGATATTCCTGAAAATATCGGGGATATTTTTGTGTGTGTTGATAAAGTAGCCGAACAGGCTGACTTTTTAAATCATTCTAATGATCGAGAGTTAGGGTTCTTGGTTGTTCATGGATTTTTACATTTAAATGGTTATGATCACATGAAACCTGAAGACGAAGCGGTAATGTTTCCTCTTCAAAGAAAGATTATGGATTCTTATGGACTCACAAAATAACAAACAAACGGGCAAAAACAAAAATTTCATCCAGGCTTTTGGTCACGCTTATGACGGTATTAAATGGGTTTTTATTCACGAACGAAATTTTAAGTTTGATATGGCGTGTGCCGTTATTACGATGGGATTAGGATTTATTTTACGGATTCGACTGGAACAATTTATGTGGCTTTTGACAGCCATTATTTTAGTACTTGTTGGTGAAATCCTTAACACTGTGGTTGAAAGAATCATGGATTTTATGAGTGATCATCATTATGATGAACGAGTAAAAGTGATTAAAGACGTTGCAGCTGGTGGTGTGGTACTAACTGCTATCTTTGCAATTGTCGTTGGACTATTTGTGTTTGTTCCAAAAATTATTGAATTATTGAATTAATTAAGGGGAAAATATGGCAGAGACTTCAAAATACAAATCAGGATTTGTAGCAATTGTAGGACGTCCTAATGTTGGTAAATCAACGTTTTTAAATCGAGTGATTGGCCAAAAAGTGGCCATTATGTCTGAAAAGGCTCAAACAACAAGGAACAAGATTCAGGGAATTTACACTACTGATGATGCGCAGATTGTTTTCATTGATACTCCTGGAATCCATAAGCCTAAGAACAAGTTAGATGACTATATGGATGAAGCTGCTCTCTCTTCTTTAAAGGAAGTTGACGCAGTTTTATTTATGGTCAGCGCAACTGAGACACGTGGAGCTGGCGATAATTATATTATTGATCAACTAAAGCAGGTTAATAGTCCCGTCTATTTGGTTATTAATAAGATTGATGAGATTAATCCTAATAGTTTATTACCAATTATGGATACCTATAAACGGGCTTATGATTGGGCAGATGTATTTCCAATTTCTGCTCTTCAGGGTAACAATGTTGATGAACTATTGAATACTTTAGTTGCTAAGCTTCCAGAGGGTCCCCAGTATTATCCGGATGACGAAATTACTGATCATCCCGAACGTTTTATCGTAGGAGAATTGATTCGAGAAAAGGTTTTGGAATTAACCAGACAGGAAATCCCTCATTCAGTTGCTGTGCAAGTCGAAAAAATGAAGACACAAGATAATGGTAATGTTCATATTGATGCCAATATTATTGTAGAAAGAAAGGGTCAAAGAGGCATCCTAATCGGCAAAAATGGTGGAATGCTTAAAAAAATCGGAACCTTAGCTCGAAAAGAAATTGAAGATTTACTTGGAAGTAAGGTATATCTGGAGTTATGGGTTAAGGTTCAACCGAGTTGGCGTGAAAAAGAATCCGCTTTAAGACAATTAGGATACCGCAAAGATAGTTACTAGGTGATATTTTGTCAGTAAATCCAAAGAGCCAAATGTTTCATGGAATTTTGTTATACCGTAAAAATTATCGTGAACATGATATGTTGGTGAAATTTTTAACGGCTGAAGCTGGACTTAAAATGTTCTTTGTAAGAGGAGCTAATAAGGCTAATTTTAAAATGGCAGGAGACATTTTACCCTTTAGTTTTGGGACCTATGAAGGTACTTTAAAACCAGAGGGATTGTCATACATTAGTAGTGGGAATGACGTTAAACATTTTGAACAAATTTCGAATGACATTTATTTGGATGCATATGCCACCTATATCATGACGTTAATTGATGCCGCTTTTCCTGAAGGGGTTAAAATTAGTGATTGGTTTAATCGTTTATACTATGCGTTGAACATGATTAACAGTGGGTTTGATGCTGAAGTTGTTACTAATATTATTGAAATTCAATTATTACCGGTTTTTGGGGTGGCACCAGATTTTAAGTCGTGTGTGATCTGCCATCAAACTAATAAAAAATTTGATTATTCGGAAGAGTATGGTGGTATTATTTGTGAGGATCATTTCAATATGGATCCTCATCGAATGCATTTAGATCAAAAGACAATTTACTACCTTCGTTTATTTTCAGCGGTTAATTTAAAAAAGATCGGAAATATTCAGGTTAATGAAAAAACTAAGAAGAAATTACGAAGCGTAATTGATAAAATTTATGATAGTTCTGTCGGATTGAATTTAAAAAGTAAAAAATTTTTAGATCAGATGAACGATTGGAAAATTAACCTTAAATAATGATTAAACGTTGACGGTTGTGACTGATAATTTTATAATTAAGTTAGTTAAATAACTGACCTTGATGAAAGATGGTTTATATTTATGACATCTCAGTGAAGCCACGATGGTGAGAAGTGGTCGATGTTAATATGGATTGGCACTTTCGGAGTCGTTTAATCTCGAGTTGCTGATTAAGTTCAGAAGTAGGGTGGAACCGCGAATAAATCGTCCCTATGTAGAAGTAGTGATACTTTTGCATAGGCTTTTTTATTTGCTTATTAATTAGGAGGAAAAAGTAATGACGGAAAAATTATCGGTTCAAGATATTATCAGTACTTTAGAGTCATATTGGAGTTCATTAGGTTGCATGCGGATGCAATCATATGACACGGAAAAAGGTGCAGGAACCATGAGTCCTTACACTTTTCTACGTGCAATTGGTCCAGAGCCCTGGAACGTTTGTTACGTAGAACCATCAAGACGTCCCGCTGATGGTCGTTATGGCGAAAATCCTAATCGACTGTATCAACATCATCAATTTCAAGTTTTGATGAAGCCCTCTCCGGATAACATTCAGGAACTGTACATTAATTCATTAGAGCAGTTGGGAATTAATCCGCTTGAACATGATATTCGTTTCGTTGAAGACAACTGGGAAAACCCCTCAATGGGATGTGCAGGAGTCGGCTGGGAAGTCTGGCTTGATGGAATGGAAGTTACCCAGTTTACCTACTTTCAAGTTGTTGGTGGACTTACCATGGATCCAGTTGCCGTTGAAATCACGTATGGACTTGAACGTTTGTCTTCATACATTCAAGATGTTAATAATGTTTTTGATCTTGAGTGGGGTAATGGAGTTAAGTATGGCGATATCTTTAAAGAACCTGAGTATGAACATTCCAAATATAGCTTTGAAGAGTCCGATCAGAAGATGTTGCACCAAATGTTTAATGCCTATGAAAAGGAAGCTAAACGATTAATTTCCCTTGGACTAGTTCACCCTGCTTACGACTATATCTTGAAGTGTAGTCATACTTTTAATTTACTCGATGCCAGGGGTGCCGTTTCGGTAACCGAACGGGCTGGTTATTTATCACGAATTAGAAAAATGGCACATGCAATTGCGAAGGCTTTTGTAGCAGAACGTAAAAAGCGTGGTTTCCCACTCATTAAGGATGAAAAGAAACGACAAGAACTTTTGCATGATGATCAAAAAGATAAAAAGAAACATAAAAAAAATGGTAATAATCGTAATAACGGAAAGGGGGAGAAATAAATGTCAAGAACATTTTTATTAGAAATTGGATTAGAAGAAATGCCAGCACATGTGGTTACTCCCAGTGTCAATCAACTGGCAGATAAGACGGCTGCATACCTAAAAGATCAACGAATTTCTTATGATCAAATCAAAAAATTTTCTACCCCACGCAGATTAGCAATTCAGATTACGGGGCTGGCTGATAAGCAGCCTGATGTTGATGAAGAAGTAAAGGGTCCTGCCGAAAAAATTGTAAAGGATAAAAATGGTGATTGGAGTAAAGCTGCCATTGGATTTACTAAGGGACAAGGACTATCTCCAGCGGACATTGTCTTCAAAGACGTCAAGGGCACAAAATATGCCTTCGTTAAAAAGCACATTGAAGGGAAACCAGTCCAGGTCGTCTTAAGCGGACTTAGTAATGTTGTTAAGTCCATGACATTTCCAACCCTTATGAAATGGGGAACAAATAAGTTTGAGTTTATTCGTCCCATTAAATGGATTGTGGCCTTGTTAGATGATGAAGTTATTCCAATGCAAATCGTTGACGTTCATTCAGGCCGAACTACTTGGGGACACCGATTCTTAGGAAAAGACGTCGAATTAAAAAATGCTAAGGATTATGAAGAAGCATTAACTAACCAACATGTAATTGCTGATGCAGACAAACGTAAGGACTTAATTCGGAAGCAAATTGAAGCCATTGCTAAAAAGCACAATTGGAAAATTAACATTGATAGTGACTTGCTTGAAGAGGTTAATAACCTGGTTGAATGGCCGACCAGCTTTGCTGGGAAATTTGATGATCATTTCTTAAAAATCCCACGTGAAGTTTTAATTACTTCAATGAGAAACCACCAACGTTTCTTTTATGTTGAAGATCAAAATGGTAATTTATTACCTTATTTTGTTTCCGTACGTAATGGGGACGAAAATCATCTTGATAACGTGATAGCTGGAAACGAAAAGGTTTTAACTGCGCGTCTTGATGATGCTGATTTCTTCTATAATGAGGATCAACAGCAAACAATTGATGACTATGTAAATAAACTTAAAACGGTAAGCTTTCATGATAAGATTTCATCTGAATATGATAAAATGCAACGCGTTCAAGTTATTGCAAAGTTGATTGGTGAAGAAGTGGGTTTAGATGAAGAACAGTTAAAGCATTTACAGCGAGCTGCCGAAATCTATAAGTTTGATTTAGTGACTGGAATGGTAGGCGAGTTTGCCGAATTACAAGGTGTGATGGGTGAAAAATATGCCCTATTAGCTGGTGAAGATCCTGAGGTTGCTACCGCAATTCGGGAACATTATCTGCCAATTTCAGCTGATGGACAGTTACCTAAAACTAAAGTTGGTGCAGTTCTTTCCGTTGCTGATAAGCTTGATAGTGTTATGACTTTCTTTGCTGCTGGCATGGTTCCAAACGGTTCTAACGACCCATATGCCCTTAGAAGACAAGCAGCTGGAATTGTTAGAATTGTTACCAATGAAAAATGGCGGATGCCACTTGTTTCGCTTATGAAAAATGCGATTACTCAAGAGAAGCAAGCCGACGTTTTACCAAAGGTTGATCAAAATCCAATTGTTTCTGATGTGGTATCTTTTATTAAAGAAAGAATTAAGCGACAATTAAAATCACAGGATATTCGTTATGATCTGATTGATGCAGCCGTTGGTTCCACTGACAGTGACATCTACTTTAATGTAGAAACGGCAATGACGTTAAATGATCATAAGGATGATGCTCACTTTAAGGAAGCCATTGAATCCTTAACAAGAGTGGTTCGAATTGCACAAAAGGGTAATTTTAAAGACGGATTACTTGAAGTCGATCCGAACATGTTTGAAAATGACTCCGAAAGGGTCCTTAATGAACAAGTTGACCGAATCAGCCAAAACTTCGATGAATTAAATGCTAACCAAACTTTTGAAGAACTTACTTCTTTGCGTCCAGCCATTAATGATTATTTTGATCAAACCATGGTGATGGTTGATGATGAGAAAGTTAGAACGAACCGATTAGCTGAGTTAACTAATTTGGCACGTTTGATTGATCGATTTGCGGCGGTTGATGAAATCATTGTTAAATAAAAATAATAAATAGTAGTATGTAATCCTAAGAAGGGATGGTGATTTCATGGCAAAGATTCCCGAAACGGTAATTGATGATGTCTTAAATCAGACCAATATTACTGACGTTGTTAGTAAGTACGTTAATTTGAAAAAGTCTGGGAATAACCTATTCGGTTTGTGTCCGTTTCATGAAGAGAGAACACCATCCTTTTCTGTGTCCGAAAGTAAGCAAATTTTTCACTGCTTTAGTTGTGGTCGTGGAGGGAATGTTTTTAAATTCCTAATGGATTTACAGGGAATTTCTTTTCCCGAAGCTGTAATTGCAGTGGCTAATGATGAGGGAATTAAACTTCCTGATTCAATCCAAAATGGTGGTGATAACTCTCCGGTTCACACTGAGAAAAATAATCTTATTCAGTTACAAGAAGAGGCCGCCAAACTTTATCATCATGTGTTGGTTAACACCGAACTAGGTGTCCCAGCTCTTAAGTATCTTCATGATCGAAAAATCACGGATGACATGATCGAAACTTTTAATTTAGGTTTTGCTCCAGGACAACGATTATTAAAGCCATTCTTTGAGAACAAAAAAGCCGATTATCAACTTTTGAGGAAATCGGGGTTATTCATTGAAAATTCAGATGGAGAACTAAGCGATCGATTCACAAATCGAATCATGTATCCGATTAGGAACGATAGTTCTAAGACTGTGGGATTTTCAGGAAGGGTTTTACACAAAGATCCTGATATTCCCAAGTATTTGAATAGTCCAGAGACAAGTATTTTTAACAAACGGAAAATCATTTATAACATTGATCTAGCTAAACCTAGCATTCGTAATGAACAAAATTTAATATTATTTGAGGGATTCATGGATGTCATCTCAGCCTATCAAGCTGGAGTAAAAAACGGTGTAGCTTCAATGGGGACTAGTTTAACTAATGAACAAATTTACCAGTTTAATCAGTTAACTAATCAGGTCTATGTTTGCTACGATGGTGATAATCCTGGACAAAAAGCTACTAAACGTGCCATTTCACTTTTGGGGGATGAAGGTCAGTTTACGGTTGGCGTAATTCAAATGCCAAATGGGATTGACCCCGATGAATATCGGCGAAAATATGGAAACGACAAGTTTAAAGATGCGATTAAAAGTGCACGGGAGACTACTGTCTCTTTTGAGCTACGTTTTCTTAAAACCCAGTATGATTTAAGTAATGATGAAGAAAAGTTAAATTATGTGGATGCGGCTTTAAACGTAATTGCTAAAATTGATAAACCAGTTGAACGAAGTGTCTATCTAAAACAGCTTTCAGATGAATTTGAGTTAGATATGAATGCATTAACCGTTCAGTGCAAGCAGATTCGCTCAACATTTATTAACAAACGTCAAAGAAAACAAGTTCGGATGTTGAAAACCGATACAGTTCCCGAAGTGTTGAATCAAAATCCTAAGAAGATTACTCGGGTTGAGAGTGCGGAACGGTTACTTTTATCGCGAATGTTGAATAATCGTAACGTGTGGTTGAAATTCACAGATGATCCTGAGTTCAGTTTTGTTCACGATCAGTATCAGACAATTTATTTATTAGCACAACACTATTTTCAAAATCATGATCATTATAGTGCGGCGGAGTTTAGTGATTTTTTGAAAGAATCTGATTTACAATCTACACTTGCTAATATTGAAATGGCTGCTTTATCCAATGAGCCAAGTGAAAAAGAAATTGATGATTGTGTTAGAATAATAAGGCAAGCTTTAACTGGTGAAGTGTCACTAAAAACCAAGCATCAGGCCATGATGGACGCTGTAAAGTTGGGTGATATTGAGAAAGCTGCCCAATTAGGCAAGGAATACCAGGATTTGCAAAAGAAGTATCAGTAAAAAGACAGTAATGGGAGGCAATTTCTATGGCAGAAAAAGACATTAAGAAAAATGAAGTAAATTCTACAAATAAGACTGCGAAGGCAGCTCCCAAAAAGAGTAGTGCAACCAAAAGCACTAAGAAGACTACTGCAAAGAAAACCACAAGAACTAAAACTACTAGAGCCAAGAAGACCACTAGTAAAGAAAAATTTGATAAAACTGGATACAAAAAAGTTTTTGATGCGGTTGTGAAGAAGTACAAAAAGGTGGGTCATATCACTTATGGGGTCCTTGAAGAAGAACTCCAAATTCCATTCAGTTTGAACAAGAAGCAAATGAATGAATTAATGGAAAAAATTGAGGACTCTGGGATCAGTATCGTTGATGATAGTGGTGAGCCTGACCCCCGTGCTTTAAAGGCTGCTAAAAAAGTTACCCAAAAGGAATTAAAGAATGCTTCAAGTTCCAAGGGTGTTAAGATTAATGATCCAGTAAGAATGTACCTAAAAGAAATTGGACGTGTTCCGCTACTAACGGCTGACCAAGAAGTTCAGTTAGCTTTAAGAATTGAACAGGGTGATGAAACCGCTAAACAAGAATTAGCAGAGGCTAACTTACGATTAGTTGTTTCAATTGCTAAGCGTTACGTTGGTCGTGGAATGCAATTCCTTGATCTAATTCAAGAGGGTAACATGGGTCTAATGAAAGCCGTTGAGAAGTTTGATTATCGAAAAGGATTTAAGTTCTCAACTTATGCCACCTGGTGGATTAGACAGGCGATTACTCGGGCAATCGCGGATCAGGCTCGAACGATTCGAATTCCAGTTCATATGGTTGAAACCATTAATAAGTTGATCCGAATTCAACGTCAATTACTACAGGATCTTGGTAGAGAACCACTTCCATCAGAAATTGGTGCTGAGATGGATATGCCAACTTCAAAAGTTCGAGAAATTCTCAAAATTGCTCAAGAACCTGTATCACTTGAAACCCCAATTGGGGAAGAGGATGATTCTCATCTTGGTGATTTTATTGAAGATGAAGATGCAACGAGTCCGGCTGATCACGCAGCTTATGAACTTTTAAAGGAACAATTAGAAAGTGTCCTTGATACGCTTACTGATCGTGAAGAAAATGTTCTTCGGTTGAGATTTGGCTTGGATGATGGAAGAACTCGAACTTTGGAAGAGGTTGGAAAAGTTTTCGGTGTTACCCGAGAACGAATTCGTCAGATTGAAGCTAAAGCTCTGAGAAAATTGAGACATCCATCACGTAGTAAACAACTAAAAGATTTCTTAGATTAAAAAAAGTGGCAGAGATCCCAACGGATCGCTGCCTTTTTTATTGAATTTGGAGGAAGATAATGACGGCAAAAAAATTATCGCCACGACTGCAAGCAGTTTCTGATTTAGTTCCTAATGGATCCATTATGGCAGATATTGGCTCCGATCATGCATATGTTCCAGCTTACCTATTAAAACGAGATTTAATTAAGTATGCAATTGCTGGTGAAGTAGCTCCTGGCCCACTTAAAAATGCAACATCTGAGATGGAAGAGCAGCATTTGACTGATAAAATGACAACTCGATTGGGAGATGGACTTGATGTGTTTAATCCTGATGATCACGTAAACGCCATTGTAATTGCTGGAATGGGTGGGGAATTGATCACCCAAATTCTTGAACGGGGAAAGCGTAAACTAACTGATCAAACTGCTTTGATTCTTCAGCCAAACGTTGATGAAATTCGTTTACGCAGGTGGTTAGTATCCAACCAATATGGAATTAAAGCAGAAAACATTGTTTTTGATGCAGGACATTTTTATGAAATGATGTTGGCTAAGCCAGTTGTCAAACGAGTTGAATATTCTAAGCAAGAATTGCGATTTGGTCCTGTTCTTTTAAAGCAAAAGAATCCAGAATTTATTGATAAGTGGACCGATCGAATTCGCAAGAACAAGGTTGTGTTGAATAACTTGAATAATGCAACTAACCCACCATTAGATAAAATTCGCCATATTCAGAAAATTAATGCAGAATTAAAGGAGATTTTAAATGACCACAGTTAATGATTTGATCACTAGATTTGAAGAATTTGCACCTCTTTCACTTGCTGAACCTCATGATCCTACTGGATTTCAAATTGGATCAAAGGACCAGAAAATTAAGAACGTGATGACGACCCTCGATGTAAGGCCAGAGGTTGTAAAAGAAGCAATTAATCGAGATGTAGATTTTATATTTGCTCATCATCCCGTTATGTTTCATCCAGCAAGGAATCTTGATTTGGCTGATCCACAAAATCAGATGTACGCAAATCTTTTAGAACACCACATTACCGTGTACGCTGCTCACACCAACTTAGATAATGCAAATGGTGGCATGAACGATTGGTTGGCAGATGCCATTGGTCTTCAAAATCCTACTGGCCTTGTTCCTCATTTAGATTCAAACGGAAATCCAACTAATTATTCGATGGGGCGCTTTGGCAATTTAAAACAGCCAATGAAGGTGATTGATTTGGGAAGACTATGTAAACAAGTGTTTGGAATTAATGGTTTACGAATGGTAACGAATGATGATCAACAAAATGTTTCCCGAGTTGCTATTCTTGGTGGTGATGGGGGAAAGTTTTATCCGGAAGCAATTAAACGAGGCGTCCAAGTTTATATTACGGGTGATTTGTATTATCATACTTCTCAAGAGATGCTTTCTAATGGTCTGTCTGCAATTGATCCTGGCCATCATATCGAAAGTATTTGTAAAAACAAATTAGCTGAAATGTTTACGCGTTGGTCCGACGAAAATAATTGGAAAATCAATGTATTTGCATCGCAATTGAACACGGATCCATTTGAGTTTATATAGGAGGAAGAACTATGGCTGATAGTAAACAACTATTAGATCGCTTTTTAAAGTATGTACGGGTAAATACGCGATCTAATCCCAATTCTGATACGATTCCATCTGATCCAAAGGAAGTTGATTTTCTAAATGAACTTTCTTATGAGTTAAAGGACATTGGGATGAAAAACGTACGAACAAATGAGAAGAGTGGGTACGTTTTTGCGGATTTACCTAGTAACATTGATCAAAAGGTTCCTAAAATTGGATTCATTTCTCACATTGATACGGCTGACTTTAACTCTGAACACGTTCATCCTCAGATCGTAAGGGATTATGACGGAAAATCAGTTATTAATCTTGATAAAGACGGAAAATACAAATTGGATCCAAGCGTATTCCCAACCCTTAAGAAGTATGCTGGCCAAACGTTGGTTACTACCGATGGTTCAACTCTTTTAGGAGCCGATGATAAAGCTGGTGTGGCCGAAATCATGACCGCAATGAAGTATTTAATTGATCATCCTGAGATTAAACATGGTGATATTGTAATTGGTTTTGGACCAGATGAGGAAATTGGAACTGGTGCTGATCAATTTGACGTTACTGATTTTGGCGCTGATTTTGCTTATACTGTTGATGGTGGTCCGCTTGGAGATTTAGAGTACGAAACTTTCAACGCAGCTGCCGCTACAATTAAGTTTAATGGAACCGATGTGCATCCTGGTGATGCTTATGGTGTAATGGTGAATGCTTCACAACTTGCCATTGATTTTCATAATCAGTTGCCTAAAGATCAACGTCCGGAGAACACTAAGGATCGTCAGGGATTTTACTATCTATTGGCGATTGATGGGGTGACAGATCATGCAAAGTTAGATTACATTATCCGTGATCACGATAAAGATAAGTTCAATGAACGCAAAGAATTCATTCAGAAGTTAGTTGATCAATTTAATGAAAAGTACGGCGACGGTCGAGTCGAACTGGAAATGCATGATGAATATTACAACATGGCCGAGGTAATTAAGAAGGATATGACCCCGATTAATATTGCTAAAGATGCCATGAATGAGGTTGGTATTAAACCAAATATTTATCCTGTTCGTGGTGGGACTGACGGTTCTAAGATTTCTTTTCTTGGAATTCCGACACCTAATTTGTTTGCCGGGCCCGAAAACATGCATGGCCGTTTTGAGTATGTTTCACTTCAGACAATGGAAAAAGCGGTTGATTTGATCGTCAAAATTTCAGAAGATGTTGCAAAAGAATAAAAAATAACCTGCAGATCAATCAACCTGCAGGTTATTTTTTGTTTATAATTAACGACTAATCAATCTAATTCCATTGAAAGCAATTAGTGCAACAACAGCGCCGATTACTCCAACTTGGATCCAATTATATGGTGCATCGACTAAAGCAGAGCCAATGTATCCAATAATTTCACCATAGACGAAACCCCAGAAAGCACCAGTCAAGTTAGCAGCAAATGTCTTCATAATTAACACCTCTCAATAAGAGTAGTTTATCACTATAACGGAAAAAATCAATTGCAAACATCAGCTAATGTCTGATAAATTTTACTAATTTCATTTGGTATAATGATTAGTGAAGTTTAAGAAGGGAGATGACAAATTTGGGATATAATCCATTACAAAATATTACTTCTTATAGCCTACTCCAAAGTACTAATACGGTTCCAAAATTAATCGAGAAGGCCAGGGCACGTGGTTATGACAGTGTTGCGTTAACCGACCGAAACGTACTTTATGGAGCAGTGGCGTTCTTTAATGAAGCTAAACGCCAGGGGATTAAACCGATAATCGGTTTAACGGTGGTTTTAAGTGGAATGTTTTTTAAGGAAGAGCCATCTGAACTGGTTTTGATTGCTAAGGATCATACTGGGTATCAAAACTTGATGAAAATTTCATCATTATTGATGGATAATGAGCAAACGAATCTCATTGAGAAGATCAAGAATCAATTTCATCATTTATTTGTCATTTTTCCTGAAAATAGTGAATTAAGAAAGTTAATTGAGATTGGCAGAACTGATGATGCAAGGAAGCTTATTAATGATATTAAAACTGTTTCTGATTTAAATTCAGTCAAAATCGGAGTTAATTTAAGTTTATCTAAATTATTAATGAGCCACATTCATGATCTAGCTGCTGAACTGAACGTTGATTTGGTCGCCCTTAATTCGGTTGAATATTTGGATGCTAGTGATTATTTTCCCAATGAGGTTTTAAAGGCAATTGGGACTGGTAAAGTAATGGATCATCCAATGGAAAAGCAACATCAAGTCGGATCTAAGTGGCTAAAAGATCGCCATGACGTAGAGAGTCAGTACCACGAGTTGGGACTTGATCAGGCAGTTTTAAATAATCAGAAAATTGTTGATGCTGTAAACGTTGATATTCCTCAAGAGCAACCAAAACTACCAAGTTTTACCACACCGAACCAGCTAACTTCAAAAGCATACTTACGTCAGTTGTGTGAGCAGGGGCTAAAAGAAAGACAGCTTGATCAACCAGTATACCAAAAGCGACTTGATCGAGAACTAAGTGTAATCAATCACATGGGCTTTGATGATTACTTTTTGATTGTGTGGGATGTTTTAAACTTTGCACATCGGCATGGTATTATTACTGGTCCCGGACGTGGTTCATCAGCTGGTTCGCTAGTTGCTTATACCTTAAGAATTACCGATGTTGATCCAATTAAGTATAATCTATTGTTTGAACGGTTTTTAAACGAAGAACGGGCTCAAATGCCAGATATTGATTTAGATATTCCTGATGATCGGCGTGATGACATTTTACAGTATGTCCATCATAAGTATGGGAATGAGCATGTTGCCCAAATTGTAACGTTTGGAACCTTAGCCGCTAAACAAGCCATTCGTGATGTTGGCCGAGTCTTTGGAATGACTCCAACTCAGATGTCACAATGGTCGTCAGCAATTCCTAATCAATTGTATGAATCGCTAAGCAAAGCTGAGTCAGAATCACAAAAATTAAAGAATTTATTAGCAGACCAAAAAGTTAATCAATTGTTGTTTGATACGGCAGAAAAACTCGAAGGGTTACCACGTCATTTTTCAACGCATGCTGCGGGCTTGATTTTAAGTGAAGACCCGATTGTTGATCGTTCTCCACTCCAATCCGGAAATGATGGTTTATTAATGACACAGTATTCAAAATATTATGTTGAAAGTGTAGGACTATTAAAGATCGATTTTCTTGGACTACGAAACTTATCAACAATGGCTAATATTTTAAAAATCATTCATTCTGAAATTGATCCAAAATTTAAAATCAACGAAATTGATTTAAACGATCAGAAAACTCTGAAATTGTTTCAGGCTGGGAAAACTGATGGGGTCTTTCAGTTTGAGTCATCTGGGATTCAGGGTGTGTTACGTAAGCTAAAGCCCGACAATTTTGATATGGTAGCGGCCGTTAATGCTCTTTATAGACCCGGTCCAATTAAAAATATTGATATGTTTATTGCACGTAAGAATGGGACACAGAAAGTTAATTATCCTAACCAAACCATTAGGGATATTCTTGGATCAACGTTTGGCATCATTGTTTATCAGGAACAAGTGATGCAATTAGCATCAGCTATGGGTGGTTTTACGCTTGGGCAAGCTGACATTTTAAGACGTGCCATGAGTAAGAAGCACAAAAAAGAAATGGATGATATGAAGATCCAGTTTATTAATGGTGCAACTAAAAATGGATACCCTAGTGATGTTTCTGAAACAACGTTTGATTACATTGAACGGTTTGCTGACTATGGATTTAATAAATCACATGCAGTTGCTTATAGCAAGATGGCGTTTCAATTAGCTTATTTGAAGGTTCATTTTCCTGGTCCCTTTTTTGCATCTTTATTGAATTCTGTTCTGGGGAATTCGCGTAAAATTAAAAATTATGTACAAGAAGCAAAAGAGTTTGGGATTCAGGTTGAACGTCCAGATATTAATGAAAGTATGGATGATTATACTTATCAAAATGGAAAAATCCGATTTGGATTTCGGGCAATTAAAGGCTTGCGAACTGATTTCATTAAAAACATTGATGACGAACGAAGCAAAAATGGGAACTTCCATGATTTACAGGAGTTAATCAGCCGAATTGATCCAAGATTTAGAAAAGTTGATCTCCTTAATTCATTGGCTTATTCTGGTGCGCTTGATGGTTTTGGCTATAATCGTCATGAGCTGATTAATGCTATTCCAGAGTTTATTAGTTCGGCTGAATTAAGTGGGAATTCCATTGAATTAATCCAAGCACTTGCTCCCAAAATCAAAAAGATGGATGATTTCTCCGACTGGGATAAGCTTAACAAGGAAAATGAATATTTAGGCACTTATCTAACTGGGCATCCCGTCGAACATTATGCTGGTTTACAGAAACAGATCCATGCTTTAAATACCAGCGACGTTCATGATCCAATTAAAAACGTCAAAATGATTTTATTTGTGTCCCACGTTAAAACCATTCGAACCAAAAAGGGACAATTAATGGCTTTCATCGACGGAAACGATCAGTTTGGTGATATTGACGTTACTATTTTCCCCAACCTTTATAATAAAATCAGTGGATGGTTAAAAAGTGGTATGGTTGTTGTGATTGCAGGTAATATTGAAGTTCAAAGGGGACTTCAGTTAGTGGCCAATTCGATTAAACCAGCTGCAAACGTTGTTCATAATTCCGAAGTTAAAACCAGTGGCCCAAAGTTATATCTAAAAATTGATTCAGATCATGATAAAAGTGCCATTTATCAGGATATAATGCGGGTTATTCAAGATCATCCAGGCAATACTAGGATTTTAATTTATCGGACCGCAGATGACCGCAAACAACTTCTAGATAAAAAATATAATGTAGCGATTAATACAAGTTTGATGCAAGATTTATGGAACATTTTAGGGGATAGAAACGTTGTTACACAATGATAAATTTTGACTGTGAAAACAACGACAATCCTACGGAAAAGTGATACAATACACTTGAAATCAAATAATGCGTGGTGCACAGGTGTGTGCCGTGCAAAAAGGAGAGGCTTTACTTATGAAGAGAACAAAGATCGTAAGTACACTTGGTCCTGCAAGTACTGATGTTGATACCATCACTAAGCTTATTGAAGCAGGAGCAAACGTTTTTCGTTTTAATTTTTCACACGGAGATCATGCGGAACATTTAGATCGTATGAACAAGGTGAAAGAAGCGGAAAAGAAAACTGGTAAGGTTGTTGGAATTGTCTTAGATACTAAGGGTGCTGAAATCAGAACCACTGTACAAAAAGACGGAAAGATTGAATACCACACTGGTGATCAATTTAGAATTTCAATGGATGGTAACCTTGAAGGAACAAAAGACAAGATTGCTGTTTCTTACCCCGGTTTGTATGACGATGTTAAAGTTGGTGGACACGTTTTGTTCGATGATGGTCTTTTAGATACCAAAATCGACAAAAAAGACGATGCTAACAAAGAGTTGGTAGTTACTGCTCAAAATAACGGAGTCTTAGGTTCACGTAAGGGTGTTAATGCTCCAGGAGTTTCAATTAACTTGCCTGGTATTACTAAAAAAGATACTGATGATATCCTCTTTGGTTGTGACCATGGTATTAACTATATCTCTGCTTCATTCGTTAGAAAGCCACAAGATGTCTTAGACATCCGTGCCTTACTTGAAAGTAAGAATATGGAAGACGTTCAAATCTTCCCTAAGATTGAATCACAAGAAGGAATCGATAACTTTAATGAAATCATTAAAGTTTCTGATGGTTTGATGGTTGCTAGAGGTGACATGGGAGTTGAAATCCCACCAGAAAATGTTCCAACCGTTCAAAAGCATCTAATTAAGATTTGTAACGATTTAGGTAAGCCAGTTATTACTGCTACTCAAATGCTTGATTCAATGCAAGAAGAACCAAGACCTACTCGTGCCGAAGTATCTGATGTTGCTAATGCCGTTTATGATGGTACTGATGCTACGATGCTTTCTGGCGAAAGTGCTAACGGTGATTACCCAGTTAAATCAGTTTCAATGATGAGCAAGATCGACATTCAAGCTGACAAACATTTCTTTGAATTTGGAACTCCACGTCCAAAGTTTGGCAATGGTGACGTTACCGAATCATTAGGCGATTCAGTTGCTCGAATTGCTAAAGATATGGGAATTCATACCATCGTTGCTGCAACTGGATCAGGTTACACTGCTAGAATGATTTCTAAGTATCATCCAGATGCTGATATTCTTGCTTTAACCTTTAATGATCGTGTTCGTCGTGGATTGACGGTTAACTATGGAGTTCAACCAATCTTAGTTGACAAGCCATCAAATCCTGATGAAATGTTCGAATTAGCTGCTAAGAAAGCAGTTGAAACCGGACTTGCTAAGGAAGGCGACATGATTTTGATCACATCCGGTGTTCCATTGGGTGATCAAGGAACTACTAACACTATCCGTGTTAAGTTGATTGGTACCAAGTTAGCTCAAGGACAAGGTGTCGGTGGTGAAACTGTTATTGGTAAGACAGTGGTTGCTAAAGATGCTCAAGAAGCTAATGATAAGGCCGTTGATGGTGGTGTTCTTGTTGTTAAAGACACAAACAAGGATTACTTACCAGCTATGAAGAAATCAAGTGCAATCGTTGTTGAAAACGGTGGTTTGACTTCATACGCTGCTGTTGTTGGTATTTCACTTAACATTCCTGTTATTGTTGGTGCTACCGATGCAGTTGAAAACATCAAAGATGGTCAATTAGTTACTGTTGATGGTCGTCGTGGAATCGTTTACGCCGGTAATCAATCAAAAGCTAAATAATAATTATTAATAATAAAGCATCCGAAAATATCGGATGCTTTTTTTATTTGGTATAATGGTCATTAAAAGCGTTGGGATGGAGAGATAATATGAATGAAGATCTTGGAACCGTAATTACAGGAAAAGTAATTGATGAAAATGATAAGGAATATTTTATCCAAAATAACGGGATTACCTATTCTTTGAACAAAGATGAACTGAAGAAACCCATCAAAATGGGTGGTAATTTCAAAGGATTTGTATACGAAAATGAAAAGCACCAAATGAAAATCACTCGTAATGTTCCCGATGTGGGTGTCGATAGTTACGCATGGGGAAAAGTAGTCGGTATTAAGTTTGGTTTAGGAATTTTTGTCAATATTGGTTTGCCAGATAAGGACGTGGCAGTCTCACTTGATGACCTCCCTGATATTAAATCGCTCTGGCCTGAAGTGGGTGATGAACTTCTAATTTCCCTTAAGAAGGATAGTAAAAATCGCATTTGGGGCGAATTGGCTGATTCACAGATATATAAAGCCATTTCTCAACCAGCGAATGATCCAAAGTTAAAGAATCGTGACGTAACGGCTTGGGTAATCAATCCCAAACTAATGGGAACTGAAGTTATTACCGATCATTATAATCTGGGCTTTATTGATAAGTCGGAAGAGGAACAACAACCGCGGTTAGGTGAAAAGGTGAATGCTAGAATTATTGGGATTCGTCCTAATAAAACCCTATACTTATCCCTTCGTCCTCGGGCATATGAAGTAATCGGCGAGGATGCTAAGATGATTCAAACCATCTTAGAACATAAGCCAAACAATGAATTGCCCTATAACGATAAAAGTGATCCGCAAGAAATTAAAGATTATTTTGGAATTAGTAAAGCCCAGTTTAAACGAGCACTTGGGCACTTATTAAAGGCCCGGATCATTGAAGAAACACCAACCGGAATTAAATTAGCTGAAACGAGATGAAAATAGTTGAATGACCAAGTTGAAGATTATCTCCACTATCTTTTGGTTGAACGGGGATTATCTGACAACACCATCAAAAGCTATCGGCAGGACCTAAAAGAATTCTGTACTGGTATGAAAGAAAAGCATGTTAATTCGTTTAAAGATGTTGATCAGTATGAAATCTTGAATTATATGGAAATGATGAAGCAAAAGGGCAAATCGCGTAATACTATCATTCGTTTTGTATCAACGTTACGTAAATTTTTTCAGTATCTTATGGAGTTTAAGATTATTAAACAAAATCCTATGAATAAAATTGATACACCTAAAAAGGGCAAGCATCTGCCAGATGTGCTATCTGTAGATGAAGTTGATCGTTTACTAAAAATGCCGGATACTAATAATAAGTATGGCATTCGAGATCGAACTATCTTAGAAGTGCTGTATGCCACGGGATTACGGGTTTCAGAATTGATTAATCTAAAGTTATCTGATCTTCATTTAGAGATGAATTTGATTCAAACCATTGGGAAGGGTGATAAAGAGCGAATCGTCCCAATTGGAAATGTTGCTCAAAATTGGCTTTCTAAGTATTTAAATGGTAGCCGTATGAAGTTACTTAAACATCGAACTTCACCCTATGTTTTTTTAAATGCTCATGGTGGTCGCATTAGTCGTCAGAGTGTCTGGGAAAAGATCAAACGGTATGTTAGTTTGGCTGGAATTAAAAAGAATGTTACTCCGCATACTTTGCGTCATTCTTTTGCCACCCATATTCTCGAAAATGGAGCGGATTTAAGAACGGTTCAAGAACTGCTTGGCCACTCGGATATTTCGACAACTCAGATTTATACCCACATTTCTCATGAACGTTTAAGCCAGGTCTATGACAAGTACCATCCTAGAGCATGAGTTAGTCGGTATGATCAATTGGTTGAGGTGATTATAATGTTATTTAAGTATCGTAATGATTATGAGAAGATCGTGATGGGGATGTTGTCCCTTTCTAAAAGTAGTGATAAGACAAAACATCTCTTGGAAGAAATGAATTGGTATCGAAATGCGGATAATCGTGATATTTATCTGTGGAAAGATCAGTTTGGAAACTGGGCCGGAATCGTCGGAATTGAAACTAATCCTAAGAATGTGGTTGTAAGAAGAATCACGCTGACTCCTGATGCAGATACTATTTTTAATGAATTTCGGATACTTGATAGTGTTGAAAATGAGTATCCAGATCAGAAGATCATGGGAACTTTTAATACCCAAGATGTTATTAGCAAATGGGAGTTGAGTCATGAGCAGCGACAATCTACAAATTCACTTAGATGATTTTGATGGGCCATTAGAACTTTTATTGCATCTTATTCATCAGTCTAAAATGGATATTTATGATATTAATATTAAAGATATTACTGAACAATATTTTGATTATTTGAATCAGATGAAACAACTAAATTTTGATGTTGCTGGTGATTTTTTTGTCATGGCAGCCAACTTAATGAGGATTAAGTCCAAGATGTTACTTGCTAAGGAGACCGACGATGATGAAGATGAGGATCCGCGAGATGATTTAGTGGGACAGTTGATTGAATACAAACGATTTAAACGGGCTTCCCAAAAATTGCGGGTAAAGGAAAAAGAACGAACACAATATCATTTTCGGGATCGATCGTTTAATAAATCAGATGTAATGATTGGTGCAAACGAATTTGAAGTTAGTTTGCTTGAACACGCTTGGGACAAAATTATGCGACGGCGACACCTGAGCTCAGCTCCACAGATTGAAGAGGTTCAGGATTGGGATTTTAGTGTAAATGAACAGAGTGAAATCATTAGACGGAAACTAGATTCTGCTGTAGATTATGAAATGCCATTTTCTAAGTTGTTAAGCGGTAATTATCCGCTTGAGGAATTGGTAACAGACTTTTTAGCATTGTTAGAGATGGTTAAGCACCAAAGCGTTCGCGTAGTTCAAACAAGTAATGATGGGGAAATCTTAATAAGGAAATGGAATTAATGAATTTAATGGCTGAAATTGAAGCGCTCTTGTACGTGTCTGGAGACGCTGGAATGACAATTAAACAATTAATGAAGTTGACTAGTAAAAGTGAGAGTGAAGTCCAACGTGAAGTAGACGTATTAAAAAAACGATATGCAAGCACTCAATTTGGACTTTGTATACTGCAAAATGGTGATATCATCCATATGTCAACTAAGCGAGAGTATGCTGATATTGTACAAAAATTTGTAAAAGCGGATGATGATTTGTTAACTCAATCAGCTTTGGAAACACTTACCATTATTGCTTACAAACAACCAGTCACTCGCATTGAAGTTGACAATGTTAGAGGAGTTAATAGCTCAATTTCAATCCGAAATTTACTTACGCAGAATTTAATTAAGGTTGATGGTGAAAAAAACGAGCCTAGTAAACCCAAGCTCTATGGCACTACAGATTTATTTTTAAGTGCATTTAACCTTGAAAAAATTGATGATCTGCCAGAACTTGATGAAGGAAAAGATCCCAAAGATTATGTTCAAATGTTTGATAATGAGATGAAACCATTGGAGGATCAAAAATGAGTGAAAGATTACAAAAGGTAATGGCGCATGATGGGGTGGCTTCTAGAAGGAAATCAGAGGAGCTAATTAACACTGGTCATGTCAAAGTGAATGGTAAGGTTGTTAATCAGCTAGGAGTTAAGGTGGATCCTACTGATCGAATTGAGGTTGATGGCACACCGTTAAAGAAAGAACGCTTAGTGTATTTTGCGTTGTATAAACCACGCGGGGTGATTTCATCAGTAAATGATGAGAAAGATCGCAAGACTGTCTTAAGTTTTTTTAAGAAAGTTCCAGAACGAATTTATCCCGTTGGAAGACTGGATTATGACACTAGTGGACTTCTCATTTTAACTAACGATGGGACACTTGATTTTCAATTGACCCATCCCAAATATGAGATCAAGAAGACCTACTTGGTTAAGGTAATTGGAAAACTTAATCACGAAGAGTTGAAAAAGATTCGTGAAGGTGTTTTAATTAATGGAAAGTATAAGAGTGCACCCGCAGAAGTAGAGGTGATTGCGAAGGCTGGTAATTCAAAAAATAATTCGATGCTGCGTCTAACAATTCATGAGGGTAAAAATCATGAAGTTAAAGAGATGCTAAAGGCAGTCGGTCATCCCGTTGAAAAATTAAAACGGGAGGAGTTTGCTGGAATTGGTTTAGAAAATTTACAACCTGGTGAATTTCGACAGCTTCGAAAACGAGAAGTACGAGATTTGTATGATTTAACTAAATAATTTATAAAACGTCTTCAAGGTCGGGTGAAATTCCCAATCGGTGGTTACAGCCCACTACCCAATGAAAATTGGTTGAGATGGTGAAATCCCATTGCCGACAGTAAAGTCTGGTATAAAGAAGATCAGTTTTTTATGGCGCAATTTACCCTAATTGACTTGGAGAACGTTTAATTGGAGGAAATTGTGATGATAGCTAAAGATGATCGAATTAAAAGAATTACTATAACTGCAGTGATTGGAGCGATCTCATTTTTATTGATGTTGATCTCATTTCCAATCATTCCTTACATGACTTACTTAAAATTGGATTTTTCGGATATTCCACTTTTAATCTGCTTGTTATTGTTAGGTCCTGCTGCTGCTATTGAGGCCACGGTGCTAAAGCTGTTCATCTATTGGATGGTAATGGGTTTTTCACCAATTGAATTAGTTGGCTTATCTAGTTCGTTTCTAGCATCCCTGACGATGATTTTGGTGTTTTACTTTTTGAGAAGGTACTTATTTAGAAGTCATATTATTGATTTTCTAATTGTGTTGGTAGAAACAGTTGCTTTAACAATCGTAGAAAGCCTTGCTAACCTGTTTATTACCACACCCTTATACGTAAAATTAACGAATTTAAAATTAGATTTTCCATTAGCAAAGACCATTCTATTTGGAGTAGTACCCTTTAATTTGATTAAGGGAATTATTATTGGATTGATTTTTGTGATTATAGCAAAGCAAATGCAGAAATGGATTAAAAAGCGATCTTCATGGAAATGATTAATAATACAAATGGGACCCTTTGTCTTTTGGTTTTTAGCTCACACCAAAAGCGAAGGGTTCGATTAATTGAGAATCTGTTGACTGGTAAAAAGACTGTGGCAACGCTCTATTGGGCAATGAGATACCAACTTCTCGATCTTTTGGGAGTGGGTCGTTATTTCAATATTAATCAATTAGAGGTTAATCCCTTAGTTCAAAATGGTTTAATTATGAGAACTGATAATGATCAGGTTCAATTAACCGCCGCAGGTAAACAAGCAAAAGAAGAATTAATACAGGAAATTAATGGTTCTGACCTTTCTTTTGCATTACATACTTTTCAAAAAATTGATTTGACTAACTTTAAGCAGCGTTTTCAACTTTTAGTGCAAGTTCTTTCAGAACGGGTTCATCACGTTAGGCAATATTATCCAATTAACGTTGATGGAACCAATAAAGCTTTTATCAAAAAATATTATCGACAAATTGATCGTGATCAAGCAGGTGCACTTTTAAAAGATGAGTTAAACCAGTTTTTATCTTCACTTGAATTTGATCGTGCTAATCTATTTGCTCAGGAACTAGTGGGATTTAATACCAATGGGTTAACGATGCAACAAATTGCAGCTAATTTAAATCAATCTTTATTTAAAACTGCTCTTGATGATTTAATTAACTATGCCAAGTTGGTCAGTTTTATAAGCCAACGTGACCATTCCATCGTTGCTCCATTACTGAACGGGCTATCCAAGCATTCCGTTTCTACTAGCGCTGAGGAGACTTTTACTGAATACCAACAATTACGTGATTTAAAGCAAGTTGAAAAGCGAAGAAAACTTCGTGAGTCAACTGTTTTAGAGCATTTGTTGGAGGTTGCGATTTATACACCACTAGCTGGTTTCCCATATCGTGATTTTGTGTCCTATGACTTAGAAAATAAGATAATCAGGCACCTAAGCGGAATTTTGGTCGATGACTGGGACTATCAGCAGCTATCAGATTTTCTGTCTAATCATTTGAGCTTTTTTCAATTTAGATTACTTGAGATTAAACGGACGAAACAGGATGTTAAATAATGAATGGTATGAACTTGGCAACTAAAATCCTAAATAATCGGTTTGGCTTTGATGAGTTTAAATCAGGTCAAAGTGAAACCATTCAAGCCCTTTTAAGTGGATCAGATGTTCTTTCAATCATGCCAACGGGATCTGGTAAATCGCTCATTTACCAGTTGTACGGATATTTGGTTAATCAGCCAGTTGTGATTGTGTCACCGTTAATTTCATTAATGGGTGATCAAGTTGATCGAATGAATTTTATGGGAGAAAAGCGAGTTTGCGCTTTAAATTCTATGAATGACTGGAAACAGCGAAGAGGCTTGTTACAACATCTTGATCAGTTTCGGTATATATTCGTTTCACCAGAATTATTGTCCAGTCCAGATGTACTTAGGCGCATGAAAAAATTAAATATTGGGTTGTTTGTGATTGATGAAGCGCATTGTATTTCTAAGTGGGGACTTGACTTTCGTCCCGAGTATTTGGATCTTGGCCATGAAATTAGAGCGTTGGGTCATCCACAGACACTGATGCTCACGGCTACTGCTTCCGGTAAAGTTCAAAATGACATTATTAGTCATCTTCAGCTTACTAATGTAAAAAAAATCATTGAAAATATTGATCGGCCCAATATTTTTCTTGCGGCTCATCAAAGTTCAAATGATGAAGATAAGCAAGAAGAGTTGTTTCGCTTGATTAATAAGCTGAAGTATCCTGGTATTATTTATTTTTCTAGTCGTGATAAAGCAGATGAAATTGCTGAAAAGATTAGAGCAGATGGTAACGTGAAAGTGGCGTCCTATCATGCAGGCTTAAGTAATGATGATCGTTATCGGATTCAACACCAATTTATGGATAATGAACTTCAAATTATTTGTGCAACTAGTGCGTTTGGAATGGGAATTGATAAGAATGACATTCGGTTTGTGATTCACTACCACATGCCAACCGACATGGAAAGTTACGTTCAAGAGATTGGTAGAGCAGGGAGAGACGGGAAAGAGAGCATTGCAATTATGCTCTATTCAACTGGTGATGAACAAATTGCTCAAAGTTTGATCGCTAGTTCAATTCCTAGTGACCAACAGATTAACTCGTTTTTTGATGATCCTAAGGTTAAAATGAGTGAACAACCTAAAAGACTTCTTCAGTTTTACATGAATCATGACTATAGCTGTGAGGAGACTAAAGATGTATTTGCAATGGTTGCGATGAATAAAGATCAAAGTTTAAGACAAGTTATTAGTTATATTAATAATGTTGGTTGCCGAAGAAAGTATTTACTTTCATTATTTGACGTAAGTTTTAATGATCATGATGATACTTGCTGTGATTTTGGCAACGAAAAATTCGATTTAGATTCACTACATTTATTAAGAGGTCGTAATAAGAATACTTCTAAAATAAAAAATGATTGGCATAATATCTTAGCCAGACTTTTTTAATAATAATTTGGCTCAAAAAATGATATAATCACCATAGAAGTTTTGGAGGGATATATTTATGAAGGACGATAAACACGAAGATAATAAAAAGAAAGATCCGTGGGATGACTCATTTTCAGATGACACGGATCCAGATGGAAATCTTTCAAGAACGGAGTATCGAAAACATCATCGTAGTAATTCGTTAGTTGTGATTATGCTTGTTTCAATTATTGTAATCATTGCCCTTGTTGCATTAGTTTTCGGTCTTTCTAAAGAGCGTGCGGTTGGTACAGGTTCCACCAGTCAAAAGGCTCAATCAAGTAAGGTTAGTCATTCAAAAGCTAAGAGCAGTAAGCCTGATCGAAAGGCTAAGAAGTCATCTAGTTCAAGTAATTCTCAAGACGATGCTACCACTAATAGTGATACTACTGATGATGCTGGGTCATCTTCTGCTACACCGACCACTCAGGGTAATACCAGTACTAGTGAAAGCACAACTCCAAGTAGTGCAAATAGTGATAACTCAACCTCTGATAGTAAACAACCGACCCAAAGGGCTTCTCAGACAACGGATAATAATGATAATTCTGGAAGTAATGATTATGTTAAGGTGCAAAAGGGCCAAGGAGTTTATCGAGTGGCTACCAACGCAGGAATCAGCATGCAACAACTGTTAAAATTAAATGGTCTTAGTTCTTCCAGCCAAATTCATCCCGGACAAAGTCTTCGAGTTAAATAATTATAAATAAATAATAAGGATTGATTATTTTTGGGAAAGAATGGATTACAAGTAGCAATTGATGGGCCTGCTTCGGCCGGAAAAAGTACGGTAGCTAAGTTAGTTGCCAAAAAATTTCATTACATATATTGTGATACCGGTGCAATGTATCGATCAATCACTTTAAAAGCGATCAGATTAGGATTAGATCTAAATGATGAGGAAGCCATTCTCAACCTTTTAAAAAAGACGAGGATTGTTTTTGAACCTGGTGATCCAGTTCAGAAGGTTTTTGTTGATGGCAAAGAAGTTACAAATGATATTCGTAGTACTGAAGTAACTAATAATGTTTCGGCTGTTTCGGCGCTTGGATCAATTCGTTCAGAATTGGTCAAAAGACAACAGTTTCTGGCTAGAGATGGTGGAATTGTGATGGATGGAAGAGACATCGGAACCACGGTTTTACCTCAAGCTGATGTTAAAGTCTTTTTGATTGCGAGTGTTTCAGAACGTGCAGAACGTAGGTACAAAGAAGATCAAACCAAGGGAATTTCAGTTAGTCTAGATCAACTTAAGCAAGATATTGAAGATCGAGACTATAAGGATTCCCATCGAAAGATTTCACCATTAAAAAAAGCATCTGATGCTTCTGAGATTGATACAACTTCAATGTCGATTGATGACGTGGTGAAGGCAATCTCAAGATTAATCGAAAATAAAATTCAACAACTTTCAAATAATAAAGCCGATTAACTGGTATTTTATTTCCAACTAAGATAAAATAGCAGTTAGAGTTGTTGCAAGGAGGAAATGTTTGATGAGTGAAAACGATACTAATGCAAACAAGGATTTATTAGCCGCTCTCGATAATATTAAGCAGGTGAACGTTGGAGACGTTGTTAATGGTGAGGTTTTAGCTATTGATGATGACCAACAATTAGTCGTGGGAATCGAAGGCGCTGGTGTTGAAGGAGTTATTCCTAGAAAGGAAATCTCTGCACAAAGGGAAGATAACCCAACCTCAAACTACAAAGTTGGAGACAAAGTTAAGGTTGTTGTTGTATCTCGAATTGGTGATGACAAAGAAGGTGGAAGCTATCTTCTTTCAATCAGAAGACTTGAGGCTCTCAAGGTTTGGAATGAAATCAAGGAAAAAGCCGATAAGGGTGAAACAATCAACGTTACTGTTACCCGAGCAGTAAAGGGTGGACTAGTAGTAAATGCTGATGGAGTTCGTGGATTTATCCCAGCTTCAATGATTACCGATCACTTTGTTGATGATTTGAATCAATTCAAAGGTCAAGAACTCGAAGTTAAGATTATCGAAGTTGTTCCTGAAGAAAACCGTTTGATTTTGTCACATAGAGCAATTGCTGAAGCAGAACGTAAAGAAGCTCGTGATAGAATTATGAGCACACTAAAGCCTGGCGACATTGTCGAAGGTAAAGTGGCCCGTTTAACTAACTTCGGTGCTTTCGTTGATCTTGGTGGAATTGATGGACTTGTTCATGTTTCAGAGATTTCATATGAACACGTTAATAAGCCTAGTGATGTTTTGAAAGTTGGAGAAGAAGTTAAGGTTAAAGTTCTTTCAGTTGACCCTGACCGTAATCGTATTTCATTATCAATTAAACAAACTCAACCAGGTCCTTGGAGTGATATTGAAGAAAAAGCTCCTAAGGGAAGTGTTCTTGATGGAAAAGTTAAGCGCTTAGTTGATTTTGGTGCTTTCGTTGAAGTTTTCCCTGGTGTTGAAGGATTAGTTCACATCTCACAAATTTCACATAAGCATATTGACAAGCCAAGTGATGTTTTAAAGTCTGGTGAAGATGTTAAGGTTAAAGTTCTTGATGTACAACCAGAAGAACATCGATTAGCATTGTCAATGAAAGCTCTTGAAAAAGATCCAAGAGATGATCAAAAAGCTCCAAAGAAAAATGTGAGTGATAATTCAACCAATAACGCTCCTGAAGAAGAAAATGGTTTTACTTTAGGTGACATTGTGGGAAATGAATTAAACGATGATGACAATGAGTAATTAGAAAATTATCCTTCATGTTTATGAAGGATTTTTTTTATTCTTAAAAACGAGAGGTGATATAAAATGGCAAGACCAACTGTAGCAATTGTTGGACAACCTAATGTCGGTAAATCAACGATTTTTAATCGAATTGCTGGTGAGCGGATTTCGATTGTGGAAGATACGCCAGGTGTAACTAGAGATCGAATCTATGCTCATGGAAGCTGGCTTGGACATAATTTTAACCTAATTGACACTGGTGGAATTGAAGTATCGGATGAGCCCTTCATTAAACAAATTACTGATCAAGCTGAAATTGCAATTGATGAAGCTGACGTTATTGTGTTTATGGTGAATGGGAAACAAGGAATGACCGATGCTGATGAACGAGTTGCTCAATTGCTTTATCGTGCTAATACTCCAGTTGTGTTGGCGGTTAACAAGATTGATAATCCTGAAAGTCGGGCTGATATTTATGACTTCTATGCATTAGGATTTGGCGATCCCTATCCAATTTCTGGTTCTCATGGGCTTGGAATTGGGGATCTTCTGGATGCGATTATTAAAAACTTTCCGGAAAACGCTGAAAATACTGATGATGATAGCATTAAATTTAGTGTGATTGGACGGCCTAACGTTGGAAAATCATCACTAGTGAATGCTATTTTAGGTGAGAATCGTGTAATTGTATCGGATGTGGCTGGTACAACGAGAGATGCCATTGATACTAAGTTTGAAAACGATGGCCAGAAATATACCATTGTTGATACCGCGGGAATTCGAAAACGTGGTAAAGTTTACGAGAAAACTGAGAAATATAGTGTTATGCGGGCAATGAGAGCCATTGATGAAAGTGATGTAACGCTGATGGTGCTTAATGCTGAAGAAGGCATTAGAGAGCAAGACAAGCGGGTTGCTGGCTATGCACACGAAGCTGGCAAAGGTGTCATTATTGTTGTTAACAAATGGGATGCTTTGAAAAAGAACAATCATTCGCAACAAGAATTCGAGGCGGACATTCGTGAACAGTTCCAATATCTAGCGTATGCTCCCATCATTTTTGTTTCAGCGACAACTAAACAGCATGTTAGCCAATTACCTTCCTTGATTAAACGTGTTAACGAAAATCATCAGCGTCGGATCCAATCATCTACGTTGAATGATGTTATTATGGATGCAATCGCAATTACTCCTACACCAACTAGAAATGGGAAACGACTTCGGATTTATTATGTTACCCAAGTTGCTGTGGGGCCACCTACGATTGTTCTGTTTGTCAATGATCCTGAATTGCTTCATTTTTCGTACAAACGTTATTTAGAAAATCAAATTAGAAAGAACTTCGACTTTGTCGGCACGCCAATTCACTTGATTGCGAGAAGGCGGAAATAACAACTAATGGTAATAATATTCTAATCATAATTATATTAAAAAAGTTTTAATAAATGTTGATTATAATCCCATTATTTGTTGCAATGGCACTATTCTTATGCTAAATTAAGACTAGAAATGATGTAGAAGTACATCGTTTCCCCTGGCTTAATCTTTAACTTATTGGGTGTTTTTTACATAAAAAAACATCTACTCGGGAGGTGAATACACATGGCCAACAAAGCAGAATTAGTTAATGATGTCGCAAAGGCAACTGGTTTAACTAAAAAAGATGCCACCGCAGCTTTGGATGCAGTCTTTGACTCAATCCAAGACAAGTTGACTCACGGTGAGAAGGTACAATTGATCGGTTTTGGTAATTTCGAAGTACGTAATCGTGCCGCTCGTAAAGGACGTAACCCTCAAACAGGTGCAGAAATTCAAATCCCTGCAAGTAAAGTACCTGCCTTTAAACCTGGTAAGGCTTTAAAGGAAGCTGTTAAATAATTTTTATTTAACGCTTGACCAGTGCGCTTATGCGTACTGGTTTTTTTATTAGTAGGAGGACATGTGTAATGACTTATTCAGAGAAAGCCCTAGAAGCCCTAAAAAAGGGTGATATGAACCAATTTAATGATGATATTAAAAATGCTAAGGAAAATGATAGTGATGATATGTTATATTCTTTGGCAGAAGAACTTTATTCACTTGGATTTTTAAACGACTCACTTGATATCTATAAGGGTTTGCTAAAAAAATATCCAGATGAAGATGAATTACGGACTAGTATTGCCGATATTTTAATTTCTGAGGGCAAGATCGACAAAGCCCTCAACTACTTGAGTGAAATTAAACCAGATTCACCTAATTATGTGAATGCATTAATGGTTGAAGCTGATCTTTATCAAACTCAAGAGATGTACAGTGTGAGTGAGCATAAACTATTAGAGGCTGAAAAAATTGATCCTGATGAGAATGTGATTAAATTTGCGTTAGCAGAATTATATTTCTCAACGGGACAGTTTGATAAAGCGATTCCCATCTATTTAGGGTTGATTAAACAAGGTGAATTAAATATTTCGTCTGTGAACCTTGTTGAGCGATTAGGGGTAGCGTATGCTAACGCTGGTCATTTTGAACAGGCCATTGGGTATCTTGAACAGATTAAACCAATTGACATGACTCCTGATGTTAAGTTTGAAACTGGATTTACGTATCTTCAACTGAAAGATTATGCTAAGGCAATTGAAATGCTTAAACAGTTGAGAGAGGATGATCCTCAGTATGCTTCCCTATATCCTTACTTAGGTGAGGCCTACATTGAAATGAATGAACCAGAGAATGCCCTCAAAGTCTATCAAGAGGGGATGAGTGTTGATCAGTATAACGTTAATATGTACATTCGGGCTGCTGATGTGGCTGCTAAATTATCTGAAGAAGATTTAGCGTTAAAGTACCTCAAAGAGGGACATAAAGTTGACCCTGATAACATGGAACTCATTATTAAATTATCCAACTTGTACGTAAAACAAGGTGAATACCAAAAGAACGTTGACTTTTTGGCCCAGTACGTAAAAAATGAGGAGACTGATCCGCAAATCTACTGGAATTTAGCTGTTTCTTACGCACACCTTGAAAAATATGATGAAGCTCAAAAGTACTATCAACGGGCATTGCCATACTTTGATGACAATCCAGATTTCTTACATGAAGCTATCCTGTTATTTAGAGAAAACGGACAAATTAAAGAAACCATTAAGTTGTTGAAACGTTATGTGAAGTTAGTTCCAACTGATGATGAAATGGCTTATATGCTTGAAGACCTAGAAGATTATGAATAAAAAATAGGGAATAAAATATCACTAAAGATATTTTATTCCCTATTTTTGTGCTAATTTTTGATAATATAACAGCGAAGCAGGATCCATTCGAAGGTTCCGACTAAGCGTTTTATCGTTATCCTTTTGATGTTGACTTAAGTAGTTAATGACAAATGATTGATAAAGATACTTGGGACTTAGGTTCATTTGTAAATATTCACTATCTGGTTTCAAATATTTGTGAAGCCCTGCTGAAGTGATGTGACAGTCCCTTGCGATTCGTTGTTTTAAAAAAAGATCTTTAGTATGATGACGAATCTGAAGTGGAGTAATAAACGTCATGAATTGTGATAGGAAAGTGCGTTCTTCTGATGAAAATTTAATGTGATCAAGTTCCTGATAAAACCCCGGAAGTAAGAATTCAGACGACTGATATCCCTTACTGATGAGTAGTAGAGTCATTCTAGTGTAATAGTGGAGCTCGTTATCTTCTAGAATAACGGGTAAAGAGTAAAGCCATTTTGTGATGTAAGAAGTATGCTCGTTTTTATCTTTGCTTTTAATGTTAATGGTCGGAAGGTGCGTATTAAGGTTGTCATTAAATAAAAATTTAAAATAAACGTTAATTTGGGACAAGATCTTATTATAAGTGTTATTTCCATTGTTTCTTTTGGAAACAATCATATCCAGATACTGCTCGATGTCACGATCAAAAATTTGACTGACACGATGATCCTGCTGGTATCCAACGTTAAAATTGGATAAATAATTAAAAAGATCTGATAAGGTTTTTGAATACTCTCTGATGGTAATGCCTGAGAGTTCTTTTTTTCTTAAATAACGTTCAAAATGATCTTGATATGGATAATTATTTGTCATAATTAGTCTCCTGTAATAAGTTACTTTAACTTAACTATAACACAACAACAAATGTAAGGTCTAACTTTTGTATGATAATTTTGGTAGAATGAGATTAATGAAAGTGGGTGGACCATGAAGATAGAAAATTTACCCAATGAGTTTACTGATGCAAGAAAAGTTTTACAAGTAATTGAAGATGCTGGTTATCAAGCATATTTTGTTGGCGGATCCGTTCGTGATACAATTTTGCATACACGAATTCACGATGTGGACATTGCTAGTAGTGCTTATCCAGAAGAAATTAAGTCGATTTTTAAGAAGACCATTGACACTGGCATTGAGCATGGGACTGTGACCGTCATGTATGATGGTAAATCGTATGAGATTACCACCTTTCGGACTGAATCGGGGTATCAAGATTATCGGCGACCAGACCAAGTTACTTTTGTTAGATCACTTAAAGATGATCTTAAGCGCCGTGACTTTACCATCAATGCACTTGCCATGAAAGAAAATGGGGAAGTAATTGATTTATTTGGTGGGATAGACGACTTAAAAAAGCATATCATTCGTGCCGTAGGCGATCCTGAGCAGCGTTTTAATGAGGATGCATTACGGATGATGCGAGCGGTTAGGTTTGCCAGTAAATTGGACTTTACCATTGAAGCAGACACCTTTACAGCGATTACCAAGCATAGTTATCTGCTAAAAAAAATTGCGGTAGAGCGGATTAACGTTGAATTTGTCAAAATGATGTTGGGAAAAGCTCCAAGTAGGGGACTAAACCAGATGATTGAAACGAAACTAATTCAGTATGTGCCGATCTTTAATAACTATGTTTCAAACATAGCTGACTTAGCTACTTTATCAATTTCAGATTATTTAAACAATGAAACGCAGGTATGGTCTTTGTTAGCGGTTCAATGTGGTTTAAACGACGATCAGATTAATCATATGATGAAAGCATGGAAATGTTCTAATAAACTAACTGAAAACGTTCGCTTAGTTGTATTAGCGTGTCGTAAAATTATGAAAGATAATTTAGATGCTATGACAATGTACTTAGTTGGTAAAGAAGACTTGGATAATGCTTGTCAAATTGCTTTGGCATTTGGCCATTTGGTTGATGATGATCGGATTGAAAACGAGTATGAACATCTTCCCATTAAAAGTAAAAATGAATTAAAGATTAACGGTAAGATCTTAATAAACCATGGATTTAAACCTGGTCCACAGCTGGGAAGAGTCTTAAAACAACTAGAACAAGCAGTTGTTAGCGAACAAGTTAATAATGATTATGATTCACTACTTGCTGCGTCGAAGAAAATAATTAACAGGCAATAATTGGAGCAGATATTGTGCAAACATTAAAAGCAGAAAATCTAACAAAAACGTATGGAGAAAAAAGCCTTTTTAAAGATTTGGATTTTATTATTAATGAACATGATCGAATTGGATTAATTGGTACTAATGGAAGTGGAAAGTCCTCCCTTTTAAATACCATTTCTGGTATTGATCATGATGTTAATGGAACCATCACAACCTCCAAATCATATACGATTGGATACTTGAAGCAGGTTCCAGATTTAGATGGCGAATTAACCGTAATGGATGCGGTGTTTGCTGGTGACCAAAAGATATTTAAGATTATTAGAACATATGAAAAAGCGTTAAAGGATTATTCACAAAATCCCGAGAATGCCGATTTTGAAAAACGTTTTGAGAATGCCGAATCTAAAATGAACGAGGAAGACGCTTGGACGGCTGAGGTAGACGTAAAAAATATTCTTAATCAACTAAAAATTACTGATTTAGATCAAAAGGTTGGTAGTATGTCTGGTGGTCAACAAAAGCGGGTTGGATTGGCTCAGGTTTTAATTCAATCGCCTGATCTTTTACTGCTAGATGAGCCAACTAATCATTTAGACTTTGATTCAATTGATTGGTTGGAACAATTTTTAAGTAAATATAAGGGAGCGCTAGTTTTCGTTACCCACGATCGTTACTTTTTGGATCAGATTGCAAATCAAATCTGGGAGTTATCCTTTGGAAAACTCTATAAGTATCCTGGTAACTATCAGGATTATGTTCAACGAAAAGCAGAATTGGATGAAGAGCAGGCGGCAGCTTCTCATAAGCAGCAGCGTTTGTATAAACAAGAACTTAAATGGATGAAGAAGGGTGCTAAAGCTCGGTCCACTAAACAACAAGCCCGAATTAATCGGTTTAACGATTTAAAGGAAGACGTTAGTCAGGGGAATCCAACTGATGAAGACGTTGATATTACCATGGGACAAAAACGGCTTGGCAAGAAAGTGATTGACATCCAACATGCTGATTTGACCATTGCTAAAAAGCCCATATTAAAGGACTTTAGTATGTTAATTCAAAATGGACAACGAATCGGAATTAGTGGTGAAAACGGAGCTGGGAAATCCAGCTTTTTGAATGCAATTGCTGGAAAGATCCCCCTGCAGTCCGGAACCATTGATATTGGGGAAACCGTGAAAATGGCCTACTATACTCAGCAAATGGAACCAATCCCAGAAGATAAGCGTGTGATCAGTTACTTAACTGATGTGGGTCAAAATGTAATTGATGAAGATGGTAATAAGGTAAGTGTAACTAATCTACTAGAACAATTTCTCTTTCCTAAGTTTATGCATGGAACTTTAATTAGAAAGCTTTCCGGAGGAGAGAAGCGCCGACTTTATCTACTGAAATTATTAATGGAGCAACCCAATGTGTTGTTGTTGGATGAACCTACTAATAACTTGGACATCGGAACTTTAACCGTTCTAGAAGACTACATTCAGCATTTTAGCGGTACGACCATTACTGTTTCACATGACCGTTACTTCTTGGACAAAGTGGCTGATCGCCTGTTAATTTTTGATGGGGATGGCAAGATTGAGCGTTACACCGGACAATTTACTGATTATCTGCAAAAATTAAAGGATAGAAAAAAACAAGTGCGCCATGAAAGTCATGTTAATCATGATCGAAAGACTAATCAGGCCAAACCCACTTCTACTGATTCTAAGGAATCAGCTAGTTCAAAGGCCAAGACAAAATTAACGTATGCTGAGAGGATTGAGTGGAATAAAATTGATGATAAAATTGATTCACTTGATCAACAAACCAAGCATGTTAAAAAACTCATGCAGGAAAATAGTGCTAATTATGATAAATTATCTGAATTACAGCGTCAACTGGATGAATTAAACCAAAAATCAGATCAGTTAATGAATCGTTGGGAATATTTAAGTCAGTACGTTAATGATTAATGATTTTAATAAAGGAGAAGATAACCGATGTTAGAAGATGCATATTTAAATCTGGAACGTTATGTTTTAGAGCATGGGCACAAGAAATCTGATCGGACTGGGACGGGAACAATTAGTACCTTTGGGTACCAGATGCGGTTTAATTTGCAAGAGGGATTCCCTCTTTTAACCACTAAAGCAGTTCCATTTCGATTGATTAAGTCAGAATTACTCTGGTTTTTAAGGGGTGATACTAACATTCGTTACCTACTTCAACATAATAATCATATATGGGATGAATGGGCCTTTGAAAAATGGGTAAGTTCTGATGAATACCATGGCCCTGACATGACCAATTTCGGCCTACGTTCAGAAAGTGATCCAGTGTTTAATCAGGAATACCAAAAGCAAAAGAAGATCTTTTGTGACCGGGTTTTAAATGATGATGACTTTGCTAAAAAATATGGAGATCTTGGCCTCGTTTATGGAAGTCAGTGGCGTAAGTGGAAGACCAGTCATGGGGATACCATTGACCAAATTAAAAATGTGATTGAAACCATTAAGAATAATCCAGATTCAAGACGAATGATTGTAAGTGCCTGGAATCCAGAAGATATTGGAAGTATGGCACTCCCTCCGTGTCACGTAATGTTTCAATTTTACGTTAACGACGGAAAACTGAGTTGCCAGTTGTATCAGCGGAGTGGTGACATTTTCCTTGGAGTTCCGTTTAACATCGCTAGTTATGCTCTTTTGACTAACTTAATTGCAAAAGAGGTAGGTCTTGAGCCCGGTGATTTTGTTCATACTCTAGGAGATGCTCACATTTACAGCAATCATATTGAACAGGTAAAGGAACAATTGAGTCGTAAGCCACATCAGGCACCCAGTCTTTGGCTGAATCCTCAAAAGGAGAGTATTTTTGATTATGACATGGATGATATCAAAGTTATTGATTATCATCATGACAAACCAATTAAAGCTCCTGTAGCAGTTTAGGAGGTTACTATGTTAGCTTATATTTGGGCGGAAGCTTCGAATCATGTGATCGGACAAGATGGTAAATTACCATGGCATTTACCTGATGATATGCAGTTTTTTAAAGATCAAACCATTAACCATCAGATTTTAGCCGGGAAAAGAACCTACGATAGTTTTGGTCGTCCTCTTCCGAAACGAAAGAATCTAGTTTTAACTCATTTTCCCCAAGCTGATTTTCCAGCATGCGTAAAAGTTTTTAAAACCATTAATGAGTTCTTACAGTACGCGAAGGGTTATCCAAATGAGGTCATTTTTGTTGTTGGTGGGACTTCTGTCTTTAAGGAACTTCTGCCATACGTGGATTACCTATACCGCACGAGTATTAATCATGAGTTTAATGGGGATGTGCGAATGATTGATATTGATTATTCACAGTTTGAATTAGAACAACAAGTTCCAGGAAAGGTGGATAAGAACAATGTTTATCCGCATACTTTTGATGTATTTAAAAGAAAAAAATAATAAGAGGTAAAAATTTGAGAAAAAGTTTCTATGAGTTTTTAATGACACAGAGGCATCCCGGAAGTTCAGATCCAATCGCTGAATTTGCGAATAATGCTTTTTTTGATCAGTCTTTCCCAAAACAAGAAGATGACTTTGAGAAGCTTTCCAAATATTTGGAAGAAAATGCTGGATACTTGCCTTCAATGACAATTTTTGACGATGCTTGGAAAGACTATTTGGCTTATCTTGATTAACAGAGAGGAGAAATAATGGGAAGTAACATACAATGGTTTCCTGGTCATATGGCCAAGGCAATTCGGCAGTTTGAAGAAAATGTCCATGTAGTTGATATTATCTTTGAATTAGTTGATGCACGAATTCCGTACTCTTCAGTTAATCCAGAAATCAAGCGGGTTGCTGGCAATAAATCACGTCTATTTATTTTAACTAAGTCGGATTTAGCTGATCCTAAGATGACGCAGAAATGGTTGGATTATTTTAACCAGACTGGATTATCAGCAATTTCGATTGACTCAAAAGCACATGGGGTAAGAAAGAAAATTGAGGCAGCTGCACGTCAGGTCCTAAAACCACAGTTGGAAAAGTCACAAGCAAAGGGAATTAAAAGAGATATTCTTAAAGCGGTTTGTGTTGGTGTGCCCAATGTTGGAAAGTCGACGTTATTGAATCAACTAGTAAGTAAACGGTCAGCAGCTGTTGGTAATCGACCAGGTGTTACTAAGGGTCAGCAATGGCTAACTTCTAGTCCAACGATGGAGTTACTAGATACACCAGGGATTTTATGGCCAAAGTTTCAAAATCAGGAAATCGCCGATAAATTAGCTCTGACTGGTGCCATTAAAGAAAGCATTTATCATCCTGATGATGTTGCGTTATTTGCACTACATTTTTTCCGAACCAATCATGAAGACGAAATTTTAAAGCGATATCATTTAAATGCCAATGACTTGAATTTAAGTGATGTTGATTTATTACTCAAGATTACGGAAAAGATCGGGATGAAAGACGACTATGATCGAGCCAGTATTCGGATTATTAATGACGTACAAAAGGGAAAATTAGGACGATTTACCTTAGATTCACTTGAACTAGTAAATGGAAATGAGCATAGTAATGACAATTAGGGAAATTGCTGAGCGGTTTGCTAACGTTACTGACGTTAGTGATCCGCTTTTTGTCCAATTTGATGGCGATCATCGAATTGGCGTTCAAAAGATTATTAAAAAAACGCTGAAGCGACTAAAAGAAGAGAATGAGCGCCAACATGAATTCTTTAATCGGTTTAAATATGAAAAAGAACTGTGGCACAAGGGAATTAAGTATGTTGCTGGAGTTGATGAAGTTGGAAGAGGGCCATTAGCTGGACCAGTAGTAGCCGGTGCTGCAATTTTACCGTCTGACTTTGATTTAGTAGATGCAAATGACTCTAAACAATTGAGTGATGAAAAGCGGCGGGAACTGGTCCCGCTGATCCAAAAAGAAGCCATCGCATATAGTTGTGTTCCCATTTCAAATCAGATAATTGACGAGATCAATATTTATGAGGCTACTAGAGTGGCAATGAAAAAGGCCGTTTATAAATTAGATCCACAACCAGGTCACATTATTGTTGATGCGATGACGATTGATAATGATATCCCGCAAACGCGGTTAATTAAGGGTGACGCTAAATCTGTTAGTGTGGCCGCTGCTAGTATTTTGGCAAAGGTTTTTCGGGATAATCTAATGGATGAGTATGCGGTTCAGTATCCACGATATGGCTTTGAGCACAATGCTGGTTATGGAACCAAACAACATTTGTTAGCTTTGGCTAAGTATGGCCCGACTCCGATTCATAGAAAAACATTTTCACTAGTTTTAAAAACGATTCATCATTAATTGCGTATTTATTCATAGAAAGGAAGAGAAAAATGGATAAACGCAATTTATTGCTTAGAATCAAACTGTGTCCTGGAATTGGAATTAAAGGTGAGGCAATGCTGGCTCATTGGATTAAACATGCATCAATCGAAGCAGATTCAGACGTCTCAATTTTGAATCAATTAACCGTTATTCTTAAAAAACATCATTTAAAGTATGAACGGTTTGAACGGTGCTTTTTAAGCGATGAGGTAAATAAAAGAGTGGATTTAAATCAAAAGCAGCATTGGATTACGATTTTAGATGCTGAATATCCGCAACAATTGGCTGATATTTATTGTCCGCCGATAGTTCTTTTTTTCGTAGGTGACGTAACTATTCTGAAAACACGATCAATTTCCATTGTTGGAGCTAGACAGTGCACCAATTATTCGATTGCAGCCATTAAGTCCATCTTGACCAAGAGAGTTTTGAAGAGATTTACCATTGTGTCAGGATTAGCTAAGGGAGTTGATTGTTTAAGCCACCAATGTGCGTTAGCTAATAATGAACGGACAATCGGAGTGATTGGAACTGGATTGGATGGTTCGTATCCCAGTGAATGTATGAATGTTCAAAATGAGTTAATGAATACTAATCTGGTAGTTAGTGAGTATCCATTGGGGAGCAAACCACTTAAGTACCATTTTGTAGAACGAAATCGGATCATTGCGGGGCTTTGTGAGAAATTAATTGTGGTGGAAGCAAAACAGAAGTCGGGAAGTTTGATTACGGCTAGTTTGGCATTGTCAGAAAATCGGGATGTTCTTGCTGTGCCGGGGAATATTACTTCACCGCTATCGATTGGCTGTAATCAATTAATTGCTTCTGGTGCACGTCCATGTTTGAGTGATAATGATGTTTTGGAAGAATCTTTAGTTTGACAGGCTTCATAAACTGCAATATGATATGGAAGAAATTTAAACGGAAATTATCATGTATTAATGAAGAAAAAATAACGAGGATAATTTTAATGGCAACAACTTCTGTAACAAAAACTAAAAAAACAACTAAAACGAAAAAAAGAAAAACAAGGACCAATAAGAAAAAGCTAGTGATTGTTGAATCACCTGCTAAAGCAAAGACCATTCAGAAATACTTGGGTAGTACCTACAAAGTAGTAGCAAGTAAAGGACATGTCCGAGATTTACCTAAGAGTCGGATGGGCGTGGATATTGATGATGATTTTAAGCCCGATTATATCTCAATCAGGGGTAAGGGTGATGTCATCAAGATGTTAAAATCTGAAGCTAAAAAATCGAAAATGATTTATCTGGCGTCTGACCCGGATCGTGAGGGTGAAGCAATTGCGTGGCATGTTTCACATGTGTTAAATCTGGATGTAAACGATCAAAATCGGGTGGTTTTTAATGAAATCACAAAGGATACGGTTAAGGATGCTTTTAAACACCCTCGAACTATTGATATGAATTTGGTCGATGCCCAGCAAGCTCGCCGAGTACTTGATCGATTAGTAGGATATTCCATCTCACCCTTACTTTGGAAAAAAGTGAAGAAGGGATTAAGTGCGGGGCGTGTGCAATCAGTTGCGTTATGGTTAGTCATTGACCGTGAGCGACAAATCAGAAAATTTGAGCCGGAAGAGTATTGGACGATTGATTCGGAATTTAAATCCGGTCGTTCTAAGTTTAAAGCTAGTTTCTATGGTTTAAATGGTAAGAAGACTAAGCTTGCGAATAACGATGACGTTCAAAAAGTCCTAAAAAAGATTGATTCGAAGGGTGATTTTGATGTTAATAAAGTCACTAAAAAAGAACGACGAAGACAACCTAATCCACCATTTACGACTAGTACCCTTCAACAGGATGCTAACCGGAAATTAAATTTCAAGACCGGACGGACTATGATGGCTGCTCAGCAGCTTTATGAGGGAATTAACATTGGTAAAGAAGGCAGTCAAGGGTTAATCACTTACATGCGGACTGATTCAACTCGGATTTCTTCAATTGCTAAACATGAAGCTGCTACTTTTCTTCATGAAAAGTATGGAGCAGAATACTCAGCAAATAAGCCGATTAAAGGTAAAATGCCTGAAGGAGCTCAGGATGCTCATGAAGCTGTTCGACCGACTTCAGTCCATCGGACACCCGCTAGTATTAAACAATATTTATCTAAGGACCAATATAAGCTTTATAATCTGATTTGGTCGCGTTTTGTGGCTAGTCAGATGACCCCAGCAATTATGGATACTGAGACGGTGACAATTGAGCAAAACGGTGTGACCTATCGGGCTAATGGATCCAAGATGAAGTTTGAAGGCTTTTTGAAAGTTTATTCAAATGGAAAAGAGAAAGATAACATTTTGCCTGACTTAAACCGTGGTGACACCGTGAAATTAGCCAAGAACAACCCAGATCAACACTTTACACAACCACCAGCTCGGTATACTGAAGCAAATTTGATTAAAACTTTGGAAGAGAATGGGGTTGGACGTCCATCGACTTACTCTCCAACACTTGGAACCATTCAGAAACGATACTACGTTAAATTAGTGGGAAAACGTTTTGAGCCAACTGAACTTGGTGAAATTGTTAATAAGATCATTGAAGAATATTTTCCTGATATTGTTAACGTTGATTTCACTGCCGACGTAGAAGGCAAACTAGATGAAATTGAAGAAGCCAAAGAAAAATGGGTTGAGGTTGTTGATCATTTCTATCAACCATTTTCTAAGGAAGTTGATCACGCTGAAAAGCTCATGGAAGATGTTCAGATTAAAGATGAGTTAGCAGGATTTAACTGCGAAATTTGTGGTGCTCCCATGGTCGTCAAGATGGGGAAGTATGGCAAGTTTTACGCCTGTTCACGTTTTCCAGATTGTCGAAATACCCAAGCAATTGTTAAAGAAATTGGGGTAACGTGTCCAAAATGTAAAAAGGGACAGGTTATTGAGCGCAAAACAAAAAAGAATCGTTTATTCTATGGATGCTCACGATATCCAGAATGTGACTTTGTTTCATGGGATAAGCCAATTGGACGAGATTGTCCTAAGTGTGGTCATTTCTTAGTTGAGAAAAAGGTCCGAGGCGGCATGCAGGTGATTTGTCCAAATGGTGATTATAAAGAAGACATTCAAAAATAATTAAATTAACTGTTCTTCGGAACGGTTTTATTTACAAGGTAAAATGTAAAAAGTTACTTTAACCTAAAAGAAAGAAACAAAAAATGAAAAACCAAGATCTAATCAATCTATTTGTCAAGTACATCATAAATGAACGCCAATATTCGGACGATACCGCCAAGGCATATAAGGATGATGTAGAAGAATTTAATACTTTTTTGAAGGATTCTGGAAAACAAAAAGATTTTAAAGCAATTGATAATTTTGATGTGGAAGTTTTTTTGAGTAGTTTACATGATCGTGGTGATGAAAATAGTACTATTGCAAGAAAAATCTCATCATTAAGATCATTTTTCAATTTTTTATTAAATAATGAGTTAGTTTCAGACAATCCATTTGAATATGTTCATATAAAAAAGCATAATAAACACTTGCCGAGATTTTTTTATCAGAAGGAATTGGATATTCTGTTTAAAACCGCTCGTAAAAATCCTAATAAACAAATGGCAACGCGTGACAGCGCTATTCTTGAAGTACTATATGGAACTGGAATGCGTGTCAGTGAATGTTCCAATTTAACCTTAAGTAATATTGATTTTGGTAATCGGATCATGCTAGTTTTAGGAAAGGGGAACAAAGAACGTTATCTCCCATTTGGTCGGTATGCCAAAAATTCAATTCTTAAATATTTAGAAGTATGTCGAACACCGCTTATGAATAAATACCATAAGGATCATGATTTTTTGTTTATCAATCAGCATGGAGATCAACTATCAAGTCGTGGGATTGAATACGTTTTGGATAAAATCATGAAAAACAGTGGCATGAATGGATCAATTCATCCCCACATGTTACGACATACGTTTGCCACTCAAATGTTAAATAATGGTGCTGACTTGAGAACCGTTCAAGAATTATTAGGGCATTCTGATTTATCTACTACCCAAATTTATACCCACGTAACTAAGGAAGGATTGCTTAAAAATTATAGTAAGTTCTTTAAGCGTCCAGATGAAGACAATCCAGATTAAGTTGTGAAAGGAATTAATTATGACAGTAAAGTTTGAAGCTACTACAATTTGTGCCATTAGGCATAATGGTCACGTTGCTCTTGCAGGTGATGGTCAAGTCACCATGGGAGAAAAGGTGATTATGAAAGGGACTGCTCACAAGATTCGTCGTATCTTCGATGGAAAAGTTGGAGTAGGATTTGCTGGCAGTGTCTCTGACGCCTTCAATTTAGAAGAAAAGTTTGAGCAAAAATTAAAAGAATATAGTGGCAACCTAAAGCGGGCTTCAGTTAAATTAGCCCAACAGTGGCGTGGTGATCAACAATTACAAAAGCTTGAAGCAATGCTAATCGTAGCCGATCACGATAATTTATTGTTAGTATCTGGCTCTGGTGAAGTAATTGAACCCGATGATGATATTCTAGCCATTGGATCTGGTGGTAATTTTGCGTTAGCAGCAGCAACAGCTATGAAACACCATGCACCGGAAATGTCAGCTGAAGACATTGCGAAAGCTGCTATTAACATTGCTGCAGATATCGATATTTTTACTAATCACAACGTAATTTCTGAAGAATTATAAAATGAGGTATGATTAATGACACAAGAAGAACAAATGACACCCAAAGAAATTGTTTCGCAATTAGATAATTACATTGTAGGACAAAATGAAGCCAAAAAGTCAGTTTCAATTGCCTTACGTAATCGTTACCGTCGGCTCCAATTAGATCCGCAGATGCAGGAAGATATTACTCCTAAGAATCTTCTAATGATTGGTCCAACTGGAGTTGGTAAAACAGAAATTGCACGAAGACTTGCTAAAATTGTGGATGCACCTTTTGTTAAGGTAGAAGCAACTAAATTTACTGAGGTTGGATACGTTGGTGGTGATGTTAATTCAATGGTTCGAGATTTAGTTGAAAATTCAGTTCAAATGGAAAAGAAGATCCAATTCAAAAATGTTCGACGTGAGGCAGAAAAGAAGGCCAACCAAGATTTAGCTGAAATTATTTCACGTGAAGAAAATCATGTTGATGATGCTCAAGAAAAGTCCAATAATGATAAAAAACTCCAAGACACCGTCAAGGAGCTCAATAAGGCCTTCAAAAAAGGAAAACCGATGGATTTATCATGGCTGAACGAAAAGGATCCTTTCATGGATCAAAACGAAAAAGATAAGATTAAAGATGATTCTAGTCGAATTTTGGCTCAAATTGAAAATGGTGAGCTAGAAGATCGAGAAGTTAAAATCTCAATTGATGATCCCTCAGCCGCATTAAACGCTGATAACAGTAAAATGGAGCAAATGGGAATTAACTTGCAAGGATTGGAAAACATGTTACCAAAGAAGCAAGTTGAGCGAGTTTTACCGTTAAAGGAAGCGCGTGAAGCTTTGATTAATCAAGAATCTGAGACTTTAATCGATGACGCTAAGGTTAATGGAGCTGCAATTAAACGTGCGGAAAATACCGGAATTATCTTTATTGATGAAATTGATAAACTTACTGGTGGAAATAAGCAAACACGTGGTGAAGTTTCCAGAGAAGGTGTTCAACGGGATATTTTACCAATTGTCGAAGGAGTTAATGTAAATACAAAATATGGTGTCATCAATACTAATCATATCTTGTTCATTGGCTCTGGTGCTTTCGCTGATAGTAAGCCATCTGACCTAATTCCCGAACTTCAAGGTCGTTTTCCAATTCGAGTTGAATTAAATGACTTAAGTAAAGATGATTTTGTTAAAATTTTAACTGAACCTAGTGATGCATTGATTAAGCAATATGTAGCTTTAATCGGTACTGATAACATTAAAGTTACCTTTACTAAAGAAGCAATTGAAAAAATTGCTGATATTGCCTACTCTGTTAACCATGATACTGATAATATAGGTGCTAGAAGACTTCATACCATTCTAGAAAAATTACTCGAAGATATTTTGTATGAAGGTCCTGACATGCATATGGGTGACATTACCATTAATCAGAAGTACGTAGAAGATAAGGTCGGTAATTTAGCTGCTGATGAAAATGTAGCCCGTTATATTTTGTAGGTTTGAATTTGTGAAGTACTAGGTATAAGGAAAGTGAGGGATTAGATTGCCAGTTACGTTAAAAAATGATTACTTGACGGTTAAAATTAACCAAAAGGGTGCAGAAATTGTATCTGTTAAGGATCAAAAGGGAACTGAATACATTTGGGGTGCCAATAAAGAATACTGGAAGCGCCATGCACCGATATTGTTTCCAATTGTTGGGCGACTTCAAGATGATGATTACATTTATGATGGGAATAGTTATCATATGTATCAACATGGATTTGCTAGAGATAGTGAGTTTGAAATCGAATCTCATAATAAAACTGAGGTTAATTTCATGTTGCATTCCAATGCGGCAACTAGAAAAATTTATCCCTTTAACTTTAACTTATCCATTCATTATGAGTTAGATGAACATACAATTGCAGTTGAAATGGTGGTAGAAAATATTAATCCTGATCCAATGTACTTTTCATTGGGAGCCCATCCTGGATTTAACGTTCCACTCTTTCCTAAGCGCGAAACGTTTGATGATTATTCGGTTTCAGTGGCTCCTAAACATGATTACAAAATCGTAAGAATTGATCAAAATGGATACAGTAATATCAAACATCCCGTTGAAAAGACTTTAGATAATCCACTTCAATTAAAGCGCGATTTGTTTAAACATGATGCCAAAGTACTAGATGTCTCCGATAATGAACAGACAACCGTTATGCTTCAATCTGATGTCACAGATCATGGGGTGGCTCTTACTGCTTACGATTGCAAATACATTGGCATTTGGTCAACTTATCCTAAAGAGGCCCCATTCGTATGTTTAGAACCATGGTGGGGAATTGCTGATGAAGAAGAGAGTACCGGATTTTTAAAGGACAAAGCTGATATTAGTAAACTTGATCCTGATGAAAGTTTAAATGCTAATTTTGATATTACCTTCTTCTAATCAAAAGAAAAAATAAGGGACGCTCAGAGAGTGTCCCTTATTTATGCTGTTGTTTAGGATGAATTGTTTTTTTGATGTACTTCAGATACCAATAGTAAAGTCCAAAGGGTACCAGATTTTCGTTTCCATGAATAATTTTAATAATATTATTACGATGTCGATAGAAAGTGAAGATGGTCAGACAGATTGCTAAAATCGTAAGGGCGGGATCGTGTTCGAAAAACGATGCAATTACGATAATAGTAAATCCAAGCATACTAGCAAGGCTTACCATACTAGTAACAAAGATACAAGTAACCCAAGTACCTGCTGCAATACAAAAAAACACGAAATTATACGCCCATAACATTCCGGCACTGGTAGCAACTGCTTTTCCACCACGAAAATGATCAAAGATAGAGTAAGTATGACCTAAAATTGCTGCTAGGCCGAAAATTAATGGATACCAAGAATGGATGCCAAATTGCATTGGCAGCCATGTAGCAATGGCACCCTTAGCAATGTCTAGAACCATCACGATTGTTCCAGCAAACCATCCCAGTACTCGATAAGTGTTAGTGGCCCCAATGTTTTTGGAACCATGTCGTCTAATATCGATATGAAAAAATATTTTACCGATCCAAATTCCGTTTGGAATTGAGCCAAGTAAATAGGCCAAGATCAGGAGAATAATAAATTTAACCATATCTTCCTCCATATTTATTAATATATGCTCACAAAGTTTTATTTTAGCATTAAAAAGATCATTTTAAAATTTAGTTTGAAAGATTGTGGTGGACTTTGAAACGTCTTTCCAATCAAGTTTAAATAGGTTATTATTAAAAACGATGATTAAAAGAAGGAGTCTTTCCTAATGACACAGGCAAAAAAACAAGAATATGATGCCTCTTCAATTCAAGTCTTACATGGTTTAGAAGCAGTTAGAAAACGACCTGGTATGTACATAGGTTCGACTGACTCGAAAGGACTACACCATTTAGTATACGAAATCGTAGATAATGCAGTTGATGAAGCACTCGCTGGATATGGTGATGAAATTAACGTCACCATTCATGAAGATGATAGCATTACCGTTGTTGACCACGGACGTGGAATGCCAACGGGAATGCATTCTTCTGGGAAACCAACTCCAGAAGTAATTTTAACGGTTCTTCATGCTGGTGGAAAGTTTGGACAAGGAGGATACAAGACCTCTGGTGGTCTTCATGGGGTTGGTTCAAGTGTTGTTAATGCACTTTCAACTCATTTAACCGTTCAAATTGTGCGTAATGGTCAGCTTTATCAGGAAGATTTTGCTGATGGTGGGAAACCAGTTGGAACCCTAAAAAAACTTGGTAAAACAAGTAAACACACCGGAACGACTGTCACATTTAAACCTGATCCAGACATTTTCACTACTACAACTTACAATTACGACATTTTGGCAGAACGGCTTCGTGAGTCTGCCTTTTTGCTGAAGGGCGTTAAAATTACTCTCAAAGATGAACGACCAGGAAAAATTCGCGAAGATGAATTTCAATTTAAAGATGGAATCAAAGAGTTTGTTGATTATTTAAACGAGGGTAAGAGCACTCTTGGAAAAGTTATGTATTTTGATGGTAAAAAAGACGGCATTGAAGTTGAAGTAGCTGCTCAATACAACGATGGTTACACTGAAAATATGCTTTCATTTGTTAATAACGTTCGCACAAAAGACGGTGGGAGTCATGAAGCTGGCTTTAGAAGTGCTTGGACCAAGTCCTTTAATGAATATGCAAGAAAAGTGGGCTTATTAAAAGATAAAGATAAAAATCTCGAAGGTAATGATGTTCGAGAAGGTTTAACTGCGATAGTAGCACTAAAAGTTCCAGAAGAATTACTTCAATTTGAGGGACAAACCAAGGAAAAATTGGGAACACCAGTAGCTCGATCTGTCGTAGATAACGTGGTTTCTGAACAGTTATTGTATTATTTAATGGAAAATAGTGATTTTGCTAACACATTAATTAAGAAAGCTACCAATGCTCGAACTGCACGTGAAGCCGCTAAAAAAGCACGAGAAGAAAGTCGCCATGGTAAAAAAAGAAAGAAAAGAGAACGTTTACTTTCTGGAAAGTTAACCCCAGCTCAATCTAAGGATACAAGTGAAAACGAACTATTTTTGGTTGAGGGTGACTCCGCCGGTGGATCAGCTAAACAAGGCCGAGACCGTAAGCATCAAGCCATCCTACCATTGCGAGGAAAAGTTTTAAACACAGAACGTGCTAAGCTTCCTGATATTATGAAAAATGAAGAGATTAGTACGATCATCTACACGGTTGGCGCTGGTGTAGGAGTGGACTTTAAGATTGACGAATCCAATTATGACAAGATTATTATCATGACTGATGCTGATGATGACGGTGCTCATATCCAAATCTTGCTACTAACTTTTTTTTATAAGTACATGCGTCCTATGATTGAAGCTGGCAAAGTATACATTGCCTTACCACCACTTTATAAATTGCAACATGGAAAAGGCAAAAGAGCGAAAGTAGAATATGCTTGGACTAACGAAGAGCGAGATCAAGATATTAAAGATTTCAGATCGGGCTATTCGTTACAACGTTTTAAGGGTCTTGGTGAAATGAATGCGGACCAGTTATGGGAAACAACAATGGACCCTGCCAAACGAACCTTGATTAGAGTAAGAATTGATGATGCTGCTGATGCAGAACGACAGGTTTCTACGCTAATGGGTAATAAGGTTGAACCACGTCGAAAATGGATTGAAAGCAATGTCCAATTTAACCTTGAAGAAGACGGAAGTATTTTGGATAATACGGAAAAAAATTAGTTTGGAGGTGATGAAATGGCACATAGATCAAAAATTAAAGATTTGACTCTTTCAGAAGTTATGGACGAACGATTTAGCCGTTATTCCAAATCAATTATTCAAGAACGAGCTTTACCAGATGTTCGCGACGGATTAAAACCCGTGCAAAGAAGAATTTTGTACGCTATGAATAAAGATGGGAATACTTCATCTAAAGGTTTCAGAAAAGCAGCAAAATCAGTTGGTAACGTAATGGGTAATTTTCATCCCCATGGTGATAGTTCAATTTATGAAGCTATGGTTCGAATGAGTCAGGATTGGAAATTAAGGGAACCATTAATTGAAATGCACGGAAACAATGGTTCTATGGATGGAGATCCACCTGCAGCAATGCGTTATACTGAGGCACGTCTAAGTAAGATTTCAGATGAAATGCTTCGTGATATCGATAAAGATACCGTTGATTGGATTCTAAATTTTGATGATACAGAATATGAGCCTGTTGTACTTCCATCACGATTTCCTAATTTATTGGTAAATGGGGCAACTGGGATTTCTGCTGGATATGCTACCGAAATTCCACCACACAATCTTGGTGAAGTGATTGATGCATTAATCTACTTGCAAAAGCATCCCGATGCCACTTTAAAGAACCTGATGAAGTATGTAAAAGGCCCTGATTTTCCAACTGGCGGAATTATTCAGGGATTAGATGGAATTAAACAAGCTTACGAAACCGGTAAGGGACGTATCATGATTCGGTCCAAAACCTCGATTGAATCATTGCGTGGAAATAAGCAAATGATTAAAGTAACTGAAATCCCTTATGAAGTAAATAAAGCTCAATTAGTTAAACAAATTGATGAAGTACGAATTAACAAAAAGGTAGATGGAATTGCTGAAGTACGTGATGAGTCCGATCGTGAAGGATTGACCATTGCAATTGAATTAAAACGAGACGTAGATAGTACTAGTGTTTTAAATTATTTATTTAAAAATACTGACCTTCAAGTTTCATACAATTTTAATGTAGTTGCTATTAGCAATATGGCTCCTAAACGCCTTTCTCTAAAAGAAATTCTGGTTGCATATTTGGACTATCAACGTGATGTAATTGCCAAACGGACTAAATTTAACCTAGATAAAGCCAATGCTAGACAACATATTGTTTTGGGTTTAATTAAGGCATTATCAATTCTTGATCAAGTCATCAAGACCATTCGTGCTAGTAACGACAAGAAGAATGCACGTGACAATTTAGTTGCTGAATATGACTTTTCTGAAAAACAAGCAGACGCAATTGTAGCTTTACAACTTTATCGTTTAACTAATACTGATGTGACCGAATTAAAGAAAGAAAATGCAGATTTAGCGGCTAAAATTGCCGAATATGAAGCAGTTTTAGCTAATCCTGATGAGTTGGATTCTGTTCTTAGGAAGGAATTACGTGATATTGCAAGGCGTTATCGTAATAAGCGCCGGACTAAGATCGAGGATAAAATTCAAAATTTGGAAGTCAGTGAAGAAGTGACTCTTCCAGATGAAAACGTGATGGTACTAGTCAGTAACGATGGGTATCTGAAACGAAGTAGTCTTCGCTCGTTTAATGCGTCTGAGATCACCGATAACGGCTTAAAAGAGGATGACCATGCCGTTTACCTAAATGAATTAAACACGCGTGATTCGCTGTTTATGTTCACTGACAAGGGGAACATGATTTATCGTCGAGTTTATGAAGTTGAAGATACTAAGTGGAAGGATACTGGAGAACATATTTCTAGAATGAATGGCTTAGATTCAAATGAGAAAATTATTGCCGTTTATGCCTTCCCCGATCTAAAACAAGATGGAGAATTCGTCATTACTACCAGTGGAGGTCACATTAAGCGAACTGAGTTTAGTAAACTACTTCCTAGTAGAACTTACAAAAGTCGAGCCGCGGTCTATGAAAAATTAAAGGGTCCTTTGTCAAGAGTAGTAGACGTTTCATATAATCGAACTGAAGATCCTGGAAGTGTTCTACTAATGACGGAAAAGGGATTAGCACTTAGATATGATTTGCAAGAAGTTTCTCTAAGTGGACCACGAACCACTGGAGTTAAAGCTATCAGTCTTGATTATGACGACCACGTGATTAATATGCAGTTTGTAGATGACAATTCTGAGATAGCACTTATCTTTCAAAATGGTAATTTTAAAAAAATGAAAGTGTCTGATATTCCAGTAACGAGCAGGGCTCGTAAGGGAGTTAAAGTCCTTAAAGAATTTAAGACCAAAAGTAATCTATTAGCCGATTTTATTAAGATTGAATCTAATGATGAAACTCTCAAAGTTTATACTGATCACATGACTTCACATGATGTAATCCTCGGTGATCACGGAATTTCCGGTCGTTTATCTAATGGTTCACCCGTGATGGATACTAAGATGATTGGAACACCAATTATGATTACTCATGATGCTTTGAAACAGTCTCAAATTGATAGTTTACTATAGTAAATATAGTAATTCCGTGATAATATACACAATATAATAATAAATGTTAGTGCGAGGTATTAATTTTGAGAGAATCTAAAAGAGAATCATTATTTTCATCAAAAGCTTTAGTATATTTCTTACAATTATCCGAATCGCTAAATTATACAAAAGCTGCTGGTGTTTTAGGAATTACACAGCCGGCACTATCTCAACAAATTAAAAAATTGGAAAATAAACTACATGCCAATCTATTTTATTCAGTTGGAAAACAAATTCACTTAACAGATGCTGGATATACTTTAAAAAATGCAACTGAAGAGGTTTATGGAATTCTGGACAACGCTACTGATGAAATTGAATCCTATTCCAGCTCCATTCGGGGAACCATTAAAGTTGGAATTCTTTCAGCAATTGAAGATGAAATCTTTGAAAATTTTGCTTTATATTTCTATGAAAAGAATCCAGACTTAAGAATTGAAATGTATATGTTAACCCAGCAAACATTGATTTCTGACCTTGAAAGTGGAAAAATTGATTTAGCAATTATGTATTTACCAAACGAAAAACTACATAATTGGAAGGGTATGGCAATTAAGCCAATTCTTCACGATACCCTGTGTTATGTTCACCATGATAAGAGTAAGGTAGGTAGCAAAATCAATCTTAAAAAGGTTGAGGGACCAATGGTTGGGTACCCTAATGGATACTATTTTAATCAGTTTTTAAAGAATATTTATAGTGCTAAACGTTATGAAATGCCTAAGATGGTAGCTTGTTTTACGAGGCCAGTGCAAATTATGGAATTTGCATTATCATCTGGATTAAATACTATTTTGCCAAAAACGTTTATGATGACCCGGGATCGAAGTAAGATGGCTGAAAAAAATACTTACTATACTGAAATCATTCCTGACTTTTCCCTTCAGGCCGTCGCTGTTTATCGTGATACTAAAGATGGTATCCCACGGTTGAATAAATTATTTGACGAATTTAATGGCTTTATTGGGGAATATGCTCAGGCTAAAGATGTATACTTAAATAGTATTAATATTGAAGTTAGAGATCGTCAGAGACTCTTGGAAATATGGAAAAAGAGGAGAGAGAATCATGAGTAAAGAATTAGTTTTTGGACACAAAGTGCCCGATACAGATGCAATTGTTGCTGCAATGGCACTTGCATACTTAAAGAAGCAGGATGGTTATGACGTTGAAGCAGTTGCTTTAGGTGAGCCCAATGCTGAAACTAAGTATGTTTTAGACTATTTTGATACTAAGGCACCACGAGTAATTAGCAGAGCCAAACCTGAAGTTGATAAGGTCATGTTAGTTGATCACAATGAACCACAACAAAGTGTCAGTGACATTGATCAATTGACCGTTACCGACGTCGTTGATCACCATCGAATTAATGGTTTTAATACGGCGGCTCCTTTATACTACCGAGCTGCTCCTTATGGTTGTTGTAGCACGATTTTAACTCAAATGTTTTCTGAAGAAGGAATTAAGATTCCTAAGAAGTTGGCTGGCTTAATGTTATCCGCCATTATTTCTGATACTTTGCTATTAAAATCTCCAACTACCACTGATTTTGATCGTGATGCTCTGAAAGCTTTGGCTGATATTGCTGGAATCGATGACTATGAAGATTACGGTGTCAAAATGCTTAAAGCTGGTACAGATGTTGATTCAAAGACCGACCAACAATTAATTGACGGTGATGCTAAGTCATTTACCATGGGTGGTAAGAGCGTTCGAATTGATCAAATTAATGTGGTTGATTTAGATGACATTACTAAACGAGCTGATGATGTTAAGAAAGCCATGGAAGCTGAAGCTAAAGATAAAGGATACGATTTATTCTTAGTCTTAGTAACTAATATCTTAGACAGTAATTCGGAATTAATTGTTGTTGGTGAACCAAAGAGTGTTGTTGAAAAGGCATTTGATAATAAATTTAATGCTGATGACATCATGAATCTACCTGGAGTAGTTTCACGTAAGAAGCAAGTGGTTCCACCATTAACTGATGCATTAGAAAAATAATAATTAGAAAACCCCGCGTAATTAACGCGGGGTTTTTAGTTAAAAACAAATTGTTTGCTATTTAATTGGATAAGATATAAGTTATATATAAACGTAAATAGGGGGTTTATATTATGGCTGAAAACAACAAAGAAGATTTAAAAAATCGTTTAACACCTGAACAATATAATGTGACTCAAAATGCAGGAACTGAACCTGCTTTTACAGGAAAATACGATGATTTCTACAAGAAGGGAATCTACGTTGATGTTGTGAATGGTAAACCATTATTTAGTTCAGCTGATAAGTATGATGCTGGATGTGGTTGGCCATCATTTACTAAACCAATTAATGAAGATGAGCTAAAGAGTGATACCGATACTTCATTCGGTATGATCAGACAAGAAGTTCGTGGTTCAGATTCTAAGTCCCATTTAGGTCATGTCTTCCCAGATGGTCCTCAGGATAAAGGTGGATTAAGATACTGCATTAATTCTGCTGCCTTGAAATTCATCCCTTATGATAAGATGGATGAAGAGGGTTATGGTAAGTACAAAAAGTTTGTTGAATAATACAAATAACCAAATTAGAGGTGTTTATTAATGAGTGATAAAGAAGAAACTGCAATTTTTGCTGGTGGATGTTTCTGGTGTATGGTTCAACCATTTGATCAGATGCCCGGAATTATTTCCGTTGTATCAGGATATACTGGAGGTCATGTACCTAATCCAACCTACGAACAAGTTGCTTCTGGCACAACTGGCCACACTGAAGCAGTTAAAATTACATTTGATCCAAGTATTATTTCATATAAGAAACTAGTTGAAATTTACTGGCATCAAACCGATCCAACCGATGCAATGGGACAATTTCAAGATCGTGGTGATTCTTATCGTCCAGTTATCTATGTAAATAGTCCTGAACAACGTAAGATTGCTGAAGAATCAAAGAAAGAATTAGAAAATAGCGGAGAATTTGATGAACCAATCGTTACCAAGATTGAAGATGCACAGCCATTTTATCCGGCTGAGGATTATCATCAAGATTTCTATAAGAAGAACCCACTTCGTTATGCAATTGAAGAAAGTGGTGGACGGAAAAAGTTCATCAATGATCATTGGAAAAAGTAAACAAATAAAAAGAATGCCAATGTTGGCATTCTTTTTTAATGTAGTGGTTAACATATTGTATAATTAAGTAGTATTGAGATTGGCTATATAAAACAGTTAATCCTTTACTAATACTGAATTTAACTTAGGAGGTATTTATAATGGCTGAGAAAAAAATAAGTCCAGACAAATCACAAGATGTTTGGAAAGATACGGGTGAAAACGTTGAGTTTGCAACGCTAGAATTAACTCGTAAGGATCAAAAAGCAGCTCAAGAGGGAATTCAAGATTTTGCTGATCGTTCCCAATCAATTATTCGATCAATGCGAATTAGAGAACCTGAAGCTAACTTAAGGGTTGCAATTGGATTTAGTAGCAAGGCCTGGGATTACTTATTTCCTAAAGCTAATAAGCCCAAGGAACTGATTGACTTTGAGGGAGTTAAGGGCCCAAAGTATTCGATGCCATCTTCTGAGGGAGATATTTTTCTTCATATTCGTGCTAATACCGAAGCAGTTGTATATGAAGTAACGACTCAGTTCATGCTTTTTCTAAGAGACTTTACGAAGGTAGTTAATGAGACGCATGGATTCCGATACCTTGAAGGTCGTGCTATCATTGGATTTATTGATGGAACCGAAGTACCACAAGTTGAAGACATTGCTCCATATGCATTGATTGGCGATGAGGATCCTGAATTTATCAACGGATCATACGCGTTTGCTCAAAAATGGCACCATGACATGGATTACTGGAATAAATTAAATACCACTACGCAAGATAAAGCGATTGGGAGAGAGAAGTTTTCTGATCTTGAATTACCCGATGAAGAAAAGTTTAAAAATGCGCACAACGTAACTTCCAATACATCGGTTAACGGGGTCGAACAAAAAATTGTTAGAATGAATGTTCCGTATTCTGATCCAGCTAATAATGATACAGGAACTTATTTCATTGCATATTCGCGCTATTGGCATGTTATTCAAGGCATGTTGCAGCAAATGGTTGATCAAAATGATTTTCTATTAACTTTTTCAACGCTTTTAACTGGTCAAACTTTCTTTATTCCATCTAGACCGTTGCTTGGGAAGATTGCTGATGGTGATTTGAACTAATAATTAAGTTTTAAGAGATTTGCAAAAAACTTTCGAAATAATCGAAAGTTTTTTTTATTTTAATTTTATGAATTATCATTTTTAGCTTAATATTTAAATAGGTAATATTACGAAATTAAGAGGTTATTAAAACATGCTATATGTATTTGATGTTGACGGAACGCTGAGCTTTAATGGTGTTGAAATAGATTCAGAAATTGTAAATGCAATTAAGCAACTAGCAAAACATAATGAAATTATCTTTGCTTCAGCTAGGCCAATCAGAGATCTAATACCAATCGTGCCAACGTTTAAAAAAAATACATTAATTAGGTGCAAATGGGGCACTTGTATCAAGAAATGGTCATACTTATTCAATAAAACCCATTAGTAATTGTGATATACAATTGACTAAAAATATCATTAAAAAATACGATTTAAATTACATAATTGATAGTAATTGGGATTATAGTGCCAAAGTAAGCGCTTTAAATCCAATATTTAAGCAATTGGATCCAGATCAATTAGCTGAAAATGTAGCTATCTCATCAATCAAAAAAGCCGTTAAAATCATCTTATTAGACATAAATAACAATTTAATTGATAAAATATCAGCATTTATTAAACAAAATACGTCATTATCAGTTATCAAACATACTGACGAAAATAATATTGATCTGACAGCACAAAATATCAATAAATTCAGCACATTAAGAACTATAACTGATAGCAACTATATTGTGTTTGGAAACGATAGTAATGATCAAGAATTACTCGTGAATGCTTTTAAAAGTAATTGGGCTGACGATGGGTAGCAATAAACTTAATCGGATGAATCTACAGCCAGATCAAATTGTTTTGAATTCAAATGATGAAGTTGCAAAACTAATTCAAAGTTATACAAATGTTGATAATCTAAAATAAGTATAAATTGGTCTTTTTTCAATATTAAGTCTGCTTCGTATAATATATATTATGTAAAGTAGACAAATAAAATATTAATATTGTCCTTCCCTCATACATATGTATTAAAAAAACACCATTTCTGGTGTTTTCAATCGTTTATTTAAAAACGTTGGGTTTAAAATGCTGGATGGTCTTATTATTCATTAATATATAAAGAATAATAATTTGAATCGGAATCATAATTATATTTTTTACCAATCTAAGTGGTAAATAATAGAAAAATGACGTATGAGCCATCACAGAAATCCACAACGTATTTAGTCCTATGTTTACTATTAAAGTAATTAATACGACTGCAACAATCACTCTTAGCCAACTAACTTTTCCTTGATTATAGAAAGCAAAACTAAAAATTAATGCTGCAATGATTCCAGAAAATGTAAATCCAATGAAGAACCCATATCCATTAATAATGGATGTTAGTACATCAACTAGAATAGCTACGATTGTCGACCAGAACGGTCCAAACCACCATGCAATAAATGCAACTGCAATAAAACCAAATCCAATTTCCAGATAACTCGTCTGGAACTGGAATTTATTCAGGACAATCTCAATTGCCATTAAAATGGCAATATAAGTTAATCCCTTGATACTAAGAGGACGTAATCCCCAATGTTCTAATTCCTTCATAATTGACATCTCCTAAGTGGAGCTGCCACCAAAAATGGCAATATAGTGGCGAATGCGGATCTAGCACCGCAAACGATTAGTTTTTCGTTCAGCGTTCACATTCCGTTCCGCCGACACTTAACGCGCTAGATCCTACTCCTAAATTTTTAGAACATTATTAATTATACACCTTTTATTTTTATTTGCTCATGTCTCTAATCCAACCCAAAGCAAGTGCCCCACTACCCAGATGTGTTCCAATCGCTGGGCCAAAGTATCCACGACTCACTTTCATGTTCGGATATTTATCCTGGATAGTTTTTTGCCAAATGTCAGCTTCCTTTGGATTATTGGCATCAATCACTGCTACTTCAATTGGATAGTCCGACTTTTCAACTGCTTGCGAAAATAAATCTTCTACTCTTTTAAGTGCTTTTTTCTTTGATCGTACTTTATCAAATGCTACAATTTCATCCGTTTGATTATCAAAAGTTAAAATCGGTTTAATGTTTAATAACCCACCAACAAAAGCACTAGCATTCGATAAGCGTCCGCCTTTTACTAAATTATCTAAATCGTCTACCACAATGAGTTCGTCGATTGTAGAACGTAATCTCTTTAATTTATCGATAATTTCGCTCGGATTAACGCCCTCTTGAGCCAATTTAGCAGCGTACTTAACTAAAGCAGCCATCGGATCAACGGTAATTCCAGAATTAAATGGATAAATTTGAATGTTATCCATCATTTTTGACACATTGCAAACCGCCTGATACATTCCCGATATGGTTGATGCAAGATGAATACTAATAACTGCATCATAACCTTCGTCAGCTAGTTTATTATATTCCTTCACTAAAGCACCAATTGGTGGCTGTGAAGTTGTTGGTAACTTGGTCGATTCTTGAAGCTTTTTATAAAACTCATCATTTGTAATATCGATTCCCTCACGGTAGTCCTTACCGTCGAAGATTACGGAGATTGGAATAATATGAACATTATATTTTTTGAGATCTTCTTTAGATAAATATGATGTACTATCAGTGACAATCGCTGTCTTCATTTTTTTCACCTATCTTATTTACGGATTTTTTTCATACTTGTTTCTAATCGGTTGAGCAAAATTTTTAGAAGATTCTTTTCTTCATCTGTCCACTGATTAAAAATTCGTGTGGAAAGATCTGCATAATCAGAGTTAATCTGATTGCAGGCATTTTTACCCTTATCAGTAATACTGTAGATCAACTGACGCTTGTCCTGCCCGACAGCTTTTTTACGGATCATTTCTTTTTCAACGAGTCGTTTTAATTGTCGCGATAAAGTTGATGTATCCAATTCCATTGACTGTGAAAGGGATTCTTGCGTAGTGTAACCGTCAGTAATAGCGATCAATAATTGCCACTCTGAAATAGTAAGATTTGATTTTTTAGTAAGTGCTTGAAGCTGTTGTTGATGGATTTTTCCTACAACTCTAAGAGCAGTTAAACTATTTTTCATTGATATTCCTCCGTAAAATATTATACCATTAATTGCCTAATACAAGATTAGCGATTTAATATTCGTGTGATGTACGAGAAGATATAAGTTATACTGGACAATGAAGTAAAAAGGAGTGTTATATATGTCATTTGACGGATCATTTACACATGCAATGACTCAAGAGTTAAAAAACGACTTGTTAAATGGACGAGTTTCTAAAATAAACGAACCATATCCCAACGAAATCATACTAACCATTCGTTCTAATCATAATAATTATCAATTATTACTCTCAGCAAACCCGTCTTACGCACGGGCTCAAATTACAAACGTCCCCTTTACTAATCCCAAAGTTCCAACGAATTTTGCCATGACATTAAGGAAACATCTTAGTGGAAGCTTTATTAGTAAAGTTCATCAGGTTAATAATGATCGAATTATTCATCTTCATTTCAATACCAGAAATGAACTTGGAGATATAGAAGAACTAGTGCTAGTAATTGAAATTATGGCTCGTCATAGTAACATTATTTTAGTCCAGGCTAAGGATTCAACTATCATTGACTCGGTGAAAAGAATTTCTTCTTCTCAGAATCGCTATCGTACCATTCTGCCAGGTTCCAAGTATATCCAACCCCCCAAGCAAAATTTGGTGGATCCCTTTCAAGTCCAAGATAATGAAATAACTCGAATCGAACGAATCAACCGTGAATTTCCAAACGTTGACGTGTTTGCTAGTAAACTTCGCAAGTATCTTCAAGGACTTGGAACTGATACTGCTTATGCACTTGCTAGTACACTTCATGTCTCAGGATCATCCATCAAGCAAAAATACTGGGAATTCTTTGATCATTTTGATAGTCCTAAACCAGTTATTGGTGATGATTCTAAGGGGAAATTACAGTTTTCCGCTTTCCCTTACATCGGGATCGAGCCACAGCAAGGATTCGATAATTTGAGTTCAATGCTTGATGAATATTATCAAACAAAGGTTCAACGCGAACGTGTTCGAGAGCAAGGGTCCCAACTAATCCGAATTACGAAAAATGAATTAAAAAAGAACCACAAAAAGCTCAAAAAACTACAAAAAACTTTAGAAGAGTCAGAACATGCTGATGACCTCCGTATCAAAGGTGAAATTTTAATGACCTATTTGAATCAAGTCAAAGTTGGTTCTAATAGTATCAAATTACCCAATTTTTATGACGATAATAAAGATATTGTAGTATCCCTTAATCCTGCTCTTTCACCCTCAGAGAATGCACAAAAATATTTTAAAAAATATGATAAAAAAAGAAATGCTAAGGATTACGTAATAAAACAGATTCAAGAGTGTCAATCAGAAATCGACTATTTTGATAATATTGAATCTCAGATTGAGATTGCCAATCCTCAAGATTTAAGTGATATCAAGACCGAATTAAAAGACGGAGGATACATTAAAAAAACGAAGAAAAATACCGGGAAACGGCGTAAAGTTAAAGTTAGTAAACCCGAAAAGTTTATTTCTGATGATGGCGATGTAATCCTCGTTGGTAAGAATAACCTCCAAAATGATCAACTAACCTTAAAAACAGCTGACAAGCGTGATACCTGGCTTCATGTTCAAAACATTCATGGATCTCATGTTATCATTCGCTCTTTCGATCCTAGTGAGCAAACTGTTTTACAGGCTGCTGAACTTGCTGCCTACTTTTCTAAGGCAAGAGAATCAGCAAATGTGCCAGTTGATTACGTTAAGGTAAAGGCTGTCAAGAAACCTAATGGTGGTAAACCTGGGTTTGTTACCTATCGTGGTCAGAGTACAATGTACGTAACTCCAAGTGATGAAATTGTAAAACATCTAAGAGAAAATAATAAAAAGCAAGATGCAAAATAGCATCTTGCTTTTTTACTTTAATAGTTTTTTGGTTGCTTCGTTAATAGTATATCCAATTGACAGTTTTGCTCCCGATTCGAGCGATCGGTCTTTCTTATAATCATAAACACCAAGTTGCTTGAATGGAAAAGAAGCTTGCATAACCGTAAAATGAGTCGATGAATCAATCTTAGGGACTTCTTTTTTAATCTTTTCAATATTTAGATGTCCAGTAGCCATTCTAACCAAAACACCAATCCAATTAATTCCTGTAGACATATTTAAAAGAACCGTCTCAGTAATTCGAAGTGGTCTTACTCCAGTAATCTTAATTTGGTCCTGATCCTTATAAAAAAGTACTTGAACTAGGCCGTGAATGTTTTGGTTTTTAACGGCTACTTTTGCTTTTTGCACCAAGCTATCAATGTTCAAGGCATCTTTTCCGTAAGGAACGTAGTAGTCAGTTTGTAGATTAATATCATCACTGCCGTCTTCTGATTTAAATCCAACTGTTGAAATTGGAATAATTTGATCATCAGTTACCAGAAGATCAAAAGCAAAATCAACGTGAGATCTATACCAGACTGCGTTTTTTTGATTTGGTGGTAAAATAACTAAATTAATTTCAGCATATTTACTAAGTTCGCGAATCAAGAAATGGCGATTTCCAGGCAAAAAAACATACTTTGGTTTCTCGGTCTGGATCACATCTAAAATCTCACCTAGTTGAATGGGTTCAATATATTGTTTATCACTCATCATTGGAGCTAATGAAGCTGAATTAGGATTATTATTTAGGATTACGGTATTAAAACCAATCTTTTTTAATTGGATCAATAACTCACTCGTATAAAAATCAGAAGCAACGTTTGGTCCAATCTTATTTCGACCCTTACCAATAACAAGAGCTGTCTTATTTCCAATTTGATTCGATTCGTTATCGATTTCATAACTGGCATAAAAGGAATTAATTTGTTCTGGGAATTCCCCTGCCGTTGGCTCGATCATTTTGTAAGTCTTGTAAGAATCTTTCCTTCGCAACTTATCAATGTTAATGTGCCAAATTGATGACAGCATGCCATCACCAAATCCCATTTCATGTGCAAGGCGAAATGCTTTTGGATCATTTTGATGTTGAAGAATATAAGAGCGGCTTTGATCAATGTTGGCCATCACAATGAAGAAAAATCGATCTATTTTAGTCAATTCATGTAAATCCTCTACCGTGTAATGTCGTGAAAGTGCTTCAAATAAAATGGGAAGCTGAATGTCAGTGGGATGAATTAATTGGGAAATTAATTCATCTTCAGATAATTCAGAATAACTAGGTAGAACATCTTTTGGACTAGACTGCGAGCTTCTAATTCCCTTTAATAACGCTGCCTCACAACTTCGTCCTACCCCAATTACCGATCCGATTGATTTAGTTTTCGTCCCAAGTCGTGCATCTGCTTCAGGTAATTGTTCAAATGGCCAAATTGGGATTTTAACGGTAATATGATCACTTATTGGTTGTAAAATTGAAGTAAATTTGTGAAAACGTTCTGGTAACTTTACTTTCATAATTGGATAATTTAACAATAATTGTGACGTTACTAATGCCACTGGATACCCGGTTGACCTAGCTGCTAGTGTCGTACTCATGTTAAAGCTTGGATTTACTTTTAACACAAAACAATCATCGGTTTCAGCGTTAAGGGCAAATTGTACATGACAAACACCCTTAATACCCAACACATCCATGATTTCAAAAGAAATAGAACGGATCATTTGAATCTGTGTATCACTTAGAGTTTGTGATGGCGTAAAAACCACCGAATCATTTGAATTTACTCCAACCGGATTCATGTCTTCTAATGATGAAATCATCATTTTAGTCCCCATCGTGTCACGTAAGGAGACTGTTCCAATTTCCTTGTAGCCCACAATTTCTCGTTCAATTAAGCATTTACCAGATTTAGATTCATCAAAAATATTATCTGCTTCATTTGTAACTTGCTCCATATTTTGAAAAATTGAACGTTGTTGTCGGGTTTTAGGATCAAGTGGTCGAACCGAAATTGGGAAAGAAATCTTATCAATTACATTTCTTAATTCATCAAAATTACTAACGATGTAATAGTCAGGTGTTGGGATACCGTATTCTTTTAATCGCTGATTTAACCGATTCTCATTATTAAAGAGATCAATATTATCTTTATTTAATCCGATAATATCAACATTGTTCTCTTCCAATATGCCATTTTTGTTTAGACGTTGGATGACTTTTAATGCATTGACCCCACCGAAAACTGATGTAATAGCATCAACGTGTTCCGATTCAATAACATGTTTAGCATTATCAGTGTTAACTGGCTTTATATAGACGTGATCAGCATTCATTTCCTGTAAAATGACGGAATACGGATTATTATCCAATAGGAAAGTTTCAATTCCAAGCCGTTTCCAAACGTGAAGAGCTTGAAAAGCTGCTGAATCTAATTCACATTCTTGACCGATCCCAGATGGGCCAGCTCCTACTATCAATATCTTTTTTAACTTGTTTTCCATCAAGCTATCTCCCGTGTGCTGTAATACTTTCTAGAAATTCATCAAACAGATCAATGCTATCAGTTGGACCGCTAGAACCGTCTGGCGAGAATTGAACAGAAAAAGCCGGATAATCACGATGTCTAATTCCTTGAACAGTTCCATTTATCAAATCTATGTATGTCACAATTAGTTTTGAGGTATCAATAGAATCAGGGTCAACCGCGTAATCTTGAGCTTGATTAGCATAGATAATTTGATTAGTGATAATTTTCTTAATGGGATGATTACTTCCATGATGACCTAACTTCATTCGATAAACACTAGCACCATTAGCCATGGCAAGTAACTCATGCCCTAATCCCATACCAAAAACAGGTAGCGCATGTTCCAGCTGATTAATGGTGGTTAGAACGCTATCATCAATTTCGTGAGGAGAACCAGGTCCTGTAGATAAAATAATCCCCTCTGGATCAAGATCGATGATTTCTTGGTAAGAAGTATCGAAGGGTAAAACAATCACATTACAATCTCTTTGAGCAAGTTGTCTAACAATGCCCTCTTTTAATCCAAAATCCAAGATGGCTACTGTTTTACCATTTCCTGGTACTAAGTATGGTTTAGGAGTGGCAACTTGTTGAATTTGTTGATTACTTAAAACTGCTGCATTCAATTGATCAAATGCATGCTCATCGTTGACATCAACCAAACTTGCCTTAGCAATATCATGCTTCATAATGTATTTTAATAAGTACCGGGTATCAATGTCAGTAATTCCAGGAATATTCCGCTGCGTTAAAAACGAATCTAAAGAAATCTTTTTTAGATAACTTGTTGAAATATCTTCACTATGATGAATTACGATTCCTTTTGCTGAAGTTAAAATAGATTCATAGTTCTTCCGATTAATTCCAATATTGCCTACTGAGGGTTGCGAAAAGGCTACTATTTGATTGTGATAAATCGGATCCGTAATTGATTCTTGATAACCATTTAGATTGGTATTCATCACGATTTCACCTGTGACGGTTGATTCCGCCCCAATTGATTTTCCTACAAATGAAGTTCCATCATTTAAGATTAAATATCTTTTAGTCATAATCAAACCTCTTCAGATCTGCTTTACTTATTAGAGACGATTTCAACCGAATCGCGATCATCAATCTCAGAAACCAAAACGTTGACTTTTTCGTCTTTTGAACTAGGAATATTCTTCCCCACAAAATCAGCACGAATCGGTAATTCCCGATGACCACGATCAACTAATACGGCGAGTCCAATTCGCTTTGGTCGCCCCATTTCATTGATTGCACCTAACGCTGCTCGCACCGTTCTGCCAGTATATAAAACGTCGTCAACCAAAATGACGTTTTTATTGTTAACATCTACTTTACTATCATTAACCGGTTCTGAATTTGGCTTTTTATTTTTTAAATCATCACGGTATTTAGTAACATCAAGTTCAACAACGGGAACTTCGGCATTTTCGAGTTTTTCAAGTCGCTTAGCAATTCTTTTTGCTAAATAAACGCCACGTGTCTTAATTCCAACAAGAACTAAATCATTAATTCCCTTGTTTTTCTCAATAATTTCGTAGGTAATTCGCGTTAAAGCACGCTGCATTGCCATACCGTCAACTACGACTTTTTCTTTTGCCATAATTTTCACTCCTTATTCAACATCAGGATATTCTTTTCTCAATTGCTCAATTGTTTTTAAAAAGATTGAAGGTGCTGGAACCTTAAAATCTAGTTCCTCACCAGTAGTGGGATGTTTAAAGCCTAATTCTGCAGCATGCAAAAACTGACCATTTCCCTTAATTGTTTTCTTTGGACCATATAATGGATCACCCACAAGGGGATGACCGATATACTTCATGTGAACCCTAATTTGATGAGTTCTTCCCGTTTCTAATTGACATTCCACAAGCGTGTACTTACCGCCAAAGCGCTCTAGAACATGAAAATGAGTTATAGCTGGCCTTCCTCCAGCAATAACAGCCTGCTTTTTGCGATCCTTTGTTGATCTTCCAATGGGAGCGTCAATTGTCCCACGACTTTCTTTAATATTACCATGAACTAATGCAAGATATTTTCTTCGGTTCGTTTTTTCCTTTAGTTGCTTCGATAATGATTTATGGGCAACATCAGTTTTTGCTACCATTAGTAACCCAGAAGTATCCTTATCAATTCGATGAACAATTCCAGGACGAACTGTTCCATTAATGGATGAAAGTTTGGTATGATACAACAACGCATTTACTAAGGTATGATCGGGATGTCCAGGAGCTGGATGAACTACCATTCCTTGAGGTTTATTAACCACGATAACTTGGTCATCTTCATAAACAATATCTAATGGAATATCTTGTGGAGTTAAATCTAATGGTTTTGGTTCAGGAATTGCAATTTGAATTAAATCACCAATTTTTGATTTATACTTTGGTTTTTCTTTCTTTTCATTAACCAAAATTAAGTGTTCTTTGATGAGTTCATTGGCTCTGCTACGGCTTAAGTCTTCATAATGATCCGCAACTAGTTTATCTAGTCTTTCATTCTTTCTTGTAACTTCAAACTCTCTATTCTGCATGTTTTTCACTTTCAGGTTTTGCCAATAAAATAACTAAAAATAACACAATTACTCCAATCGTTACACATGAATCAGCAACGTTAAAAATAGGAAAATTAATAAAATCTAACTGAATCATGTCAGTAACGGAGCCCACCAAAAAACGATCCAATAGATTCCCAATGGTTCCTGCTAGCATTAACGTTAAACCAATTAGATAACCAGTATGGTTTCTTTCAAAGTAAATGAAAAACAAAAAAACGAAGACAGCAATAACTGCAATGATCTCAAAAATAAATGATTTTCCTGAAAGAAAACTCCAGGCTGCTCCAGTATTATTAATGTTAGTGAGCGAAATAATCCCAGGAATTACTGAAATGTCTCTTCCCGTTGGAATATTTAAACGAATCCATGACTTTGAAACCTGATCAAGGGTGAGTAAAAGGACAAACAGTAAAGCAGTAAGGATCCAAATTAAGATTCTATTTTTAGAATAAGCCGGTGATTTTTTCATTTTTATCAATATCCATTCCAATGGCAGCGGGATGTTTTGGTAAACCAGGCATAGTAATAACTTTTCCAGCCATGGCAACAATATATCCAGCACCTAATTTAGGCAATAATTCGGTAATATGCAAGGTAAATCCACTTGGATCACCAAGCTTTTTGGGATCATCAGACAAAGAGTATTGAGTTTTGGAAATACAAATTGGGAGTTTATTCCATCCATTTTTTTGAATTTCCTTCAATTGTCCTTTTGCTTTTGATGATAAGACTACGTCACCAGCGCCATAAATCTTTTTAGCAACTTTATTTATTTTATCTGTTAAATTATCTTCATTACTGTAAACTCGCTTAAGTGAATCATCGTTATCAACCAATTTGATTAATTTTTGTGCTAAGTCAATTGAACCTTTGCCACCTTCAATAAATGATTTACTAATTCCATGTTCAACCCCTAAATCTTCCAAATGACGATTTAACCATTTAATTTCTTCAGGTGAGTCATCATTAAATTGGTTTATGGCAACGATTACAGGCTTGTTAAAGGATTTCATAGCTCGAATGTGATGATCCAAATTTTTGACTCCCTTTTTTAAAGCGTCAACATCTGGGCTTGATAACTCTGATTTGGCTAATCCGCCATTAAACTTTAGTGCTCTAATTGAAGCTACGACTACCACTGCACTTGGATCAACATTTAAATGTGGTGAAACCAAATCCATGAATTTTTCTCCACCAAGATCTGACCCAAATCCAGCCTCAGTTAAGGTATAATCAGCAACCTTCATAGCTGTATTAGTAGCTTGAACACTGTTACAACCCATTGCTAAATTGGCGAAAGGGCCTCCATGAATAAAGGCAGGAGTATGTTCTAAGGTTTGAACTAAATTAGGATTAATGGCGTCTTTTAAGATAATGGTTAACGCACTCTCAGCCCCCAGGTCAGAAACGAAAACAGGCTTATTTTCATAAGTATATCCAATTAAAATATTCTTAATTCGATGTTTTAAGTCGTTTAAATCAGTTGATAAACACAAAATTGCCATTAATTCACTGGCAGCAGTAATTTCAAAATGTTCTTCTCGTGGAACTCCTGACTTTGAACCACCTAGGCCAATTACCATATTACGCAATTCGCGATCATTAACATCCATGGCTCGATGCCATTGAATTTTGCGCGGATCAAGGTTTAATTTATTTCCTTGGTAAATCGAATTATCAATTAAGGCAGCCAACGTGTTGTTAGCTGAGGTTAGAGCATGAATATCGCCAGTAAAATTAAGGTTGATGTTAACCATGGGTTCAACTTGAGCGAATCCACCGCCAGCTGCTCCACCTTTCATTCCCATTACGGGACCCATTGAGGGTTCACGTAATGCAATTGCAACCTTCTTGTTTAATTGATTTAATGCATCACCAAGTCCAATTAAGACTGTTGATTTTCCTTCTCCTGCAGGAGTTGGATTAATTGCTGTTACAAGGATTAACTTTTTCTTGGTACCTTGGTCAGGAGTATCACTTGAAACTTTGGCCATGTATTTCCCATAGGGATTTACCTTACTCTCTGGGATGGAAAGCTTACTAGCAATTGATTGAATTGGCTTTAATTTACTCTCTTGTGATATTTCAATATCTGTCTTCATTAAATCACCTTCTATTAGCATGCTATTTATTGTTTAATGCTTCGCTCAATTCGATTGTTGAATTATTAGGAAGAACAAATGTATATTTCTTATTTTTGTAATTAAAAGATAGCTGAAATCTTTTTAATTGAACGTTACTAATATCTTTGATATTCATTTTAATTCCTCGGGGATGAAGTACACTTCGTAATGTCAAAGTATTTCCCACTAAGATTAATTTTCTAAAATGAATTTGAATCCATGATAATAAAATAAAAGCAATGAAAAAGCCTAACGTAATCTCTTGAAAATGAGTTATTTCAAGCCAAATAATAACTCCAATCAATAAAACAATAAGAGTCCAACTCCAGCAGATGATACTAGTAGTAATATTTGGCTGATACAAAAACTTTCTCTTTTGAGTTATCATAATTTAAACCTCTTTAAATGAATGGAGTAATTAACTCATGTATAAATTATATTCAGATGCAGCAATTAAGCCTCAAAGTCACCAATGTGGGATTGGAATTTTAATCGTTCATAAACAAGAACAATTACAAATTAAGAAACAATGTAAAGCAAAAGACAATCATGTTGGCGAATTTAAAGCCTGTATTGAAGCTTTAAAAGACCTTCAACATCATTTAAGACATTCCGGTAAGATACCAGGAAACGTAACCGTATTATACTACACTGATAGTTCAATTTTGAGTAACAGTATTAATAAACAATATGCAAAACACTATCAAAAATATATTGATCAAATTATTGAATTAGAAAGCCATTTTGCGTTTGTTTTAACTAAATGGATTCCTGATAATCAAAACATGGGTGCTCATGAATTAGCATTTCAGGCTCTTCATTCTAGCTGATGTAATTAGAAATAGGCTTTTCATACATCTTCCAATCAGGATGACCACCAAAAATAGCCGATCCCGCTAATAATTTACCAATCATAGGACCAGTGGTTAATCCCGAGGAACCTAGTCCACTTCCAATCAATACATTATCATGATTAGGAACAATTCCAAAAAACGGAGCAAAATCATTAGTATAAGCCCTCGTTCCAACTTTACTCAGTATAATATCAGTTGAGTTTAATCCTGAGACCAAGTTTTGAGCCGAATCGATTAACTGGTTGTCAACGCTTGCTTCTTTACTCAAATCAAATCCTTTATCATCATCATGAGTGGCTCCAACAATTAACTTTCCATGTCCTAGCGGGATAAAATCATATTCTCCCTCAGGCATCATTACTGGCATGTTTTCATGATTGGGAAAATCAGGAACTTTGAGTTCAACTAATTGTCCCTTTTGTGGTCTCACATGAACTTTTACATTCAAAGGTCGCATTGTTTCCTTGACCCATGCTCCTGTAGCAACAATAATTCGGTCAAACTCAAATGATTGCTCTTTAAAAGAAATGGTATGATCATTAATTAGTCTTGTTCTTCCATCATGAACCGTAAGATTCTTTCTTTTTGCAATTGAAATGAGATGTTGACAAAAAAGTGCACCATTAATCCGACTTCCTCCTGACACCAAAACACCAGACTTCGGGTTGGTTAGAATTGGAATTTGAGATTGAACCGCTTTCCAATCTAATTTTTGGATGTTACCCATTTCTGGAGTAACTTGGGCTCGCTCTTTGGCAAAAAGATATAATTCATCTAAATTACTTTCGTCTTCTCTTGTAATAATTGTTCCGCAATGATCAAAAATTTCCGAATTCATATGAGTGGCATTAGCAATTTCAGGAATCAATTTAGCTCCAGCCTTTGCTAAGTTATACCATTGCTTATTTCTACGTTTCGACAACCATGGAGATATAATTCCAGAGGCTGCTTTGGTAGCTTGACCGTAGCTATCATCAAACATTACTACGTCACGTTCGTCAGCATTTGGCATTTGACTCAAATAATATGCAGCAGTAGAACCAACGATTCCGCCACCGATAATCGCAATTCGTTTTTTCAATTACTTTTTCCCTTTCTTATTGAAATTTTGTTCAGCCCAGTACTGGAAATAATCTGTTCTGATTCTTCCATTATATAATTTACGTCTCTTAGTAGCTTTCTTACCATATTCTTTTTCAAAGTTCAAATCACTGGTTAGATAGTACTTAGACCAAGTCTTCATGGGAATGAAGACTTTCCCCATTTCATGGTAGAGTTGAGCGACTTCTTTTGAGTCTCCCATTCTTTGTCCATAAGGTGGATTAGTTACAAGCACACCATCTTGTTTATCAGTATGAAAATCTTGAACTGCAACCTGTTTGAACTGGATATCATGAAGTAGACCAGCTTCTTCTGCATTTACTTTGGCATAATTAACCATCTGCTCATTAACATCGGAGGCCATGATATCAAATTGAGAATCATAGTCAGCTTTGGCATCTGCTTCAGCACGAATTTTTTTAACAAGTTCAGGATCGACCCAATCCCAGTCTTCAAAAACAAAGTCGCGATTGTATCCGGGAGCTATATTTCTAGCAATTAATGCTGCCTCAATTGGGATGGTACCAGAACCACACATTGGATCAAGAAACGGCATTTCTTCTGGGTGCCAGTTGGTTAAGAGAATTAGTGCGGCAGCCATGTTTTCTTTTAAAGGAGCTTCTCCCTTGGCAACTCGATAACCACGTTTAAATAAACTTGGACCAGTAGTATCTAGGGTGTCCATAACCTCATCTTTATTTACACGAACTTCTAATGGATACAATGATCCTGATTCAGGAAGTCGGGTTCTTCGATGATAAAACTTGCTAATCTTTTCAACAATGGCCTTCTTAGTAATGGCTTGAATATCAGGAACACTGTGTAAAGAAGATTTTTGGGAACGACCTTCGACGGGAAACTTCCCGTCCATTGGAATTAAGTCTTCCCAATCTAAACTTTTAGTTTTTTCAAACAACTCATCAAAAGTAGTCGCCCTAAAACGGCCCACGATAATTTTAATTCGATCGGCTGTTCTTAACCATAGATTCGTTCTAATAATATCGGAAACGGTTCCTGTAAATAGAACCATTCCGTTTCTGACTTCGGGTTCATATCCTAAGTCTCGTAATTCATCTCCAACTAGTCCTTCTAGCCCAGCTGAACATGTTGCCATTAAATTAAATTTTTCCATTTTATTCATTCCCTTTTTATATAAAAAAAGAGTGGGAAAATCCCACTCAACCTGAAAAACGGTACAGGCCCCTGTAAGCCATGTTTTGTGCTTAACCACAACTTCAGGACAAAGTGATTAAGTAGTAATCATCTATCTCAAGAACATAATGTTCTTCCCCCACACTTGGTTCAATTTCCGTGTGTGAAGCTCCCCTACCAAAGTTTGGGTTTCCCGCTCGCGGGGTTTACTGCGTTCCAATAATTTGATTTCTCAAATTAGTCGTTTCTGTGGCACTTTATGAAATACTAAAGCATAGTAACAATAACCTTAGCTCGTTCTTCCGCCGTAATCAACTTAATGATTCCTCGGCTTATTTTTTCACCGAGCACGAACACTACAAGCATCTCAGCTTGTGCGAGAGTGGACTTTCCTCAGCCAACATTCATTGACCGCGATTACTCAGGACCTGTACCAAGTATTTAAAATCTATTGGAATTATCTGAATCCTCACCGTAAACACGGCGTTCCAGACTAGATAAACGTTTTAAGATATCCATGTCAGTAGGATTCTGACTTTGAGCCGGCTGACTTGAAGGTTGTGCTTTAGGTGCTTCTTCTTGTTTAGCCGGCTCATTATTTGTTTCTTCAGGTGCACGTTGCTTTTGAGAGCTTGGACGTTCCACAGGACGTTGTGTACTCTGTGCACCAGAACCCATTGATACTTGGCGTGTTAACTCATCAACTTTTAACTTAAGATCTTGATTTTCTTGATCTAATTGATCAATCTCACGTTGAAAAGTTTCATAGTCTTTAATGATACTATCTAAAAAAGTATCAACTTCTGCAGGATCATATCCCCGCATTTTCTGCTTAAATTCTTTTTGTAGAATTTGTTTTGGAGTAAAATTAATATTTTCCATTAATGCACACCTCACCAATCATTTCCGCATACTTATATTTTAACAGAATTAAAACTAAAAGTCATCATTTAAATTGCGTTCGTAATCATCCGCAATATCTTGTAACTGATCAAAATCAATTAGCTGCAATGGATAGGCATGGGTTTGTTGAAATTGTTGAATTGCCTGATAATCATACTTAGTTTTACCTTCATTTTCTGGATCATACACCAATAAAGCTTGATCCGTGTGTGTTAACATAAATCGTTGATAATTTTTTAATTGTTTGGGTGAATCATATGGATGGTTACTTACTGAATCAGAAAAGTCTGATTTGGTAATGGTTTGATGCAATTTTGCTTGATTATCTTCATTCCAATTTGACCCAAACTTTTTAAATGGTAGCATTACTGCTAACTGGAACTCATGGGGATATTTTTGCTTTAATTCTTTAGCAACATCAACTGTCCACTGTTCAATGCCAAGTTGACCCCCAGTAATAATCCAATCACATCCACTCTCAATTAATTGAGAAAGCTGATCTGATAATGCTTGCTTGATAATTTTTAGTTTTGGATCATCATTTTGAAATATTCCTAGTTCATAACTTCGATATCCTGATACCCAAACGCGACTCATTTCTTGTCACCCTTCAATATTTATTTCTACAAATTACTTACTATTGCTATAATATATTACGTATATGTTAACATGATTGATCTAATATAATGGATTGAGGCCATAAAATGAATTTCCACTATCCAAATGGTAGTTCTTTCAAGAATACCAACAAATCAAAACAACTTAATCTTTCGAAGAATTCCTCCATTAATTATGGAGATCGTGGGATGTCACTTGAAGCAGAATTAAACCAAAGTAATGAATACTATTTAGATGAAGATATTGCGGTTGTACATAAAAAACCAACTCCAATTCAAATTGTTAATGTTGATTACCCCAAGCGAAGTGCCGCTGTAATTAAAGAAGCATATTTTCAACATGCTTCCACTACTGATTACAATGGAGTTTATCGTGGTAAGTACATTGACTTTGATGCCAAGGAAACTACTAGTAATACATCTTTTCCCCTTAGTAATTTTCATAAGCATCAAATTGAACACATGAGGAAATGTACTCAACTAGGTGGAATTACATTTGCAATGATAAAATTTGTTAAAAGTAATGAGCTTTTTGTCTTAGCGGGACCAAATTTATTTTATTATTGGGATCAGCAAAATAATGGTGGCAGAAAATCAATTTCTAAAAGCGAATTACAAGATAACGCATACCAAATTAAGTATCAATTTCAACCACTGATTCCATACCTCAGTGCAGTTGATCATATTATCGATGACAGGAACAACATATAAAGGAGATATCTAATGGCCGATTCAAATGAAAATGCGTCCAGGGTGCAAAAGTTTCAGCATCGTAAGGAACCCCAAAAGAAAAAAATGAAGTTATGGAAAAAAATTATTTTATGGATTTTAGCCATCATTGTTGCCATGGTGATTTTTGGGGCTGGGCTTTTTACCTATTACGCTTCAAGTGCACCGAAAATATCCTATAATACCCTTTCAAGTGATAATTCAACAACGATTTATGATTCAAAGGGAAAGGTCATTTCACGTTTAGGCGCTCAAAATCGAGACTATGTAAAGCAGGATCAAATTCCTGATAATTTAAAGAATGCAATTATTTCAATTGAAGATCGACATTTCTACAAAGATCATGGAGTTGATCCAGCTAGAATTGTTGAAGCCGCCTTCTCAAATATTCGTGGTAACGGTGGCCTTCAAGGTGGGAGTACTTTAACGCAACAACTAGTTAAATTATCAGTATTTTCTACTAAAGCATCTGATCAAACAATCAAACGTAAAGCTCAGGAAGCATGGTTAGCTGTTAAGGTAGATCATGATTACAGTAAACAACAAATTCTAGAATTTTATATCAATAAAGTATATATGGGTAATAATGCCTATGGAATGCAGACTGCTTCTGATTTTTACTTTAATAAGCCATTAAACAAAATCAATCTTTCTCAGACTGCCTTCCTGGCTGGTCTCCCTCAAGCTCCTGTGCAATATAATCCATACACGAATCCTAAACTTGCTACTGATCGTCGTAACCAAGTTTTGGAAGCTATGGCTAGTAATAAAGTGATTACTAGAGAACAAGCCAATCAAGCTGAACAAACAAGTATTACAGATGGCTTAGCGAAGAAGCACACAACAAACTCTTCTCCAGATATGAAGAATGAAAAATATGCTGACGCTTATATTCAGCAAGTTGTCCAAGAATTAGATCAAAAGGGTTACAAACTAAATGCTGGTAACAAAGTTTATACCAATTTAAACATGGATGATCAAAAGCAAATGTACAATTTAGCTAATAATCCGACTTCCCCAGTTCAATTCCCTAACAACAATTTCCAAATTGGTGCAACTATGGTTAATTCTAACAATGGTAAAGTTGTTTCAATGCTAGGTTCACGAAAACAAAAAATTGCATTTGGTTTGAATCGAGCTGTTCAAACCGATCGGTCAAGTGGTTCAACCATGAAGCCATTAATGGATTATGGTCCAGCCATTGAGTATTTGAAGTGGCCAACCTATCAAGCAGTTCAAGATACACCATTTACTTATCCTGGAACCAACAAAGAATTACAAGATTTTGACAATAAACATGAAGGAACTATTACCATGAGAAAGGCACTAGTTGAATCACGTAATATTCCTGCGATCAGAACTTTACAACAAGTTGGAATTCAAAGATCCCAAGATTTCTTGTCTGGATTAGGTATGACATTCGATAAACCCCTTGAGCTTCAGAACGGGATTGGTGCATATATTTCTTCAGAACAAGAAGCAGCTGCTTATGCTGCCTTTGCTAATGGTGGTACCTACTACAAGCCATACCTTATTAATAAAGTGGTCAATGTTAACGGAGCTGAAAAGAAGTTTAGTTCCAAGGGACATCGTGCAATGTCACAAGATACTGCCTTTATGATGAATGACATGCTTAAAGGAGTTATGACATCTGCAAATGGATCAGGAACTGCTGCTAAAATCCCTGGACTTTATGAAGCTGGAAAGACTGGAACGACACAATACCCTGATGATTGGATTAAGCGAGTTCCAAATCAAGCTTCCATGGACTCATGGTTTACTGGATACACTAAGAACTTGTCCCTTTCAATTTGGACTGGATATGACCATCAATTTAAACCAGGAAATTATATTTCAGAACAACAAACCAGAATTGCACAAACCTACTATAAGGAAATGATGTCTCAAGCCTCTGTTGGACAACCTAATATTGATTGGCAGAAGCCAGATAATGTGGTTGAGACAAGGCGCGATGGTGTAAATGAGTACTATATTGAAGGACACATGGGAACTGCAGTATCAGCTAATAATAACGCTAGTCAGTCTGGACAAGCTTCCAAAAATCGTTCGGTAGTTTCCAACTCATCAAGTTCAAAGAATTCAAGTAGTTCATCATCTGATAGCAATTCAAGTAGTTCAAGTCAAACCTCATCTGGATCAAGTTCTAAAGTTGAGGAACCTAATAATCAGTCCTCTTCTGAATCGTCTTCTAGTGAGAATAATCAGAGTAGTACCAATTCAACCACTGCTACAAGTAATGATAATAACCAAAACGCTAGTTCGTCATCTAGCCAATAATTTTAAATGAATAACTGATTAAGACTCGCCGTTTCGATGGTTTGAGTCTTTTTTTGTTTTTGTTTTATTAAGTTAAAGTAACTTTTAACTTTTTACTAATATTTACCCTCGCTTAAACAAAAAAGGAACCAAACTTTGAAGTTTGGTTCCTTTTTTACTTGTTATCTTTGATTATCAATCTTAAAAATAGGTATATTCTGATTAGACTTTCGCTTATGCTTACTTTCTATTCCCTTTTGTCGGCGCTCATTTGCCTGCTGCACTTGAGCAGCCGTCTTAATATTTTGATGTTGCCAATTCAACAAGATTCGATCCATATATTTTAAACTATATACCTGACTTAAAACCGACTCTTTCAGCGCCAATTCAATAATATCCGGTGAATAATGATCTTGATCAATCCATTGATTGACCATTTCAAGTTCAATGGAAGACAATGGTCGCCCAAATTCTTCTTGAATTTTTTTAAAGAGTCCCTTACGTTCTTTAACTGTATTATTTTGCTTATTTCGTTCTTGTTGTGATCGGTTACCTGTTTTGATATTAGTCTTTGAATCAATTAGCTTATCAATCTTACTGTTCAACAAATTAAATTTATACTCATCTTCACCAGACTTAGTGCTAGAAATACTAATAATATTCTTAGAAACCAACTGATGCAACAAATTATAAATATCATTTTCACTAATCCCAGTTGCTTGCGATAACTTTTTGGCACTTGGAAAAAGATTCCCTTGTGAGCGAGCCAAAACTAACTCCAAAAAGATCACTAATTCTGAGGGATTCATACCTAATTCAGCAAAGTGTTGTAATAAAAAACCTGACACACTAATCGATCCATAGTCCAAATAACGTTCTAAATTTTCACTCATGTTATTCCTCCTATAATGATCGATCACTACAAATTATTGATGGTTTGAACAATTTTTCCTGTTTTATAATCAACAGTTACATAATTTAACCGTTTATTCTGATTCCAATAAGAAACCACCCAAGCTGGCTTATTTTGATAGATTGCCAGGCCCGTATTAATAATCTTAGTGGCTTTCCCAATCTTTTGAGCAGCACGCTCAGCTTCTTGTTGGTTAATTCCATTCTTTTGCGTAACAACTTGCATGCTCTTACCGTTCTTAGGCAAAATAGCGTAAGCATACTGGTTTTGTTTATCATATCCGCCAACTGAATAGTATGTTTGGTTTAAATTAGAAGAATAGAAATGATTAATGTTATGAAAACCAGCACTATTTTCGGCTACCGTAGTAACGTGAGATCGTGCATGTAATAGTGGAGCTTTGGCAGCATGAAAGAAAAGGATAATTCCAACTACAATTAGAACAATAATTGTAATCATTATCCATCGCATTCGATGAGTTTTTTTTCGTTTTAATTGTTCTCTGTACATGATATTCCTCTTTTACTAGCTTTTACATGCCCCATTATAGCAAACTTTACTAATCGATTAGTTAATTAATTTCTTTCTTTAAAGAAATCTTGACCATCTTTAACGATCTCTGAAATGGAACCAGTTTTAATTGGTAATCCTTGCGGAAGAGCATCAATAATTTGCTTCCCATAACGCTTATCAATTAAGCGGCTGTCAAGAAAATTAATCACACCATAATCCGTTGCACTTCTAATTAAACGGCCAACGCCTTGTTTAGTCTTAATGATAGCTTCCGGTAAATCGAAATTATAAAATGGATTTTTATTTTGACCCTTAAGAAACTTAGCTCGACTCGAAACCACCGGATTATTAGGAGAATCAAATGGAATTCTGGTAATGATAAGTTGTTTCAATAAATTATCAGGAAAATTAACACCTTCAAAGTAGCCATTAGCCCCTAAAATGACAGGAACTGAATCTTTTACAGATTCAAATCGTTTAACAATTTTTTCTTGACTACCAGAAACCCCAGCTGCCTGAATCATAAACTTACCATTATTACTCTGACTTAATCTATCATAAACTTTCTTCAAAATATCAAGTGAATTAAATAAAACTAACGTCGGAACTGAATTAGCACTAATAAGTTTCCAAATCGAATTAGCTAAATAAGCAATGTATTCATCATTTTCTCCATTGGGTGGCATTGGGGTCGTCTGTGAAATCATCATTTCAGCCTGGTTAGCATAATCAAAAGACGACTTTAATCGCTTCATCCTGGTATCAGACCGATTCAAATCTAATTGATCAAAAATATATTGTGATTTTTTCGATGTAAATAAAGTCGACCCAGTAAAAATAATCGGTTGAAAATACTGATAAACATTTTCTTTTAATTTGCTTTTGGAATCAAAATCACCAGTTAGCAATATTACATGGTTAGGATCTAAATCTTCGGTATAATGAATCCAATAAAAATGTGATTTCTCACTAACCTTCTGCTTAATTTTATCCACGTCAATTCCATCAATATAATCAATGATGGTAAGCAAATGACGTTCAAACTTCTCAATGAGTGCCTTATCAGAAATGGTCCATCGATTCTTTTCTTTCTGAATTAATGTCTTAAAAGCATTAATAAATTTTTTTAATTTGAGATTAATACTAGTCAAATGCTTAATTTGACCCTGATGAGACTGAATAAACTTCAATAAGTTTTGGGCAGAAATAGCCATCTCCGCACGTCTAGTCTCAACTGGTTTCATAAATTCTGTTCTGAAATCCTGTAATACCAATTGGTTCGTATCAAAAACAGCATCTAACTGTGAATCAAGTCTGTTGAGTCGGTTTAATTCATCAATATCGTCAGAAAAAATTTCGTTCAGGTTAAGTCCATGAGTTTGAAATAAATCATTCTTAACTCTTCCAATGTTTTTCTTCAATACATTAAACTTAACTAACTTTTCCTGTGATGAGAAAGCAATATCAGCTAACTTATGAGCTTCATCAACCACTAAGTACGGTTTGGAATTCATATGATCACTTAGCTGCTGACCATTTTCAAACAGATAGTTATGATTAACCAAAACAATATCAGCATGTTCCACTCGCTTAAACTGAGCTGCTAAAAAGTCAGCATCCCGAAACGAATTATTCTTTCCATTCGCCACGTGCGAACTTTGATAATTAATCTGATCAATAAATGGAACCTCATTAGGAAGATTGAGCTCATCTAAATCACCCGTACTCGTCTCAGTCAGCCAAACTAAAATTCTAGCCTTCATAAATTGAGATTGCTTAGATTTATCATGAAATTGGAGGGTTTTACTAAAACGTTCCAGATTAATGTAATGATTAACCCCCTTTAAAAGAGCAACGTCAAAACTAGTATTCAGTAAGGGCTCTAATTGATCTTTTATGGTAGCGTACAACTGTTCTTGTAATCCATTAGTGGATGTACTAACAACCAGTTGTTCTCCATCATTAATTAGATACGACATGGGTACCAGGTAACCCAACGTCTTTCCACTGCCTGTGGGAGCTTCTATTAATAAATTATAGGTTGGCTTTTCACTTTCATGATAATTATTATAAATAAGGTTCATCATTTTACTCTGTGAGCTACGCCAATCTAACTTACCACTAAATTGTTTCTCTTTTTGCTTCTTGGTTTTGGGATATTTGGTTAAGTTATGTTCTGAAATAGAATAAGATGCTGTCTGATTTTTTAATGCAATGCCATTTACTACTACATACTGAGAAGCCAAATTACTCAAATGTTCTCGTTTCATTTGCTCTCGATCAGCAATAAATTCTACGGTATCCCGCGGAAGATCAGGATTAACTTTGAGTATACTTTGCACCGTGATTAACGGTAACTTTTCAATCTTATTCATAATCGTTAGAAGTAAATGAGCCGTAGCATCAGCATCACTCTTAGAAGAATGTGGATGAGTATGCGAGATACCAAAATGATGACTCAGATCTTTTAAACGATAACCGTTTAATTCCGGAAAGAAAATCTGACTCAGGGTAACGGTATCAATTGCCTTAATATTTAATTCTGGGTATCCAACTCTTTCTAATTCAGCATTTAAAAAGGGAAAATCAAAGTTAACGTTATGAGCAACAAAAACGGTACCACTTAAAATCTTATAGATATGGGCAGCAACCTGATCAAAAGTCGGTGCCCCTTTAATAGTTTGCGAATTAATCCCGGTTAAATGAGTAATATCTTTGGGAATGGCTTCACCATTATTAACATAAGTTGAATAGGAATCGATAACTTGCCCACCTTGAACAAAAGTACAACTAAATTGAATGATTTGGTCACCACTTGAAACATCCGTTCCGGTTGTTTCCATATCGACTACTGCATATTTTGTATTCTTGGGCACAAGTATCACCTACCTTTAAAACTAACTTCACTATAATATTACTACATTTATCTTAATTTTTATATAAACCAATATTTAATCATTAGTAAAGTATTCCAAAAGATATTGGTCATTCAATAAATTATGATAAAATAGGTATGTTTGGAAAGTGAGCGATTGAGATATGAACACGACTGCAACTGGGTTGAGTCATGCAAAGATAATTTTTCTAGGGGAACATAGTGCGGTCTATCAAAAGCCTGCGATTGTTTTTCCTGTGCCTCAAATCAAGGCCAAAGCTATCATCAGTTCTGACGGCCATAACCAATTAAATAGTAAGTACTATAGTGGTCCAATTAGTACGTTGCCATCTTCAATGAACGGTCTACAGACACTTATTAACCAACTTAACAAGCTCTTAAACCGTAACAACGATCCAATTGATATCGAAATTGATAGTGAGATCCCTCTTGGAAGAGGAATGGGCTCATCGGCGGCCACTGCTAGTGCCGTAACCAGAGCCTTCTTTAACTTCTTTAAACAACCCATCAGTCAAAAACAACTCAAAAGTTTTACTGATGTGGAAGAAAAGATCACCCATGGCAATCCCAGTGGCATTGACGCCAAGACGGTTAGTTCTATTAAACCCATCTTATTTGAAAAAGGCCAATTCTATGACTTCCCTGTTTCAACGCGGGGCCAACTTATCATCGCGGATACTGGGGTATCTAGTAATACATCCACGGCCGTTGCCATGGTAAGAGATGAAATGGATCGTCATTTTCAAAGTACAAGTGAATTAATTGACGACCTCGGCAATTTAGTTGAATCCGCCAAAAATTCATTGCAATCCAATCAACTAGAACAAACTGGTAAGTTAATGAATTTAGCACAAGATGATCTTACCAAACTTGGCGTCAGTTCGGTTGAGATTAATACCCTAGTAAATGCAGCTAATCAGGCTGGGGCACTGGGAGCCAAGCTAACCGGAAGTGGACTAGGGGGATGTATTATCGCCCTCTCAGCATCCACAACTACAACCGAACAAATTAAGACCGCTCTTAAACAAAATGGTGCGCACGGAGTTTGGGTCCAATCATTAAACGAAATGAAGTAAGGAGATTTGTTATGTCCGACAATACTAATATAAATAGAACCCAAAAGGCTCGTGCTCATACTAATATTGCACTAATCAAATACTGGGGAAAAGCTGATGAGCAACTTATTATACCCGAAGATAACAGTCTCTCATTGACATTAAAAGATTTTTATACTGATACTGAAGTTCGTTTTGATAAAGATTTAACGGCAGATGAAATTGTCTTTAACAATCATTTGATGAACAAAGCAGAAAGCCAGAAAATGATTAACTTTCTCAACATTGTCAGACAAAAAGCACAGCAAAACATTTTTGCTCACGTTAAAACCCAAAATAACATCCCTACTGCCGCTGGACTGGCATCCTCCGCTTCAGGGTTTGCCGCTTTAGCCGCAGCATCAAGCAAAGCCATTGGATTAGATCTTTCAAGAAAAGACCTTTCCAGATTAGCACGGCGTGGATCTGGTTCAGCGACACGTTCCATTTTTGGAGGATTCGTTGAATGGGAAAAGGGAAATAATGATCAAACTTCCTTTGCAAAACCAATTGAAGAAAACGTTGATTGGGACGTTAATTTAGTGGCAGTTATTACTAATCGTCACGAAAAGAAAATTTCTAGTCGGAGAGGTATGAAAATTTCTAAAGCAACCTCCCCCTACTACCAAGCTTTTAAACAGGTTACAAGTCGTGATCTGATCACCATGAAAAGGGCCATTAGCAACCATGATTTCGATCTAATGGGACATACTGCTGAAGAAAATGCGATGAAAATGCATGCTCTTACCTTTAGTTCCGATCCATCATTTACATATTTTAATGGAGATACACTTAAAGCAATACAACTTGTTCATGAACTTAGAAATGAAGGGATTAATTGTTACTTCACCATTGATGCCGGTCCAAATGTAAAAGTTTTAGTTCAACACGATAATCTAAAAAAAGTCATTAGAAAATTTAAAACGGCATTTGGACAATCTAACGTAGTAGCAACCGTTCCTGGTCCTGGGATCGAATATTTAAATTAAAGGGAGTAATTAATCACATGATTTCCGCAAAAGCACCAGGCAAACTATATATAGCTGGTGAATATGCTGTAGTTGAAACTGGACATCCCGCAATCATCGCAGCATGCGATCGTTTTGTCAGAGTTAGCATTAAAGAAAGTTCAGACTTTGGAAGCATCTATTCCAAGCAATATGATGAAAATATGTTGCATTGGAAACGATTAGGTCATCGAATGGTTTTTGATAATCGTGATAACCCCTTTCAATACATCATTTCAGCTATTAAAGTTACCGAAGAATACGTTGAAACACTAAACAAAAATTTAAAAACCTACGACATCATCGTAAATAGCGAACTAGATAGTTCTGATGGTCGCAAATATGGATTGGGATCATCAGCGGCTGTGACCGTTGCTACGGTAAAAGCTCTCTGTGAATTCTATGATATTGATCTTACAACCATGCAATTGTTTAAACTAGCAGCCATTGCTCACTTTGAAGTTCAAGGAAATGGTTCTTTAGGCGATGTAGCTGCCAGTGTCTTTGGTGGATGGATCGCATATCATTCTTTTGACCGTCAATGGCTCGCTAATGCCCGTCAAGATGTTGATTTAGTAGAACTAATCAACTTAAAGTGGCCTAATCTAAAAATTATTCCCCTCACTGCACCGTCTAATTTGCAGCTATTAATTGGATGGTCTGGCTGTCCCGCGTCCACTTCAAATTTAGTTGATCGTGTCGAACTCAAAAAGGCCCGAAATTCAGAACTCTATACCGATTTTCTTCGTCTAAGTAAAGAATGTGTTCTAAACATTGTGAAGGGCTTTAAATCATCAGACCTCAAGATGATTCAAAAGAACATTGAAATTAACCGGACCCTCCTTTTAAAGTTGGGCGAATTTGCCAACGTTGAAATTGAAACTCCCAAGCTCAAAGAACTAATCGATATCGCAGATCATTTTGGTGGGGCAGCAAAAACATCAGGAGCTGGCGGTGGTGATTGTGGAATTGTCATCATTGATAAAGACGACAATATTGAGGACCTCATTCGTGACTGGAACAAGCACGGCATTAAGTTACTCGACCTTAAAATTCACAATAATTAGGAGAAAACAATGACTAGTCAACAGTCGCATCGAAAAGATGAACACGTATCCATTGCCAAAAAGTTTCACCACTCAAATTCTTTAGCAGGATTTGACCAAGTGCACTTCATCCCAGTCACCTTCCCTGAAATGGCGATCGATGATGTTGATATTTCTACCACCGTGGGAGATTTGTCACTTTCAATTCCCTTTTACATTGAAGCGATGACCGGTGGAAGTGAATATACCAAAAAGCTTAATTCTAAGCTGGCATCTATTTCCAAAAAATGTGGGATTGCAATGGCATCTGGATCTGAAAGTGTGGCTCTAAGAGAACCACAACTAACCGAAACGTTTTCAATCATTCGCAAACAAAATCCCCAAGGATTAATTTTTGCTAATATTGGTGCGGATGCGAGTGTGAGCCAAGCTCAAAGGGCAATTAACATTCTGCACGCAGATGCATTAGAAATTCACGTTAATTCGGTGCAAGAACTGATTATGCCTGAAGGATCCAGGTCGTTTAATTGGCTCACCCACCTATCTGACATTAAGAAGCAAATCTCAATTCCGGTCATTATTAAGGAAGTTGGCTTTGGCATGAGTTCGACTACCATTCATTCATTATATAATCTAGGAATCAGATATATTAACGTTGGTGGTCGTGGTGGAACTAACTTCGCTCAAATTGAAAACTTTCGACGTCATAAAAAAGAAATGGACTATTTTAATGATTGGGGATTAACAACGGTCGAGTCACTCTTCGAAGCCCAAAAAGTACCAAAGATGAATATCATTGCTACTGGTGGAATCACTAATCCAATGGAGATCGTCAAGTCACTATATTTAGGTGCTGATGCAGTAGGAATTGCTAGTCAAATCCTGGTTAAATTAATTAATGACGGTGAAGATGCCACGATTGAAATGATCAACGACTGGATCATCGGAATTAAAACAATCCTAACGGCATTAGGTGCTCACAACATCAACGAATTAAGAAAACGAGAATCAGTTCATAGCCTAGAATTACAAAATTACTTAAAACAACGAAAATAAAAACTACCCAATCTTGGGTAGTTTTTTTAAACTTTAAATCTTAATCCTTTGGGGAAAAAATTCTTTAATGTTCCATTGACAACTTTTCCAAAGCCAATATTCATTGAACGACACTGAATCAAGTACCATCCCTTCTTGAGTTTCGCATCAACCGTAATGGTATCTCCATGAACATACCTGTCCCATTGATTATCATCAATTTCAATTACATTTTTAACATCATGAGGATTAATTACAAGTGCCAAAGCATACGCAGGCTCAATTCGATTTTTCTTGATCATTCCAAGGGGTGTCCCAGGACGCATAACCTTTAATCCATTAAGATTAGGAATCTCAGGATTAAATGAGTAGAGCATTTTCCCAAATTCTAATAAATGATGAGGATAAAAGTCATTTTGAAAATTACGCTTACAAAATTCTTCCCATTCTCGTCGGACTTCGGTTGATGCATTTCCGGTTTGATGTTTAATCTTTTTCGACTTACCACTACTTAGACTCTGAAGCTTAGCAATAAAATGTCCGTCACCCTTAAAGAGATGAGGAAATAATCGAATGGTATTTTTTAATGCTTCATTACCATCAGCCCATTCTGGCTTTCCCGAAACCATTCCATCATATTTTTTAATAGGTAAAGTCTTAAAGTCATAGTTATCTAAGATCCACGCAATAATTTGCTCATCTTCTTCGGGTGCAAAAGTGCAGGTCGAATATATTAGTTGGCCTCCTGGTTTCAACATCTTAATTGCTTCAGCAACGATTTCTTTCTGCCTTATGGCACATTCCCGTGGATAATCTTTTGACCAATACTTAGTGGCTTCATGATTTTTTCTGAACATTCCTTCACCAGAACACGGCGCATCAATCAAAATCTTATCAAAGTACCTGGGAAAATGTTTCGAAAGCGTCTTTGGGTCTTCGTTTAAAATTAATGGATCAAAAACTCCAAATCGCTCTAGATTCTCAACTAATACTTTAGCTCTACCACGTTCAATTTCATTTGAAACAAGTAATCCTTTGTTTTGCATTAACCCTGCTAAATGAGTTGATTTGCCACCTGGAGCAGCACATAAATCTAAAACCCTATCACCAGGAGTAGGGTTAACCACCTCAGCAACGTACATAGCAGACGGCTCTTGACTATAGACATAACCACTTTGATGCTCAACGGTCTTTCCACTTACCTTGCCATAATAACCATTTTCCGTATAAGCAATTGGGTGTGATCGATCTAAATGAACGTCTGCTCTGGGTTTTAACGGATTGGTCCGAAAGGCATTATAAGAATCATCGTCAAACGAATCAATAAAGGATTGATAATCGTCCCCTAAAAGATCATGATATTTACTTTTAAAATCTTCCGGTAATTGCATAATTAAATTCCCTATTCTTTAAATTTCCTAGCAGCTTGAACTGCCATTTTCCACCCACGATATAATTCAACACGCTTCCCTTGATCCATCTGTGGTTCAAAAAAGGTTCCTACGTGTTTAGTTGCTTTAATTTCATCAATACTTTTCCAAAAGCCAACCGCTAATCCAGCTAAGTATGCGGCTCCCTGAGCCGTTGTTTCTGAAATTAACGATCGCTCAATTTGATCATTTAAAATGTTAGCTTGAAACTGCATTAAATAATTATTTTGAGCAGCTCCCCCGTCAACCACTAATGATTTAATCGGAATTTTAGTCTCAGCTACCATGGTATCTAAAACATCTTTCGTTTGAAAACCAAGCGATTCAATCGTAGCTCGAACAATCTGATTATTAGTGGTAGTTGAGGTCAAACCAAAAATAGAACCCCTAGTTTCCTGATCCCAGTATGGCGCTCCTAAACCAGTAAAGGCAGGCACGACGTAAACTCCGTTATTGGTCTGGTCATCAAATGCCATTCTTTCAGATGCTTTAACTGAACTAATCAATCCCATTTCATCCCTTAACCACTGAATGGCCGAACCTGCAACAAAGATACTACCCTCTAGGGCATATTTCACCTTACCATTAATCCCATAAGCGATAGTGGTTAGGAGCCCATTGGAAGAAAACTTTGGTGATTTACCGGTATTCATCATAATAAAAGCACCAGTTCCATACGTATTTTTGGTCATCCCAGACTCTAAAGCTAATTGACCAAACAACGAAGCTTGCTGATCACCGGCAATCCCAGCAATGGGGATCTGGACACCTAGAAATGAATAACCCTTGGTGTAGCCAAACAAATGTGATGATGACTCAACTCTTGGCAACATGGATTTGGGGATGTTGAGAACCTTAAGTAATTCATCATCCCACTTCAGGGAATTAATATTAAAAATCATGGTCCGACTAGCATTAGTGTAATCCGTAGCGTGCACCGTTCCACCGGTTAATTTCCATAAAAGCCACGAATCAATGGTCCCAAACAACAGCTCCCCATTTTCGGCACGTTTTTGAGCATCTTTAACATGATCTAAAATCCACCTAATCTTGGTTCCCGAAAAATATGAATCAACAATTAAACCAGTTTTTTGATGGATAAGATCAGCATAACCATCAGCTTTTAATCGATCCGCAAGTTGATTGGTTTGTTTTGATTGCCAAACAATTGCATTATAGATGGGCTTGCCACTTCGTTTATCCCACACTACGGTCGTCTCACGTTGATTGGTAATACCAATACTTCGCACTTTGTATGGTGGAATCCCAGAATTAATCAACACTTCTGAAATAACCGATTCAACCGCATTCCAAATCTCAATTGGGTCTTGCTCGACCCACCCTGGCTGTGGAAAATATTGCTTAAATTCTTTTTGAGCTTTTGCCACGATTTGTCCATCATGGCCAAACAAGATAGCTCGAGCCGAGGTGGTACCTTCATCAATTGACATTATGTACTGTTTGTTACTCATATTTTACCCTCGTTCTTCTTTTAAAACCTATAATATAATTATACATTAAGTATTTTCTCACACCAAACGTCAAATTATAACTACGTAAGGCAATATGGTAGGATAATCATATGTGATTTAATAGGAGGCAATTGAAATGATACATTTTAACGAATATTCAGCATGTACCAGCATTTTAGTTGGTAAAAATGCCACGGTCGATGGAAGCACTTTAATTGGTCGAAATGAGGATGCCAAAGCATCCTGGCCAAAACGATTCGTGGTTCATGAACACCATGAATATCGTGATAACCAAGAATTCAAATCCACTGATAACGGTTTTAAGATGCCATTACCAAAGGTTAGAGGAAAGTACACCGCAACGCCAGAATGGACTGACAAAGAAGGTTTATTCGAAGAAGATGGAATTAATGAATATGGCGTTGCCATGAGTGCCACCGAGAGCACCTATGCTAACCCACGCGTTTTAGGTTATGATCCACTTGTAAAGGACGGAATTGGTGAAGAAGCCATGGTCACCGTTGTTCTTCCTTATGTACATTCGGCTCGAGAAGCAGTAAGTCGTTTGGGTAATATCATTGAAAAATACGGTGCCAGCGAAAACAATGGGGTCCTTTTTTCTGATAAAGATGAAGTTTGGTATTTAGAAATCGGATCTGGGCATCAATGGGTTGCCGAACGAATTCCGGATGACCATTATGCGGTGGTTGCTAATCAAATGGCCATTGAAGAAGTAGATTTTAATAATGACGATTACTTCATGTGGTCCCCTCAAATTTACGATTTTGTCTCATCTAATCGATTAAATCCAGATCGTTCTGGCTTTAATTTCCGTCACATTTTTGGGACTCATGATCTTTCTGATACCTACTACAACACTCCACGTGTCTGGTACGGGCAAAGAATGTTTAACCCTGCTGTTAAACAAGATCCTACGTCTCAGAACATGCCTTTTACTAGAAAAAGCGAAACCTTAATTTCAGAATTAGATGCCCAAAACCTTCTTAGTTCACACTATCAAGGAACCCAATTCGATCCACTCGGTGCCGGCGACGAAGCTGATCGGACTAAATTCCGTCCGGTTAGCCTCGCTAAGACCCAAGAATCACACGTCCTTCAAATTAAACCAAATCTGCCAATTGAAATCGGTGGTATCCACTGGCTAGCAATGGGAGTAGCAGCACAAAGTACTTATGTCCCATTTCTTGAAGGAATCACTGATACTCCAGAAGCTTACAAGTATCATGTTAAAAGAGATTTTGATCCCAAATCAGCTTACTGGATTTTTAAGCTAGTAGGCATTTTAGTTGATCCCCACTATCTTGAATTTGGTGACAAGTTGAAGGAAGTGCAACAAACTCTAATTGAACAATACGAGCAAATTCTGAAACAAACTGACACAGAAGCAAGTAGTTTAAATTCTTCTGAATTAAGTCAGTTAGCTAATGAAGCTAGTACCAAATCGGCTAAACTAGCAATGCGCAGTTTCAAAAACCTTGGTCAAGATCTAATTACTAATTCAACCGACTTCTCCCCTCTAAACTATCATCAGGATTTAAATCTGTAGTAAAAGAGAGTATACTCAATTAGTATTTTCATAAATTAGATCAAGGAGAGTGACTTTATGTCTAAAGGGAAAAAGCAGAATAAATTAGGCTTGATGTCTTTAGTTTTAATGATACTCACTGCGATATTTGGCTTCGGTAATACGACTGTAGCTTATGATCAAATGGGCTATGCCAGTATTATCTGGTACATATTTGGAGCACTAGTATTTTTCTTACCAGTTTCATTAATGTTTGCCGAGTACGGTTCCACTTTCAGTAGTGCTAAAGGTGGAATTTATTCCTGGTTGAAGGAATCAATTGGTGAACGTTTAGCTTTTATTGGAACTTTTATTTGGTTATCATCATGGATTATTTGGATGATTTCCACTTCATCTAAAGTTTGGATTCCATTCTCTAACATTATCTTTGGAACTGACAAAACCCAAACTTGGCATTTATTTGGAATCTTTACCCCAATGCAAACCATTGGAATTCTAGGAATGGCTTGGATTTTGATCATTACCCTTTGTGCTACTCATGGGTTTGATTCAATTGCTAAGATTGCCAATATTGGTGGGGTTTTATCAATTGCCCTCCCGTTGATCTTTGCAATTCTATCCGTGATTGTCTGGTTTCTAAATAAAGGACAATTAGCTGAACCAGTTAATGGTGCAAAGAGTTTTATTCAATCCCCTAACCCATTATTTGTAACACCGATTGCCATTATGTCATTCGTTGTTTATGCAATCTTTGCTTACGGTGGAATGGAGTCAATTGGTGGAGTCGTTGATAAGGTTAAGAATCCCACTAAAACTTTCCCACGTGGAGTAATTATTGCCGCTATTATCATGGCCGTCATCTACTCTGGCTCAATCTTCTTAGTCGGTATTACCGCTAACTGGCATTCAGTCGTTGGAAAAAGTTCAGTTAATTTAGGAAACATTACCTATGTCTTAATGAATAACCTTGGTTATGTTTTCGCTAAAACATTCGGATTTTCTGCCGGATCGGCTATGGAATTTGGTCGTTTCATGGCTCGAGTTGCTGGTTTAGGAATGTTTATTCCGTACTTAGGTTCTTTCTTTGTCCTCATTTACTCACCAATTAAATCCTTCATTGAGGGATCTAATCCTGATTTATGGCCAAAGAAAGTTGTTCAACTAAACAAACATGGGATGCCAGGTTTTGCAATGTGGATTCAAGCCTTTGTCGTGGTGGCCGTTATCTTTGTAATTTCATTCAGTGGAAATAACGCACAACAATTTTACTTAATTTTGACCGACATGGCTAATATCTCAACTACTTTCCCATACTTGTTCCTAGTTGGTGCTTTCCCATTCTTTAAGAAACTAAAGAACGTTCCACGTCCATTTGTTTTCTATAAGAATCGAATTGTTACTAATATCATGGTTGCCATCATTCTAATCGTCTTAGTATTAGGGATTGGCTTTACAGCCGTTCAGCCAATCTTGATTCACGATTACACTACGGCCTTTTGGACCATTGCTGGACCAATTGCATTTGCACTCGTTGGCTGGATCATGTATGAGTATAATAGTCGTCATAGTAAGAAAGTTGCTAAAAAATAATAATAGATAACAAAAAAAGAGTTCGCAATGCGAACTCTTTTTTTTGTTTAAAATTAATGTTTACGACTTGCTTCTTTAATACGAGCAGCCTTACCAGAACGATCACGCAAGTAGTATAACTTAGCACGACGAACGGCACCATGTCTAACAACATCGATCTTAGCAACTCTTGGTGAATGTAATGGGAAGATTCTTTCAACCCCAACACCACTGGCAATTCTTCTTACGGTGTACGTAGCTTGAATGCCTGAACCGTGGCGTTTAATTACAACACCAGTAAATCTCTGAATTCGTTCGTTACTACCTTCGACAACCTTTACGGAAACCGTTACAGTATCACCAACACGAAATTCAGGAATATCTGAACGCAGTTGATCACTATTAATCTTATCAATCAATTTGTTTTGACGCATAATCATTTCTCCTAACTAGCATTCTTATCTTCTCGACAGCGGAGTACCGTTTTATTTAGTCATCAGACCATTTAAAATTATAACACATTGATAATTAAACTCAATACCTATTTCTTTTCTTCTTCAATCTTAACGTCCGCTAGTAATTCTTTTTGTTTCTTAGAAAGCTTATCATAATCAATTAAATCAGGTCGGCGTAAGTACGTTTTTCGTAAAGATTCCTTTTGACGCCAGTCAGCAATTTTTTGATGGTCACCACTCGTCAAAACTGGTGGAACCTCTGATCCTCTGAAATCGGCCGGTCGCGTATATTGGGGATATTCTAGTAATCCCGTGGAAAAAGAATCATCAGGAGCAGATTCCTGATTTCCAAGGACTCCCTTAATCAATCTTACAGTAGCATCAATCATTACTAAGGCGGGTAATTCACCACCCGTTAAAACAAAATCTCCAATTGAATATTCATCCGTCACAACTGATTTAATTCGTTCATCAAATCCTTCATAGTGACCACACAAAAATGTCAAATGATCTTCTTTAGCCAAATCAACTGCATCTGATTCTTCAAACCTCTTTCCAGCTGGATCGGTTAAAATTACCCGTCCAGTTGGATAACCTTGCTCTACTGAAACTTGTTGGGTATGAGCAAAAGCATCCAGCATGGGTTGCGGTTTGAGTAACATCCCGGCTCCCCCACCAAACGGTGTATCATCAACATTATGATGTTTGTTAGTGGAAAAGTCCCGAAAATTAGTAATATCAATGTTTACAATTTTATTTTCGACTGCCTTCCCAATAATTGATTCACTCAATGGTCCCTTCAAGATCTCTGGAAAAAGACTTAATATATCGATCTTCATCTTTATTCCATTCCTTCCATTAATTCCACAATCACTTTATGATTAGGAATATCAACTTTCTTTACGACTGAATCAATCTTTGGTAACAAAAGGTCGTCCTTGTCTTTTCGATCAACTACCCAAACATCATTTGCTGGCATATCCATAATGTCTTTGATCACACCAACTTGATTACCGCTTTCATCGACAACGTCTAATCCAATGATTTGCTGATAAAAATACTCACCAGGTTTTAAATCAGAGGTCTTTCTTTGGTTAGCATCAATTTTAAGTATTGCAGGTTTTAAGTATTCAACATCATTAATGGAATCTCGGCCTTTAAAGTGCAACAGAATAAATCCCTTATGATTCCTTACACCATCAATTTCAAGTTCTTCCATGTTACCATTTTTCGGAAAAGCAAAAACATGGTTACCTACCTTAAAACGCTCATCAATAAAATCAGTATTGGGTTGTACTCGCACTTCACCCTTGATGCCTTGAGTGTTAACAAGTCGACCAATTTCTAAGTATTCCATAATTCACCTATTTCTATAAAAAAACTCTTAAATAAAAACGAGTTTTATCTAAGAGTTAGTCTTTGCCATCATCAATAACGAGTTTAATTCGTTTTCCATCATTAACGTGCACACTATAAATTATTGTTCGAATGGTCTGAGCTACACGACCTTTTTTACCAATAATTCGGCCCACATCATTGGGATTGGTTGACAGTATATATTCGCTAAACTGATCAGTATCTTGATGAGAAATACTAATATCATCAGGATATTTAACTAATGGTTTAACGATTGTTTTAATTAAATTATCAAAATTAACCATGGTCAATCACTTATTTCTTAGCTGCTAATTTAGCATCATGTAATTGTTTCATAAGGCCTGCATCTGACAAGATATTACGAACAGTATCAGAAGGCTTAGCACCTTTTTCTAACCAGTCCATGATTGATTCTTCTTTTAATGTTACTTGGTCGGGTTCAGTTAATGGATTGTAAGTACCAACGTTTTCAATAAAACGACCATCACGAGGACTACGTGAGTCTGCAACCACAATACGGTAAAATGGACGCTTCTTTGAACCCATTCTTCTTAATCTAATTTTTAATGACATAAATACACCTCCTATTAATTATCTTAACAATTACTAATATTAACAATAATTATTAATGATGTAAAGGTTTTTTTCTTTACAGCACCAAATTAATGACGTTTCTTGTTTTTACGTCTTTTCTTCTTATTTTTCTTGATTTTTCTACCCATTCGCTTCATAGCAAGATTAGATAATTTTCCAGTCATTCCGCCACCCATTCCGGCAGAATTCATCATATTAGATAATTCAGACATATTTCCATTTGAAACCTTATTCATCATTTTCTTCATTTGATCGAACTGTTTTATAAGTCGATTAACTTGTTGAATAGGCTGAGCAGAACCACGGGCAATACGACGTCGTCGCGAAGGATTTAAGACATCTGGATTGGAACGTTCTTCACTAGTCATCGAGTAAATAATCGCTTTAATATGATCAAGATCTTTAGGATTAACATTTAAGTTCTTTAAAGCCGGGTTATTTGCCATTCCTGGAATCATTTTGACTAGATCTTGAATGGGACCCATCTTTTGGATTTGTTCCAATTGATCAATGAAATCATCGAAATCAAAAGAATTCTCTTTAATTTTTTCAGTTAATTCTTTAGCTTGATTTTCGTCATATTCTTTTTGAGTTTTTTCGATGAAGGAAAGCATATCCCCCATCCCCAAAATTCGCGAAGCCATTCGATCTGGATGAAAGACATCCAAGTCATCTAGCTTTTCACCTTGACCAACAAACATAATGGGCTTATCGGTAACAGCTCGAATTGATAAAGCAGCACCACCACGAGTATCACCATCTAATTTGGTCAGAATAACACCAGTAATATCCAAAGCATCATTAAAACCAACCGCGGTATCAACCGCGTTTTGACCAGTCATCGCATCCACAACCAAAAGGATATCATTAGGGTTGGCAACTTTTTTGATGTTTTTCAACTCATCCATTAAATTCTCATCAATTTGAAGACGGCCGGCAGTATCGATTAAAACATAATCGTTATTGTTTTTGTCGGCTTCCTTTAATCCATCTTGAACAATTTGAACTGGATCAACATCGGTTCCCTCTTGAAATACCGGAACACCTACTTGTTCTCCAACTTTTTCTAATTGTTCAATCGCAGCTGGCCGATAAACATCAGCTGCAATCATCAATGGACGAGCATGGTCATCAGTTTTAAGCTTTTTTGCAAGCTTACCAGCTGATGTCGTCTTACCTGCCCCTTGTAGTCCAACCATCATAATAACGGTTGGAATTTTATCCGACTTAACTAGGGGGGTGGCCGACTCTCCCATCATATTAGTTAACTCATCGTTAACAATTTTAACAATTTGCTGAGCAGGATTTAATCCTTCCAGAACGTCAGCTCCCTTAGCCTTTTCTTGAACTGTTTTAACAAATTGCCGAACCACTTTAAAGTTAACATCAGCCTCAAGTAAAGCCAGTCGGATTTCACGCATGGTTTCACGTAAATCCGACTCACTAATTTTGCCCTTTCCTCTTAAGTTTTTAAAAGCTTTCTGTAATCGATCGGTTAAACCTTCAAAAGCCATTTTTTCACCCCTAATTTTCTTCCGTAATTTCTAAGTGATCCACTAATTCATTTAGTTCCGTATCATTTGGATAATTTTTTCTTACATAATCTCTGATTTCATCGGTTTGCTGATTGCGTAATACAAATAACTGGTACAAATGCATTTTACTTTCGTAATCTTCTAAAATTTGTTCCGTTCTCTTAATATTATCATAAACTGCCTGACGACTAATATCGAAGTTTTCGGAAATTTCACCTAATGAAAAATCATCGGCATAATACTCTTGAATGTATTCAGCTTGCTTTTTAGTTAATAATTCGCCATAAAAATCGTACAAAGCATTAATTCGATTATTCTTTTTAATGTCCATTGCATTTCACCACTAATTATTTTGAATTAATCCCTTAAATAACCCATCAATAAAGTTCTTGGAATCAAATGGGCGTAAATCGTTAACCGTTTCTCCAAGTCCAACAAACTTGACGGGGATGTTGAGCTTATTCTTAATCGCAATCACGATCCCACCCTTAGCGGTTCCATCAAGCTTAGTCAAAACAATTCCTGTAATATCAGTAATTTCATTAAACATCTTAGCTTGATTTAATGCATTTTGTCCGGTCGTCGCATCAATTACTAATAGAACTTCTTGAGGAGCAGCTGGAATTTCTCGTTTAATGACTTTATTAATTTTAGCCAGTTCGTTCATCAAATTAACCTTGTTTTGTAATCTACCAGCTGTGTCCACAAATAAAACATCATAGTTTTCTTTCTTAGCTTTATCGACAGCTTCAAAAACAACCGATGCCGGGTCACTCCCAGCTTCTTTCTTGACGATGTCAACGCCATCTCTTTTGGCCCATTCATCTAATTGTTCAATCGCACCAGCCCGAAAAGTATCAGCAGCAGCCATAAGAACTTTTTTACCTTGTTGCTTGTAGTTATTAGCCATCTTACCAATGGTAGTAGTCTTTCCGACCCCATTAACACCTACAAACAAAATAACCGTTGGACCGTCCTTTGAGAGTTGAATGGCATTATCTTTGTCACTTGGGGCATCATACAAATCAATCATCTTTTGAACGATTAAATTTTGAACATCTTTGGGTTTTTTAGCGTTTTTTAGTTTAACTTCTTCTTTTAATTCATCGGTTAATTGAATGGCCGTTTCAAATCCAACGTCTGATTCAACCAAAGTATCCTCTAAATCGTCAAAAAAGTTATCATCAACCGAACGAAAATTTGCAAATAAAGCATTTAACTTTTGTCCAAATGAAGAACGGGATTTCGCCAAACCATGTTCATAAGCTTTCTCATTAGACTCCGGTTTTGGTTCATTATCATTCTCCTCTGTTCTTTGATCTTCATTTTGCGATTTATCTTCCGAAGGAATCGTTTGTTTTGTCTCAGCTTGTTTATCTTCTGTCTCTTCAGAGACCTTGGCTGCCCGATTCTTTTCATCGTGGTGAGCTTCTGAATTCTCTTCTGTTTTAGATTTAGTTAACTCATCGGCTGATTTTGACTCATTTTTACTCTGCTCATCTGATTTTAATTTCTCATCTTTCTGTTTTAATTCAGAATTATTATCTTCCTTTTTTTCATGATCCTCTTGTTGGTTCTGTTTCTTTGCTTTTTCCTCGGAATCTTTCTTTTTGCTTTTGAAAATATCAAATAAACCCATTATTTTTCTCCTAGCTTCTTGGACTCATCCAAATTTACTGACACAACTTTTGATACTCCAGAATCTTGCATTGTTACTCCATACAAATAATCAGCATAGACCATCGTTTCTTTTCGATGCGTAATTACTATGAACTGCGTCTTATCCTTTAAGCTCTGAATATACCGAGCAAACCGATCCACATTTGCAGGATCAAGGGCTGATTCAGCTTCATCAAGTATAACGAACGGAACTGGTTTCACCTCTAAAACTGAAAAAAGCAATGCCAGTGCGGTTAACGCTTTTTCACCACCGGATAGGAGATTTAAGTTGCGATATCTTTTACCTGGTGGCTTTACTAAAATATCAATTCCCGTTGTTAACAAGTGATGCGGATCATCCATCTTTAAGCGGGCTTCACCACCACCAAAAATGTTCCGAAAAGTGCGACTAAATGCAGTTGCAATTTTATCATAAGTCTCATTAAATTTAACTTTTACCGTTTGATCCATCTGATTCATGATTTTAACCAATTGCTTCTTAGAATCAATCAAATCCTCTAATTGATGATTCATAAAATCATACCGTTCCTTGATCTCTGAGTAATCATCAATCGAATTAATATTAATTGGACCCAAGCTATCAATCTTCCGTTGATAATCTTGAATTAATGAATTGATTTTGTCTAAGTTAAAGTCAACTGGCTCTACTGATTGATCTTCATTAAATGATGTTTGGAGACGCTGATGTTCTGAAATAAGGTTATTCTCAACTACTTTTAAACTTGCTTTTAATTTTTGAATCACTTGTGTTTGAGAAATTAAACGATCTTGCCCTTGATTAATCTGACGTTCGTCATTTTGATCATCTTGACTGGCATCATTTACCTGATGATTAAGGTTGGTAAGTCGCACTTTAATTTCATCAATCTGCTTTTTTAAAGCCAAAACATCTACCTGAGTGACGTCATCATCTTGTTTCATTGATTGATTCAAGGCTTTCATGTTACTCGTTAATTTGCTAAATTTGTTATTCAAACTATTTCTTTGATCTATCAGTGAATTTTTCGTTTTCTCAAGTTGCTTATTTTGCTCTTTTACAAGGATTAAACGTTCCTTTATGTCTGAAATCAATGAACTATTTTTACTAATTTCACCATTTAGCTGTTCAATTTCGTTTTTAACCAATGTGTTTTTAGTTTGATTTTGTTTAATTTTAAGTTTTAAACCATCAATCTTTTGAGAAACGTCTGATTCATTATCACCGTGATCACTAAACGCATTTTTCAACTGTAAACGGAATGCATCGGCATCTCGCTGCGTTTCCCTTAAGCTCTTTTGACTAGCGTTAATATCCCTTTGTTTAACCTTAATTTTACTCTTGATTTCACTTAATTCCTGGTACATCTGATCATGTTGGAGTTGTAGATCCTTTTGCTGCCCTTGGGCACGCTTAATGGCTTTCTCTCCAGCATTCATTTTTTGATCCATCTGGTCAACCTGAAGGTCTAATTGGGTCAACTTTTCTTTTTGACTCAGCAATCCATTAGCTTGATTTCGGTTAGAACCGCCAGTTATTGAACCCCCAGCATTAATGATTTCACCATTCAATGTCACAATCTGATTTCTATGATTAATTGCTTTACTAATGCCATTAGCAGCTTTTAAATCGTTAGCAATAATAATTCCACCAAGGAGATGATTCTTAACTCTCGTCATTTCGGATGGCATCTTAACCAGATCAGCGGCAACTCCAACAAAACCATCCATTTGACTCACATTATTTAAAATATTTACAGTTAAATAACGTTCATTAACAGCATTTATTGGTAAAAAAGTTACCCTACCGAGTTTATTTTTATTTAGATACTTAATAGCATCCCTCGCATCATGGACATTTCTAGTAATTACCTGCTGAATTCTACTTCCTAAAGCCGTCTCAATTGCAAAAACATACTTATCAGGTACTTCGATAAAATCACTAACAGTTCCCTTAATTCCAGGAAGATCTTGCTTCTCTTTTAATAAGTTACGGGTCCCACGATAGAGTGAATTATGATTTTCTAACATTGATTTAATGCTATCACGTTCGGTTTTGGTCTCCTGAAAGACTCGAAGTGCCCCATACCATCTTTTACGCATTTCTGCTGTTTTTTTATTTGAACTAGCAAGGAGACCATTAACTTGCTCAAGTTTACTTGCAATTCTTTTTTGATCATCGGTAAGATCTAAGAATTCCTGCTTTGAAACGTCCAGCTGTTGCCTTAATCGACTCACTTGTTTATCAAGCGTAATAATTCTTTGTTCCTTTTCCTGTGATGCATTGTCACTACGTTTTGATAACTTCTGCATCAGTTTAAGGTCATTTTTAGCTTCAGCTAATGACTGCATCAAATCTATGTAATCATTTCTAGTATCTTCTAACTCTGCTTGCTTTGCTACTAAACGTTCCTTAAAATGAGCAACTCTAGATTCCCTAATTTCTTGATTAAGTTTAGAAATAATGGTTCTTTTTTTATTAATTTGACTCTGATTATCATTAATATTTTGAACTACATCATCCAGTTTGATTCGAAGTTCTTTTAATTCTTTCTTCAAATCAACATTTTTTTGTTGGTTAAATTCACGTCGTTGTTTAGATAACTTTTGTGCGCTACTAGCTGACTCAAGCTTCTTAGTATTATCTAATAGTTGATTTTGAAGGCTTTCACGCTCGCGTGATAACTCATTAATTTTTAAAGTTAACTCCCGCTTATGGCTTTGAATTGAATTAACTTTGGCTTTTAATTTATTATAATCATTTTGCTGTTGCTTAAGTTTAAAATTTAGACTCGAGCGACTATTTTCATGCTGTTTAATTTGAACTGTTAGCAGTGAATACTCCAAGCGATCCAAATACTTCTTTTTAGACAAATACAGCGAAGCATTTTCGCTTTGCTGTTTTAATGGCCCCATCTGTTTATCTAATTCATTAATAATATCTGAAATCCGGTCAAGATTCCCCTGAGTATCTGCTAATTTTTGTTCGGTTTCATTTTTCTGTTTCTTGTATCGATAAACCCCAGCTGCCGTTTCAATAATTGAACGCCGCTTTTCAGCATTATCATTTAAAATCTCATCTACGTTCCCCTGCGAAATAATCGAAAGGGATCCTTCACCTAGACCTGTGTCCATAAAAAGATTGTTAATGTCTTTAAGTCGACATTCTTTATCATTAATTGAATAAGAACTCTCACCGTTACGATAAACTTTACGGGTAATTTTTATTTCAGTAAAATCTGAGTCTAAAAAATGATCTGAATTATCAAAATCAATGCTAACTTCCGCACGATTAAGAGCTCTGCGCCCTTTGGACCCAGAGAAAATCACGTCTAACATCTTTTTACCACGTAAGGTTTTAGCGGATTGTTCACCTAATACCCAGCGAATTGCTTCAATAACGTTACTTTTCCCGCTACCATTGGGTCCAACAATTCCTGTCAATCCGTCCTGAAAGTCAATTGTGGTTTTATCTGCGAAGGATTTAAACCCCGCAATCTCAATTGATTTTAACTTCACCTTAATGCCTCATTTACTTAATACTTGTGCTTACTCCTAGTTCATTTAAGGCCTTTTTAGCTGCCTTCTGTTCAGCATCTTTTTTAGAATGACCTAAACCAACTCCCATTTCTTTCCCATTGATCTTAACGGCTACTTTAAATTTACGGTCATTGTCAGGACCATCTTCACTAACTAATTCATAATCTAGGTCGACTGGTCCATCCTCTTGAACCACTTCTTGAAGCTCAGTTTTATGATCAAAAAACTCGTCAAACCAACCCTCATCCAATTTAGGAAAAATAACAATTTCACAAAAATGTTTAACGGTTGCCATTCCTTGATCTAAATATACTGCTCCAATAAATGACTCAAAAATATCACATAATAGTGAGTCACGTTGCCTAGCATTCGCTTTTTCTTCGCCTTTACCTAAACGAATGTACTTATCAAAATGACATTCACGGGCAAACCGACTAAAACTGTGTTCATTAACCATGGCCGCCCTTAATCTAGTCAAACGACCTTGTGGTAATTCAGGGAAACGTCTAAAGATGTAGTCAGAAACCACTAACTGATAAACGGCATCCCCCAAGAATTCCAAACGTTCATAAAACTTTAATCCCTGACCCGGATGCTCATTAACATATGAGGCTTGTGTCATGGCCTCATCTAAAAGTGATTCATCGTTAAATTTAATATTGAACTTGTCTTCTAACAAGTCATCAAACTGCTTTTGCAATTCCATTTCCTCCAAAGGTAACATTTTTCTTTTAATTATATCATTAATGCCTAAAATCCGATAATTGCATAATAAAAAATGACTCGTCATCATAACGAATCATTTATTTCTTTGAAATGTGTTTTTTGGACTTAGGATCAGTGTCTCTTATAATCACATTAACCAAGTCGCTAACATCACTAATATTTTCAGTATTCTCACTGGTAAATACATCACCAAATTCATCTTCAAGTTCCACAATAAACCCCGCCATGTCAATAAAATCGGCACCTAAATCATTAGTGAAGTTTAAATCATCAGTGACCTTATCAACTGGAACCTTAAAACGATTCGAAGTAATCTCTGCTACTTTTTTAAATACTATTTCTCTATCCATTTAGTGATTCCTCCTACTGCTCACCCTTTTTAATGTCATCCATCTCATCAGTGTGATTAGAAAAATAATTTTTCACCGATCCCACAAAGTTAGAAGTAATGATTTGTTCAATTTGAACTACAGTGTTTCTAACGGTTTTAGCTTTACTGCTTCCATGACTTTTAACCACCGGAGCCCTTAATCCAAGTAAGACCGCGCCTCCATACTTAGTGTAATCCATTTTGTGAGCAATCTTTTTTAATGTATCTTTTAATAATAAAGCTCCCATTTTGGAGCCAAATCCACCATTAATAATACCATCTTTTAACATATTAATCATAGACAGTGCCGTTCCCTCAATACTCTTTAACACGGCATTGCCTGTGAAACCATCGGTCACCGCAACGTCAGTAATTCCATCCAACAATCCACGTGATTCAATGTTACCAATAAAATTAATGTCATCATTTTGACTGAGAGCTTGATACATTTTTTGATGAATTTTGTTTCCCTTATCAGACTCAGTTCCATTGTTGATTAATCCAATTCTGGGATTATTAATTTTAAGGACTTTTTCTGCGTAATACTTTCCAAGAAGAGCGTATTGATAAACGTTCACTACTTTGGCATCAGCATTCGCTCCACAATCAATTAAAGTAAATCCAATGTCATTATTAATCACGGGAAGGGTCGTAATTAGTCCGGGACGATCAATCCCCTTGATTCTTCCAATTATCAGTAATCCCGCAACTAGTATCGCTCCAGTATTACCACACGAATAAAAAGCATCAGCAGAACCATCTTTGACTGCTCGTGCTGCCATAACTAAACTAGAATTCTTCTTATCTTTAACGGCTCGAACTGGTTCGTCTTCCATTTTGATAACTTCATCTGATTGAATCACTTTAATCCGCTCTTTATTACTCAACAAAGAATTGATTTGGGTAGAATTACCAAATAGTTGAAATTCCACGTTATCTATTTCATTACGGGCAAGCTCAACTCCTTTAACAATTTCTTTTGGTGCATTATCTCCACCCATTGCATCAATAGCGATTTTTATCATTATAAGCAAAGCTCCTTAATCAAACTTAACGTCTTGATTCAAAGACTTAAGTCTTTTTACTAACATTCGATTTTGTGGTTCTTGTTCCCAGTTTTTATCATCAACAATTTCTTTTGCAACCGTCTGTGCGGTACTTAAAATGTTAATGTCTGCTACTGGATCTCCAACTTTAAAGGTTGGAACTCCAGATTGATTTTTACCAAGAATATCCCCAGGACCTCTTAATTCTAAATCTTTTTGCGAAATAAAGAAACCATCAGTTGAGGAACACATTACGTTCATACGTTTGCGGCCAGTTTCGTTTTTAGGATTGGCAATTAAAATACAATATGATTGCTGATCTCCTCTCCCAACACGACCTCTAAGCTGATGAAGTTGGGCTAGTCCAAAGTGATCAGCATCATAGATGACAATGGTACTAGCATTTGAAACATCCACTCCCACTTCAATCACAGTTGTAGAAACCAAAACTTGAATCTTATTATCTTTAAACGCATCCATGACTTCATTTTTATCTTCATCATTCATCTGACCGTGAAGTAGTCCAACCGCATGCTGATCACCAAATTCGGCTTTAAAGCTTTGGTATGTATCGGTTACGTTTCGCATGTCTACCGCATCGGATTCACCAATGAGTGGAACTACTACATATACCTGTTCGCCATCATTTAATCGTTTCCTTACAAATTTAAGCATGGTTTCAATTTGTTGATTCTTGATCCAGGCGGTTTTAATTGGCTTTCTTCCACCAGGTAATTCATCAATAACAGATACATCCATCTCACCATAAGCTGTAATTGAAAGCGTCCGTGGAATCGGTGTAGCTGTCATTGAAAGAACATTAGTTGCCTGTCCTTTTTCACGCATCGCTTTCCTTTGATTTACTCCAAAACGATGTTGTTCATCAATAACTGCAAGTCCAAGGTCTTGATACTTAACTTCCTTTTGAAATAAAGCATGCGTTCCAACTACCAAATTAATCTCGCCATTTTTAATTCGAGGTAATAGCTCGTTACGAGCTGATCTAGAAGTATCTCCGGTAAGTAAACCAATGTTAACCTTAGTATTTTCAAATAAATTTGCCAGACTATTGGCATGTTGCTCAGCCAAAATTTCAGTTGGTGCCATGATTACTGCCTGCTTGCCCGCTAAAACGGCAGCATAAATGGCAATGGCTGCCACAACGGTTTTACCACTTCCAACGTCACCTTGAAGAAGACGATTCATTTGGTAAGGACGTCCCAAATCGGCCAAAATTTCAGTTACCACTTTATCTTGTGCACCAGTTAATCGGTAAGGAAGAGCAGCAATAAATTTCTGCAAAGCCGAACGTTTGGGGGTAATAACCGAACTTGCATCCGCCTCTTTTTGTTGCTTTAAAGTTTGCATACGCATTTGAAATAAAAAGAATTCGTCAAATTTGGCAGTTCTCCGTGCTAGAGCAGCTGCCCGATGATTTTTTGGAAAATGCATATTAGTAATGACACTTTTTAAATTCTCTAATTTATATTTTTGTAGAATCCAATCGGGTATAAAGTCCTCAATCTGATCTTGATACTGATCATAAGCCTCGGTTACCAATTGTCGAATTGTATTCTGCGTAATTTTATGATTGGCAGGATAAATTGAGCCAAATTTCTCTCCATCACCGGGTTTTAAAATTTTGATTCCAGCCATTGACTTCTTGTTAGCATCAAACTTTCCGTAAATGAGGATGTCATCCCCAGTCTCAACTTGTTTTTTTAACCACGGTTGATTAAAAAAGGTCACCGGAATTACATCATGACCCACCAGTAATTTAATGGTTAACCGACTTCGCCGTCTGCCAAAAAAGTTCACAGTTGGAGTTACTGCAACTCGACCTTTCAAAGTTACAACCTGTTGGTCAGAAATTTCATCCAAATTTTTAGTTCGAAAATCTTCATATCGAAACGGAAAATAAGTTAATAAATCGTAGACAGTCCGAATGCCTAAATCATCAAGAGCTTCAATCTTTTTAGGTCCAACTCCCTTTAGAGTTGCCACATTATCATCTAAGCCGCTCATAAAATTCACCTCCTAAAAAAACTGCTAATCCAATTGGACTAACAGTCTTGTTAAAAAGAAACACTATTCACATTTTACCTATTCGACAGAAATAATCAAAGGATAAACTGGTTGATCCCCTTCATGAGTCTCAACTTCCAGTTCATCATCGGTTGCTAATGCTGCATCAGATACCTTTTTCGCATCACTTGCTTTAGCATTTTTACCGAAAATAATCGTTACATTTTCGCTATCATCATCTAACATTTTTTTGACCATTTTAACGGCCGCGTCATCTAATGAATTTCCAAGGACCTCAATGTTACCATCAATAATCCCCATGTAACTTCCTTTCTTAATGTCCATTCCGTTAATCTTAGTATCACGGACTGCGGTTGTTACTTGGCCACTTTTAACGGTATTAAGAGAGGCATCCATTTGCTTCTGATTCTTCTCAAAACTGCTATCAGGATCAAATGAGAACATCGCTGTTAAGCCTTGGGGAATTGTCTTAGTATGAACAACTTCCATTGGAATATTTACAATTCCTTGTGCCTGTTCTGCTGCTAGAAAAATATTTTTATTGTTAGGAAGGACGATCGCCCTTTTAGCATTACTCTTATTAACAGCATCAACAATGTCCTGAGTACTAGGATTCATGGTCTGACCACCACTAATAATATTGGTAACACCTAAGCTTTTAAAAAGCTTCTCTAGACCAGCTCCAGCTACTACAGCAATGATAGCTAAGTCTCTTGGCTTTTTGTGATCTTCTTTTTCATTTTCAGCTCTTTTATCATTCTGTTGTGCTTTTTCGTCACTTTCCATGATTGATTCTTGTTGAAGCCGCATATTATCGACCTTAACAGTTGCTAAATCACCAAATTGTTGGCCCCACGAAAGAACCTTACCCGGATGTTCAGTATGAACATGGACTCGGACAACCTCATCATCATTGATAACTAATAATGAATCACCCAGTTTAGCTAAGTAATTGTAGAAAGTATCATAATCAAATTTTTGGGTTACTTGCTTACCCTTCCCAATTCGAACCATGATTTGAGTACAATATCCATAAACAATGTCTTCAGGATTTAACTTCCCTTGAGCACTTTTATGGTGTTCAACATCAATCATTTCATTCATTTCTTCAGAATTGGGTTGATGTTCACCCTTATCCTCGATTTTGCGTCCATTTAACACATCATCAAAGGCTTGAAAGACAAAAACTAATCCTTGACCACCTGAGTCAACTACGCCGACTTGCTTTAAAACGGGCAGGAGATCGGGGGTCTCTTTCAGGGCTTTCTTTGATGCACTAAGAATTGCATCCATTACTTCGATGATATCATCAGTATCGTCAGCCTTGCTTTCACCAGCTTTTGCTGCTAATCGAACAACGGTTAAAATGGTCCCTTCTGTAGGCTTCATCACTGAATTATAAGCAGTCTTGGCTCCTGCAATAATAGCGTCAGCAAATTCTTTAGCGTTAAGATCCTTTTTACCCTCAACGTCTTTAGCAAAACCACGGAAAATCTGGGACATAATTACCCCAGAATTCCCACGAGCTCCCATTAAAAGTCCCTTTGCAAGTGCCGAAGCTTTTCCACCAACCGTGTCATCAGTTGATTTATCAACATAACTTTCTCCACTTGATAATGATAAACTCATGTTAGTTCCAGTATCTCCATCTGGAACTGGGAACACATTTAATGAATTAATAAAATCAGTATTATTATTCAGAACGACCGCGGCAGCTTGAACCATTTGGTCGAACTCTTTAGTAGTAATCTTAGTTAATGACACTATTATCAAATCCTCCTTATACTTCAGCCGCTAGTCGTTAATTACTTTAACGCCTTGAACGATTACATTAACTGAATCGGCATTGATGCCCAACATTGATTCTAGGTTATATTTGACCTTTGATTGAACATTCCTAGAAACTTCAGAAATTTTGGTCCCATAACTTACAATCACATTAACATCGACTTGCACCTTTTTATTTACTTCTCTGACTACTACCCCTTTAGAGTAACTGTCCTTGCGAAGAATTTCATTCATATTATCTTTAAATTGGTTTTTGCTAGCCATGCCAACAACACCATAATTATCAGTTGCGGCACCACCGACTACTGTAGCAATTACATCATTATCAATATCAATTGATCCATATTGAGTGTTTAACTTTACAGCCATCGTTTGCATCCCCCTTATTTTTTCGAGCTCATAACGATATCTAATATTACCACACCCCATTATAAAACAAAAATATGAACAAAGCTGTCAAGGACATTTACTTGAAAGAAACTTTGCATTTATGGCTGTATTATGGTAAATTATTTAAGTGGACTATTAAATAAAAAAGAATTCCAAAATAAGGAGGGATATTATGGCAAAGGATCACATTAATGGCAAGAGAACTCATTTTGGTAATCGTCGTTCTCACGCTTTAAACTCCTCAAGAAGAAGTTGGAAGCCAAATCTACAAAAGGTACGTATCTTAGTTGATGGCAAGCCTAAGCGTGTTTGGGTTAGTGCTAGAACTTTAAAATCTGGTAAGGTTACCCGAGTATAATCAATGTATTTTAATTAATTAATTAAAAAAGCAGCATAACCATTCAGTGGTTATGCTGCTTTTTTAATCTCTGCTTTGAATTACCATTAATACTCCATCATCAAAAGAAAATGAAGCTTTATCACCAATAAACTCATTACTAGAATAAGAAGTTGGCTGACTTACCCACTTATGATTCAATTGATACCTTTCATCATTAAGGGTTAAATGCATGGCTGTTAAAGGACAAAAATCCAAATATTTCATTTCATTAATCTTCTCAATTTGATGCGAACCTGGCAAAAAATATCTAACCTGATTTTGACTGTCGATTAATTTCAAACGTTCTAAATATGGTTTGATGTTGGGTTTTAAAACCATTAATAGATTAGTAAGTAAATGATCCAATCGACCACCCGAAAATCCATAAACATCAATTTCCGAACTAGCGAAATGTTCACCAGCTGTCATCACACCTAGTTCCGTGTCAGTCTCATCCTTGACCGGATCAACTCGAATCACTTTTTTTGCATTTTGTGAGATTAATTTAAATTCCTCATCCGAAACTGAATCAAAGTCACCAACAGCATAATCAGGACGAATTCCCATTTTAATTAATCGTAGACTTCCTCGATCTACTCCAACAAACGGTCCCGAAATTTGGTTATCTTGTAAATTACTTGGCCAAAATTGAACTGGACCACCAACAACCACCTTAACTGTATTCATAATTAAAAGTTGGTGGCATCCTTTAAAGCTTGAATTCGAGCAGCAGGATCTTTGGCATCAAATACATACGAACCCGCTACAGCCACATTTGCTCCGGCATTATAAGCGCCAACGACAGTTTGATCATTAACTCCTCCATCAATCTCGATGTCATAAGAATAAGAATCATTTTCTTCACGGAGTCTGTTCAGTTCTTTAATCTTACTAATGGTCTCCGGAATGAATTTCTGGCCGCCAAAACCGGGATTAACGGTCATAACAAGAACTTGATCTACCATATATAAAACGGGCTTGATCATCTCTACGGGAGTCCCTGGGTTAATAACCACCTCAGCTTTAACGTTTTTATCTTTAATCATTTGAAGAGCTCTATGAATGTGAGGAGTAGATTCAACATGAACCCCGATAATATCAGCGCCGGCATCTGCAAAAGTATTAATGTATCGCTCAGGATTTTCAATCATCAAATGACAATCAAGAGTCAGACCAGTAATGGGACGAATTTCTTTTACCCAACCTGGACCATAAGCAATTGATGGAACAAACATTCCGTCCATAATGTCGATATGTAATAATTCGGCACCACCCTTATCAACTTTTTCAATGTCCTTTTGAAGGTTGACATAATCAGCACTCAAAATTGAAGGAGCAACTTTAATCATGATTAATTTCCTCTTTTCTTATTATAAACTGGCTTCTGTGCCTTTAATAAATTATATTCCTGCAGGTAATCGTCATACCTACTCTTCAAGATTGTACCACTTTCAACTCCTGCTTTCACGGCACAACCGGGTTCATTTACATGGAGACATTCACGAAATTTACAGTTAGCTGATACTCGTTTAAATTCAGGAAAATAATTCTTTAATTCATTTGATTTAATATCAAGGGTATCAAACGAAGAAAACCCAGGCGTATCAGCAATTAAACCCTCATTTACTGTTAATAAGGAAACTTTTCTCGTCGTATGTTTTCCACGACTTAAAGACTTTGAAACCTCTCCTGTTTTTAATTTTAATTCCGGATCAATCTGATTAAGAAGAGTGGATTTTCCAGATCCAGTCTGCCCCATTACAATGGATTGCTTGTGCGGAAGCTTTTTAGCAACCTCATTAATCGCATGCGGATCATCCACCTCAACGGGCAAAATCACATCGTAGCCAATGGTGCGATAATCTTTAGCAATCTTTTTAAAAAAATCAATCTGTTTTTCAGAAGAAAGTAAATCAGTTTTACTAATATAAATAATTGGTGTGATTTTTTGCTTTTCAAGTGCCACTAACTGTTTATCCAGAAGTGAAAATGAAAAATCCGGTTCAACCGCTGAACTCACAACAACGGCCTGATCGGTGTTTGCCACCGGCGGACGAATCAACTCGTTAAATCGAGGTAACATCTTCAAAATATACCCCTCATTAACGTTAGTAATATCAAACTCAACCATATCTCCGACAATGGGTTTAATGTTTTTCTTTCTAAAATTACCACGTGCTTTGGTTCGATATACTTTACCATCGGACTTAACGTCGTAGAATCCACTTAAAGATTGGTAAATCTTTCCCTTTTTCACATTAATCTCCTATTTGATCCGCTGAAATCCAGAAATAAAGAAGCCATCAGAATCATAATCATCCGGATAAATTCTTAAATCATCTGTTTCTCTTTTTGGTTTAAGATTTTGTTTTGTTTCCACCCAAATCGGCTTAAAATTTGGATGATTATCTAAGAACTTTTGCACGTTATCACGATTTTCTTGATTCAAAATAGTACAGGTACTAAAAACTAACTGTCCATCTATTTTCAGTGTAGGAGCAACTGCATCCAAAATTTCAGCCTGAACTTTCGCAAGATGAGAAACATCGTCTAGCGTTTTGTCATATCTAATCTCTGGTTTTCGACGCATCAATCCTAGTCCTGAACAGGGAGCATCAACCAGAATTTTATCAAAGACTTCATTACGAAACAAATTTGAGACTTTTCGAGCATCAAGTGCATGGACTTCAATTTTATCCTTTACACCCATCCGAGCTGCATTCTGTTCGATTTTATTCAACTTCTTCTGATGTAAATCCAATGCTTCAACTTTTCCAGAGGCCAAATACTCAGCAATTTGCGTGGTTTTACCTCCGGGTGCAGCACACGCATCGAGTACGTAATCATCACCATGAATGTTCATTGATTGCACTGGTAACATCGCACTTTCATCCTGTATGGTGAACATCCCAGCTTTAAATAAGGGACTTGAACTGGCACTTTTCCCTGACAAAATTAATGCATGATCCGCCACTTCACTGGTTTTAACATCATACCCTTCTTGAACTAACTCCCTTTTTAAATTAGCATCAGAAATTTTTTGTTGGTTAACCCGAATCGATTGCTTAGCTGGCTGATTAATACTTTTAAAAATGCTAATTGTCTTATCTAGGCCAATTTGTTTATTTAACTGCTCAACGATCCAAAGAGGAACACTATAAAGAATTGAGTAATACGAAGCCGAATCTTGGGGTTTATCAATTTGAGGTAATCCATTACGTTGGATGTTATGAAGCACTCCGGTTACAAGCCGTCTGATTCCGTCATGACCACGTTTCTTAGCGATTTTAATTGATTCATCAAAAATGGCTCGGTCAGGAACTTTATCAAGGTATTGCATTTGATAAATGGCGGTATAAAGTAATTCTTTTACCCATCCATCAAGCTTATCAGGCTTTTTTACCAACTGATTTACATAATATTCTAACGTTAATCGATGTTGAATTACCCCATAGACAATGTTAGTAAATAATGAGATGTCCCTTGAACTCATGGTACTTGAATCAATGACATTGTTAATTTGTAAATTTGAATATGCTCCACCATGAACTCGTTCTAGAGTTTTAACGGCTAGATATCTTGGATTACTTGAATTATTTTCTGTCAATAAATTGATCTCCAATTTCTAATTTTTGGTTCCCATTTAAATATTCGGTAATTGATTTTTGGGGCTTACCAGCTGGTTGAATCTCATCAATTCCGATAACTGTTCCATCACCAGCTGCAACTTGAAGATGATGCTTATCCTTATTCACAATCTGACCTGGATCCAAGTTAGTTGATTCATTAATTACCTCAGTCTTCCAGATTTTATTGGGCTTACCATCGATCATTGCAAACGCAGTTGGATCTGGTCTCAAAGCTCTTACCTTAGCATCAACTACTCGAGCAGGAAGTGCAAAATCTAATTCTTCTTGTTCTCGTTTAATGTTTGGAGCAAAAACAACCTGGTTTTCATCTTGTTTTTGAGGTTGAACCGTTCCATCAATAATTTTAGGAAGGGTTTTTAAAAGAAGATCTCGTCCGACTAAGCTTAACTTCTTAAACATACTTTCAGTATCGTCAGTATCCTCAATTTCAACGGATTGTTGAGCTAAGACATCCCCAGCATCCATCTTTTTAACCATGTACATAATTGAAATCCCAGTTACTTGATCGCCATTCATAATGGCATATTGAACTGGAGCTCCACCCCGATATTTAGGCAACAGAGATCCATGAACATTAACATCAGCAATCTGAGCGGCCTTCAGCAGTTTGGTCGGAAGAAACTGCCCGAAAGCAGCGGTGATGATAAAATCTGGTTTCATTTGAATAATTTGTTCCATCTCATTACTACCACTCAGCTTTTGCGGTTGTAGCACTGATAAACCTAATTCTTTACTTGCTTGCTTAACTGGTGATTCCACAATTTGATGTTTCCTCCCCACCGGACGATCAGGCTGAGTAACAACTGCTAACACGTTATAATTATCATTTAAAGCTTTTAATATTGGAACACTAAAATCGGGTGTTCCCATGAATACAACTGATTTCATAATGATTCACCTACATAAAACTTACTGGTTCGGGATCAATCCCAATCCTTAAGCCCTTTCTAACTTCTTTTTGTGACACTTGAAGGACGTGCTTTAAACTCTGATTAAGTTTTAAATCACGTTTATATTTAATAATGATCTGAAAATAATACCGCCTTTTCATTCTTGCAATTGGTCTTGGAGTTGGTCCTAGAATAATGGTCTCGTTATTAAGAGATCCCTTAAGATAATTAACTACGTCGTAAGCCTCTGAGGCAGCTTGCTTTTCGTTTAACGAACTAATTGAGACTTTAATTGTAAAGAAATAAGGTGAGTAATCTGCTAGATGTCTTAACTGCATTTCTTTTTGATAAAAAGCCTCATAATCCTGATGCTTAGCTAATTGAATCACGTAGTTTTCAGGATTATAAGTTTGAATGATAACTTCTCCGTCTTTATCGGCTCTCCCAGCTCTCCCAGACACCTGGGTTAAAAGATCGAAAGTTCGTTCACTAGATCGAAAATCTGGCAAGTCTAATCCTGTATCAGCGTTTAATACTCCTACCAACGTTACATTCGGAAAATCAAGCCCCTTAGCAATCATCTGTGTTCCAAGAAGAATATCAAAATGATGATCACCAAATTCATGAAGAATTTTTTCATGTGATCCCTTTTTTCTGGTTGTGTCGACGTCCATTCTGACCACTCTAGCTTTAGGAAGGAGTTCGTGTAGCTGTTTCTCAACCTTCTCAGTCCCTGTCCCAAAATAACGAATGTTTTTACTATGACAATGCGGGCAATACTTAGGGATAGGTTCCTCAAATCCACAGTAATGACACTTCATCGTATGAGAATCCATGTGAAGGGTTAAAGAAATATCACAATTAGGACACTTTAAAACGTATCCACAATCACGACACATCAAAAAGGAGGAAAAGCCGCGCCGATTGAGCATTAAGACCACTTGTTCATTCTTATCAATCCGCTGGTCAATAGCCTTAAGTAATTCTTCCGAAAAAATCCCATCATGAGTTTCTTCTTCTTGAGTCATATCAACAATTGACACCTCTGGCAAATGCTTTTGATTAATTCTTTTTGGCAGGTGGAGAAACTTGTAAACACCCTTACCTGCACGCGCTCTCGACTCAAGCGAAGGGGTGGCACTTCCTAATACGACAGGGCAATGATGATATTTGCCGCGCCATATAGCAACATCTCGCGTATGATAACGTGGATTATCATCTTGTTTATAACTTGTGTCATGTTCTTCATCAAGAATAATGATACCAATGTTATCTAATGGAGCAAAAACAGCAGATCGAGCTCCAACTACCACTCGCGCATCTCCACTATTGATTCTTCGCCATTCATCGTATTTTTCACCCGTTGATAGTCCACTATGAATCACGGCAACTTGATTTCCAAACCGATTTTTAACCCGATTAACCATCTGTGGGGTTAAAGATATCTCCGGAACTAACATTAAAGCTGTCTCTTTTAAATCCAATGCTCTTTGGATTGTTTGAAGATATACTTCAGTTTTACCCGAACCAGTAACACCTTCAAGAAGATAGGTATCATTTTGGTGACTATCAATAGAACGATTAATTTCTTTGACAGCGTCCTCTTGATCTTTAGTTAGTTTTTTTGGTTGATCAGCCTTAATTTCATGTTTGTAAGGATCGCGATACTTTTCAACTTGAATCTTCTTCAACCAGTTCTTCTTTTCAAAACTTTTAATGGCTGCATTAGAAATTCCCAAATCCTTAACAAGATGTGATTGAACGAGTGGTTGCTTGGGATTCTTTTGCAAAACTTCTAATAGATTGAGTTGAGCAGTAGCATTCTTTCGAATTTGTTTTTGGGTTCCATCAAAATCATTAATTTGGTTAACAACGGCCGTTTCTTGCTTCTTTTTGGCCTCGTTTTGAACCTTATAAACCACTTTAATTTTATTTGCCTTACGCAACTTCGCCAGTTTACCCATCTCTGGGCCATCAAAATGTTCTGAATCAAACGGGATCATATCACTAGCTTTAAATTTCTTACTAATGTCCTCGTCATCAATTGGACCAATAGCCTTTACATATGTCGCATATTTGGCCTTCATAGCATTGGGTAACATGGTTAAAAGGCAACTAATTTGAAAAGAGTAGGTTTTGTCAGCCAACCACTTTGATAGTTTAATTAATTCATCATTTAAAACCGGAACGAGATCCATCGTACGATCAATTTCTTTTAGTTGAGGAGATTGTTTAGCATCAGTTTCTTCAATATCTACCACAAATCCCTCAACCTTACGATTCCCATTACCAAATGGAACAACAACTCTCATTCCACGCTTTAATTGGGTTTCTAAACCATTAGGAATGCGATATGAATAAGGGGTATTTGTTTGCATAGTTGGTACATCAACGATTACTTTTGCAATTTTCAAATGACCCCTCCTTTCAGGTATTGTATACTACAAATTAGTTCAAACGTTTACACAGGATCTCTAAAATTTCCTTAGCAATTTTAGATTTTGACTCAACGTTAGTCTTCTTGATTAACCCTTTATCAGAAATAATTGATACTTGATTATCATCACTATTAAAACCGATGGCCGAATTTGATACATCGTTTAGAACAATTAAATCAAGATGTTTTTGTTTTAATTTATGGGTAGCATTTTCCACTGGATGATTAGTTTCGGCAGCAAACCCAATCACAATTTGATCCGGTTTCTTAGTCTTGGCTACCCTTGAAACAACGTCATGATTTTTAGTCAGATGAAGGTCCAACGAATCATGATCAAGATCTTTTTTAATTTTTTGGGATGAAACGTGGTCTGGCTTAAAATCACTTACCGCTGCAGCCATAATTAAAACACGATTATGGGGAAAGTTAGCTTGTACCTGTTGCTCTAGTTGATCAGCTGAATGAACGTTGATAACCTTTACTCCAGACGGAACCTGACAATGACTGTTAGCACTAATTAACGTCACATTGGCTCCCATTTGCTGGGCAACTTCAGCAATTGCATACCCCATCTTTCCCGAAGATTTGTTAGAAAGATACCTAACGGGGTCAATTGGTTCTCGTGTCCCACCAGCTGTGACCAAAAGGTTAACACCATCTAACGGCTTATAATTACCATCAATAAAATTTTGATCCAAAAAATGATAAATTTCTTCAGGTTCAGCCATTCTACCATTGGCAGAATAACCCTCCGCTAGTAAACCAACTTTTGGTGCAATAAAATGAGCTCCATCGTGCTTTAATTGCATAATATTTCTCTGGGTTGCAGGATTATCTAACATAACATCATTCATGGCAGGCGCATAATACTTGGGACAATCCATGGCTAACAGAGTGGTACTAGCAAAATTGTCCGCAATTCCATTGGCTGTCTTGGCAATAAAGTTAGCTGTAGCCGGGACAATCACCGCTAAATCGGCCCATTTGGCTAATCCAATGTGGTTAATGGTAGTTGAATCATCAAAATAACTTTGATCATCATAAACATCATTTTTGGATAAGACTTGAAAAGTTAATTTAGAGACAAATTTTTCGGCAAATGGAGTCATCATAACTTTTACATCCACGCCATTCTTCCTGAACATTCTTAATAAATAAATTGCTTTATATGCTGCAACACTACCGGTCACAAACAGAGCAATCCGTTTTCCCTTTAACAAATTAAGTCCCTCCAACACATTTCTTATCAATTATACTACACAATCATTATTAATCATTTAATAAAAAAAGACCTTGCGATGAGGTCATCACAAAAGCCTTTATTATTTGTCTTCTGGAGCGATTGTTAATACACCAGCAGCAATTTCTTCAAGTGCCATTCCAACTGATTTTACTGATTTGTAATGAGGAAGTAGTGGTTTTGCACCCTGATCAAGTTCTTCAGCTCGCTTACTAGCTAACATCACGAGTGAATATCGTGAATCAACGTGTTTTAATAAATCTTCAAGTGGTGGATAAATAAACATTAAATTTCATCTCCTAATTTGTTAAGGTAATTCGGCATAACTCGATTTACCTTTAAACGTTCACTTTTAACAATTGTCTTAATTCGATCAACAGCATTTGATACCTTATCATTGACGACGGCATAGTCATAGTTCTGCATCATTCTAATTTCTTTAGAAGCCTTTTCAATTCGCTTATTGATGACTTCAATATCATCAGTTCCACGACCAACTAAACGATTTCGAAGTGAGTCAATATCAGGGGGTGTTAAAAAGATAAAGACGCCATCAGGACAATTTGCACGCACTTGCATTGCCCCATTGACTTCAATCTCCAAAAAAACATCTCGTCCCGAATCTAATGTCTCGTTAACGTATTGTAGTGGTGTCCCATAATAATTGTCAACGTATTTAGCATACTCTAACATCTCACCATTCTTAATATTTTCCTCAAATTGATCTTTTGAAACAAAATAATAGTCTACCCCATTAACTTCACCTTTGCGGGGCTTTCTGGTGGTCATTGAAATTGAATATTTAAAATCAACATCAGGTTCATTGAAAAGTGCTTTTCTAACCGTTCCTTTACCTACACCACTAGGACCTGAAAGAACAATTAACATTCCTCTTTCACTCACTTAAACCGCTCCTTTTTCGTAACTTCGTTAACTATATTATGCAATTTATCAATCAATTAATCAACACGCGATAAACTGAAACTCATTTCTTTTTTTGGTCTTTTTGCTTGTTTGCTAAGTTTAAAAGTTCAGAAGCATGCTCCATCGTTAGCTTCGTGACCGTGGTCCCAGCAAGCATTCGAGCTAGTTCTTTAACTCGTTCACTACCAGATAAGGGTTGAACGGAAGTCTCAGTTCGATTATTGGCGTCAACGTGCTTAGAGATAAAATCATGATTATCAGCCATTGCGGCCACCTGGGGAAGATGTGTGATACATAAAACTTGTGATTTTTGTCCAATAGCACTGATTTTATCTGCAATCGCCTGGGCAACTCTACCCGAAACTCCTGTATCGACCTCATCAAACACAATCGAAGTTACACCTTGAACCCTTGAAAAAATAGTTTTAAGTGCCAACATAATTCGAGACAGTTCTCCACCAGAAGCAATTTTCGCTAACGGTGCCATATCCTCTCCTGGGTTAGTCCGAATATAAAATTCAACATCTTCAATCCCGTTTCGATTGAATGTATCTTTTGGTAGGTTGGAAAACCGAACTTCAAACTGGGTTTTATCCATGTAAAGGTCCACCAACTGCTGGTGAATTTCAGTGGTTAACTTTTCGGCTTGCTGGTGTCTAATCTTACTTAGTTCTTTTCCCAAATGGTTTAATTCATCAACGGCTGCATTATACCGTTCTTCTAAATTATTTCCACTTTTCTCATCAGATTCCATTTCAGCTAATTCCCCTGAAATTTTGTCATAATACTTTAAAATCTGAGCGATTGAATCGCCATATTTCCGTTTTAATTCAAAAATGGTATTTAACCGCTGCTCAACTTCATTTAACCGATCGGGGTCAAACTCTAACGTGTCAATTTGATTACTAATTTCACCAGAGGCATCTTGAAGTGTGTAGTAAGCATTTTTAACGTTCTCAGAAATTGACTTAAATTCATCATCAAGTCGTTCCACGTCTTCAAGCGCGCTCATGGCATCTCCAATCATATCAATTGGGCTAATGCTTTCATCGCCATTAATATCATTAAAACTTCTACCTAAACTATCGCTGATAGCTTGAAAATTATTTAACCGATCTCTTTCAGCAATCAAATCTTCCTCTTCTCCATCGGTCAAATCAGCAGCCTCAATCTCATTAACTTGATACTTTAACATATCAATCCGTTGCGCCCATTCTTTTTCATTTTTATTTTTACTGTTTAGTTCTTTTTTTAATTTCAGGTATTTTTCGTATTTATTTCGATACTTTTTAAGCGTTGGTTTGAGGTTGCTACCAGCAAATTCATCAAGTAAACCAATGTGCTTATCAGGTTGCATTAACGCTTGATGTTCATTTTGACCATAAATATCAACCAAAGTTTCACCGACTTGTTTCAGGGTGTTTGTATTGACCAACATGCCATTAATACGGCATACGTTACGCCCATTACGATATAATTCACGTTGCAAAATGACAGTGTCATCATCATGATCAATGCCAAACTTATCTAAAACTCGCGCCGTCAAACCGTCAGTAGGAATAGCAAACATTCCTTGTAAAATCGATTTATTAGCACCCTTTCTGATAAAATGCGACGAACCACGTCCTCCGGCTAGTAGACCTACAGCATCAATAATAATTGATTTTCCAGCTCCAGTCTCTCCCGATAGAACGGTCATCCCTGAATAGAAATTAACCTCCAATTGATCAATGATTGCAAAATCTTTGATTGAAATTTCCTGTAACAACTTCTCACCTTCTTAATTATTCAAGCTTTTATAAGCCTTATCCATCGCATCTTCTGCAGAAACACTTGGTGCAATCCGTGGATTATCAGATGATTTTAAGTGAATCAAAAATTCAATGTTTCCCTCTCCACCTTTAATTGGCGAAAAGTCTAAACCTAAAACTGAAAAACCAGCATCTGTAGCAAATTGAATTACATTATTAATTACTTGTTGATGAACCTTTTTATCATGAACAATTCCATGTTTTCCAACGTTGCCACGACCAGCTTCAAATTGTGGTTTAATTAAAGCCACAACTTCACCATCAGTAGTTAAGATTGATTTTAATGGCCCTAAAATCAATTTGAGCGAAATAAAAGATACATCAATTGATGCAAATTCAGGTTTCCCATGTGTAAAATCAGCGGGTTTACTATACCTAAAATTAGTGTTTTCCATTACAATCACCCGAGGATCATTTCGCAATTTCCAAACTAATTGATTCGTTCCGACGTCAAGGGCATAACTTAACTTAGCCCCGTTTTGCAACATGACGTCAGTGAATCCTCCAGTAGAGGATCCAATGTCTAAAACAATTTTATCTTTTATACTAATGTTAAAACTTTTCAGGGCTTTGGCTAACTTCAAGCCTCCACGACTAACGTATGGAAGTACATTCCCCTTTAAATGAAGCTTAGTTTCAACTGGTATTTTCACACCTGGCTTATCCATGCGCTGTTCATTTTTGCCTAACACTTCACCTGCCATGACGGCTCTTTTAGCTTTCTCTCTCGTATCAAACAATCCCTGTTTGACTAGTAAGACGTCCACTCGTTCTTTTTCTTTTGCCATTTAAACCTCACTTCTGGACCATGAAATATGATAAAAAGGAACTTAACAGGTCAGGTGAAAATTTCTCTGGCAATTCTTCTAATGAATGCTGACTTGCTTGCACAGTTTCTTTTAATTTTTGTTTAGCACCTTTCATTCCCAATAAGTTTACATACGTATTTTTATCAATATCATCTTGATTTTCATCATCTGGTGCATCTTTAATATCATCAAAGATCTGAAAAGCCAACCCAAAATTCCAAGCAAAACTTGATAAGGCCTTTTTACTCTGCTCATCAGCATCGGCAATAATGGCTCCTGCCATGACACAATAATGAAAAAGCTCGCCAGTTTTTTGCTTATGTAAATGCATCAATTCGTCAAGACTTAACTGCTTTTTGTCAGAACTTAGATCAACAGTTTGTCCAGCAACCATTCCATCAGGACCGGCGGCATGTGCCAACAGATGAACTAATTTAATTTTTTTGGTATCCGATAAACTAGTGTTTGTTAACCATCCAAATGCCAAAGTTAATAGTCCATCACCGGCTAAAGTTGCAATTCCCGCACCAAATTCTTTATGATTTGATAACTTTCCGCGCCGATAATCATCATTATCCATTGCGGGAAGATCATCATGAATCAGCGAATAAGTGTGAATTAATTCAACGGCAGAACTAGCTTGGACCATTGCTTCATCAATGGGATGCTTCAGGGTTTGGAGAGTAGCTAACGTTAATAAGGGACGTAGTCGCTTTCCACCCGCCATCAGCGAATATTCCATCGCTTTTACAATTAACTTGACTGAGCTAGCTTTTTGAATGTCGTTCTCTAGAACTCGATCAACTTGTGGAATATACTCCTGTTTGAACTCTGTCAGAACTTGTTTATTGGCCATCATTACTATCACCATTTTGCTGATCGCGATCAAATGGAACTTCATTATCACTATCATCCATCATTTTGGTAAGGGTCTTTTGGGCATTCGACAGGGTCTTTTGCATTTCATTACTTAACTCAACCCCATCTTTGAATTCAGACAAAGCCTTCTCAAGGGGCACATCGCCCTGTTCAAGCTGATTAACGATTTCTTCTAACTTACTCATATTTTCTTCAAACGTTGGTTTTTTATCTGCCATTATTTGTTATCTCCTTTAGATTCAGTTCGGTCAACAGTTGCTTTGGCACTCCCATCGCTAAATTGAACATCAATCTGCTCATTTTTCTTCAAATTTTTAATTGATTTAACCATTCGGCCGCTACTATCTGTCACCATACTGTATCCTGAACTCATTAAGCGCAACGGACTCAAATGATCAAGTGCAGATGCATTTGAACTTAATTGATTTCGCTTTCCATCTACAATTCCTTGGACTGATTTTTTGATGGAAGCAAGATAATAATTAACTTGCTTCTGCATCCCACTAATTTTATGGACGGGTGAACTTAACTTTAATTGTTCTGACTCTCCCTGAAGTTGATTATGATAATGATTGATCAAATCTTTCATACTAGTACTGAGTTTTGTATTTAAGGTATCCAATTGTTGGACATATGACTCATACAACCGTTCTGGCTGATTAAAAACATAGGAATTCATGATCCGATCGTATTCGGATCGCGACCGTGCCAAAAGATTATCCATCGCATTATAAATTCGAGTTTGTTTCGTCTTTAAATCTAAAAGCACATCGCTAAGTACGGGAACAGCTAATTCTGCCGCTGCAGTCGGAGTGGCAGCGCGTTGATCAGATACCAAATCAGCAATAGTAGTATCAGTTTCGTGTCCTACAGACGAAATAACAGGAACTTCACTATCATAGATTGCTCGTGCAACTATTTCTTCATTAAATGGCCACAAATCTTCAATTGATCCACCACCACGTCCGATAATTAAAGTATCAAATCCACCAATTTCATTAACTCGTCTAATTTGATGGGCAATCTCCGATGCAGCATTTTCTCCCTGAACCGCAGCTGGAAACAAAACAATTTGGGCGATTGGAAACCGTCTTCTAACGGTGGTAATAATGTCCTTGATAACGGCCCCACTTTGCGATGTCACTACTGCAATCTTTTTCGGATACATTGGCAGTGACTTTTTATGAATTCCCTCAAACAGTCCTTCTTTAGCTAACTTGTTCTTTAATTGTTCATAAGCTTCATAAAGTTGGCCCACACCATCCGGTTCCATATGATCAATATAAAATTGATACATCCCGGTTTTTTCATAAACAGAGACATGTCCAGTTACTAGAACTTTCATTCCCTCTTCAGGCATAAACTTGATCTTAGAAAACGCTGATTTGAACATCGTAACGTTAATCTTAGAATTATCATCTTTCAAACTAAAGTATTGGTGTGTCGGACGCAAACGAAAGTTCGAGATTTCACCCGTAAGATAAACTCTTCCTAAGTATGGATCAACGTCGAATTTCTTTTTTATATACTGCGTCAATGCTGATACAGTTAGATATTTACTTGCCAATCTTTTTACTCCATTCACACATATCAACCGTTTGCTGCATTAAAGTAGCAATTGTCATTGGACCAACTCCACCCGGAACAGGTGTAATGAATTCAATGTTGTCACTCTTGGCTTTGTAAGCTACATCGCCAGCTAATTTACCGTTTTCATCCATATTTTGACCAACATCAATTACCACCGCACCTGGTTTAAAATCATCATCATTTAAGATGGCGTACTTTCCAACGGCAGATATAACGATATCCGCATGTTTAGTGTACTTTGAAATATCATCAGTATGACTGTGGACATCAATGACCGTTGCATCAGCATTTAACATCAATGCCAACATGGGCTTTCCAACAATTGAGCTTCTTCCAACCACCACAACGTTTTTGCCGTCCAAATTAATTTTATATTTAGCAAGCAAAGTCATGATTCCTTTGGGAGTACATGCAACGGGATAATGGCCCTTTAAATTAAGAAATAATTTTCCAACGTTCACCGGATGAAAACCATCAACATCCTTTTTAGGATCAATAGTTGCAATAATCTGTTCTTCGTCAATATGATCGGGAAGAGGTGATTGAACTAAAATTCCGTTAATGCGGTCATTATGATTAAGGTCTTTTACGATTTGAACTAATTCAGATTGGGTAACAGACTCAGGCAATGCCCGTTTTATTGAAAAGATTCCGAGTTCTTTGGCCTTCTTCTCCTTACTACGCACGTATCGCTGACTTGCTTGATCATCTCCGACAATTACTACCGCTAACCCGGGAATTACGTCCTGTTTTTTCAAACGTATAACTCTTTTTTTCGTTTCTAAATTGAGGTCATTAGCGACCTTTTTCCCATTAATTAACTGAACCACGAAAACATCTCCCGCTACGTTATTATTAGTACAATTCTAGCATATTATTTTTAATCTAGCTAAACGTAAAAAAATAAGAATCCGAGTGGGATTCTTATTTTTCAATTACGCTGTCTAATACTCCATTAATAAAGTTTCTGGATTTATCATCACAGAACTTTTTAGCTAATTCCAAAGCTTCATTAATAGCAACTTTATTCGGCGTTGCTTCTACATATTTAATTTCAAATAACGCAATTCTTAGAATAATTAAGTCAGCCTTACTTATTCGATCAATGGACCACTTATTAGCTAAGTGATCAGTAATAATGGCATCAAGCTCCGTTTTATGATCTCTTACTCCGTTGACGAGCTCTAAATAGTACTTAGGAGCGGTCACATCTTCTTTTACCAGATAATCAAAAAACTCACTTGGTTCCACCGAGTCATTACTTTCCATTGCAAACAAAGTTTGAAAAGCTAACTCCCTAATTTGATGTCGACTTATTTTCACTTTTTATCCTCATTATCGAATAACTTATCAGTATCAACTTTACCAGTACTCTTTGGAGGAATCATCCCTTCAACGTGAACATTAACGGCACCGATTCGAAGATCAGTCATAAACAACAACTGTTGTTTTACTTGACTCTGAATCTCTAATGCTACCTTAGGAACCGAAACGCCATAATTAAGATAGACAAAAATATCAACATTTAGTTTTCCATTAGCGATCGCTAGTTTGACACCCTTACCACGTTCTTTTCTTCCAAATAATTCATTTACACTAGAAGAAAAGCTACCACGCATACGATTGACACCTTCAACTTGCACAGCTGCAATTCCAGCTACTACTTCAATCACACGCGGTGCAATTTTAATTGATCCTAGGTCTGATTTCTTATTATCGAGTGTAATGAAACTTTCATCTGCTGCCATAATATAAACCCCCAATTGGTATAATAATCAGAATCGCCTAATTATTATGCCCGAGAAATGTAAGTACCATCGTCAGTATTGATAACTAACTTGTCACCTTTGTTAACGAAGAATGGAACTTGAAGGGTTAAACCTGTAGTCATAGTAGCTGGCTTTGATCCACCAGAAGCAGTATCACCCTTAATTCCAGGCTCAGTATCAGCTACTTCAAGTGTAACCGTCTTAGGGACTTCGACTCCAAGTGTTTCTCCACCATACTGAATTACCTGAACTTCCATGTTTTCTTGCAAGTAGTTCATTTCTTCTTTAACTTGTTCTCTTGGAATTGTTAATTGCTCATAATTATCCATATCCATAAAGACCAAACCGCTACCATCATCGTAAAGATACTGCATCTTTTTAGTCTCAATGTTGGCTTTTTCAACCTTAGCGCTGGCTCTGAAAGTCTTTTCTTGAACCGCTCCGGTCCTTAAGTTCTTTAACTTAGTCCGAACAAACGCTCCACCCTTACCAGGCTTTACGTGTTGAAAACTAACGATTTTCCAGATGTTATTGTCAGCTTGAATGGTCATACCATTTTTTACTTTTACAATTGAAATTGACATTTTCATGCCTCCCACATATTTATATTCCTATCATATCAATATCGATCATGTAAAAGCAAGTTACGATACTGATAAAAAAAGAGACCCCCACGTTTCCGCTAGGTCTCTTTTGATTTACTTAGTTGCTACTTCTGCTTCAGGGTAAACAGAAACTTGACGTTTGTCACGGCCTAAACGTTCGAAACGAACAATTCCATCAACTAAAGCGAATAATGTGTCATCTCCACCACGCTTAACGTTTTTGCCTGGGTAGATATGAGTTCCACGTTGACGGTATAAAATTGTACCAGTCGTTACTGATGAACCATCAGCGGCTTTTGTACCTAAACGACGTCCAGCAGAGTCACGACCGTTAGATGATGAACCACCAGTTTTATGGTGAGAGAAGAATTGTAGATTCATTTTTAACATGTGTTTACACCTCCAAATTAAAAGGATTATTATTTTACTTCAACATAATTCGCATATTGTTTTGAAATATCCTTAAGACCATTCATAAAGCTTTTAAGTAAAGTCTGGACCTTAACATCATCCCAGTGCTCATCAGGAATCTTAACCTGGAGATAACCTCCATTCTTTTCATCCTGTTTAACAAAGGGATCAACATCACAAACAGTAATTAAACCGTTCACAGAAGAAATAGCCAACGCTGACACAGCAGCACAAACAATGTCATGTCCGTACTCCCCAGAATCAGCATGCCCGGTTACTTTAAATCCAGTAATTAGATTATGATTTAAATCAAACTTAGCTTTAATCATGAGAATTAAGCATTAATTTTGTTGATAGTAACTTTAGTGTAAGGTTGTCTGTGACCCTTCTTTGATTGAGCGCCCTTCTTAGGCTTGTATCTAAAGATACGGATCTTCTTGCCCTTACCTTGCTTATCAACTTTTCCTTCGACTGAAGCACCATCAACTAATGGTGAACCAACCTTAGGAGTCTTACCACCAACAAAGACAACATCATCAAAAGTAACTTTATCGCCTTCATTAGCATCAAGTTTTTCAACAAAAATGGCTTCGCCTTCGGCAACTTTGTATTGCTTACCACCGGTTTCAATAATTGCGTACATGTAGTGCACCTCCCTATAATTTGCTTAGACTCGCCAGTATTAAGTGCCTAATGGACTTAAAAACTCATACTGAGCGGTTGTAGCTGTGGAAGTCCACAATTACAACATCACAAGTATATAAAAATTACTGGTATAAGTCAAATTAAAAAGGCACATCTCCTAAAAGATGTACCCTTTTAAATATGTCGCAGGAGCGATTCGAACGCTCGACCTACGGTTTAGAAGACCGTTGCTCTATCCAGCTGAGCTACTGCGACATAAACTCAAACAACAAGAACAATTATATTGAATATTAAACTATAAGTCAATGGTTTTTAATATATTACTAGATTTAGTGGTTATCTAAGACCGTGTTCAAGTCATTTTGAATCATTTCATCAAACTTGTCTGTGATTTCTTCTGCCTGAAAGCCTAGATCAACAATTCCAAACTTCAAAAACAAGGTCCAAGCGTGTTTATACCCAATTTTGCTCTTTTCGTAATAACTTTTGAGCAGCATATTTAGCATTGACAAATACAACGAATTTAAATCATCAGTTTTCTTCATTGCAGACAGTTTATTTAACGTTTGTTCATCTACATCAATAATGTCAGTCCAGCTTTGTAAATTAGCGATTAACAGAAAGTCCCGAAGTGTCTTGACATAATTCTCTAATTGGTAGTCTCGATTGCCACTGGGAACGGTAATATCCGTCTTTAACATCCCTGAACTTTTAGCCAGTTCACTCATGTGAATATTAAGTGAAACGTAAGAACTTGAAACATGGGTTCCTGGTTTCCAAATTTTCTGATCTTTGGCATCTAACTGTCGGTATAAGTTAACCGTGTCCGATACCATTTTACTGATATTCATATTTACTTCCTCCATTCTTTAATTTGCCGTTCAATTTGTTGAATTTCATCTGGATGTTGAACTAAATCATACCAACTGACGCTCATCTTGTTTCTAAACCACGTTAGTTGCCTCTTAGCGTAATGTCGTGAGTCTTTCTTGATCTCGCTTCTAACTTGATCAAGATCCTCTCTACCGTCAAAATAAGGGATAAATTCGCGATATCCAATTCCCTTACTAGCAGGAATTTTACGCCCACCATTTTTAAAAAGCCACTCATTTTCTTCAATTAGACCATTTTGCATCATCAGATCAACTCGATCATTAATCCGCTGATATAGAACTTTTCGATCGGTGTTTAATCCAATCACTAAATCATCATATTGTTTCCCAGAATTAACCTGATGTGAAATTGGTTTCCCCGTACTTTCATATACTTCAAGGGCTCGAATAATCCTCCGAGTATTTTCAACGGGAATCTTTACCGCCGAAACAGGATCAATTTGCTTCAATTGTTCCCACATTTTCTTTGGCCCACTAACTTTTAATTCGTCATTTAGTCGAGTACGAATATCAGGATCTTTTTTACTTCCTAAACTCAAACCATTTAACAACGAACTAACATAGAAGCCTGTTCCACCAACAATAATGGGTAAATGACCACGACCTGTGATTTCGGTAATTAGTTTTTGGGCTGCTTCAGTAAAATCTGCGACTGAGTACTGCTCATTAACGTCAATAATATTAATTAAATGATGTGGGATTCCCTCTTGTTCAGGTTCGGCTACCTTAGCGGTGCCCACATCTAAATGTCGATAAACTTGCATCGAGTCACCCGAAATAACCTCACCATTGAATCGCTTGGCAATCTTAATTGATAAGTTCGTTTTCCCAACTGCCGTTGGACCAACAATTGCTAATAATTTTTCCATAAATTCACCTAATTTAATGATGTTCTATACTGGATATATTAGCGCAAATAAAGCATAATAGACAAGTAGATAATAAAAAGGAGGCAATGACTATGAGTAAATTTACACAAGGATTTACTATCGGAGTTGCGGCATGTGTTGGAATTGCTGCAGGAGTTTGGCTTTCATTTAAGAAGACAGTGGTTCAACCAATTGAAGAACAAGAATCTAAGATGGATGAAAACCGCAAGAAAGCAAACCGAAAGAGTCATTCAGCTCATTTAAGTTAATAATATTCAGCAAAAAAGAGAACTCAACTGAGTTCTCTTTTTTATTTAACCTTTTTTAATCTTGCCATCCCATCTTTGATATCCTTCATCAAGGATTGAGATGTCTTTAAACCCCTTTTTATGAAGAAGCTTAGCAGCTTTCATGCTCAAAGTCTTATTTTGATCATACAAATAAACTGGTAGATCTGGTCTCAGTTCTTGATAAAAACTTCGAAAAGTTGAATATGGCATGTTCCTTGCACCTAAAATATGTCCATCGTTAAAAGCCTTACTTTCACGTAAGTCAATAACTTGAGATTTGCGAATCCCTTTTTGAAATTCGTCTTCATTCAAAAACTTACAATAACGTTTGGCCATTAAAATAGTAAATTCATGATACAACCACCAAATTAACAAAACCACTCCCAGAGTGATCAAAAAATAAAGAACTGAAACTATCACGCTACTCAATTAAAATCTCTCCAATACTTTTATCTAAATTGTAATGCTAATGAAGCTGCTCCAATCACACCAGCATCATTCCCCAATTGGGCTAATTTAATTTTAGTTGAATCACGAATTGATGGGAAGGCGTTTTCTTGGAAATATCGAGTGGTTGGTTGAAGCAAAGTGTTACCTGCATTCGAAACTCCACCACCAATAATAATACTTGCGGGATTAAGAGTGTTTCCAATGTCGGATAAAGCAAGACCAAGGTAGAAACAAATTCGGTTAACTACTTGGTTTGCCAAAATGTCACCATTGTCTGCTAAGTAGAAAATCATCTTAGAAGTAATCTTTTCATCAGTATTTTCTAGGTCTTTTAGACGCGAATGTCCATTAAATTCTTTTGACATGTCTTTTGCGACATGAACAATTCCAGTTGCTGAAGCATACTGTTCCAAACAACCTTTCTTTCCACAAGTACAGAGATAACCATTTGGTTGAACAGCAATATGACCAACTTCACCGGCACCACCGTTAACACCGTGGAGCAGTTTCCCGTTGGCAATCACTCCACCACCAACTCCAGTTCCTAAAGTAACGAAGACAACATCATCTTCAGTGCTACCTGCACCTCTCCAGTATTCTCCTAAGGAAGCCACATTGGCATCATTATCTAATTGAAACGGTAACCCAACCCCATTTTGAATTAATTCTCTAACTGGTTGTTCATCCTTCCAGTTAAGGTTGAAAGCTTCTGAAACCGTACCCTTCTCACGATTTACCGTTCCAGGTGTTCCCATTCCAATTCCAACAAAGTCATTAATGGTTTTATCAGAATCTTCGATGTGTTTGTTGATTGACTTGACGATATTTTCAACGATGTGAGCACCCTTGTCACTAGTATCGGTAAGCACTCTCCACTTATCAAGAACCTCACCATTTTCGTCCAAAAAAGCCATTTTGGTGGTCGTACCACCTAAGTCAATTCCAATCAAATTCTTTGCCATTCTATAGACCTCCCGTCTCATTTTTAGATTTTAAGTTTTTCTCTTCAATTCTGTGTTCACGTGTTAATACCAGTTTTGCGGATGTAAACTCTCGATCACTAACTACATGAGCATCATGGAGATGGTCAAGTTCCAGAGCCATCACCTCAATATCCCAAAGTCGTTTCCCGACATATACATATATTCCAAATTTTTTTAACAGTTGTTGAACATCATATAAAGTTGTCATTTTTAATCATCATCCTAAATTAACTATGTATAACGTGTCAACGAACAGAACCTAAATAGTACATTATTATTATACCAATAATTAAAGCGGTTGCATAAGATAATCGCATAATTTTATTTAAATTGATATTTTGTCTTAATCCTACAACAAAACTGACCAAGTAACCACCAATGAATCCACCGATGTGACCATAAATGTCAATCCCCGGAGTAAAAATATCAAACACTAAGTTAATTACCACAAAGAGAACGAACGTCTTCGCTGTACTTCTCACAAAATCATTACCACGATACTGAAATGCAATCATCAAAAAAGCACCAAATAATCCAAAGATAGCAGTACTAGATCCAGCTGAAATTCCATTTCCGAGGGCAAAACTCATCAGATTACCACAAACTCCAGAAACCATAAAGATGATGAAATACCTTAAGTGCCCAACAATTGGCTCAATCAACTTTCCCAAATAATATAATGTAATTCCATTGATTAGAATGTGTTGAAAGCCAATGTGAACAAAGATTGGGGTAATTAACCGCCACCATTGTCCATCCCGGACCAGTTGATTCGACTGAGCACCAAATTTCAATAAATTAAATACGTTTTCTGATCCGCCACTCACGGTCATCAATAAATAAATCACAATCATGACAAATAATAACAAATATGTGACCCACGGATAATTATTAATCCTTCTAATCTTTTGTCTTATCATGCTCATCCTCTATAAATAATTTGATCTAATTTAACGTCAAAATTCTCTGGCTTCCAATCTAAAGCAGAGATAACTTGTTCCTCTTGAGCTAGCGCTACTTTATATCCCTTAAAATGTGATAAGTATCGATCATAGAAACCAGCCCCATAGCCAATTCTCTGCTTGCTTTGAGGGTTAAATGCCACACCTGGAACAATCATTAAATCAATTTTATTCGATTTAACCACTGAACCAGCAACTGGTTCCCAAATTCCAAATCTAGTTTGCTGGAAAACCAAATTATGATCCATTTCAACAAATTCCATCTGATGATTTGGTAAGGTTCTGGGGACAACAACCCGTTTGCCTTCACCTAAAGCCTTGAAAATAATGGGAGCCGTGGGAATTTCATTTGTCGTATTCATGGTAGTAGCTACTATTTCAGCGTGATTCCATTCTGAAAGATGAAAAAGTTCTACATACAGATCAAAAAACTTTTGATCTGTATGTGTAGCACCTTCCATTTTATTTAATATTTGCTTTCTAACTTTATCCTTATTCAATTTTAGCACCCATTAATTTTATAATAAAAAAGATCTTGGGCAATAACCCAAAATCTTATTTTGTTTCGCGATGTAAAGTAACTTTTCTTTCACGTGGGCAATACTTTTCTAATTCTAAGCGATCGGGATTGTTACGACGACTCTTAGTTGATAAGTAATTGCGTTCGTGGCATTCAGTACATTCCAAAGTGATATGAACACGCATGTCAAATACCTCCAAACATATTCGTTTTTTTAACTAACTCAACAATCATAATCTTAACATCTTTAAACTTAGATATCCAGTCCTTTTAACAGAATGTTAAGTATTTTCCCTTAACAGCAACTAAGGCTTGTTCTGAACATCCGACCAGTATGCTTGATAAATTTGTTTAGCTAAATTCAAGTTATTATTTTCAGCATTAACAGGTAGATTTGGAATTGCAAGGGCAACCACCACTTGAGGATCCTTTGAAGGTGCATATGATGCCAAACTTAAAGTAACCGTTGGCTTACCTTCATAAAAGGTCTGAGCAGTACCGGTCTTCGCAGAAACCTCTGGAGAGATACTGGATAGATCTCCACCAGTCTTGTATTTATTGGTACCATGAACAACCTGGTACAGTCCTTGCGTAACAACGTTTCGTTCTGCTGGAGTCATTGGAATTTCATTTAGCACCGTCGGCATTGTGGTATTTTGAACGGCCCCAAGTTGGCCATTCTTCGTGTTAGTTGATCTTACATTTTGAACAACATGGGGTTTCATCCGATACCCACCATTAGCAATTGTTGACATATATTGAGCTAACTGAATCGTAGTGTATGAATCATAGTTACCAAACGATTCATCCAGTGCTTTACCAATGTTAGCAAAGGTTGATGGTCCTTGAATTCCGGCAGTTTCACCAGGTAAATCAATTCCGGTTTTAACTCCCAATCCAAATTGATTGAAGTAATTCCGCTCAGTGTTAAAGACGTTAGGACTCATGTTTAACGAGCCCCCGGCTTTATACTTAAAGCCGCCTTCCTTCATAGCAAGCTGCATCATGTATGAGTTCGATGAAACTTCCAGTGCCCCTTGAGCATTAACGGACATGTTAGCTTCACCATTTTTATTAAACCACGAACTCTTTTTAGCTCCACCAATATCAATTGGCATATCTTCCATCGTACTACTATTTGGGGTAATAACTTTATCCATCAATGCTCCAGATACCATAGCACCCTTTACGACGGATCCCATTACGATAGCACTGTTAATCGTTCCTAATTCGTTTGGCGTGATTTTCCCAGTCTTAGGATCACGATTTACTCCAGCCATTCCAATGACTGCACCATTCTTGGGATTCATGACGACCGCATAAGCTCCGGTTGAATTACCAACTCCTCCTGATTCAGAACCCTTTACTAGATCTTGGAGTTTATTCTGAAATTTGGAATTAATAGAAAGTTGAAGGTTTTGACCACGTTGACCAGGATATTTCTTAACTTCTTTAACAATCTTATTATCACCACCGACTTTTACTTCAGTCTGTGATTTTGATCCTCTCAAAACTGGCTCATATTGTTGTTCCAAATTACTTTGACCAACGGAATCATTTCTCGAATATCCTTCAGCTAATAATTCATTAACCCGATCAGATGGTAATCCCGTTTTACTAGAAGACACGTTTCCAACAATGCTTTGGATTTCATTACCAGATGGATAATCACGCGACCAGCTCGTTCCAACTTGAACTCCGGGCATTTCAGCAGCGTGTTCACCTACTTCAGCAATTTCCTTATTACTTACCCCATCAGTTTTAATATTGGTGGTCGATAATTGATAAGCCCCGCTCATTTCAGTAAAAATAGCAGCGGCGTTCTTCATTTGAGGGGTAACCTTAATAAGCTTGCCATCCTGAATCATATCTAAGGCTTTATCGTAAGCAGCTTGAGGTGCCAATTTTTCACCGTTAGGAACGGCCTTCGTTGCTTTGGCTAAATTAGTTTTATCAGCTAAGTAATATTCACCAATTTGTTTCTTAGTAAGTGTCTTGGTTGGAATGGTAATGTAACTACCAAGCTTATTGGCATTATTATAAATCTCCTGTGGCATGACACTTAAGCCCTTAGTGTAAGTGATAGCTCGATGAGTTTTGTTCCCAACTAAAACCTTCCCCGTTGAATCATAGATCATTCCACGAGGAACGTTTCCGTATTTCACTGAATTATCACTTTGATTAACATCTGACTTATATACTGACCCCTGAAAAATTTGCATGTATGCTAAACGAAAGACCAAAACCGCAAACAATATTCCCACAATAGCAAAAATAAAATTCAATCTAAACGGGATCTTGGAATTACCGTTTCGACGGCTTGAACCACGGCTTCTTCTCCTAAATAACCGATCAAAAAAGTTTTTCACAACGCTAACGCTCCTTAACTAACATTAATAACTCGAATTCATTATTTATGACGCTTTTCTTAATTCATGTATGATAACCTATTTACTAGAAAAACAATCAAACTGATTCCATTATAATTCACCAGTTTGATAAATTAATGAGGTAATCAAATGCTTAACCAAAAAATAAAAAAAATTTTGTCTAAGAATTTGTCATTAATTCTAGGCTTTTTGATACCAATAGTCATTATGGCATTATATGCAGTATATCGCAATATGGCTCCCTTCGGCAATAACACGATTTTAACGGTTGACTTAGGCCAACAATACATTGATTTTTTTGCTTACTTTAGAAGAGCAATTTTACAACATCCATCATCTATTTTTTACTCTTTTTCGAATGGTTTAGGAAATGAAATGATTGGAACATGGGCATACTATTTAATGAGTCCTTTAAATCTCATTCTGCTTTTCTTCAGTAATGACAATTTATCAATCGGAGTCTTATTTCTTCTTTTAATCAAAATTGGCCTATCTGGCTTCACTTTCAGCGTTCTCATAAAGAAGCTCAAGCTTACTAAATCATGGTTAATTTCATCATCGTTTGCAACCGCATACGCTTTAAATGGTTGGATGGTAGCTAACAACTTAAACATCATTTGGTTAGACGCCATGATTTTGCTTCCTTTAATTGTATTAGGGCTTTCTCAACTTTTAAAAAATAAGCATTCGGCACTGTTCATCATTTCTTACACTGCCATGTTAATCATCAACTACTACATGGCTTATATGATCACCATCTTTATCATCTTATTAACAATTTATTATTTAGCTGTTAATGCCAAGAGCATCAAAGAAGCTGCCACTAAACTACTACGACTTCTTATCAACGGAATCATTTCCGTTGGACTAGCTGCTTTCATCCTATTCCCTGTCTTTTACTCTTTGCTTAATTCAAAGGGACAAGGATTTTCGTCTAAATTAAATTTCAAGTTTGAATACCCCATTCTAGACATTGTCACCAAGTTAACTCCTGGATCATTTAACTTTGATCAAATGCCGAATGGACTACCAAACATTTTTGTTTCTTCAATGATCCTAATGTTGTTTTTATTGTTTTTTATTAATCGAACCTTTTCTAAAAGGCTTCGATTCGCCACTTTCATAATGACAATTTTTCTCATTTTGTCAGCTTGTTTTGAACCACTTAATCTATTCTGGCATGCCTTTCAATTTCCAATATGGTATCCATACCGCTTTTCATTTGTAATTTGCTTCTGGTTAATTATGGTTGCCTTAACAAGTTTAAAGCACATTCGATCCATCAACCTCACACAAAAGGGCCTTTGGATCATAATAATAACCTTACTAGCAATGATTGGATACACTTGCCTTAGAATTTCCAAATATAACTATTTAAAGTGGTACACAGTGACAATTGAAGGATTAATGATATTAGCTTCACTAATTGTCTTAATAACTCCATTCCGCAAAGAAAAATGGTTTAATGCTGGTATCTTTTCGTTGGTAATTTTTGGTATTGCCACTAATCTCTTCCTATCACTAGACAACATTTCATATTTAAGTAACGTTGAATACCGAGGTTACGTGACAAAACTAAACCAAGTAACAACGACTCTTCATGCTAAATCTTCTAACCAGCTTTTTCGTATCAATAAAGATTTTTCCCGCACTAAAAATGATCCGTTTAACTTTGGTTTCAACGGTGCGTCTCTATTTTCTTCCGTTATGAATCCTCAAATGTCGAACTTGATCGGTAATCTTGGTCAACCAAATGGAGATGGAGTCATTGAATATTCTAGTGGAACCATGGTTTCGGACGCGTTATTATCCATGAATTATCATATTGCTCGTCCATTGACTGCATCCGTTGATGTTCCTGGGATTCGCGAGTTCCCTGAAAGATATGATCAAGCCGCTTATAAATATCAAAATAATGTCGCAGGATTCTCATTATATAAAAACCAGTATGCCCTGCCAATGCTATTTAGTGCTAGTAAGCAGGCAATTACGAGCCAGGCTACTAGTGCCGATCCAATCCAATATCAGTCAGAGTTGTGGTCCAACTTAACCGGTAACCAAAGTGTTAGGAGGAACCTTTTTTCAAACCGCAACTTTGACAACGTGAGATATAACAATGTAACTAAGCATAACCAATTAACTGGTACGATTTTTAATAAAGTTAACCCACTCAAGCCGGCATCATTAGAACTCGAATTTAAACCACAAACTAATGACTCCTACTATTTGACCCTTGGCACTGAAATGCAAAATAGCAAGTGTGATTTATTCGTAAATGGTAATCAATTATCACTTAGTCCCGAATCAAATTCCATCAAGGTGATAAACATTGCTAACCAATCAAAGGACAAAGTTGTTAACGTTAAAATCCAATTCAAAAAATCATCGTTGTGGCTTCAGAATTTTACTCTCTACCAATTAAATAATTCTCTTTTTAAGCAGACTGACCATCAACTCCAAGCGGGATCGATCAAGGTTACTAGTCCTAATTCAAGAAGGGTTAATGCCATTGTCGATACCAACAATTCAAAGTCCGTTGTTGCTTCAAGTATCCCATATTCAAAGGGATGGCACGCTAAAGTTAACGGAAAAAATCATCCTATTACCAAATGGGATAATTACTTTATTGCCATAAAAACTGGTAAGGGCAAGCAAAACATTCAGCTTTCATATTGGCCACCATTTTTAAACCTTGGAATCTTGGTAAGTGTGCTAACGTTACTTATATTACTTGTCCAAACCAGATTCAAAAAATTACGTAAATAAATAAGACAATCGTCTTAACTGACGATTGTCTTATTTAAATTGCACAATTATTTAACTGATAAAATTTTAACGTGCATAACGCCCGCGGGAATATCAATATCAACATTCTCTCCTACTTTGTGTCCAAGTAAAGCTTGGGCAATCGGAGAATCATTTGAAATTTTTCCACTCATTGGATCTGCTTCAGCGGCTCCAACAATTTTAAACGTTTCAGGATCTTCATCGGGCAATTCTTTAAACTGAATTTCTTTTCCGACCGTAACTTCATCTTCATCGGTTTCTTCTTTATCAACAACCTGAGCATATTGGAGCATGTGTTCAACCGTCGAAATTCGACTTTCTAACATGCTTTGCTCATTCTTTGCTGATTCGTATTCAGAATTCTCAGATAAATCACCATAACTTCTAGCAACTTTAATTCGATCAACAATCTTAGGACGCTGATTAACTTTCAAATCCTTTAATTCAGTTTCAAGCTTTTCCTTACCCTCTTGCGTCATTGGATACATTTCATCTTCAGCCATTCTTACACCTCACTAATTTATTCAAAATTAAAATACCATTTAAATCAAGATTTAGCAACTTAACTAGATTGTCGTATCAATTGCATTACTAATTGGATCATCACCAATGTCATTTAAAATCGACTGAATTTTAGTAACAAGTAAGTCAATTGCCACTTGATTTTTTCCACCTTCAGGGATAATTATATCAGCATACCGTTTCGTCGGCTCAACAAATTGAAGGTGCATTGGACGAACCGTTGCCAAGTACTGCTGAATTACTGAATCAAGCGATCGTCCCCGTTCACTTGTATCCCTTTGAATTCTTCTGATTACCCGAATGTCGGCATCGGTATCAACGTACACTTTAATGTCCATCAAATCACGTAATCTTTTATCATCAAGAATCAAAATGCCCTCAACAATGATGACATCCCGCGGTTCCTGAGTAATCGTCTTGCTACTCCGCGTGAACTTAGAGTAGTCATAAACTGGTTTTTCAATTGATTCATAATTTAAAAGTTGCTTTAATTGTTTAACCATCAAATCGGTATCAAAAGCCAGTGGATGATCATAATTAACTTGTCTTCTCTCATCCATCGTCATATTAGCTTGATCCTTGTAGTAAGAATCTTGTTGCAAAATTGCAATGGAATGCCCTAACAAACGGTGCAAGATTGCACGACTAACCGTCGTTTTTCCACTACTAGAACCACCAGTGACGCCAATAATAACTGGTCTTTCCTTCTTTTTCACCATGTCTCTCCTCCACTACCGATTAATGTGAGTTTTAATGTTATTTTGTTGTTCTTTCAAGTTTTTAGCGTAATAAATCTTTTTGGTCTTGTTATCGGCCAAGAAATACAAGTATCCCTTATCCATATCCGTTGGATACAAAACCGCATGAACTGAACTTACTGAAGGACTATCAAACGGGCCAGGTCCAAATCCCTGGTTGATATAAAGATTATATTTAGAATTAACCGTCAGGTCACGTTTAGAAAGGGTCTTAGTATTCTTATGAAGTGCATATAAAACAGCTACATCTGATTGGAGTGGCATTTTCTTCTCAATTCGATTTCTAAGTACCCCAGCCATCTTATTGCGATCATCCTGGCTAACGCCTTCCCGTTCAATCAATGAAGCTAAAGTCAGGGTTTGTTGTACCGTTAACTTTTGATCTTTCATTCGTTGATAATATGGCTGATACATTGCGTTACTCTTAGCAAGCATCAAACTTACCAACATCTTTAACGATGAATGTTTTGGAACCGGGTAAGTTGCCGGATACAGATACCCCTCAAAAAAGTAGCGAGTGTCTTTTGCATTTTTAGCTGAACTTAACAGCTCAGGATAATTTTGTACCATGGCATCAAAGAACTTACGGTCCTTCATAAGGGACAGAAACTCATCTTTAGAGAAATCGGTATTCTTAGCAATGATATCCGCAATTTGATCAATGTTATCACCCTCAGGAATGATTAGTTTACTATTGGTACTTTGAATTGGCTCAGAACTTCCACCCTTTTGGAGATTCTGCGCAATGTTATCCAAAGACATCGAAGGCTTCAATTGATAATATCCGGACTTAAAATTAGTAATATTGTGAGACTTAACGTAGTAATTAAACACCATTCCACTTTTAACCACTTTCGATTTTTGTAAGATCGCACCAATTTTTTTGGTAGATGATCCCCTGGGAATGTCGACTTGGGTCACTTGCTGATCATGGGGATCAAGTGGTTGAAGGGATGTTTTGAAGTAATGATGACCAATTAACACAATTGCAATGACTAAAATCACAATAATTACGATCACTGAATAAATAATTTTCTTGCCAAATGAACTGGTCTTGGCTTTTAAAATGACACCCTTTAAACGTTTCTTTTTGTCATCCATTACAAATCCGCCTTTATCTAATCTCAGCGTTTAACTCGTTAGTTAAGCGCTTTTGAATTTTATCTACTGCTTTATCAACAGTCTCATCTTTTAAGGTGGCGTTGGGATCTTCAAATGTCAAAGAATATGCAATTGATTTTTTACCTTCAGGGACATTACTACCTTGGTATACATCAAACACGGTAGCGTCTTGTAAGTATGCGCCGCCTCTTCTAGTAATTAATTTATTAATCTCAGCATTCGTAACGTTCTCATCAACTAACATGGCAATATCACGGTGAATTGCTGGGTATTGACCGACCTTTTGATATTGTTGGCCCGATTTTGGTGCTGTATATAAATAATCAAGATCTAGTTCAAAAACATAGGTTTCCTTAATCTTAAATTGCTTAGCAACTTTAGGATGAACCTCACCAATAAATCCAATAAGATGGTCATCTAGTTTAATCAGAGCGGTTCTACCAGGATGCATATCGGCCATTTTGTCCGTAGAAACATAAGTGATATGTCCCTTTAAAGAATGGCTTGCCAAATACTTTTCCAGAATTCCCTTAATTTGATAAAAATCAACTGGCTTGGCCTTTTGGTCCCAACTATTAGCAACAAGCGAGCCAGAAATGGCACCAGCAATATGTTCCACTTCATCAGGTCGAACCTGATCTTCATCTTGTTTGTAAAAGACCCGTCCTTGCTCATAAAGTGGTACGTTCAAAACATTTCGTGCCTGATTATAAGCCACGTCATCCAATAAACCTGAAATCAAATTCATTCTTAAAATAGCATGATCTTCAGTCATGGGCCACTGTAATGGGGTTTCTGAACTAGTTCTTAACATAAACATTTTTGCTTTTTCTTGAGTAGTTAATGAATAAGACATTGCGTGAGTTAGTCCAAGTCCTTCAAGCGTTCCCCTTGATTTCCTGATCATTTCTTGTTTGGGGGTTAATCCGCCTTCAGTTGTCTGAGTAATTGGTAATGTAGACGGAATGTTGTCATATCCATATATTCGAGCTACCTCTTCAACTAGATCAGCATCAATTTTAAGATCCCAGCATCTAGTTGGAACCGTGACAGTCAGATTATCACCGGATTTTTCTACACCAAATCCTAAACGTTTAAAAATTGAAACAATTTCTTCAACACTAAGATTCGTGCCAAGGACATGGTTAATATAAGAAGCCGAAATTGAAATGACACGTGGTTGAACTTCTTCATTACTACCATTAACAATCCCTTGTTCCGATTCACCGTTGGCCAAGTCTTCTGCCATCCCAGCGGCATACTCAAGGGCTGCTTCAACGTTTCCATGGTCAACTCCACGTTCAAAACGCTGCGAGGCATCCGTGTGGAGAAGCTGTTTTTGGGCCATTTTTCGTGTCTTAACGGGATCAAAGACACCCGCTTCAAAAACAATATTCTTGGTCTCAGACGTTACTTCCGTGTCCTTACCACCCATTAATCCAGCGAGTGCGATTGGTTTATCATCCGCAATTACAACATCAGTACTGGTTAACTTTCGATCATTTCCGTCCAAGGTAGTAATTACTTCACCATCTTTAGCATTTCTGACCTCAAGATCCTTTGACTTCAACTTATCCAAATCATAGGCATGCATTGGTTGCCCAACTTTAACCATGATGAAGTTAGTAATATCAACAATGTTATTAATCGGCTTAATACCAGAATTCCATAACTTAATCTGGAGCCACAATGGACTTGGCTTCACATCCACATTTTCGACAACTTTCAGCTTATAAATTGGAGCTAAATTAGGATCTGCTTTTGCCGAAATAAATTCGTCAGTGTCATGGGTCCCAGTGGGTGCACTAGCATGCTCAATGAAATTAACTTTTTCATCAAAAACAGCGCCCAAATCATATGCCGTACCACGAACACTCAACATGTCACCACGATTAGGCGTAACGTCTAGGTCAATTAGTGATTCATTCATTCCTAGATAGTTATAAACTTCATCGCCAACCCTAGCGTTATCTGGCAAGAAATAAATGCCGTCTTTCCATTCATCAGGAACGATTGATTTATCAAAGCCAATCTCATCAAGCGCACATAGCATTCCATTTGATTCAACACCACGCATTTTAGACTTCTTGATTTTAACATTATCCGCAATTCGGGCACCTGACAAAGCAACAATGACTTTTTTACCGATCTCAACGTTTGGAGCACCACAAACAATTTGAATGGGTTCATCTTCACCAACATCGATTTGTGTAATATGAAGATGATCGGCATCTGGATGATCTTTAATGGATAAAATTTGACCAACCACGATTTTTTTAAGTCCATCACTCCGTTTAAAAACAGAATCAACCTCAACGGACGTTTTCTCAATTTTATTAGCTAGTTCTTCGGGAGAAAGCTTAATTTGAACATAATCTTTCAACCATTCATAAGATATCAGCAAATTTATTTCCTCCTTTAATCAAACTGTGACAAGAATCTTAAATCATTAAGGTAGAAGTCACGAATATCATCAACACCGTATTTCAACATGGCAAAACGATCTGGTCCAACTCCGAATGCAAAACCACCGTATACATTACTATCGACTCCAGCCATTTTTAAGACGTTCGGATGTACCATGCCGGCTCCAAGAACTTCGATCCAACCAGTGCCTTTGCATACATCACATCCCTTACCGTTACAATTAAAGCAGGTAATGTCTGCCTCAACTGATGGTTCCGTAAAGGGAAAATAACTAGGTCTCAGTCGAACCTGAAATTTATCACCAAAAAGTTTATGAGTCATCACTTCAAGGGTTCCCTTAAGATCAGCCATCGTGATGTGTTTATCGATCACAATTCCTTCTACTTGATGAAACTGATGCGAATGAGTCGGATCATCAGTATCACGCCTATAAACGACCCCTGGCGAAACCATTTTTAATGGTCCTTTAGTAAAATCATGTTTTTGAAGAGCACGAGCCTGCATTGGTGATGTATGAGTTCTCATAAGAATGTCTTTAGTAATATAAAAAGTATCCTGCATATCCCTAGCCGGATGGTTTTTAGGCAAGTTCATCATTTCAAAATTATAAACTTCCTCTTCAACTTCAGGACCAGAAAGAACCTGGTATCCCATTCCGATAAAAATATCATCAATCTCATCGATGATCTGTTGAATAACATGAGGATGTCCCTTTGGAACTGAATCACCTGGAAGAGTTACATCAATTTTTTCATCCTTTAATTTTTGATTTAAGGCTGCCTGATCTAACTCTACCCTTTTAGAATCAATTGTTTTTGCGAGTTCATCTCTTAATTTATTTGCCAAACTACCAATCTTAGGTCTTTCTTCAACTGGCAATTCAGAAATTCCATGTAGTGCCTTAGTAATTGATCCCTTTTTCCCTAATAAGTTGACCTTTAAATCATTTAAAGTTTTTCCATCTTGAGCTGCTTTAATGTTTTGTAAGCCATTTGTTTTAATTTGTTCCAAGTCTTCTTTTAAAGCCATGACAACCTCCGTTTCCATAAAAAAAGCTTCGTCCCCCAATCAAAGGGACGAAGCATCGCGTTACCACCCAAATTCACACTAAAGTGTGCACTTATAGATGATGAATAACGACATCAACCGAACATTTTTAATATTCAATGCTAACATCAAAAAGCGAATTCAATCGTAACGTTCAATCTCAGCTAATTTGAACTCTCTGTATAAGCCGATCTACTACTTCTTTTATCATTGTATTTATTTAAATATTATAGCAATTTAGCAACATGGTCAAGCTTTATCAGGGTCGCACCACTTGTCTGACCAACCATGAACTTCCTTCATAATAGGCCGTAATTCTTCTCCCTTAGTGGTTAATTGATAATGAGCAACTCCTGAGTTACTACCAGCTTGCTTTTCAACAATTCCTTCATGAGCTAACTCCTTTAAACGTTCAGTTAAAACACGATCACTGCACCCTTCAACCTTGTTAGCCAATTCACGAAAGCGAAGTGGCCCCGCCAACAAAAATGATTCGATAATTAAACCATTCCACTTCTTTCCTAGAATTTGAAAAGCGACCTGAAACTTAGGACATAAATGAATTATTTCTTTATCAGTAAAATTCATCTTCACATCCTCCTAACTTATCTTTTTAACAAACCTCTGACCTTTTTCTTCATTGGTGAAAAGAACTCATCAACAGCAGAATAATCATCAACCAAGGAAACAATCACACTTTCCATGTATTTTGGTCTTGCAAGGGTTAGTCCCCACATATGTTTTAAGATAATATCTTGTTCTTTAGGTGTGATGTCAGTAATTTTCTTGGCATTTCTAAGTGCCACTCGGGGATGAATGTAAGCATGAGTTCCTAAATCAAATTTGGTTGTCCGCCAATCATAATAAAAGAGATCATGTAACAAACCACCACGGGCAGCTGCCCGATAATCCAAATTCATTTTTTTGGCAATTTTATAACTCTCGTACGATACCGCAATTGAATGCTTTAGCCTGGTCGAGTGGTGATGTTGGGTATAATCACCCAATTTTTGAATCTGAGGACTTTCTAATAAATCAGAAATAATTGAAACATACTCAGGGTCATTTTTCCATGATTCAGTTTCCATTTTACATTACTCCAATCTGTCTCTATATTAATTCTACATAATTAGACAAGTCATGTTCAATGATAAAGCCTTACCTTAATAAACAATTTAGCTTTTAATGCGAAACATAATAACCGCAGCCGCAATGGCAACATTTAATGACTCTGCATTTCCCTTAATGGGAATGTATAAGTTATCATTAGTCATTTTTAGTAAGTCTTTATTCATTCCATTTCCCTCGTTACCCATAATTAAGGCAAAATTATCCATTGGCTGGACATCTTGATAATTAATTGCATCTGGATTTAACTCGGTTCCGTATATTTTAACGTGTTGTGCTTTAAATATTTCCATGGCTTTCTTTAAATTCATCCGAATTACAGGCAGATGAAATTGACTGCCCTGCATTGCACGCAAAACTTTACCATTATACTCACTAGAAGTTCCATCACCAAAAATAACACCAGCAAATCCAGCTGCATCGGCAGTTCGCACCATCGTTCCAATGTTGCCTGGATCTTGGACGTTATCAAGTAATAGCCAAGCGCCACTGTCTTTTTGAACGTTAAAACTTTGTTCCTCAATTTTACATACGGCAAAAATCCCCTGAGTCGTCGAAGTATCACTCAATTCAGCGGCAATTTCATCCGATATGACAATAATATTCTCACCAGAAAGATCATCACCATGGGCTAAGTACTGGTCCTCGGTAGCCAAGATGGTCACTACTTGATTTAAATTAAGATAATTAATGGCTTCTTGCACCAAGTGCCAACTTTCAATTAAGTATTCACCACTCTTCTGGCGACCCTTATGCGTGTGCAATTTTTTGATTTCTTTAATGGTTTGATTTTGTTTAGAATTAATTCTTTCCATTTATATTCCCTTTCAAATGAATTAGAATTGAGATAGTTGTCTTCATCATATCACAGTCATAGCTTAAGCTTTTAAGGAGATTAATTTGTTAAACAATCAATCGGTCAAAATAACTGTATCAGGACTCGTGCAGGGAGTCGGATTTAGATATAGTACCAAGGAAATTGCTGAACATTACTCAATCAGTGGCAGTGTTAAAAATATGGCAAATGGAAATGTTTTAATTATTGCAAGTGGCTCTAAACAAAATCTCGATAAATTTATCAATGAGATCAAAACTTCGCCTAATAGCTTTGCTCAAATTCAAAACGTAAAGGTACAACCGGTTAAACTTAACCAACATCCTCGTTCATTTACAATTAAAATATAACTTGAAATTGATGAAATACGCCGATTAGGTTAATATGTAACATGTCACTTAAAAGTTAGGAGTTAACTAAATGAAAAAAATTAAGAAACTGGGCCTTTTCGGTTTTATTGCTATGGTTGGAATATTTCTAACTGGATGTGTAAGAACGGATTCTAAGGGTCGTCCATTTGGATTTGTTTATCATTATCTAGCAATTCCAGGACAACATGTTATGGACTGGTTGGCTCAATATGTTGGTGGTTATGGTTGGGCATTGATTGCCATTACTGTAATCGTTAGAACTCTCCTTCTCCCAATGATGATTAGTCAGATGAAGAAGTCGACGATTCAGCAAGAAAAGATGAATTTGGTCAAACCACAAATGACTAAAATTCAGCAACTTTTAAAGAAAGCCACCACTCAGGAACAACAAGTTGCCTTGAATCAACAAATGATGCAACTTTATAAGGATAATGGCATTAGCATGACCGGTGGGATTGGATGTTTGCCACTCTTGATTCAATTGCCCGTTTTTGCTGCCTTATATGCTGCCATTCGTTACTCACCCGAAGTCTCCCACACCGTTTTCATGGGAATTAAGCTGGGACAATCTAGTATTATATTGGCAATTCTCTCATTTGTAGCATATGCTCTTCAAGGTTATCTTTCCACCGTGGGAATTCCCAAAGAGCAAAAAAAGCAAATGGCTATTATGATGTTAATTAGTCCAATTATGATCTTATTTGTTACCTTATCATCCCCTGCTGGACTAGGAATTTACTTCTTTATTGGTGGATTGTTTGCTTGTGTTCAAACCTTTATTATTAACCTCTCCCGTCCTCGAATCAGGAAGCAAATTAATGAAAAGGCAAAACAAAACCCACCCAAAGTTGTTATTCCAAAAGAATTAGAAGAAGAAATCGAGACTGGTAGCGAGCCAGATTCAAACACCACTTCTAATAACCATAAAAGTTCTGCTAAAACTGAAGTTGAAGAAGAACACGAAAATAACCGAAAACGAAATGCTGGAAAGCAACAACATCATCACGATGAATAACTCAGAGAACCGACAAAAATTTGTCGGTTTTTTTATACAAAAAAAGAACTTCAAAAACCCATGGTGTTTTTGAAGTTCTTTTTTAATTAACCTTTTTTGGCAACTACTTCTTTGCCATCATAGTAGCCACAGTTAGGGCATACAAAATGTGATTTACGTAGTTCACCACAGTTAGGACATGGACTCATGCCAGGAACTGATAAACTGTCATGCGAACGACGCATGTTTCTTCTTGCTTTAGAAGTCTTTCTCTTTGGTACAGCCATTATTCACAACCTCCTCTTAATTTGATTTCCACTAGTGAATTTTTAAGTCTTGTCATCGTCTGAAGGTTTGAAATCCTTTAATTTTGCAAGACGTGGATCAACATTTTTATCTTCTTTCTCCTGACGATTAAAATCGTCTTCAGAAATAACTTCCCAGTCATTCCCTTTAGGCATCCCTTTGCCATTTTGTTCCTCAGGTGAAAGAACCTGCATTGGAATGTTTACAATTACATTGTCAGCAACGGCCTTATCAAAATCAATCAGGCCGCTATCACCAACAATTAATACAACTTCTTCATTGTCATATCGATTAAGTGCCGTCTCAGTTAATACATAAATCTCACTAATGTGAAAATCCATGGGTAACTTAACTGGTGTCAACGATCGTGAAGAAGGAACTGTCACACTTCCCTTTACGTCTGCATCAATAATGATGTCCCCATTATCGGGAGTTGCTTTAGCAGTAACTTCAAAGGGAGTGGAGTCTAGAATTGTTTCTGGATATCGATGAATCAAATCATCTTTTAAATCCACCGTTTCATGAGTCGTAAACGGTTCTCTCTTATATCCAAGGAGCTTTTCAAATGACCACTTCATAATTAAACCTCCAATGCAACACGATTAATTATACATACCATAATTTTTATTGTCAAGGCTCTGTGCTTGATAGCACAATCGCCTAAATCATAATGGGATGAGTGAACTTATCCTGAACTCTACCATTCAACATTCCATATAAAATTCCTGAATGACATTCTATCTCTAACGTCTTATTAAAGGCATCTTTTCCAATTCGGTCAACAATTGGAAATCTAACCGTCTTTTTAACCTGATTCAAATAGTTTCGACCATTCTGATTCATTCCCAAGACACGGATGGCTTGCCTAGGATTCGCCATTTCTGCTTCTGTCATTTGAAACAACGTGTAGACCAACAATCTTTGGAGGCGTGTGTACGTGTATCGTTTAGTTTTAATATCAGTAATAAAAGAATCATAAGTTTGATCTTTTATGGCAGCTTGTTTTAACCGATACTCGAGCCCCTCCCTCATTTGATAAATCCGTCCTAGATCAGACAAACTACTTTGGGTTAATTCATACCTCAGATAAGGCCAAAAATCTGACCAGAAAAGAGGCTTTTCAGTTTCAATATGAACTGAGGAACGAGGAATAAATTTTTGATAGGAATCATCATGAGAACGAATTGCGGAACGAATCGCTTTGCCACTAGCAATCTTACCCGCTAGCTTATCACTATTATGTCCGCTTGCATAACGTTTAATTGGAATGAGCTTTAGCGGGCAACTCAATTGCCGATTAGCCTTAGCATACCAAAATGCCAACGTATCATTTGGCTGATTAAGGTCAATCCCACTCTGTTTTTTAACAGTACGCCGAAATAATTCAGGATAAGTATAGCGATAATCATGAAATTCATTAGATTTCCCAATGGTGACAGTTGCTAATTTCATAAAATCCCAATCACTGTGTTCACTACCAAAGGATAAATATGAACACTCCATACTACTTACAAGATTAACCGCTCGCTGAGCAAAAATACTAGCAGGTTGAACAGCATCCACGATTGGAAGCTCAATCACCAGATCTGCTCCATTTTCTAGGGCCATTTGAGCTCTCACCCATTTATCATAGATCGCAGGTTCCCCTCTCTGGGTCCAATTACCACTCATAAAGACAATGGTAGCATCTGGATGAGTCAATTGTTTAGCCTGTTGTAACTGATAAAGATGCCCATTATGAAACGGGTCATATTCCGATATTATCCCCATCGCTTTCATCATTATTATTCCTCGCTACATACAAAGAACCATCGCGTCGTATCATCATGAACTTCATCATTACCAAAATCACTGCTGACCTGAACATTATTAAATCCAGCAGACTTTAAAGCGTCCTGATATTCAACCAGTGAATAAGTTCGTTCCTTATGGGTCTCATTATATTCATCAAAAGCATCAAGCTCATGATTGTAATCAAAAAATGATAGATCGTGCTCGACCGAATGTGGAACCTTACCAATAAAAGTATTCCACATAAAAGCATGGTCACCATCATTAGTATTAAACATGTAGCCGGGATAAACAATATCAGTCTGATAAGGTGTAATTACGTCAAATAAAAACTTACCATTGCTACTTAAATGGTTTCTCACCTGAGCAAACATCTGCATAACTTGATCAATGTTTGCTAAGTAACAAATTGAATCATCAAAACACGTAATTGCCCCATACTTTAGTAATCCATCTAGCTCAAGCATGTTAGCGTTAATCAACTCAACATCAAAAATTCCATTTTCATTCAAGTGATCATTCGCAATCGCTAACATGTCATCAGATAAATCAGCGCCAGCAACTTGATAACCGGCATTTTTCAATTGAACTAATAGTCGTCCAGTTCCACAAGCTAAATCCAAGATCCGAGCACTTTTAGGAACATTACTCACTACAAAATTACACCACTTTTTATATAATTCATTGTCGAATAGTTCATCATAAAATGATGCAAATTCCCCATAAATCATGCTAGTCTTCACTTATCCAATCGGTAACATCAACATTAGGTGCATCAGACCACAATTTTTCTAAATTGTAAAAGGCTCGTTGTTCACTCTTAAAGATGTGAACAATGATGTCACCCAAATCAATTAAGACCCACGCACCACTATTCAATCCTTCAACACGAAGTACTTCTACGTTTTCTTCATCCAATTTATCAATAATATCATTGGCAATGGCCTTTACTTGACGGGCACTTGGCGCATCCATAATGACAAAGTAACGTCCAACCAACGACAACTTTTCAATATCTAGAACAACGATATCGTGAGCTCGTTTGCTGTCAGCTGTCTCAACAATCCCTTGTAAAACTTTCATATTATTCATAATATCTCCTACTACTTTCCAGCAACAATCACATTAAAAGTTGAAATTGCTCCAGGATAAATTGCTTTTCCATTATTTGCCAAATATGAAATGGTACTCTTAGTTTGGTATTTCACACCATCCCATAGGTTTTGGCGGGTAATTTTCCGAGCTTCATCTACCCCATCAAATTCACGACCAGGTTCAATGTAATCAGCCATATAGGTAATTTGTGCAATCTTATCCATATATGGAGATCCAATTGTATGATATTTAATGGCGTTAAGAATCCGATTGTCATGAATTCCAAGTTCAGACTCAACGATCAAATAACCAACATAACCATGCCAAATTGATCTGCCATAGTTAAGCAATTCGGGATTTAAATGGTGCGATTTAATAATATCGATGAACTCTGAATCAGGACGCTGTTTAGCGTAATCATGAACCAAACCGCTAAGTCCAGCAAGTGTAGGATCAACATCAAATCTTTTTGCTAAATCAATGGCCGTGTCTTCAACTCTTAAACAATGTTGAAACCGTTTGTCTTTTAATGTGTCCTTTAATTTGGCAATAATTTGGTCTCGGTTATACTTAGAATACTTTTGATAATCTAATTTTTCCTTATTCATATAAATGATGCTCCTCAATATAATGTAAAACCTCGTCTGGCAATAAATATCGAACGCTACTTCCATTTTTGATATTTGACCGAATGAGCGACGATGAAATTGCAACCTCAGGAGAATTAATCCAAGTAACGGGATAATCAGTTCCTTTGGAATTTCCTGGACGATTAACTCCCACAAATTTAACCATTTTTATCAAATCATCAATTCGATACCACTTTGGCAGATATTCCACCATATCACCACCAACAATAAAGTAATAGTCAACGTTTGGATGCAACTGCTTTAATTCACTTATGGTATCATAACTGTAACTTTTTCCCCTTCGCTTTATTTCAATCAATTCAATCTGAAATTTAGAATTATTTTTAATCGCCAAGTTAATCATATTCACCCGATCTTGAGCGTCGATGGCCGTTTTATGATCAACGTGCGGAGGACGATAATCTGGCATAAACAACACGGAATCAAGGTTTAATTGCGTCAACGCTTGCTCAGCCATAATTAAATGTCCATAGTGAATCGGATTAAAAGTTCCCCCTAAGATTCCAATCCTTTTACGCATTTATCAATCTCCTATAAATCAGATACTTCAACTGATAACTTACGTGAACTTTCTTTACTAGACTCCTTAAATAATAAGAGAGTCTTTCCGATGGTCTGAACAATTTGAATGTCAGAGTTTTCTTCAATAAATTGTTTTACGTCCTTAACGTCAACATCGGCAGTTTGTTGAATGTTAATCTTAATTAATTCACGATTATCCACCGCGTTTTTTACTTCATCCAACCACGTTTGGTCTAATCCATTCTTGCCAACCGAAAAAATAGGACGCATATGATTGGCCTTTGATCTCAAAAATCGTTTTTGTTTTCCCTTTAAATCCATCATTAAATACTCCTAAAACATTGCTTTCCTAATCAACACTGAAACACCCTTAGGTGCATATCCCGCTACCGTTGATCCCTTTGGTACGGTAATCCATCCTAATCCTTCAATTACTAAGTCACTTCTATCAGTAACTTTAAATTCATGCCTTTGTAACTCTACCACGTTATCTTTTCCAGTAGGTGGGGTTAAAAGTTCCCCAGCGTGTTTATCAAAAAATTCATCTGCATTTTCTAATTTAGTTCTGTGAATCATTAAATTATTATCAGCATAAACCGTAAAGCCGTGGCGTTCACCAGAAATAAAGTCAAACCGTCCAATTGCACCTAAAAATAGTGTTTGTCTTGGATCTAATTGATAAGTTTTGGGCTTAATTCTTTTCTGTGGTGAAACATACTTTAAATCTTTAGAACCTAAGTAATGCGCCATTTGTCCCTCATGAATTACTCCTGGCGTATCAATTAGTTCCTTTCCATCTTCTAAAGGAATTTTAATTAAATCAAGTGTCGTACCAGGAAACTTAGAAGTCGTAATAACCTGTTTCTCGCCGGTACTTTGTTGAATGATCTGATTAATTAAAGTTGATTTTCCGACATTCGTCACACCTACAACGTAGACATTACGACCTTTTTGATGCTTGGAAATTGCCTTTAGTAAATCATCCACAGACTGATTGGTTTTAGCCGAAACCAATTCAATATCAATCGGGCGAATCCCGTTTTTATTGGCCATCTGCCGCAACCAATCCTTAACTTTATTATGGTTAAAAGACGATGGAAGTAAGTCAGACTTATTACCAACTAGAATGATTGGGTTTTTGCCCACAAAACGTTGAATTCCAGGAATCATACTTCCATCAACATCAAAAACATCCACTACATATACTACCAGTGAATTAGTTTCACTAATTTTACTCAATAATTTTAAAAATTCATCGTTAGAAACACGACTCGGTTCAATTTGATTGTAGTGACGCAATTTAAAGCAGCGTTGACAATACAATTTCCCGGAATCGATTCCCTTCTTAATAGCAGAAGTTGGGGTATAACCAACGGCATCTGGATCAGTATCCTGAATCTCTGCTCCACATCCGATACAATATAGGGGTTCCTTACTTTCATCGTTATTCATTAATCAATATCATCCTTCCACTTCAAATCATCATACTTGCGCATCAATTTAGTGTAAACAAAGGCCTCAAAAAAGCGATTAATACGCGTATTCCATGCATCTGAAGTAACCAAGGGCTTTACTAAGATACTTCGAATTCTAGTATTATTAGCTGCCCAAATATCCGTTAAAATCTGATCACCAACCATCACAACTTGACTGCGCTTTAAATGATACGTTTTAAGAGCCCGTAAAATACCAAAAGTTAGTGGCTTTAAAGCTCGGGCTACAAATGGTAATTGAAGACTATTCAACGCTTTTTCAATCCGTTCGCGATTATTATTAGAAACAACGATTACTCTGATCCCATAATCACGAATTCGTTCTAACCATTCATGTAACTGAACGGTCCCCTCAGGATTGTTCCATGGAATTAGAGTGTTATCTAAATCAGTTAAAATCGCACTAATCCCATAACTTTTAAGTTTTTCTGGGGAAATTTGATAAATATTATTAACCATCCAAGTTGGTTTGAATAATGATAGCATATAAACCTCTCTGTAAATAAGAATTGATGTTTCTATTTTAAATCATTTATGTATAGATTGGGAGCATCCCAATCCGATAAAAAAACTTCCACCAAACAAAAGCGGTGAAAGTTTTTTAGCTTATTTTAATGCTGCTTTGGCTTTTTCAGCTAGTGCAGAGAAAGCATCCGCATCGTTAACTGCTAAATCAGCCAACATTTTTCTGTTCATATCAATGTTAGCAAGCTTCAATCCATGCATGAATTTACTGTAACTCAAACCGTTGTTTCTAGTAGCGGCATTGATTCTAGCAATCCAAATTTTTCTGAAGTTACCCTTGTTGGCACGACGGTCACGAAAGGCATACTCTTGTGACTTCATTACTTGATCTTTAGCAGTTTTGAACAAACGATGCTTAGCACCGCGATATCCTTTAGCTAATTTAAGAACACGTTTACGACGATTACGTGTGGTAGTTCCACCTTTTACTCGTGGCATATTAAAATCCCCCTATACAAACTATATTATTCGCTTATTTTTGTAGTAATTCTTTGTAAGTCTTCAAGTTTGACTTAGCCATCATACGTGTTCCACGTAAGTGTCTACGTTGCTTCTTAGTTTTACCGTGGAAACGGTGACTAGTGTAGGCATGACCACTCTTTAGGCCACCATTAGCAGTCTTTCTGAAACGTTTAGCAGCAGCACGATTTGATTTCAATTTTGGCATATTATATTCCTCCTCATCGATTCATAACTCAGCTCACTGAATTATTTCTTTTCATTCTTACTTGGTGCAAGCATTAAGAACATACTTCGGCCATCCATCTTTGCTCGTTGAGTAACATCGGCAACATCAGAAGTAGCCTCAGCCATCTTATTAAGAACATCTCTTCCAATACTTTTATGAGTAATGGCACGTCCCTTAAATCTAATAGAAACACGAACACGTTCGCCCTTTGTTAAGAACTTCTTTGCATTCTTGAGCTTAGTATTAAAATCATTACTATCAATTGTAGGACTTAATCTAATTTCTTTAACGCTAACCGTCTTTTGACGCTTACGAGCTTCACGCTCTTTCTTTTGACGATCAAAACGATACTTCCCGTAATCAATTATTTTAGCTACGGGTGGTTTAGCCTTAGGAGCAACTACAACTAAATCCAAATTAGCCTCTTCAGCAATTGCTAAAGCTTCCTTAGTAGATTTAATTCCTAATTGATCTCCATTAGCACCGATTAATCTCAATTCACGGGCATGGATGCCCTCGTTAACCATCTTATCTCTTGCTATGGTAATTCACCTCCAAGTAATTTTAAGCAGAAAAATAGCGGATGCCACAAAGCACCCGCTACACCTAAAAATATTAGGACTTTCATTCGTAGATTGCCCAGCGATCAAAATCACTCAGGCGAGAAGCGGGAAGCTTCTGCTTTTGACTACATTATCGTACCAATTTTATTTAACTTTGTCAACAGACTTTGATTTAGAATCATCGTCATCGTTTCTAGAATAGGTAGCAATATCATGAAGAACTTCAGAGATAAAGTCATCGATCGACATATCTCTACTATTATCTTCACCATATTTACGAACTGAGACCGTATTGTTCTTAATCTCATCATCACCAACAACAATTGTATATGGAATCTTCTTAGTTTGTGCATCTCTAATTAGATAGCCCATCTTTTCACCACGTTCGTCAACGTTGGAACGCAATTTTAAGGCACGGAATTTTTCGTTTAACTTACGTGCATAATCACCGTGCTTATCATCACTGACCGGGATGATCTGAATCTGATCAGGTGCAAGCCAAGTTGGAAAGGCCCCCTTATACATCTCAATTAGATAAGCTGTAAATCTTTCCATTGTTGAAACAATCCCTCTATGAATCATAACAGGACGATGTTCCTTCCCATCTTCTCCAACATAGTGAAGATCAAATCGTTCTGGCAACATGAAGTCTAACTGAATGGTAGATAAAGTTTCTTCATTTCCAAGAGCCGTCTTAGTTTGAACGTCAAGTTTTGGACCATAAAAGGCCGCTTCACCTTCCGCTTCAACATAATCCAGGCCTAAATCGTCCATAGCACCCTTTAACATTGTTTGTGCCTTATTCCACATTGCATCATCATCAAAGTACTTTTTAGTGTTCTTAGGATCACGATAACTCAATCTGAAAGTATAATTATTAATATCAAAGTCATGGTAAACTTCCATCATCAAATTCAAGATCTTTTTAAATTCTTCTTGGATTTGATCTGGAGCAACAAAAGTGTGACCATCATTCAAAGTCATTTCACGAACTCGTTGTAAACCACTAAGAGCACCAGATTTTTCGTATCGATGCATCATTCCTAATTCAGCAATTCGTAATGGTAGTTCCTTATATGAACGAATATGGTGGTTATAAATTTGAATATGTGATGGACAATTCATTGGACGAAGCTCAAGCATTTCGTCATCATCCATCTTCATTGGTGGGAACATGTCATCTCGATAATGATCCCAGTGACCAGACTGCTTGTACAAGTCAAGATTAGCTAGGACTGGAGTGTAAACATGTTGGTAACCATGTGCAATTTCCTTGTCAGTAATATAACGTTCGATGGTTCGACGAATCGTAGCACCCTTTGGCATCCAATAAGGAAGTCCTGCACCAACCTTAGGATCAACAAAGAACAGATCAAGGTTATTCCCAATCACACGATGATCACGTTCCTTAGCTTCTTTACGGTGCTTTAAATCCTCATCCAAGGCATCTGCTTTAAAGAAAGCTGTTCCATAAATTCGTTGAAGCATTGGGTTTGATGACTTACCTTCCCAGTAAGCACCAGCAACTGACAATAGCTTAAAGTGCTTAAGATCTTTTAGACTTGGAGCAACAACACCCTGTGCCAATGTTTTGACACCATCAATGCTATAAAAAAGAATGTTATCTGAATCAATTTTAGCAATTAATTTAGCTTGGTAAGGATCGCCATCAACTTCTTTTAATGCATCATCTTTACTTAAGTAAACTCTGTTAACGGTTGCATTGTTTTTGATGATTTTTTTCATTTTAGAAGCTAATTCTTCAAGTTCATCTGAACTAACCTGACGATCTTCCTTATCAGTGTCAACAAAGAAACCATCCTTATCAGCAGAAATTTCACCAATTCTGATATCATGATACTTCTCTTTTACCGCTGTCTCTAGCAACTGAGCAGCACCTTGTCGTAAAATTTGAAGACTTTCATCCGAACCAGAGGTAATAATATCAATCTTGCCACCTTGGTCTAAGGGTTGCATTAGATCGATCATTTTACCATCCAATTTAGCAGCCACGGCTTTTTTAGCCAAACTAACTGAAATTGACTTAGCAATGTCTTCAGCAGTTACACCAGAATCAAATTCCTTCTTGTTGCCATCTGGAAATTCAAATGATAATTTAGCCATTCTATTCATTCCTTTCATAAAAAAAGTCCCTAGTAAATAAATACTAGGGACGCCATTTAGCGCGGTTCCACCCAAATTCGTCCATAAACTGGACATCTCGTTTAAAACCTATTATTAATGTCATTAAATAAAGGCGGTAAGTCAATTACTCCAAACAGATAGTTTCCAGAAAACCTATCCTCTCTGTGAATCTTGTAATTACTCATATCCTTAACAACTATCAGTCTAAACAACGACTTGTTTCATGTCAAGAATAATCCTTATTTATTCCGTCGGTTTCTGCCGTTTAATTCGACTGGCCTTGATAAAAATTTTATCCGTTCCATCAAACGCTTGGCCTTCAAGGGTTCGTCATCACCCTGCGAATTGATTTTTAGATGCTCTTCTTCCAATTGATCCATCGAAAAATTAGAACTGAAAAAAGTCGGAAGTTCATTTTGCATTCGATATTCTAAAATTACGCCAAGGATATCATCCCGAATCCAAGATGACATCGAGTCCGCCCCAATATCATCAATCATCAAAATCGGCGCGGTTTTAATTTCATCAAGTTTTCCACCAACTTGATTATTTCCAATTGCATTTTTAATTTCCACTGCAAAGCTAGGAAAGTGAATCAGAACAGTACTAAAGCCATCTGATGCTAATCGGTTAGCAATTGCTCCAAGTAGATAGGTCTTCCCAACTCCAAATGGACCATACAAGTACAATGCCTGCTGAAATTGCTTGGGATTGTCCTCATATGATTCAATAAAGTCAAGGGATTTCTCAAGTGCCTCAGCCCGATCAGCCGTTTGATCATAATTACTAAGACTTGCTTCCTTGATTCCCTTTGGCATTGAAATGGATTTAATTCGAGAAGCAAATTGTTCCTGCTTCTGCTTATTAATCAATGCTTGAGTTGGTCGATAAGAAACATCAATTAGATGATCACTTAAAACTAACGTGGGTTGATAACCCTTAGCAAAGTTTTCATTACCATCTTTTAATTTCTTCTTTTCATTTACAAACTCATACAATTTAGAAGCCGACCGTTTCACTACGTCATCACTAAGCTCTTTTTGGTGTTCTTTTAAAAATTGTTTTACGTCAGGATTAGAATAAACAGAATTCATTAATTGTTGGTAATTCTGATTGAGATTTTTCTTTTTCATCAACTCATTCATTTCATCACTAACATTTTTCATGTTTATTCATCTCCTGACTTTTTATTCAATGACTTTAATTTTTCCGAAATTCGTTTTCGTTGTTCATCAGAAAGTTGCTTATCACTTTGCTTTGCTTTTCCTGGCTTTGCCCAATCAGGAAGAGTTTCTCTGACGTTTCCATGTTTTCTATAGTTTCTTTTTCTATTACCTTTACTCTGAACTTGATTTTCCTGATGATGCTTAATGTCATTAATTGCTGCCGCAGCACCATTAATTTTTCTTTGTGACCAATCATTAGCAATGGTATCAATCAAATTTTTATTGATAGTTGGTTTCTCCTCATCAATTAAAATATGATAAACAAGCATGTTAATGGCACCATTACTTAACGTATTACGATTAACTAATTCCGATAAAATTCGTTCTTCCGCAGAAGTCGTGAATCCACCCTTCTCATTCTTTAAAGAATCAAGAAAATCAACCGGAGCGGAAGTCTCCGCAATTTGCGCCAACTGTTGTTCTTGAGATGATAAATCTGATTTACCCTTAACCACTTCAGAAGTTTGGTTAGATCCATCGTTTGAATTCTTAACGTTCATTTGACTTCTTCTTGAAACTAAAATCTTAAACTTTTTGGGATCAAAGCGATTATTAACTAAATTACTAGCTTTTTCAACGTATTGGGCCATCTCAATTTCACTAATTCCGTATAAACGATTGGTGTTACTTAATAACGTTTCATACTTCTTAATACTCTCGGTTTCAACAAAGGAGTTATCTAAAATATTCAATAATAACTTAAAATCAAATTGATCATTTTGGAGTTTGTCATTGGATTGATCTTCAACTTGACTGGTCTTATTTTTGACCTTTTTAATCACATCGGGTTGGTTATTTACCTGATTATTATTAACGGAAAATACCTGTAAAAAATTATGAGTTTGATCATCTAAATCACTAAAGTCAAATTGTTTCGGTAACATCTGATCCGATAGTTGTAAATAACGATCTTCGCCCACCATTTCTAATAATAGTAGACTAAGCAAACTATCATTAAAAAACAAATCAGGCTCCAAGGGAGTAACAAGATCATACTTGTATAATCCCATTTCGTCAGAATGATCCAGGTATGTTTTAAGTAATCCAGCACCTTCAAGCTTCATCAATGCATTCTGAAGTTCCTTGGCATCAATTCCCAAATCAGACATCAATTCAAAGTTAACGTGCCGACTATCATCAACTAACCATAAAAATTTGTATAAAGCATACGCATTTTTCCCAATGATTGGCATGTACAACAAGTCAATATAATAGTGTTCAACGTTACTAATTGGTCGTTTTCGATAAACTTCAAAGTCACTTTTAGGATTAATTCCGTTGATCATTCTTTATTCTTATCCTCGTTATTCTCTTCTTCATCATCCATCAATTCTTTGAGTTTGTTATAAAAGACAGACATATCTTTAAACTGTCGATAAACACTTGCAAAGCGAATATAGGCAATCTCGTCAACCTCTTTTAATCCCTTCATAACACCCTCACCAATTGTCTGGCTTGAAACCTCATGACTACCATCATCAGCGTCATAGGCAATTTTTTCAACTTTATCAACAATGTGATTCATCTGTTCCATAGAAACTGGTCGCTTTTCGGAAGATCTTACGATTCCTCTTAAAATTTTAGAGCGATTGAATTCTTCCCGGTCACCATTCTTTTTTACAACTAACAGTGGCGTGGATTCAATGATTTCAAAAGTAGTGAAGCGAAATCCGCATTCTTCGCACTCTCTTCGCCGACGAATACTTTCGCCATCTTTAACACGACGACTTTCTAAAACTTTTGAACCAATATGATGGCATCGTGGACATTGCATTTTTTCACCTTCATTAACTACACATCACTTACTAATGTGTACCAATCCTTAACCAATGATTTCAACTGAGCTGGAGTTCCTGAATTATCAATACACCAATCCGATAATTGGGACTTAATCGACTGTGACCATTGCGAACCAATCATTTTACTTGCTTGACTAATCGAAACGTTATTTCTTTTCATTAACCGTCTTATTTGAATCATAGGATCACACGTAACCATAAGATTACCATCCGTCAGGGTTTGAAAACCATTTTCAAAAAGAGTTGGCGCATTTAAAATTACTAAATGACGATCTTGTAACTGATTTAGTTCCTCTTTGACAGTCCGAAAGACAAATGGATTAACGATCTGAACCAATTGCTTCATTTTATCATGATCTGTAAACACCATTTTACCCAAAACCTTTCGGTTAACTTGGCCATTACTAATTGATGCAGGGCCAAACAATTCGTAAATTTGTTGAATTAAATCATGGTTATTCTGTTCTAATTCATGTGTAACTGCATCTAAATCAAGCGTAGGAATTCCCAGTGCAATTAAATCATCACTGGCTGCCGATTTTCCAGTTGCAATTCCACCCGTTAACCCAATTACTTTACTCACTCAAATCACCATGAACTCTTTGACAGTATGGACAAAAGCTGGTTCCTCTCTGAGCAACTTTGATTTTTTCGATGGGAGTTCCACATCGTTCGCATGGTTGCCCCTTCTTACCATAAACATGAAGATGATTTTGAAAGCTACCTTCCTCACCAAAAGCATTTTTATAGGTAAAAACCGTGGTCCCATGACCTTTGATTGCCAACTGAATTTCTTTAATAATATTTTCTCTTAGGGTCTCAATCTCTTGATCACTTAAATAATTAGTAGCTTGTTCGGGATGAATTTTTGACAACCACAGTGTTTCATCAGCATAAATATTTCCAATCCCAGCAATATTAGATTGATCTAACAAAAAAGCTTTGATTTTTCGATGTGATTTATGCAACTGTTTTTTTAAATAGTCAAACGTTAAATCTTCTTCAGTCGGCTCAGGGCCAATTTTATTCAATCCCGACAAGTCATAAACTTGAGAATCCTTAACTAAATTCATTTTACCGAATTTTCTTGTATCGTTATACCGCAATTCACGTTCATCATTTAAATGAAAAACAACGTAAGTGTGTTTTTGGTTCTCAGTTCCCTCAGGAACAACGTCATATTTCCCTTCCATTCGCAAATGAGAAACTAACGTATAATCATCGCTTAAGCGAATTAAAAGATACTTTCCTCTTCGATCAATCTGTAGAATTTCTTTTCCAGCTAACATGTTTTCAAATTCCTTAGCTGGCATATTCAACATTTTTGGATACAAAGCATCCACAGATACAATTGTTGTACCTTGTACAAGATTGGTTAAACCTCTTCTGATTGTTTCAACCTCAGGTAACTCAGGCATCCCTACACCCCATTATTTTTTAATATCATACCAATTTGGACCATAATGACTTTCAACCTTTAATGGTACATCTAAATCAACTGCTGAATCCATAATACCTGGAACTAATTTTTCCAACACTGGAATTTCATCCTTTGGTGCTTCAAAAATTAATTCATCATGAATTTGAAGTAACATCGTAGCTTTTAAACCACGCTTTTTTAATTCCCTTTGCATCCTAATCATCGCAACCTTAACAATATCAGCAGCACTTCCCTGAATTGGGGAATTCATTGCGGTTCTTTCAGCAAATGAACGCTTCTGAAATTGTTTAGAGTTAATGTCTGGCAAATAACGGCGACGCTTCATGATGGTCTCCGCGTAACCATGATCCTCAGCAAACTTTACACTATCTTCGGTATACTTTTTAACACCTGGATATTCCCTAAAATACTTATCAATGAATTCCTGAGCCCGTTTTCTGGAAATCCCAGTATTCTTAGCCAGTCCATAAGCACTAATTCCATACACAATTCCAAAGTTTACGGCTTTAGCCTGTCTTCTAAGCTCTGAAGTTACATCCTCATTACTTGGTAGTTCAAAAATCCTTCGTGCAGTAGCGGCATGAATATCTTCACCATTTTTAAACGCTTCCTGCATATTCTTATCCCCAGAAATGGCCGCTAAAACTCTTAGTTCAACTTGAGAATAATCAGATGAAAAGAGCTCCCAATCCTTGTGACGTGGAACAAATGCTTCTCGAATTTTGCGGCCTTCCTCAGTTCGAACGGGGATGTTTTGCAAGTTTGGATCAACCGATGATAATCGACCAGTCTGAGTTAACGTTTGCAAATAACGGGTATGAACCTTATGATCGCGGGAATAAATATCCTTCTTAATTCCATCAATATAGGTTGAAATTAGTTTTGAAAGCTGTCTGTAAGCTAACACATTATCGATAATTGGATTTAATCCAGCCAGTTTTTCTAAGACATCAACTGAAGTTGAATACCCGGTCTTAGTTTTTTTAACTACTGGTAGTTTTAGTTTATCAAACAGAATCTCACCCAATTGTTTTGGCGAGCCGATGTTAAACTCTTCACCGGCTTCTTGATAAATAGCCTGTTCAATTTCAGAAAGATGCTCGGTAAACTTACTTTTAAGTGCTTCTAAAGTATCAACATCAACGGTAATTCCCTCAATTTCCATCTCGCTTAGGACATAAGATAAAGGAACTTCCATGTTGCGATAAAGATCCAATTGATTGTGCTTTTTCAGATCGTCAATCATTTTATCCTTTAATTCATCAATTGCCAATGCTTTTCTAACAATGTGAGTAAAAAAGACATGATCATCAGCCGGAATTTCTTTTTTCTTCCCGGTTCCATAAACTTCACTATCCGGCTTAACCCCATAGTAATTATGACGATTAGCCACCTTAGCGAGATCATTACTGTTATCCAAGGTGTTCAACAGGTACGATGCAAGCAACATATCAAAATCAACACTATTTAACTTTATGTTCTCCCGATTTGCAGCCACAATCTGAGCTTTGGCGTCAAAAACATTCTTTTTAATGTTTTTATTCTCTAAAATGTTTTTTATTTTGGGATCATCTAAGAGATCAATATCACGACTTACATACCAGTGGTTCTGATTACCAATAACAAAACCTGCAAAGGGTGCCACGTGATAATTTTCCTCCAGCATTTCAATGTTAAACACAATTTCTCCAGATAGCTGGTCTAATTCATCCAAATTATCCTTAGTTAATACAGTATATTTAACGTCTGGAAGCTTTTCAGCATCCTGATTACTAGCACCTTCCATTTCTCGTAAAAATGATTTCATATTCATTTTTTTATAAAAATCAACTAATTTGTCATTATCAGCCCCATCATATTTCAAATCTGACAATGAAATTGTGAGTGGTGCATCACGATCAATAGTAGCTAATTTTTTCGAAAGCAAAGCCTGATCTTTGTCCCTAATTAGATGTTCTTTTAATTTTTTACCAGAAACCTTATCAATGTGCTCATAAAGGTTCTCAATACTTCCAAATTGCTGAATTAATTTTACAGCGGTCTTAGGGCCAACCTTTTCAACTCCAGGATAGTTATCCGAATTATCACCTTGAAGTCCCTTGACATCAATAATTTGTTCCGGGGTAATTCCCATCGTCTCTTTTACAAATGCGGGAGTATACTTCTCAATTTCACTAACACCCTTCTTGGAAATCGCAACGGTCACTTTATCCGAACAAAGTTGAGTAAGATCACGATCACCAGTTATGATAGTGACATGATAACCCCTTTTCGAGGCTTCTTCAGCAAGGGTTCCAATAATATCGTCAGCTTCATAATTTTTTAGTTCATAGGTTTTAATACCACGATCATGCAGTAAGTCCATAACAAATGGAAACTGTTCTCGCAATTCATCGGGCATTTTGGCGCGTCCAGCCTTATAATCTTCATACATTTTGGTTCTAAAGGTTGTCTTTCCTGCATCAAAAGCAGCAAGGGCTGACGTAGGTTGAACATCCTTTAAAATATCGTCTAGCATTCGGTTAAAGCCATAAATGGCAGTGGTATGCAAGCCATCTTCGTTGGTAAAACGCTCCAATGAAGTAAATAACGCAAAGAATGCTTTATACGTTAAAGAGTTCCCGTCAATTAATAATAATTTCTTGTCTGCCATAAAATTCTCCTTTAGAATTAATTACTATTATTTTAACACTTATAATCAATTCAACTGCGAAAAAAAACATGACCCGTTCGGTCATGTTTTTTATGTTAATCTCGATTATTTCCAAAAATGCCAAAGATTTCGAGAAGGAAAGTAAATAAGTTAAGAAAATCAAGATATAACTGAAGTGCTCCTGAAATTGCTAGCCCATTGACATTAATTTCACCAGCATATTGATTGTACATTTTCTTTAAGTTTTGAGTATCAGTAGCACTCAAAGCAGTAAAGATAATGATTCCAATTGCTGAAATAAATAATTCAATCCAAGGATTTCTCAAGAACAAATTAATTACCATCGCAATGATTAAAGCAATCAAAGCGGCAAATAATTGAGTACTCAACTTAGTTAAATCCTTATGGGTGGTAAATCCAATTGCACTCATCACTAAGAAGATACTTGCGCTGGATACTAATGCTGCACCAATGGTTCCTAGGTTGAAGGCAATGAAAATGTAACTAAGCGAAAAACCAGTTAGAACCGAGAAGACTAATAAACCAATAAAACTTAACGTCGGATTGCTTTGAGCAAATCCTGAAATCACAAATGAAATAATAAACCAAACTACTAATATGACTAAGCCAGAAGCTCCACTACTAATGTTTGGCATAAAAACACTACTTAAATATGCAGAAATAGCAGAAATCAACACTGCAATTCCCATAATCCCGTATACTTTGGTAAAAAACGCGTTGAGTCCTGCGTTGTCTCCAACCATTCGACGACCACTTTCTCCATCAAAATTATTCATTTTTTATTCTCCTTTAATTAACCTTCTTGCTCAAGTGACTTAATAATTCTTCATACGCCCTCTCATATTTTTGAATATCTCCAGCACCCATAAATATTACCACGGCATCGTGATATTGCAACAGAGGAGACATATTTTCTTCCTCAATCAGGCCACCATCTTTGGTAATCTTATTGACTAAGTCCTCACTTTTAACGTGTCCAGACTTTTCTCTAGGCGAACTATAAATTTTAGTAACGTAAACTTTATCAGCTTTACTCAAAGTTTTAGCAAAATCATCAAGGTATGCAATGGTACGACTAAAAGTATGGGGTTGAAAAACAGCAATAATTTCCTTATTTGGATATTCCTGTCTTGCAGCATCCAAAGTAGCTTTAATCTCAGATGGATGGTGAGCATAATCATCAATGATCGTCATATCGCCAACTTTAATCTGAGAGAAACGACGCTTAACTCCCTTAAAGGTCTGAAGTTCTCGTCTAATTTCATCTAAGTTAACGTCTTCAAAGTAAGCAACTGCGATTACGGCTAATGAATTCAAGACGTTATGTTCACCATACAATGGAATACTAAATTCTCCGAGATCTTTTCCATTATACTTAACGTTAAAAGTTGATCCGGCAGTTGTTCTCTTGATGTCAACAGCCTGAAAATCATCATCATCACTAGTTCCATAGTAATAAATGGGAACCGACGCCTTTAGCTTTCTTAAGTTCTTATCATCGCCCCAAGCAAAAATAGCTTTCTTCACTTGATTTGCAAACGTTTGAAATGCATCAAACACATCTTCAATCCCGGTGTAATAATCAGGATGATCAAAATCAATGTTAGTCATAATTGCATAATCTGGATAAGTAGCTAGAAAATGTCGGCGATACTCATCAGCTTCATAAACAAAGAAACGAGCATCAGGAGTTCCCTTACCAGATCCATCACCAATCAAAAAGTCAGTTGGAGCAATGCCACCAAGTACGTGAGATAGTAACCCAGTTGTACTGGTTTTACCATGGGCTCCACAAACCCCAATACTCGTGTAACCTTCAATTAATTCTTCAAGAAAATCTGGATAACTATAAATTTTTAATCCTAATTCTTCGGCTCTCTCAATCTCAGGATGAGTATCAGGGAAAGAATTACCCTTAATAATGGTCATTCCCTTTTTGATATTATCAGGATTAAATGGTTCAATCTTAATTCCAGCATTTTCTAGTCCCTGCTGGGTAAATGTATATTTCTCAATGTCAGATCCCATGACTTTGCAGCCACGATCATGCAGAATCAGTGCCATTGCACTCATTCCGGTACCTTTAATTCCCACAAAAAAATAAGTGGTATTTTTATTAATATTAGTCATTTTAGTTGGAATTCCCCTTTTTATTGTCTGATTTAATCATACCAATTAAAGTAACGAAAATCTAAGAATTTAGATATTCAATTTAGCAAGTTCTTTCTCATTTAAATAAACATCCCGCGGCTTCGAACCATGCTCACCTGAAATGAAGTTATTTTGTTCCAGATCATCAATAATACTAGCTGCTCGATTATATCCGATTGAAAAGACTCGTTGCAACTTAGAAGTAGAAATTCCATCTTCTTTGGCAATGTACTTTAAGACTGATTTCCATAAATCATCGTGTTGTTGAGCTTGTTCGGCACTTTTTAGTAATGATTTAGGTTGAAATTCATATTTTGGTGTTTCCTGACTCCGTACTTGTGCACATACTCTCTCAACTTCTTGATTCGTCACAAATGCACTTTGAAGTCGGACTGGCTGACTGGCCCCACTACCAAGATAAAGCATATCACCCTTACCAAGTAGTCGTTCTGCCCCACTTTGATCAATAATGGTTCTTGAATCAACCTGACTAGATACCATAAATGCAATTCTAGTAGGAATGTTATTTTTAATCGTTCCAGTAACAATGTCCACACTTGGTCGTTGAGTAGCAACAATCAAATGGATCCCAGCAGCTCGGGCTTTCTGTGTAATTCTTACAATATAATCCTGAACTTCATTTGATGCAACCATCATTAAATCAGCCAGCTCATCAATTACAACCAGAATTTGAGGCATCTTATCAGCATCGCGTCCACTCTTGTGGGCCTGTTGGTTATATTGCGTAAGATTTCTTACCCCGGCAGCCGCCAATCGTTCGTAACGATTATCCATTTCTTCAGTAACCCATTTAAGGGCTGCCGAGGCTTCTTTTGGATCAGAAACAACTGGTGTCAAAAGATGTGGAATTCCATTATAAGGTGCTAATTCCACCGCTTTAGGATCAATCAAAATCATTCTTAAATCACGTGGAGAGTTTCGATACAATAAGGAAACCAACAAACTGTTTATAAACACACTTTTTCCAGAACCAGTTGCTCCAGCAATCAAAGCATGTGGCATTTTCTGAATGTCAGCAGTCTTGGATACTCCACCAATACTCATTCCAAGTGCAACTTCTAAAAGTGATTGACTATCAGAGAAAGAACTTGAATTCAAAATTTCAGACAACATTACTGGTCTTGGCTTGGGGTTTGGAATTTCAATTCCAACCGTTGACTTTCCAGGAATTGGTGCTTCAATTCGAATGTCTTTTGCAGCTAACGCCATCTTTAAATCATCAGTAAGATTGGTGATCTTACTGACTTTAACTCCCAACTCTAACTTTACTTGGAACTGAGTTACCGTTGGACCATCCGTCCAATCAACCACATGACCATGAACCCCAAACGCCTTTAAAGTATCATCTAGCGTTTGGACTTGTTTTTCAATCCATTCACTTAACCCATCATCAGAAGAAGAAACTGGTGGATTTAACAGATCCTTTTTAGGAAATTGATATTCTGCCCTTCCCTGATTAGGCTCCACTAAATGGTCATTTTGATCGTTTGGGTTTTCGATAACTGAATTACCATGTTCCTCAACTGGTTTTGTTTTCTCTTCAACATGATGATCAAGATCATCATGTTGAAGTCGAACCTCATTTGGTTGATCAGTATCATCATTTTGAAGTTGGACATTATTTGGCTGATTAATTTCTTTTCTCGATTCATCATTTACATTATCGTGATGAGACTTGGATGCCGATTCATTTGACTTTAACTTAGAACCTTCATCCTTGCCATCACTAAATAATGCCAAGTTAGCTGCCAATCCACTTTCCTCTTTAAAAATATCAGCAAGTGAATGGCCAAGTTCCCTGTCACCATCAGGACTTTCTTTATCATTTTCTGAGTTATCCACAGCCTCTGAGTTATCCACAATGTTTTCATTATTATTTACATTATCCTTCATGATTGGCTGTGTGTCGTTATCCCAAACATTTAGGTCATCATTCGGGATTGCACCCGGATCTTTAGGATCCAAATAAAGAACAAAATCATCATCGCTCTTTTCCAATTCAACTGCAGCATCCTCATATGGTTTACTAATGGAGTGATTAATTGAGTAAAAATTATCATTTTGAGCACGTGAACGTGGAGTAAACTCCTTAGTTCTTTCAACTAAAGAATTCCGTGATTCAACATAGTGCTTTTTATCATCCTTGAATCGTAGTTGGAAATTACTCCGATACTTGGGTTGATAACGAGAACTAAAATGATTCTGTTTAACATCAGAATCATCATTATGAATGACTTTTTTATTCGGTTGCTTGGTTGACTTTTGCAAATCATTAATTTTTCTATCGCTATTTTTAAAGGGAACTTTCCCATTAAAATACTTACGATAAAATGCTGGTCCATCATAATGTTCCAATTTACTCACCCTTAAAGAATTATGTATAAAAAAACGAATAGAAACTATTCGTTAAAAAGATTTTTTGCCTTCTCAAAATCAAATGGTTCCCCAACTTGGTAAGAATCTGGCAAGATAAGTGCTCCAGGTCGATCCGGAGCATTAGGAATTCTTAGTTCTCTTCCAGAACAAATCATCCCATCGCTTTTTACTCCCCGAAGTTCACCAGGCCAAATAATTTGTCCATTTGGCATCATGGCACCAACTTCAGCTACTACAACTTTAATTCCTTGCTGCATGTTAGGTGATCCACTCACTAATTGAAGTACTTTATCATTTTGCACTCTTGTCTGGGTTACATGCAAATGATCAGATTTGGGGTGATCCTCCATTTTTTCAACATACCCAACGATAAATTTAGGATCACTTTTAAGCGGTAATTTTTCTTTAAATCCCGCTTGATTTAATTTGTTATTTAATTTTTTTACGTCCGCAGTTGAAAGCTCAACCTGACCGTCTTTAGATTTCAAATCATCAAGGACTTCGCTGGCATCAAAAATATTATAACCAACTACTTCTCCAGCATTATCCTTAATTTGAACAACATTGTCTGATTCAGACACACTCTGTGGATCTGATCCTTCGCCCAGAACGATAATTAAAACGTCACCCATCTGAGTTGGATTATAACTTGCAATCATCAAATTTAATCACTCCCGAGTTTATTGTGGAAGAGATTTAATAAAGTCTTCAACTTGTGCTTTAGTCTTACGATCCTTATTAACTAATCTTCCTGTTTCAACACCATTATCAAACGCAACAAAACTTGGAATACCAAAAATGTTCATTTCTTTAGCTAAGTCAAGATTGTCATCACGATCAACGGCAATAAATTTGTAGTTTGGAAAATCTTTTACAATTTCTGGCATAGCAGGCTTGATAAATGTGCAATCCGGACACCATGTGGCCGAGAAAAACAAAATGTATTTTCCGTTCTTGATTTTTTGCTTTAATTCTTCAAGATTCATTACTGGTAATTGTTCCATAGTATCCCTCCTAAACATTAATATTATAACCCACTAAGATTAAAAATGTTATATAATAAATTAAACAAATCAAATCGAAGGGATGCTTTTATGATCGTAAAACATAAATTAGCTTTCATTACCGGGACAGCTATTGCTGGGGCAACATTGTACTCACTGATTCGACACAAACAAGAACGTGATCAAGATAAGGTTAGACGTCATTTATCCGATACTCTTACTAAGAAATTTGATAACAGTGAACTTTATGGGTATTGGATTGATTTCAATCAAAATGAGGATGGTCAGTTTATCGGTGGTATCAACCTACTAGATGATGATAATAATAATATCAAATCCTATGGATTTACATTCGATCTAGCTAACGATGAGATCAATAACATCAAACTTTTGAATACTGAATCAATTAATTAGTCAACGAATTGGGCCACAATCTTATAGATTGGGCCTTTTTCTTTAAATTTTTCTTCATATTCAGTTTCGACGTTATCTTTCACTGCATCACTATCGTGCAAGTTAAGGTTTACCGTTTCAAACTTCATCCCAAAATTATTTAAACTAACCAAAGAATATTCAAACAATCCTCGATTATCTGTTTTAAATTCTAATTCAGCCCGATCTGGTAGAACATCTTGATAACTTTGCAGAAAATGTGGCGAGGTTAATCGACGTTTGGTATGCCGTTTTTTAGGCCATGGATCAGAAAAGTTTAAGAAAATTTTTGCAATCTCACCCTTTTTAAAAAAGGTATTAACTAAGCCACCATCAGTGTGAATCAGCTGTACATTACTTAAGTGGTCATTTACAACCTTCTTTAAAGTCATGGCAATTACTGACTTTTGAATTTCAATCCCAATGAAATTAATGTTGGGATTTTTTTCTGCCATTTCGGTAATAAACTTACCCTTGCCACAGCCAATTTCAACGTAAATTGGCGCATCATTAGGAAATCGACTTTCCCATTTACCAATGTATTTCTCCGGATCATCCACAATTGATTCAGGATGGTCCAAAATAAATTGATTTGCCCATGGTTTATTTCTAACTCTCATTATTTAACCTCAATTTCTAATTTGTTTTGCTTTCTTGTTTAAGTATGGAACCGTCAAAACATATCCCTCAATCAACCAAACAACCATTGTAATCAAAATAATTGGAATGGTAATTCGGGCCATTAACATCGCAATTAATAGGACAAAACATTCAAACAACAGTAAAAGTTGCACAATTGCCCGAAAATTTTGGAGCTGTCGCTTTTGATTAACTGGGTAAATATGAGTAAATACATTACTATCAAAGTGCTCGTAGAATGGAATCAATTGGAAACCAACCAAGTATACGAAGATAACGGTCATTAACGCTCCAATAATTTGATTTGGGATAATCAATACCAAAATTAAAGCAATAATTACCAACCGAAAATAAAGAGATCCTGGCCCACTATCTCGTAATAATGACCGCAAATATAAGTTGGAATATAAATGTCCTTGATCCCTTTTTAATAGCTTAAATACTGGATCCAAATATTTTCTGCGATGAATTCGCCCGGATAATTCAGGGACTTCAGTGAAGAGACTATAAAAATGATAAATTCGATTCATTCGGGCGTCTTCATGATCAATGGTATAGTTCCAATTTAAAAGTTCATTTTTAGTCAAGCTAGCTGCATATAATAAGGATGCAGTAATGAGCAACGCTAAAAGAGCTGCTGCCCAGACATTAAAATACAGTGCCAAAACCAAAATAATCAAGGGAAGAACCCATTCGGTGACAAAAGCCATTACCACATGATGATTCAATTGAAAATACAACTTAACGACTTGATATGCCATCCATCCAGTTTTTAGTAATAAGATGATCAATAAAAGTCCAATTAACTGAGAAATTCCCCATCCGATTGAAACACTTAAAAATGGCATCAAAACAAACCAGGTGATTAAGTCAATTATCATCCCCATTACGAGGCTATAAATAAAAGCTCCACTAAAATAGCTATGAAACTGGTATTCTTTGGGAGCCATAAAGACTTTATCTGCGGACTTGACCAGAGTTGCTAATCCACCAAGTTGCAATCCAATCAATAAAACAACGATAGCAACGGGACGTTCCCACCATAAATTGCCAGATAATTGCTTTAAGAATCCAGAGTAAGCATAACCAAGTCCACCAACAAAAAACATGAGAGCAATCACAAAGAAATCGTTAAATACATACTTAAGATATTTGGTCATTTCAATCAAATGATTGCTTAAGCGTTTTTGAAAAATCTTATTCATTTTTACCATCCCTTGCTAAAGATAGATAAATATCTGAAAGTGACTTCCCAGCATCAGGATATTTTTCCCTAATCTGATCCATTGTTCCCTCAGTCTGAATCTCACCCTTACTGATCAACACAAAGCGATCACAGTATTTTTCAGCAGTATCAAGAACATGAGTTGACATCAAAATACTTGCACCAGCTTTTTTCTTTTTTTCAATCAAGCGCAAAAGATCATCAACAGCAAGTGGATCAAGCCCTAGAAACGGCTCATCAATTACATATAATGACGCATTCGTGATAAAAGCGCATACGATCATTACCTTTTGTCTCATTCCTTTAGAAAAGTTAGCTGGGAACCAATCAAGTCGTTTATCAAGTCGAAACATTTTAAGTAACTCATTGGCCTGATCCCATGCTTCCTTTTGATCTAAGTTATAAGCCATAATGGTTGTATCAATGTGTTCTTTTAGAGTTAAATCTTGGTATAAAACCGGCATCTCAGGAATGTAAGCAATCTGTTGTTTATACTTTTCAGTATCCTTACTAATTTGCAATCCATTAACTTTAATGGTCCCTGAAAATGGTTTCATTAATCCAATAATATGATTAATTGTAGTTGATTTTCCAGCTCCATTTAATCCAATAAGAGAAACTAGTTCCCCATCCTTAACATCGAACGTCTCATTTTTTAAAACCGGCACGCTAGAATACCCACCAGTTAAGTCTTCTACTTGCAAGCTCATAATTAACCTTCATTTCTTATTCTTATCATTATTATAATTAGTATACCATATTGCTTGGTGGCACTTATTATACAGGTGATGTTAGTGTATAATTGGATTAAATTGAAGGGAGAAATTTATATGACTGATTACGATCCAAACTGTGTTTTTTGTAAAATTGTTAAGGGTGAGATTCCAAGTTATAAAGTTTATGAAGATGATGAAATTTTAGCATTTTTAGACATCTCACAAACCACTCCTGGACATACTTTAGTTATTCCTAAAAAACATATTCAAGATATTTTTCATTTCGATGCTGAAACAGCTGGCAAAGTATTTTCCAAAGTCCCTGAGATTGCACGTGCAATCAAAGATTCCAATCCTAATATTAAGGGAATGAACATTGTTAATGACAACGGAAAAATTGCTTATCAATCGGTTCCCCATGCTCATTTCCATTTAATTCCGCGTTACACAAAGAACGATACCTTTTCCATTAACTTTTCTGATAATTCAAAACAATATGACAAAAATAAATACCAAAAAATTGCTGACTCAATTACTAAACAATTGGAGGAATAATTTATGAAAAAAACCACCGTTACGTTGGTTGCTGCAGGAGTTTTAACCGGGATTACCATCACTGGCTTATTAATGCTTAAAAAAAAGGGTGACTCTAATCCCAAAGATAACGTTACTTTGGATGACTGGAAAAACATCTTCAATTCCGCTTCAGCGGTTCAAAAAAATTTGAATCGATTTAATCATGCATTAGAAAATGCTCAGCCTGTAATGAAAAGCTTAGATAGGGACCTAGAACAAGCTAAGTTTCAATTAAAGCCGCGGGTTAACCACCTCTCTGATCAGTTAAATAATTTTTAGTTTCAATTAAATTATTTGATCAATCTTAACTTGTCACTAATGTATGTTATATTAAGAATGAATGGTGTACATAAAGTCCTTGTGTGCCCAATATTTTGAAGAAATGGATGTGCTAATATATGAAGAAGAAATGGCTCGTTGGAGCTGCAGCATTACTTTTGAGTGTTTCACTAGTTGCCTGTGGTAGTAGTAAGACAGTGGCTACTACAAGTGGTGGTAAAATCACCGAAAGTCAATATTACAATAGTATGAAGAAAACCCCACAGGGTAAAACCGTTCTTCAAACTATGATTTTGAACAAAGTTCTTAATAAAGAATATGGTGACAAAGTTAAATCATCACAGGTTGATGACCAATTTAATCAATACAAGTCACAGTATGGTTCCCAATTTAAGACCCTTCTAAGTCAACAAGGATTAACCGAAAAGAGCCTGAAGGAACAAATCAAGGATAACCTATTATTGAAACAAGCTGTGATTGCTAACACTAGTTTCTCCGATAAGGATCTTCAAAACCAATTCAAGAAATATCAACCTAAGGTAACGGTTAATGAAATCACCACTAAGAATCAGGGTGATGCTGAGAAAGTAATTTCTGGCTTAGAAAATGGTCAAAAGTTCTCTGATTTAGCTAAGAAATACTCAACTGATGCCAACAAGAAAGACGGTGGCAAAATGGCTCCATTCGATAACACTGATACCAGTCTTGATAATAACTTCAAGAATGCGGCCTTCAAGCTTAAGAATGGCGAGTACACTAAGGAACCCGTAAAGACTAAAGCTGGTTACCAAGTAATTCAAATGGTAAATCATCCTTCTAAGGGTAAATACGAGGATCACAAGGCTGAATTAAAGGATCAACTTGCTACTGAACGTATGAGTGATAATACTGTTCTACACGCGGTTGTATCTAAAGTCCTTAAAGATGGTGATGTAAAGATCCAAGATAAAGACTTACAAAATATCTTGGCTGATTACACTTCAACCCCTAAGGCAATGAAATAAGATAATTTAAATAGAAAAAGGTGAGTAACTTAAGTTACTCACCTTTTTCTTTACTCTCAGGTTTATAGAATTTATTTCGATCCATTCCAAAAATTCGTTTGCTAAACGATCCAGATTCTGTGTCGTTTAAAGCACCAGTAATCATGTTAATGGAAGCATCCAAATCATCTAAATCGTGTAAAATTTGAGCTTCCAATAGTTCTGGCGTCACTGGTGATCCATATTCTTTGATACCATGATGCGATAAAACCATGTGTCTCAAAAGAAGTAAATCTTCAGAATGTTGATTAATCTTTAACTGATCGGCTGCCTCGACAATTTCACCATCAATAATACTAATATGTCCCAGTAAGTCTCCCTCACTAGTATAAGATGTGGCCACTGGGCCAGATAACTCGGTTGTTTTGCCTAAATCATGCAAGATTGCTCCCGCATAAAGAAGCGATGGATTTACCTGCGGATATAATTTAGCAACTCCTTTAGCTAATTTTAAAATCGAAATCGTATGAAACGCCAATCCACCAGCATAAGCATGATGATTAGTTTTAGCTGCTGGATAAGTGAAAAACTCATCTTGATGTTTTTTAAGTAGGGTTCGAACAATTCGATTCCACGTTGGATTAATGATTTCAAAAATAGTTTGACTAATGTATTCTTCCATTTCGGAACGAGTCATCTGAGCATGCTGCATAAAACTACTGGGATCATTGGGTTCACCAGTTTCAGTTTGACGAATATGATTAATCTTAATCTGGGGACTTCCTTGATAAGCTTCCCGTTTCCCATTAATATGAACAACCTGTCCAGATTTGAATGCTTTTACATCATCGTTACTAGCACCCCACAATTTTCCACCAATTTCTCCCGAATTATCTTCAAATACAAAGGAAATAAATTGTTTCCCGTTTTTCGCAATTCGAGCATCGGCTGATTTGATCAATACAAAAGCATCGATGTCTTCATCCAATTGATATTCTTTTAATTTTTTGCTCATTTGACTCCACCTCCACTATTTTAATTCAATTAAGTTCTCATCATTTACGTCACTTCTAATTCGATCATCGGCCGTAAAATAAACTACCTGTGTGCTTTTAGCTAGTTCTCTCATCAGGCCGATGGCTTTATCGGTTCGAAAATGATCAAAGTCAACAAACCCATCATCAATCATAATTGGCATCGGATATTCATCACTAAATGCTAATGTTAACGCAAAAACAAGTGAGAGATACAACTGTTGCATCGTTCCCTTTGACAACTCTTCCACTTTAAATTTGATACCATCATCACTTAGGACTGAAATACTCTTCTTATTGTAATCAATCTTCTTGTAATGACCATCGGTTAAGGTCTTAAAGAACTTAGCAGCATCTTTTCTGACCTTTGGAATTCGCCCACTACTTGCAGCATCAAGAACTTTTTCAATCCACTGGTTGGTTAATCGGTAAACTAGCCATTTCTCAACTAACTCGTTAACCTTAGTATCCATGCTTGCTAACTCCTGAGTTAATGAATCGAGTGTTCCATCCCTTTCCATATTTTTAATCTGAACGTTTAATTGAGCAACCTGGTCTGATTGGTCAGCAAAATCAGAATCCAGTTGATCGATTTGTTCCTGAAGATCATGCCTAACATTCTTCAATTGATCAATATTGTCATACTTTTGCAGTCTTTCAATAAGAGCTTGATCCAGTGAGTATTCTAACTCCTCTTTTCGTTTGCTTTTCTCATTTGTATTTCGTTGCTCATCATACTCTTTCTTGAATTCAGTACCGTTTGTAACATCACGTTCTCTTAAGAAACGATTCAACCTACCATTAACATCCTTCATTTGTGCTCGATGGGTATCAGCATTTGACGTTAAATAACTGAGCTCATGATTAATTTGTTCAGACTTTCTTTTTTGGTCCCTAACGTTTGAAAGAAACTGTTTAATTTTGTTTAAAGACACCATTTCGCTATCATAATCACTCAAACCCGTTCTACTTGCCGCAAAATTCCATCGATCTAGATAACTTTCTACCCTCTCATTCATAGTCTTTTGGGATTGCACAAAATCACGTAAATGATCACGATCCGAATCACGTCGTCTCATTGCCTTTTGCAGGGAGTCATTCCACTGATTATAAGGGATATTTTCAATATGATGTTTCTCCCCCATCTGATCTAGCATTTGGTCAATTTGCTCCAGCTTAGTCTGAAAGTAATTATTTTTTTCATCCTTATTTTCAACTGGTTGTTTGGATTTCTGCACATAACGATAAAGGCCAAAACCCATGCATAATAACCCAATTACAACTAAAATCGGAATGGCTAATCCACCCATAAAGATTCCGATCCCAATAAGTACTAGACCAGTAGCACCCACAACTAGTGATAAAGTATTATCTCCATTACCAGTAGTGGAGCTAGATTGGGCATAATAATCCATTTGTTCTTTGACATCTTGATATTCATTCATAAGATGATTGATTTGATCAATTTCATCATCATCAAATGGAACACTTTCGCTGCCACCCGCATCAGGTTCATCCTCAGACAAACGGACCTGAGCACTTTTAATATCATGATCCAGTCTTTCAATCCGGCTTACTTGTTGAATTTGACCATCAAGTTCTATTTCTAAACTCCGAATTAAATCAGCATTATCATTATAAAATTGTAAATCGTCATTTGATTCACGATGTTGACTTTTAAATCGATCAATTTTTTGCTCATCATCCTGAACTTCAGATTGAATATTAGCAAGCTTATTTTGGATATCCTGAAACTTTTCAAAATCACTTTCCGCAAAGCCTTGTTTGATATCCAAGTCATCGTTTTGAAGGTGTTTTAGTTGATCATATTTATCCCAACTAGATAAATCTTGATCAACCAGACTCAGTTGCTGAGATAACTCATTACGATGAATTCGATTTTGACGCTTCTTTGCTTCATCCTTCTTTGCTTGAATCGTTAGTTCACGATATTTTGGGTATTCATTACTTGCTTCATGAACCTTGGCGTTTAATCTTTCCCTTTCAACTAGTAATTGATTTAACTCCGGCTTTTTACCAGTTGGCTTATAAATCTTCCCACCATTTTCTTGGTTTTCATTCTCTAAATCGATCCAACTGTCAATTCCAACTACTCCGACACGCTGAATTCGTTTAGAAAGTTCTTCTTTATTTAAGCGAGAAATATCATTTAAACTGACGTTTCCAAAATAAAACAAATTATCATAAGAATCACGATTAATCGGTCCTAAAATCCGATCCAAGATTCCATCCGGTAACTGATTTTCATCTTCATCGAAAATCGTCAGTTTTCCGCCGTTTTTTCCTTCATTTCTCTGAATAATGTAGGTCGTTCCGTCTTGCTCGACAATTAAACGACCACCCATCTTATAATCATCCTTCGGGGTAAAATCCCGTTTACTCCGACTATCTCGAAAGCCAAATAAAACATCTTTAATGAAATTCAAGAGGGTTGTTTTTCCAGCTTCGTTTCTCCCATAAATCACTTGAAATTCATGAAAATCAAGTGTTAGATTATGAAGTTTTCCAAAGCCAGATACTTCAACTTTTTTAATCCTCATCTTCCACGTTTCCCTTCGTTTTATTAGTAATTAAATTCATACTCTCATCAAGTAACTTGATAATGGCATCATCACTTGAAAAATTATCGCGAATATAAGAGTGCTTAAATAATTTCTTGGCTAAACTCTTAATATTTTCATCATTATATACTTCATGCTTAGTCTCATCCCAAAATTCTTGGTCAAGATCATTAAACTTCATTTCCGCATTTTCAACCACATCAATTTCATAGACCCAGGCATGAAGATTTTCAAAATCATACTGCAACTTTTCTTTAATTCGATCTAGTAAATCATCTGATGAGATTGTTCCATCATCAACAAAATTTAATTTTACATCCAACAAATGAAGCTTCGAAAAATTTTGTGACTCAATGTTGTCAATAATACGATTAACAATTCCTTCTTCAGTCTCATTACCATCTAATTTCATTGTTAATGCTGACCACACCATGGGACAAGTAGGCTCAAAATGCACTTGTAAGTTGCCATCAGTACCATCAGTGACAAGAAGATATCCCTTTTCACCAGCTTCATTTTTATGACGCCCTTGAATGTTTCCAGGATATTCAATTAAGGGATGATCATCTAGTTGTTGCCGTTTATGAATATGTCCCAGTGCCCAATAATCATATCCTAAATTTTCCATTTCGTTAATAGTAAATGGCGCATACTGTGAATCTGTGCCACTTTTAATCGCTCCATGGACCATTCCAATCTGGTAATCCGCATCGGAACGTTCTGGAAATTCAGAAATCATGTCGTTTACAATATTACGAGTCGCATAACTAAAGCCCGTAACCGCGACGGTTTTACCGTCCTTAAGCGTTAAAGTATGAGTTGTTACCTCTTTAGGAAATACGTAAACATTTTTGGGAAAGGCGAAATCTTTGGCCCCTTCACTTTGATAATCGTGATTACCAAAAGAAAGAAGAACGGGAATCTGATGTTCATCTAATCGATTTAACTGTTCAATTAGGAAACTAATAGCCTTTACACTCTGGTGACTCCCATCAAAGAGATCGCCTACTAGCAAAACGAAATCAGCATTTTCATCAATAGCATCATCAACAATTTTCCTAAAAGAATCAAATGGAGCTTTATGTAGGATTTTCCACAACTCACTGGGAGTAGTAGTATCCTCTTTTATTCCTAAAAATGGACTATCCAAATGTAAATCTGCAGCATGAATAAACTTCATTATAATTTCTCCCATACAAAAAAATCGGAGCACCAATGGGCGCTCCGATTAATGATTAATTAAGCTTCGTACATATCACGCAAAGGCTTAGTAATTAACATATTAGCATCATCAATAACTTTACCCATTGCTTTTTCTTTACCCATCAATTTTTTGATGATATCAAGACTGTTCATCTTATTAGCAAGTTCTTGAGCTTTTTTCATGTCATCTTGCGAAATTTGTTGACCAGCCATTTGTTTTTGTCTTAATTCATTTTGGTTAGTTTGAAAGTCCTTAAATGTCTTGAAGGCATCCTGATCCTTCTTTAACTCATCATATGTTGCTTGGAGTTCTTTGAACTCATCAGTCTTTACTAATGCATCTTGTAAAGTTTGTGCATCTTTCATTACATCATTTTCTGCCATAATTCCTTACCTCCTTAAATGTTGTTACAATACACATTTTAACATACGTAAAGCTATCGTCCTAGTAAAGCCTTTGCTCCACTAATAACTTCTCCAGCGCCTTTTTTAATTCCACTGGCTCCTTCTTTAACAATTCCCTTTACAACTTTACCAGTATCATTAGTAATTCCCTTAAATAATTTGGAATCATGATTGTCATTATTAGTGTTATCACCGTCACGTGCAACCGTCTGAGCATCTTGAACCCCAAACTGAGTATTGTTAGTGTACGGTAAAATTTGTTGCATTTGGGTTTTATAAAGTGGCCCAACGTCAGTCCCAGTTAGATTCTCTAAATGGTGAGTCGAATTGGTACTATCAAATCCTTCCCAAGTTGCCACAACCACGTTCGGTGTATAACCGACAATCCATTTATCTTTAGTGGCATCAGAATCTGGAGTGTTATCGGCCTCAGTACTTCCGGTTTTACCAGCAACTTGATAACCATTCGGTTTGGCGTCAACCCCAGTACCATTATCAAAGACGCCAAGCATCATACTGGTCATCTGACGAGCTGTCGATTCAGACATAATTTGTTTTGAACTTGGATGCTCATTATCAACCACGGTCTTACCCGTCGAATCAACAATCTTAGTAATGTAGAAGGGCTGTGAAATGCGTCCCTTATTCGCGAAGGCAGTGTAGGCACCTGCCATTTGCTGTGGCGAAACCCCGTTTGAGAGCCCACCAAGTGCTAAGGCTAAGTTTTTGTCTTTATCTGTAACTGGTAAATTGAATTTCTTAACCGAATCGTAACCCTTATCAACACCAATTTTGTTTAGTAACCACACTGCAGGTGCATTCATACTTTGAGCCAGTGCTTGATACATTGGTACTTTCCCGGTGTAAACATCATTATAATTGTGTGGAGTGTAATGATTAGCTCCATATGATTTCTTCTCATTTTGAAGTTCAGAATCATAGTAATAGCCATTTTCGAGCGCCGGCGTGTAAACCGCAAGTGGTTTCATGGTTGAACCAGGTTGACGTTTAATATCTGTCGCACGATTATACCCACGGAACACGGTCTTTCCACGTCCACCAACCACGGCCTGAACTCCGCCATCTTTAGGATTTAAGGCCACTGAAGCAGCTTGAACCTTGGTTCCGTCGGCTGCATCATTAGGAAAAAGACTAGGATTTTTAAAATCAGTTTGAAAACTTTGTTGTTGCTGCTGATTAAGATTGGTATATATCTTGTATCCGTGATTCATAATGTCAGATTCAGTTAACCCATACTTCGAAATGGCTTCGTTAATTACCGCATCAAAGTAATACGGATACTTGTAGCCATTGGTTGATCGATAAGAATTCCTGGTATTCAGTGGCATTGCTTGATACTTCTTAGCCTCTGAATTCGTAATCTTATGATTCTTTGCCATCAACTCAAGGACGACGTTTCTTCTTTGTCGAGCTGCCTCAGGATGATCAATTGGATTATTGCTAGGGTTTGATAACATCCCCGCAAGTACCGCAGCATCCTGAACCGGTAAGTCTTGAGCTGATTGACCAAAGTAACGTTTAGAGGCATCTTCCACCCCATACACTCCATTACCAAAGTACGCATTGTTCATATACATTGTTAAAATTTGATTCTTTGAGTAAACATTTTCAATTTCAATGGAGATAAACAATTCTTTTAATTTTCGGGTCAATGTTTGTTGTTGCGAAAGAAATGTATTCTTAGCTAATTGTTGTGACAGCGTACTTCCACCACCGCTAATGTAATCTCGACCCATGACTTTATTCTTTACGGCTAGTAAAATGGCTCGTCCATAGCCACTCACTGAATAACCATGTTCTTTATAAAAGTTACGGTCTTCCGTTGAAAGAATCGCATTGGGAATATTCTGCGAAATTTTATTCATCTGAACATAAGTACCCTTTTGTGCGTATAACTTGCCAGCTTCATGATGATGAGAATCATAAATTACAGTAGATTTTGATAAATTCGACTGTAAATCACGAACGTGCGAAGTTTTTGCCACAATTGTTAAATAACTACTTAAAACTAGGGCAATGAATAAAACAATTACAATAATCCATTTTGTGATTTGAAATCGTCGCCAGAACCTTCTGAAGTAACCCCAAATCTTTTTAAATATTGACTTGTGTTTGCTGTTGTTATCCATAAAAGTCCAAATCTCCTTTTATCATTAATTGCTATTGTACCACATGGACATTAATGGATTTTAAAAGATAAAGGATGGACATCGATTGACATCCATCCCCTTTATTACATTTGATCTGGAGCTTCAATCCCCAACAATCTTAACGATTCCTTTAAAACGATTGCTACACTTTTTACTAGGTCTAAACGAGCATCTTGTTCATCATCATCAGCCAAAATCTTAGAATGAGCGTAGTATTTGTTAAATGCCTTCGCCAATCTCAGAGAATACTTCGCAACATCAGAAGGCTCAAATTCATTGCGAGCTTGCTTAACTACCTCTGGAAAAGCTTGAAGCAATTTGATAACTTCCCAGGCACCCTCATCAGTTAATTCGTTAGCTGACTCATTTAATTCTTTTTTGCCTGATTTTCTTAAAATACTTTCTGAACGTGCGTGAGCATACTGAACGTATGGCCCAGTCTCACCCTCAAATTTCAATTGATCTTCAAGAACAAAATCAATACTATTGATTCGTTCACTCTTAAGGTCACCAAAGATAATAGCACCGACACCAACTTGTTTGGCTACTTCATCCTTGTTTGGCAGGTCGGGGTTCTTTTCAGCAATTTGTTGTTTAGCCATTGCAATTGAATCGTCCAAAACTTGATTAAGCAGAATGATGTTACCCCGACGAGTCGAAAGTTTCTTACCATTGACCGTAATTAATCCAAACGGAATATGATGAACTCCGTCCGCATTTTCTACTCCCATCTTCTTTAACACCGCTTTTAACTGATGGAAATAATTAGTCTGCTCAGAACCAACTACATAGAGATTCATAACGGGATGATATGTCCGTTCACGGTATAACGCGGTCGCAATATCCCGGGTGATGTAAAGGGATGCCCCATCACTTTTAAGGATCAAGGCAGGATTCAAGTTATCATCACTTAAATCAACGACTTGAGCTCCTTGAGATTCCTGAAGTAATCCGTCCTTTTTAAGAATATCAACGACTTCATCCATTTTATCGTTATAAAATGATTCACCGTTATAAGTATCAAAACTAACCCCAAGTGTCTTATAGGTATTATTAAAGGCTTTAAGAGACACGTCTCTAAACCATTTCCACAATTTAGTGGCTTCAGGATCACCATCTTCAAGCTTCTTAAACCATTCTCGTGCTTCTTCGTCTAATTCGGGATCTTTTTGATCTTCCTTATGAAACTTAACGTAGTACTGAACCAGATAATGAATTGGGTCACACTTGACATTATCCTCATTTCCCCACTTCAGGTAGGCCGTAATTAGCTTACCAAATTGGGTTCCCCAGTCTCCTAGATGATTATCTTTAACTGTCTTATATCCATTTTTCTTTAGAATTTCAGAAATTGAATTACCAATGACAGTAGAACGTAAGTGTCCCATTGACATGGGTTTAGCAATGTTAGGAGATGACATATCAATGGTAACCGTCTGATCCTTACCATCATAGTTATCACCATAGTGTTCCTTGTCAGTCAAAATATCTGACATAACTTGTTTACTTACTTTCCCTTTGTCCAAGAAGAAATTAACGTAGGGACCAACAGCAACTACTTTATCAAACTGACTCCCATCGATATTGTTTACAATATCTTGTGCGATCATTTGAGGAGCCTTATGCAACTCTTTTGCTAAAATAAATGCTGGAAAGGCAAGGTCCCCATTCTCAGGTGTCTTTGGTTTTTCAATCTTTCCATAAATATCATTGGTTGAAATTTGGTTGTTAATCGAATCTGCAACTGCATCAGCAACTTGTTGTCTATAATCCATAATTCTCCTCCTCATAAATAAAAAAAGTCTCTTACACTAATTCAATTAATGTAAGAGACGAGATTACCCGCGGTACCACTCTATTTGGAAATACCCACTTATTATTAACTTATATACCTAGAAAGGACGCCTTCACCATCATCGTTTGTCTAACTCACATCAACTTAGACTTGCTTTAAAACCATCACGGCTACTACACTTTCATCATTGGTAGCTTCCCAAAAGCGGGTGACGGGAATCGAACCCGCGACGTAAGCTTGGGAAGCTTAAATTTTACCACTAAACTACACCCGCAATACATAAATAATTGTATCATGAATTATATCAATTGTCATCAAAACTTCCATGGTGCCTTATGATAAACTTTGTTTGGAGGGACAAATATCATGTTAATTTACATAATTACTTTCTTATGGATTCTTTTATTAATCTCATTAACAATTGGAATCACACGCAAACAAGACAAGCAGATCATCAAGGGTGTCATTTACACACGAGCTTTTTACATTCTCTTGTTGATTGCCGAAGTAATCTTCACCATTAACCATTTCAATGAACACCGTTACCTGGTCTTTTTAAGCTTTGTCATGACCATCGTGGCCATTTCTTTCATTGACATTTGCTATCAAAGAAAAATTCAAGGGAACTTAAAAACGTATATTATTTTACTAACGTTAATTTCAATTTTGGCTTCTGTTGGATTACTTTTCTTTATCCAATAAAAAAGCATCCCATTGTTAGGATGCTTTATTTTTTTGCATTTTTTCGGCAAGACGGATTGATTCATCAACTAATTCAGACTGCGCATCGATTACCGGATAGTCATGGTTTCCAGCTCGTTCCTCGGCCACGGAAATTTCTGTGCAACCCAAAATAACTACATCACTACCAAGTTCATTTACCATTTGGTTCAAAATATGATGATACAATTTAGGGTCAACGTAATCTTGCTCTTTAACACCATTATAGATCAAATCCATTGTTTCATCAGCAATTTCATCGGTGGGATGAACAATTTCGTAACCAGCGTCTGCAATTTCTTTATCATAGACTTTGTCTTTAAGTGTCCCCTTAGTGGCAATCAAGCCTACTTTTCTTGCATGAGGAAACTTTTTAGCAATAGCACCTACTGCCAGCCTTGGCATATGCAAAATAGGAACATCAGTTACACTTTGCAACTGATCATAAAAATAATGAGCAGTATTACATGGTAACGCAAAAAATTCTGGGCCCAATTTACTTTGCTGTTGAATGTCTTCTTCAAGTGGTGGTAATGGACTTGGATTATTTTCTGGATCAGTAATATAAGCAGTCCGATCAGGGACAGTTGCATGATTAACTAGTATATAGTTTAGATAGTCTTGATCATTGTGAGCTGGGGTACGCTTATTTAACAAATGCACATAACTTTCAGTGGCTTGGGTACCCATCCCTCCAATGATTGTAAAAAATTTTTTCATTCGCTTATTCCTTATTTATGTGAAAATACTTTTTAAAGTTCTTTGCGTAATTATGATCCATCCACTTCATTAGAAGCCAACGCATAAAGTTTTCGTCCTTTTTATACCAGAACGTAGTCCCCCACTGGCCTTTTCGAATCAATTCTTCCGCTTTTTCTTTATCATCATTCTTCTTGGCGTATTTTTTAAAGACGCGATTAGGAACTCCTAGCCACAAATAGTAATTTTTCGGATCCTTATTCGCATAAACGGTTTGATCATTAGCTAAATTATCCTGCACGTAATCACGAACAACCCACTGAGCTAAATTATACCCATTTAGAGTCACAAAAAAGCTACTTCGACCCTGACGTAAATTAATTTCAAATAACTTATAGGTATCATCACGCACGTCATACTTCATATCAAAATTAGCATAACCAGTGAAATTGATTGATTCCAAAAACTTTTGAATTTGATCATAAATACGTTGATCAAAGTCGGGAATAATCGTGACATAATTACCAATTGCTGATGGAGCTGGATCTTCCAAAAGTGGGTGACCCAAGCACATCATCTTAACGTGATGATTCTTATCAACATAGGCGTTTAAGACCCGCATGTTACTGTCATCACCAGGGATAAAATCTTGAACGATCAAATCCGAAGTATAGCCATTATTATAAATCTTTCCAACAATATCCCGATATTCATCCTCACTTTTAATGGTGAAGGCTTTTTTTCTACCTTCAAAGTGAATGTCCAACCACTCCACACTGTTAGTTGGTTTGAGTGCAATCGGATAATCAAAAGGTTGAGCAAAGTTATCCTTTTCAAAATTATTTTTAGAAATAATCTTGGTACCGGGATATGGCATCCCATACTTGTCACACATTTTATAAAAGTTTTCTTTACTATTCAGTTGTTTTATCAGTGAATAATCCACGTATGGACATACAAAGACATCTTCTAAATCCTTTTTGTGTTTTGAGATTAGTTCAGCATACCCATCACCACAACCAATTAAAATCACTGGTTCTTTATGACTAGCGTACTTTTGCTTTAATTTTTTCATTTCTTCAAACCAGACTGGATCTTCACTAAAGCCTGGTATGAAAGTAAGGTCCACAATCTTGGTAAACCTAGTAGGTGCAAGTCGTTCCTGAGCGTAGGCCTTAACACGCTTCCCATATAATTCGTAGAAAGAACGTGCCATTCCGTATACATTAAAGTCACTTCCTAAAAGAACGGGAGTGAAATTTGGAACATTTTCATTTGTCATTACTGTTTAAATCCTCCAAGTAATCTTCCACGATAACTGAATCAGTAGGATAAGGTGTGTCAACACCGTTAATCTTTTGATAAGGATCGCGACCCTTTCCAGCAACTACGATAATATCACCAGTTTTACCAAAATTAATGGCGTCTTTAATAGCCTTTTCACGGTCCATTTCAAAATGAACATCAACCTTATCATGATCGATATGGTTATCAATTTCTTTTGCAATTTTCATTGGATCTTCATAAGCTGGATCATCAGTGGTTAAAAAGGCAACATCAGCATTTTGAGTAAGGGCTTTACCAAACCCCTTTCTGCGATCAATTCCCTTATTACCCGGGCTTCCAACCACTACGATCACTTTTCCATTGGGATCTTGACGCTTTAAAAATCCTAATAATGCATTCATACTAGCATAATTATGCGCATAATCGACGTGAACATTTCCATGATTTTTGGATTTAAAAATCTCCATCCTACCTGGAATCCGAGCACTCGCCAATCCGTCTATCATGTCACCACGTTTAAATCCGGCAAGTCCCGCTGAAATAATTGATGCTGTTGCGTTCGATTCATTATAATCTCCGGGAATACCGATTCGATAATTTCCATCCAATCCTAACTTCTTTGCTTTTTCAGAAACTGAGTTCAACTGAATATCATTATCGGTTAGACTGTCCGAAATTGATTCATAAACAAAGTCCAAATCAACTTCAATTTGTGGCGTAGTTCCCTTTTTACCAAATAAATAAATGTTTTCCGGATCAGTGGTAGTTTTAGCTGCGTAGTAAATATCAACTAAATGATCCGAATCAGCATTTAAGATACACGTATGGGAATTAACCAATAGTTGTTCCTTACAGTGTAAATAATTAGCAAACGTGGGATGCTCATTTTCCCCGATATGATCAGGTGAAATGTTAAGAAAGTTTCCTACATTATATTTTAATCCATAGACTCGATTCTTAAGGTAAGCTTGTGAAGAAACTTCCATAATTAGATATTTCATGCCATTATCGACAGCTGCCCGCATATTCTTAAACACATCTAATGACTCAGGTGTAGTTAAATGAGACTTAAAAGTTTGATCTGGTTTATTGCCCACTACCGTGTTAATGGTTGAAAACAATGCCGTTCGATCACCAGTTGCTTTTTCAATGGCATCTCTTGTGAAATAAGACGAGGTGGTCTTCCCTTTCGTACCTGTAAAAGCAATAATAAACAAATCATCTTGTGGATAGTTAAAGAAAACGGCAGAAATTAGTGACATTGCCATTTGAATGTTAGTAACCAGGATTTCATTCATTCCATTACTTTCAGATAAATGTTTTTCACACACAATGCCTGTTGCACCAGCATCTTTAGCTTTAGTAACAAACTCTGGCTTAAAATTCCCTTTTCCAAAGAATAACGTATTGGGTTTAATATCTCGCGAATCATAACTAACGTAATCAAAGTTATGATCGCTAACTTGATTAATTGACTTCAGCAAATCATGTTCGCGAAGAATGTTTTTAATTTCTTGAATGCTTAGTGACAAAAAAATTCAGCTCCATCCCATTAATTTTTGTAATGGAAATCTAAACAATTCGTTTAGATTTTAATTTTAAATTCATTTACTCTTAGATAATTCTACCAAAATAACAAGCCAATGACTAATTCAAAACAACTAATGAAATCATAAATTAATATAATAAAAAACATTCCATTCAGATTAGATAAATCTAATCTAAACGAAATGCTTTAATTACTCGACATCTTTTAATTTTTGTTCACTAACATTATCCAAACGATCGCCGACGGCATTAACCATCTTTAAGCACTTTTGGATATCTTCTTGACTCATGTCTAAGACGGAAAAGCACTGATTGACGTGTTCATATACTTTATCGCGTTGTTCCTTTGCATAATCGGTAGTATCAACGATAACTACACGTTCATCTTTATGACTTCTAGTTCTGGTAACCCATCCTTGTTTTTCAAGGCGTTTTAGTAGCGGCGTCAACGTTCCACTATCAAGATCGAGATATGAGCCAAGCTCACGAACGGTCATTGGTGCATGCTCCCAAAGTACCAACATGGTAATGTACTGGGGATAAGTTAAATTAAATTGAGATAAGACGATTTGGTAGTACCGACTAAACTTTTTACTTGTATTATAGATTCCAAAGCACAGCTGGCTTTCAATCTTACGTGGTTCAACCATAATAATCTCTTCTTTCTAAAAACTCTTGTACTATTTTATATTTTACACAACTAAATAACAAATACAAGGATACATAGAAATTAAGTGTTTATTTTATGATATTTTTATTGTATGATTGAAAAGTAGTAATTGCCCGAGTGGCGGAATTGGCAGACGCGCAGCGTTCAGGTCGCTGTTCAGTTTACTGAGTATGAGTTCGAATCTCATCTCGGGCATTTTTGGCTTTTTTGCTACTATCTATTCCCTATTAAATCAACGTTTTGGATATATCGATGGGAATAAAAAGTAATAAATATGAATTAATTGTGACCATTTTGTGACCATAATAAAGACGTTACCAAAATTAATTAGTAACGTCTTTTTTGTTGTTTTCTTCAAATCTCTTTTTGATTATTTCAGAAAATCTATTCAAATCATCTTGAGTAGTCCATTCCTTAGATAAACTTTTAACCTAATTGATTAATGCTTGCACAAAAAAAGAGCAGACATAACGTCTGCCCTTCTTACATATCTTAATTAATATAATCACCTAAGTCATAAATTAACTTATTCTTTGCTTGATAATAGTAATCACGCAACGGATGAAGGCGATTATTTTTAATAATCCATGGTTTCTCGAAATTAGTGTAATGAACAATTACAGGATTCTTAAGTGCCTTTGCTTCAGCTGCTCGACGTTCAGGGATTGGGTTTAATCCACTCTCACCCTTAACCAAGTGACTTTGCAAATTATACTTAGGATCAAGCTTCTTCCAATGGCCATTAAAAATGGCATTAAGAGCATCTTGATCTTGGTACTTCAACATTTCAGGCTTATCAAGTGCCAATTTTCTTACTTTTTCAGAAGTATCATTATCATTCCAAGCTTTGGTATCGATTAATAACAATCCAGCATTAAAATACTGGCCTGGTTCATCACTAACATGCATTTCTTTTAAACGATCAACGTATCCAGAATCTTCCACTGCTCCAACAATGTTTCCATCTAGATCAGCGTTCCAAAGATCTGAAATATTACCAACACACGTCATATCAGCATCCAGATAGAGAATTCTTGGCCTGTGAATTTCTTCAGGAAGCTCAATTCGATAATAAGTGTTTTCTTTAATAGCACTATCTGGAGATGTCACGTTAGCACCCTTATATGCTGCGGTGTTGGGTTTAAGAAAGTTAATCGACTTACAATTATCATAGACTTTGGCTAGTGATTTTAACAAATCAACGCTATCAGAACTTAAATGATCATCAACGACATAAAATTCAAAGTCGGAATCTTTATTATTGTTCAATATTGACGAATAATTAACCGCAAGCGGAATCGCCATATTGTTATCAGTAGTAGATGCAATTGTAATCATACACATCATTCCCTTCAAAAAATTATTTGCAAACATTACTTAAAATGTTTTTGTATACCTAAACAAGCATTATCGATTAAAAATGCGCTTGATTTAGGTATTAAATCGTTTTACTCTATCTGTTTCTAACAACGACACATTTACCATACTAACTGTATTTGGAGTTTTTAAGATTGTCTTATCACCTAACTTAATTTGGTGAAGGTTACGTTCACCATTCATGAAAGCGGACAATCTATCCATTTTAGTAACGTAAAATTTGTCTAAATTGTTTAATCCATTCTGACCTATGTGCCATAATCGTACGATAATTTAGCTAATTCTGGTTTTGCTTGTGATGTCATAGACGCCTTAGTGTTTACTGACGCCGCGTATGTAGTTTCCATATGATCAACTGAATAGCTAACTAACTGAAAGCCAAGAAGTGCTACTCCTACACTAATCATTATGGCTCTCTTAATCGCTTTTTCATTGAATCGTCCCACTTTGATATATTTCGTTACACTTATAAAATATGCCATAAATGCCGCCAAGTCAACATTTATGCCTTGATATGTGAAAAAGATATCATAATTACACAAAAAGAGATAATAATTAACATTATTATCTCTTCATTTTTTGGTTCTCTTGAACCTATATTAGTGGATTTACATAATCTTAATTAGTCCACAGAAACTTTAATTAAATCATTACCACATCAATAAAAATTATCGGAGTCTATGTAAGAGACAGAAGAATAATCTTCTGTCTCCCCCATCATAACTAGTCGTTTAGACGAATAGTAGCATGGTACGAACTACCATCTGTGGCTCTGCCAGAGTAGTCGTCTGTGATCGAGCGAAAAACAATATTACCATGAGGTAAATTCAAATACTCAGCATCATATGGAAAAACGACTGAGTAGTTGTTCTCATTTCCAATACTGTAATAGTAAATTGTTCTTCCATTAAGTTGAACACTACGATCTGTACTTGGAACTACTAGCTTAAACTCCTTCATTATGACTCACCTCCTTTCCCACAATAAAAAAAGAGGTCACACTACGAAGTAGCGTGACCTTAATGGTATTTCAGAGTATTCATCATATTGAAATATACGAATAAATTCGCATAATTGTTTTAAATTCAAATTTCTAATAAGACATAGTGCTCCCACTAAACGGTTGTCTTCACCATTAATGAGTCATAACATCTGATATAAAAGGCTTCTCACACCCCGTAATATCTTAGTTAGAGTTAGCTCCTACACAAACTCTAACTAAACTGTCTCGTTGTTTAATCTCAACATTCAATATTTCACTATGAAACTCTTACTGCTTACTTCTCGTTTTAGATTATAAACTTTATTAAAAGCAACGACAATAACGTCTTTAACTTTATAACTTATAATTATAAATCCTTTTATACCAGCATTTAAATTTATTTTCAATCTAATTTTTACTTATAATATAATAATTATTATCATGTATTCGAAGCAATCTAACTATTTAGTTTTTCCTGCATGGTGACGTAATTTTAAAAGATTCTTGGATAGTTTGCTATAATTAGTTCATGGAGGGAAAACTATGAAAACAAAAGCTTACGAAACATATAATTTAGTGGAATATGATAAAGACTTACCTTACGAAGTCGGTGATTTAGTTGAGGTTACCTTTGTTAACCCAACTGGAATGGGTGATAACCAGGATGACTGGTTAAAGGTGGTTAAACATGATGTTGGTGAGTCAACCAGTATTCATGATGAGTTTAGATTTGATTCCAAGTGCATCAAAGCCGTAAAAAAAGCAAAATAAAAAAGATCCTCACCAAATAGTGAGGATCTTTTTTTAAGCATTATCATGTGCAATTTTGGCAGCGGCTGCTCCAGCAAGGGCTCCTACAATATCATCAATAAATGTATTAACCAACTGACCATTAGTATCCAATTCTTTTACAATCCCATTTTTATTGGTATCAATTTCACCATAGTTAGTCACACCAATTGTTCCATAAATAGAAGCAATTCCAAGTGCCAAAGTTTCATCAACTCCAAACACTCCCAAGTCGTGTGAGACGATACTCTCTAGTGGTTCTTCTAACTCGCCTGCTTGAGCTAATCGATCAAGCTCTAGTCCCACCATGGCATTATTTAAAACTTCCCTTTTATGCAGAATGTCATTGACAATTCCACATACATAATCTAAATCAGGAACATTTGAATATTTTCGTTGCAAATCCACCGCAATTTTTGCGATATCTTTAATTGTTACCCCATGCTCATTCAATCGTTTAACCACAAAGTCATACGCTTGAGTATCAGGATATTTATAATCTCTTCGATCTACCATTAATTATCTTCCTCCGTATCTTCAATTCGGGTCATATCATATTCATTTGGATAGTTATCCTCGGAAATCATCATAGAAATTACTTCTTGCTTACGCAGATGATCCTTGATAATTTTATCGACATACAATTCTTTACTAAAAAACTCTTGAAAATGAGTAAAATCTGATAAAAAGTTAAAGTGAAGAATCGTATCACTGCTATTTTTTGAACTTGATATTTCCGTAACTTCTACCATTTTACTCTTTTTCATCTTATCAATTATCGGAATAGCACTATTCTTATAAAATCTTTCAACTTCCGTCAATTCGTGATTAAGTTCTTGAACTTGTTCTTTTAACGACTGACATTTCTGAAAATCGGTATTATTTAACATTTTCATATTACTCAATAAATAATTTTCATCATTGTTAATTAAGGCATTCTTGATATCATCAGTCTTCTGATCGTCATCACCATTGTTCAAGACACTGGCTAGTTCATCAATAGTATTAACATCATAATCATTTTTTAATTGATCCAAATCGGTGACCCAGCTTAAATAATGTTGCTTTCGCTCTTCTAATTCTTCATGGGTGTTGGCCAATTGATTTTTTAACTGATTAAAATAAGCAAATTCAGATATATTCATTTTTTACTCCATTACAGTACAGCAAGTAACATAAACCCAGTTGCGATCAGATTGTTTAAAAAATGAACTCCAATCGAAACTTCAATTTTCCCCGTTTTTTTGTATACGTAAGCTAAAATCATCCCTAGGATGGCATAAATCATAAAGCTAATGACGTTTGAACTCATGTGACCACAAGAAAAAAGCAGGCCACTGAGAACAATTGGTAGCCAGAAAGCATTCTGATTAAAAAAAGCATTGATGAAAAAGCCTCTAAATACTAACTCTTCTAAAACTGGTGATAAAAAAACAGCCGAAATGCTCATTAAAACAAGCACCGTGGTATTACTCTGAAAAAGACTCAGAATCGCATTATTATTTTTCGTACCAACTTGATTGAAAATCAATTTATTAAAAAATTGCAGCACAATTTCAATAATAAAGAAACTCAAAATTGCCATTAAAATAATTTTTAAATCATGAAAAGTAATCTTATGGCTATGCTGACGGTACACACTTCGATAAGCCCAGAATGCCAAACCAATGATCACTAAAAAAAGAGCAAGGTAAAAGGCACCCCAAAGAAATGCTTTTATCCCATGATAATTTTTAATCCCAATCAACTGCACCGGTATTTGGACGGCAAAAATCAATAGGATTAAACCAATAAAAATGACTGCTCTTTTCAAAAAATTAATTAGATTCATTTCCCATTTCATTAATTAAATTCATCTCCAAATTTTCTCACTTACATAGAATACCATAATACCAATCTCTCAGACAAAGGGGGTAATTTTGACTTCATATCCATCATTAACCTTAAAGATTTGAAATGATATACTAAAAGACGTTATTAAACTAAAAGAGGAGCTAAGCATGGTGATTATTACAGCTGGAATGATTGGTGTGGGGAAAACCACCTTAACGGGAAAAATCGCTGCACATTACGGAACAGAGCCCTTCTATGAGCCAGTAGGTGACAATCCTGTCTTGCCACTTTACTATAAGGATCCAAAGCAGTATGGATTTTTACTTCAGATTTATTTCTTAAATAAACGGTTCTCGATGATTAAGAAGGCATTAAAACAAGATAATAATGTGCTTGACCGTTCAATTTACGAAGATGCTTTATTTACCAAAGAAAACAACGCCGAAGGAAACATTTCAGACGTTGAACTTGAAGTGTACTTAAAATTATTAGATAACATGATGGCCGAATTAAAGGAACTTCCAAAAAAGAATCCTGATCTGTTGGTCTATGCTTATAGTGATTTTGATACGATTCTATATCGCATTAAGAAACGTGGTCGTGATTACGAACAGTGGGATAACGATCCTGGCCTGGAAGAATATTACTACAAAATGTGGAAAGCATACCAAAAATGGTATGCAGACTATGACATTAGTCCTAAGATGAAAGTAGATCTGCAAAAATATGATCTAGAAGATCCCAAAAACGTAAAGATAATTTTGAATCAAATTGACGACAAATTAAAAACCATCAGATAAAAAGAACCTCGATCATTTTGATCGAGGTTCTTTTTGTATCTTACTTAGATAATTCATAAATTGATTGACCATAAATGGACATTGCCAGAATCAAATCATTAACTGGCGAATACTCATTAGCCTGATGCATTGTATCTTCAGCTCCAGGGAAAAGTGCCCCAAATGCTACGCCACGCTTCATCATTCGGGCATACGTTCCACCACCAACAACTTCTGGTTGAGCATCATCCTGATCGGTTTGTTCTCGATAGATTCCCATTAATTTCTTAACAATTGGATCCTTTTCATCAACAAAGTGGGGATCCATTTGTGAAATTTGCTTAGTTGTTCCATTGAAACGATCTGCCGCATCCTGCATCTTAGCTAGGATTGTATCAGTAGTAATTCCCTTAGGATACCTGAAATTAGTGTTGACCATTCCTCCGTCTTTGTGACTAAAGTTCATTAATCCAACATTCATGGTTAATTCACCCATTACATCATCCGTAAAATTAAGTCCGAGTTTATGGGCCCGAGAATCATCATGAAGCTTTTCATCAATGAAATTAATAATGTTGGCACCGCTAGTATCAAAACTGTAATCCACCAGAAAATCTGCCAAATAAGTCCCGGCATTGATTCCATTCTTAGGTTCCATCCCATGAGCAGCTTTACCAACGACGGTTAGTTTGATGTTGTCACCCTCAATTTCATAACTTCCAGTAACTGGGACTTTATCTAAGTATTGCTCAAACTGATCTGCCATATTAGATACATTGGCCGCCGTAACCTCAGCTTCAGCATCTCGCGGAACCATGTTTTCACGTAATCCAGCTTTAAAGTTAATCAGAGTATTATCTCCATCACTTTGATTGGAATCAAAATGAGTTTCAAGGGTAACATTCCCTTTTTCACCATTGATTAAAGGGAACTCTGCATCCGGTGAAAAGCCAAACGAAGGAGTTGGCTCGACTTCAAAGTAACGTTTCATACCAGTCCAATCACATTCTTCATCAGTTCCAATAATCAAACGAATCTTCACTTGAGGTTCAATTCCCTCATCCTTAAGCATTTTAAGTCCATAGTAAGCTGCAAGTCCAGGCCCCTTATCATCAGAGACACCTCGTCCAATTGCATTATCTCCATCGATTTTCAACTCAAATGGATTAGTATCCCAACCAGCTCCACCAGGCATTTCGTCTGCATGTGACAAAATTGCCATGGTTTCATCTCCAGAACCATATTCAATGTAACCAACTACATTATCAATGTTCTTGGTGGTAAAGCCATCTCGATCACCAAATTCAAGAAATTGTTGTAGTGCATGTGCTGGACCTGGTCCTAACGGGAACTCATCCGTTGCGTTGTCGAGATCTCTAGAACTATCAATTGAAACTAATTTTTTTAAATCATTTAAATAATCATTTTTATAATCTTGTGCTTTACTTTTCCAGTCAATTGCCATGTTAAAATCCTCCTACGTCATTATTTCTTATTTTAACATAATCAAGAAAGCAGCAACTCGTTTAACCAACATTCAATCTCTGAATGATATAATGCAAACGAGGTGAATAAAATGAAAAAAATTGACAAATCAATCTTAACTAAAACCATTCGAATCCGTCCTAAAAATAGTTTTAAGGGAACTTACGGCAAAATTGCTCTAGTTGGTGGTAATGAAAACTTTGGTGGTGCAATTATCATGAGCTCACTTGGAGCAGTTTACTCAGGCGCTGGACTCACTACCACTATCACAGATCCCACCAATCAAAGTTCTCTTCACGCTTGGCTACCAGAAGCCATGTTTGCAGATTATAACGATACTGATCAAATGGTTCAATTAATTAAATCAATGAAGGTCATTACGATTGGTTCTGGTCTTGGAACTGATGATCATAGTTGCGAAATCATGGAAACCGTCTTTGATACTGTTACTCCAGATCAAATTTTACTAATCGATGGGTCAGCCATTACCATGGTTGCTGAACGCGGCCTCAAACTTCCAGATGCTAAATTAATTTTTACGCCACATCAGATGGAATGGCAGCGTCTTTCAGAAATTAAGATGGCAGATCAAACCGAAGAACGTAATAAGGCCGCTCGTGACAAGATCGGTGGAATTGTCGTTCTCAAATCCGATCGAACTGAAGTTTACACTCCCGATGAAGTCTATCAAAATACGACTGGAACGCCTGCTCAAGCAACTGGTGGTATGGGTGATACCCTTGCTGGAATTATCGGTGGATTTGTAGCCCAATTTGATAACGAAGTTGACGCGGTTTTAGCCGCGGTTTATTCTCATAGTGCCATTGCTGACGAATTGGCAAATACACAGTATGTTGTCCTTCCTCATCAGATTTCAAAGAGACTTCCCCAATTTATGCATGAACACGAAGCATGAAATTAATCATAATAAAAAATGACAGGATTTAAATCCTGTCATTTTTTAATTTTATCGAATGTGTAATAATCTTCTAACACTCTTCATTTTATTTCCTAAAACTCGATCCGCAACCCGGCTCCTTAGTACTAAGAATAAGTACACAAAGCCACCAGCTGCTGTTGCTAAAACAGAAACAAACAAACTAATCAGTGAACTATTGTAATTAAATATCAATCCAAGTCCAAAGTTAGCTCCGTATACAACAATCAAAGCCACCAGATATGTGATTAGTGCAAACGTTAAAATTTTAACTGAGTTAGTTTTAATATCATCTATTTCCAATCCGAATTCACGTTTAAGAGAATGAATAATCAGATAATTAGCAATTGTAAATCCAACTGCAGTAGCCATCAAAGCACCAAATGCACCGAAAAAGTATACAAGCGGAACTTGAGTAACTAATTTAATGATGGTCCCTACCACAAAGTATTTAACAGCACGTTTGTTCTCCGAAATTCCTTGCATTAATGCGGTTACAACGGTAAATAGTCCAAGACTGATCGAAACAATGGCGGAAAATGTTAAAACGTCTGCCCCAAGATCCATATTAGCCGTCCCGTAAAAAGTTCGGTTAATCGGTCCAGCAATGGCAGCCATTCCTAATGCTGCTGGGAACATCACAAATTCAAACAAAATCAACGCATTACTAAGTTGTTTACTAATCGAGTGATTATCACCCTTAGTGCGGGCTTCTGATAACAATGGCACTACGGTAATTGCTAAAGCAGATGCTAACGACACCACAATCATAATTAATTTATTAGCGTTGGCAGCAAAAATTGCATAGATATATTGAAGATTAGTATTAGTGTAATTAGTTGCCCAATGCATAATGTTAAAGAATGAGTATTGATCAATTAACTGAAAGATAGTAATGCCAGAACCTAGAATGATAAAAGGAACCGCTTGACTAATAATCTCCTTATAGAGGTCATTAGTCTTAACGTTGATGGCATTATCACTTGAAGCAATCAATCCTTGAAAATGATCACGTCGGCGCCAGTAGTACCAGCCAAGAGCCAGAAAACCAAAGACTGCACCAACAAAGGCCGCAAACGTCGATTGGGTAACGGCCGTTACCCAACTACCATGAATAATCACCATAATGAAAAAGGCGGAGGCCAACATATAAATGACACGTCCTAATTGCTCAACAAATTGAGACATGGCAGAAGGAGCCATCTGTTGGAACCCTTGAAAGTATCCACGGGTCAAACTCATGGCTGGAATGATTAAAATTGCCCATGCCAATGAACGAATAACTGGAATGGCATTTTTTCCACCACTACCAGCTAAGATAGGCGCACAAAAATAAATCAAAAGAGCACAAACAACTCCGGTCACAACCGAAAGCGTAATTCCCTTTTTATAAAGCTTGGCACTCACTCCATACTCATTTAGAGCATTGTAATGCGCAACTTCTTTGGCAACAGCTGAGGGAATTCCAGCAATAGCAATCGTCAGAAATTCACTATAAATATTGTAACCCATGGTATACAACGTATTAGCAAGCGGGAACAATGAAGCTCCAAAAATCAAACGCCAAGGAATAATATAAATGGCACCAAGGATTCGAGAAAGAATGCTACCAATGGTCATCCAAGCTGATCCTTTAACCATCTTACCTTGAGATTTTTCACTATCTTCAATTTCATCTTTTTCTAATTCATCTTGTTCAAACTCGTTGTTCACAAATTTTCCCCTACTTTCACGTTACAAATATAAATTTTAAACATTTCAAAAAATAATATCAAATTTTCAATGAATAACCTTTTTACTTTGCAACAATATTAACGATTTTCTTTGGAACAACGATCACTTTTCTAACCGTCTTCCCATCAAGGAATGATTTAACGTTTTCATCATCTAAAGCAATTTGTTCGGTCTCATCTTTGCCAGCATCGACGCTCACTTTAATATGACCACGCACTTTACCATTGACCTGAACAACTAGTTCAACTTGATCTTCTTGCAGTTTACTTTCATCAACTTCTGGCCATTGTGAAAGTTCAATTGAGCGATCATGACCCAATTGTTGCCACAATTCTTCAGCCACGTGAGGAGTGATTGGTGAAAGCAGTTTAATAAAGCCTTCCGCATACTTCTTGGGTAATTTGTTAGCTTTATACGCTTCATTAATGAAAACCATCATTTGTGAAATGGCAACGTTAAAACGCATGTTTTCAAAATCGTCAGTAACTTTCTTAACGGTTTGGTTATAAATCTTATCTAGGCTTCCATCATTATCATCAACAATCACATCACTAAGCGTATTATCATCATTCATGTAAAGACGCCAAATTCGTTTGATCCATCGATTAGCTCCAACAATTCCATCCGTATTCCATGGTTTAGATTCAGAAAGTGGGCCCATGAACATTTCATATAATCGCAATGTGTCTGCCCCATACTGTTTAACAATGTCATCTGGGTTAACCACATTGCCTTTAGATTTAGACATCTTTTCGTGATTAGTCCCTAAAATCATTCCCTGGTTAACTAATTTCTGAAATGGTTCTTTAGTAGGAACGACCCCTAAATCATAAAGTACCTTATGCCAGAAACGAGCGTAGAGTAAGTGCAAAACTGCATGTTCAGCCCCACCAACGTATAAATCAATTGGAAGCCAGTACTTAAGTTTTTCTGGATCGGCAATCATCTTATCATTATGAGGATCAACGTATCTTAAGTAATACCAAGAACTTCCTGCCCATTGTGGCATCGTGTTAGTTTCTCGCCTTCCGTGACGTCCATTTTTATCGGTAACGTTAACCCAGTCTGTCAGGTTAGCAAGTGGACTTTCACCAGTTCCAGATGGTTGAATGTCAGCAGTCTTAGGTAATCTTAATGGAAGCTGATCTTCTGGAACAAGTGAGGTAGTGCCATCATCCCAATGAATTACTGGAATGGGTTCACCCCAATAACGTTGACGACTAAAGATCCAGTCACGTAAACGATAATTAACCTTCTTGTTTCCAGCATGATGGTCTTTTAACCATTCGATAATTTTGTCAATGGCTTGTTTTTTATCCATCCCGTCAAGAAAACCAGAATTAATGTGAACTCCATCACCAGTGTAAGCTGCCTCACTAACGTCGCCACCTTCAATAACTGGAACGATTGGCAAATCGAATTTTTTAGCAAAATCAAAATCACGTTGATCGTGTGCCGGAACCGCCATTACTGCTCCAGTTCCATAACTTGGAAGAACATAGTCCCCAATCCAGATTGGAATTCTTTTTCCGTTAACGGGATTAATAGCGTATGCACCAGTAAATACTCCTGATTTATCCTTATTTAAATCAGTCCGTTCCAAATCAGACTTAGAAGCAATCTTGGCCCGATAATTCTCAACTTCAGATTTCTGCTCTGGCGTCATGATCTGATCAACGATTGGATTTTCTGGGGACAGAACTAAATAGGATACTCCATAAATTGTGTCCGGTCGAGTGGTGAACACTTCGATCTTCTGATCTTCTTCATTGACATCAAATGAAATGCTGGCTCCTACCGAACGACCAATCCAGTTCCGCTGCATTTGTTTAATACTTTCAGGCCAGTCTAAATCATCAAGATCATCAAGTAAGCGATCGGCGTACGCGGTAATCTTTAAAACCCATTGCTTCATGGGCTTTCTGTAAACGTCATAACCACCCCGTTCGGTTTTCCCGTTGACAACTTCTTCATTTGAAACGACAGTTCCACCCATAAAGTCAGGTGCCCAATTAACTTCAATCTCGTCTTCATAGGCAAGTCCCATCTTATATAGTTGTTCAAAAATCCATTGAGTCCACTTATAATAGCTAGGGTCAGAAGTATTCACTTCCCGATCCCAATCATAAGAAAATCCTAATGATTTAATTTGTCGTTTAAAATTCTCAATGTTTTTCTTAGTGAAGTCCCGCGGATTATGTCCTGTCTTCAAGGCATATTGCTCAGCTGGTAAGCCAAAAGCATCCCAACCAATTGGATGCAACACGTTTTTGCCCTGCATCCGTTTAAAACGGGCCATGATATCAGTTGCCGTATATCCCTCCGGATGACCAACATGAAGTCCTTGACCAGATGGATAAGGAAACATATCTAAAACATAGTATTTATCTTTTTCTTGTTTATCACTGGTTTTAAAGGTTTGATGATCTTCCCAGTATTTTTGCCATTTCTTTTCAATCTTTGAATGATCGTAAGCCATTAAAGTTCACTCCTTAGTAAAAATTGCCATAAAAAAAGCCTATAGAAACACAATTCTATAGGACGAGGATTCCGCGGTACCACCTAAATTTCTCATAAGAGACTCTTGATTCCATAACGCGGAAAACGTTTAACTTTTAATTCGGTTAAAATTCGATGATAAGTTCAATTATTTCAAATCCAAGTTTACATCACCCACTTGGTTTCTGAAAAATGAAATCAATCTAATAGTTCATCTCAACAATATTAATATATGAATAAATAAACTCTACCAAATTTTCTATAAAAAAACAAGCCAATCTTGATTCCTGATATAATGATGATTGAGGTGTTTACAATGAAACTACAATCAGCGTTAAATTTTAGTCATACCCTACTTAAAAAAGCGGTTAATCCTGGTGATAATATCATTGACGGAACCGCCGGATTGGGACATGACACCCTCTTTTTAGCCCAACTTGTTGGTCAAAAGGGAAAAGTCTTTAGCTTTGACATTCAGCAAAGTGCCATTGATGCCACTAACCATCGAATAAACGAAAATGAGGTTCAACATCAGTGTGAAGTTATTCATGACGGACACGAAAACGTAAAGAAGTACATTAATGATCAACCAATTTCTGCCGCTATCTTTAACCTGGGATACTTACCCACTGGAAATAAAACCATCATAACTAAACCGGCAACAACTCTAAAAGCCGTTTCGGCCATTCTAAATAATTTAACCCCAAATGGCATTATTATTTTAGTTTTATACTATGGACATCCTGGTGGTAAAGAAGAAAAAAATCAGGTCTTAGACTTTGCAGGTAACCTTGATCAACATCAATACAACGTCTTGAAATATCAGTTTATCAATCAAATTAATGATCCACCAATATTAATTGCAATTCAAAAACGAACTAAGTCATCTTAGTTCGTTTTCTTTTGCATTTTTTTATGATCAAACCAGTTAACAACATACGATAGAATAACCAATAATAGGGCCAAAATAAAGATGTTATGAATCGCTGTATAAAGAATCTCATGAAGAACAGGCAGTACTTTTTCAGAAAGATTTACCGCCGTCTGAGGATTAATTAAAGTATTCATCATTTTTAAACTAGTTCCCGGATGGTTACTTACACCCTTCGCCATAGAAGTATTCATCACAATCCCAAAGATAGAGATCATGATCGTCTGGCCTAGTGTTCTACTCAATGTATTAAATGACGACGCTACTCCCACGTGTTCTGGTGGCACTTCATTTTGAACCGTAACGGTTGATGTCGTAATGGTAATTCCAAATCCAGTTCCTAGGACAGCCGATAGAACAAAGAAAATCCAGAATGGCGTAGTAATTGGTAAAAATACCATACAAATAGCCCCAACTAAAATAAAGGATAAACTAAAATTCATAATTTGTTGTGGCCGGTACTTCAAAATCATCTTCCCTGATACAAAAGAACCAATTAACCAGAGAACCGAACTTGGCGTGATGGCAAAGCCGGCCATGGTGGCTTTCAATCCTAAAATTCCTTGTGTCCAATCTGGAAGATAGACCTCATAACCAAAAATAAACCCACTAATCAAAGCAGCAATTAAATTTTGCGTGACAAAAGTCCGACTTTTAAACATTTGAATTGGGATCAAGGGATCAGCAGCGCGCTTTTCTTGTTTATAAAATAAGAAACCGCTCACCAGGGCAACAATTAGACATCCAATTACCATGGCCCAATTAATTGGAGCTTCACTCAAAACTTGAAACATATACATTATTGAAAATAAGAGCACGGCAATTAAAACCACTCCCGGGAGATCCATTTTACTTTCAATTTTCCGTTTTGGTTCATGCAAAAATAGTGCAATTAAAACAATCGTTAAAATTCCAATGGGAACATTAATGAAAAAGACCCAGTGCCATGATAGATTATCAACTAAAAAACCACCAAGTAATGGTGCAACCACGGAAGCAATCCCCCATGCTGAACCATTCAATCCAACGATCTGAGCTCGCTTTTCAAAAGAATACATGTCAGCAATAATGGTAAATGAAACCGGCATAATCACACCAGCACCAACTCCTTGAACCGCACGCCACAAAATCAAAGTCCCCATACTATTGGACATTCCCGACAGCATGGACCCAATAACAAAAACTACAAGTCCAAAGATAAAGACTGATTTACGACCTAACTGATCAGCTAACTTACCATAAATAGGAGTTGCAATTGAGTTTGTCAATAGAAAAATTGAAAAAACCCAGTTCATTAATGAAACTCCGTGAAGATCCCCAACAATCGTAGGCATAGCGGTCGATACAATGGTTCCCTCAACCGCACTCATAAACGTTGCAACAAATAGTGCAATTGTCACAACTTTGACATTTGTTTTACCTTTCATTTTTCATCATCTTTCTAATTGATCAAATAAAAAAGCGACCATTGAAGGTCGTCATTTAAAACTTTATTTAAAATAATCTTGCAGTGCTTTCACCTTGTCAGTGTGCTCCCACGGAAGATCCACATCAGTTCTTCCGAAATGACCATAAGCAGCAGTTTGCTTATAAATTGGTCGTTTTAAATCAAGCATCTTAATGATGCCAGCTGGTCGCAAATCAAAGATTTTTCTAATTGCTTCCACTAGTTGATCATCGGGAACTTTCGAAGTTCCAAACGTGTTAACTGAGATAGATACAGGTTCGGCTACCCCAATTGCATATGCCAATTGAATTTCAATCTTTTTGGCAAGTCCAGCTGCTACAATGTTTTTAGCAATGTAACGAGCGGCATAACTTGCGGAACGATCTACCTTCGTGGCATCCTTTCCAGAAAAAGCGCCACCACCATGATGAGCGGCACCACCATACGTATCAACGATGATTTTTCTTCCCGTCAATCCAGCATCACCCACTGGTCCTCCAACCACAAATTTTCCGGTTGGATTAATTAAATATTTGGTATGATCATCAAGGTATTTGGCAGGAATCGTAGTTTTAATGACCTTCTCAATGACATCTTTTCTAATTTGATCTTGTGTAACATCAGGATCATGTTGAGTACTTAAAACGACAGTATCAACTCGCTTAGGGTTGTCATCTTTATCATATTCGACGGTTACCTCAGCCTTAGCATCAGGACGCAAATAAGGAATTTCATTACTTTTACGCAATTTAGCTAACTTTTGCATTAAGTGATGACTCAATGAAATTGGAAGTGGCATTAATTCCGGCGTCTCACTATCAGCATAACCAAACATAATTCCTTGGTCACCGGCTCCAATCTTATCAAGTGGGTCAACATCCCCGCCACGTGTTTCAACGGACTCATCGACTCCCTGAGCAATATCAGGCGACTGTTCATCAAGTGATACTAAAACAGCAACACTGTCAGCATCAAACCCATATTTTGGGTCATTATATCCAATCTCACGAATGGTATCTCTGACCACTTTTTGAATGTTCACATATGCAGTAGTTGAAATTTCTCCAAATACTAAAACTAATCCCGTAGTAACAGATGTTTCACAGGCAACTCGAGCATCTGGATCTTTTTTTAAAATTGCATCCAAAATTGCATCACTAATCTGATCAGCAACCTTATCAGGATGACCTTCTGAAACTGATTCAGAAGTAAATAAACGCTTCTCTGACATTTTTATTCCCCCTATGATTGGTGGTTACAAGGCAACTTCACTTTCGTGAATCCTATCGGGAATCTGCTCATAACTGTATAATAATAACATATTTATAAGTAATTAAAAAGCTCATAAAATCTCCATTGTACAAATTTCGATAATTGATTAACATAGATTTATCAATATAAAAAGGACACTATTATGAAAACTTTTATTGAAAAGAATCAAACCGCGGTTAAGGCGGTCATCTTATTCGTTTTTATCATTTTAAATACCCTAATCTGGCTATTTGCCTCTCAAGTAGATCTTTTATCAGTTCATTGGACCACTCGGCTCGTAGTTTTAGTGATCTCAGAATTTTTATGGTCCGCTTCTCTATTACTTTTTATCATCCATTATGATCCTCGAATCAATCTCTTATTAAATGTAATTCCAGTGGTGCTATCATTAATTACGTTATTCCCAATTCTGTTAACCATTTTGTTTGCCATCCTCGGAATTACTAATATTATTGTGATGATTCCAAAATTTAAGCTGGAAAATTATTATGGTTTAGTTTGTTTTTCATTTCTCAATTCAATTGCACCTGTAATTTCTTTTTGTTATCTGGATAATCAATATCTAGAATCAAGTGTTCTAGTCAACGTTGGTATTCTATTCTGTCTATACTGCCTGTTCTTTGTACCCTTCTTTCATTATCGTCTTGAAAGTAAATTGAATTTTATTTTTATTTTGATTTTTGCTGGATTTTTACTAGCTAATTTCTCAATCGTTAAATGTATTATTTTAATCGCCCTGGTCTTAATTTCATATGGAATTCAGATTTTTAGCGAAAAAGAAAATCCTGAAAATTGTTTGCTTTCATTTATAATCATTGGACTTGCTGCTTTTATATAAAAAATGGACTTCAGATTACTGAAGTCCATTTTTGTTTATTGTAATGAAATAGCATCCAAAAACTCTTTAATTCTTGGTGAAGGATTATTAAAGAATTCATCCTTAGAACCGTCAAAGATCTTTTCACCATTCTCAATAAAAAGCATTTTATCTGCTGATAATTTTGCAAATTCAATGTTATGGGTAATCATGATCATTGATTGACCCTGCTGAGCTAATTCTTCCAGCATTTCTAATACTTGCGTTTCAAGTTCTGGATCAAGTGCACTCGTTGGTTCGTCCAACAGAATGTATTTTGGCTTAACTGCCAGAGCTCTACAAATTGAAATCCGCTGTTGCATTCCACCTGATAACTCATCAGGATAAAAATTAGCGTATTTCTCAAGACCAACTCGCTTTAACAATTCATTTGCTTGCGCAATGGCCTCTTTCTTAGGAACCTTATGAACATGAATTGGAGCAGCTGTGATGTTATCAATCACACGCAAATTAGGAAAAAGATTCCAATTTTGAAACACCATACTGGTTTGTGCACGGAGTTCTTTACTCTGCTTGCTGGTGATTTTATCCGCATAGTTCAACGAAAAATTAGGGAAACTAATTATCCCGGAATCTGGATGAACCAACAAATCCAACGAACGGAGTAAAGTTGACTTTCCCGACCCAGAAGGACCAACGATTACGGTTGTTTTCCCCTCTGGAAATTCAGTACTAATATTATCAAGGACCGTCTTTCCGTCATATTTTTTTACGATATCTTTGATTTTAATCATTAGCCTTCATCCCCCTTTAAATATCTTGAAGAACGTTTCTCGAGATAATGTTGAAGGATCGTTAAAATACTGCACAAAATGGCATAGAGAGCAGCTACTTCGGTATACATAAGTAGTGGCTGATAGTTGTGAGCCGCAATCTGTTGACTAACCTGAAACATTTCAGTGATAGTAATTGTACTTGCCAAGGAAGTATCCTTAACTAATCCGATGAATTCATTAGATAGTGGTGGAAGTACAATTCGAGCTGCTTGTGGAAAAATGATATACCAAAGGGTCTGAGTAGTACTAAAACCAAGTGTATAAGCCGCATCCCATTGATCTTGGGGAACTGACATTAAAGCTGAACGAATTGTTTCTGAAGCATATGCACCCGTATTTAATGAAAATCCAATTACAGCAGCTGTAAACGCTGGAATTTCAAAATTAAAACCAGGGATGAAATTTTGCAGATTAGGTAATCCAAAATAAATGATAAACAACTGAACCAACAACGGAGTGGAACGAAAAGCCCACACATACACATCCGCAATTACTCTTAAAATTCCCCAAATAGATCTAACAAATGCATTTCCATGAGGCTTCAAGAATTTTATTAATGCAGTCACAATCGCAAGAATCAAACCAAAAAAGAAAGAAATAATGGTTAGCGGAATGGTGTATTTAATCATTGCTTCTAGAAGACTAGGCAATGATGAAATGATAATGTCCCACATAATTCTTTAATCTCCTAACTAAACTAAATATTATTTATCTGTAATATTTTCTCCAAAGTACTTCATTGATAGACGCTTCAAAGTCCCATCTTTTCGAAGTTCATTGAGCGCTTTGTCCATCTGTTTGTTCAATTTAGCGGACTTCTTATTCATCATTGGGGCAATTTCACCTTGAGGAATGATATTTGTTGGAATTAGTTTAGCTTGTAGATCGGTATCCTTGTGACTAGCATACCAAGTTTGCCATGCTGGTTGAGCATTGACTGCTCCGCTAACTCGTCCTTGATCAATCATTTGCATTGAAGTATTAAATTCTGGTGATGAAACTGGCTTAGCATGAAGCTTTTCGGCGTTGTCCCAGTTGTCAGTTCCTGTTCCTTCAGCAACTTTCTTACCCTTAAAGTCCTGAGCACTCTTGATTGGTGAACCCTTCTTAGTAATCATGATCGACTTTGAGTAAATGTAAGGAGTTGCAAAACGATACTGCTTCTTACGTGAAGGGTTAATTGCCATATTGTTAAAGATGACATCGTATGAATTAGAATTTAACCCTTGGATTAATGAGTCCCATCCAGTTAATTTGTATTGAACCTTCATGCCCATCTTCTTAGCAACATCCTTAGCAAGGTCAACTTCAAATCCAGTTAATTTACCGTTTTTATCCTTGTAGGAATAAGGAGCATAAGTTCCCTCCATTCCAACAGTTAACGTGCCAGGCTTCTTAGTTTCTGATTGTTTCCCACAAGCAGTAACAGTTAGTGCTAAAGCAGCAACACCTGTCAGTAAAAGTAACGGCCATCTTTTCTTCATAATTAAAATCCCCATTCATTAAAATATGTTGTACAAAATTAATTAATTCACTATGTTTATTTTACTCTAAAAATTTAAACAGACAAGTAACTTTCTCATGACGCTACCTCCTAAATTGATCATAAATGAACACAAAAAAGAGGACTGGATCCACCAGTCCTCTCATAACTATAATTATTATAATAAAATAATATCATTTATAGAGAAGCCTTTTAGTGCATACCAAAATTGTCGTTAGATTGTTTTAAATCTTTTTTACAACAACAAGGTTTACACATAATTACTTCTCCTTTCGTATTCATCAATATGAAATTATAATATTACTATTTCTTTACTGGGTCAATAGTTTGATCTTCAAGATCTGGATCATCTTGTTCATCCTTTGGTAAAAGAAGGTTTAAAACAATTCCAATGACAGTAGCTAAAGCTACTCCTGTAAATTGAAAACTTCCGATTTGAATGTAGGCATTCCCAATTCCAATTACCAAAATAACCGATGCAATCATTAAATTACGCTTTTTATCCATGTCTAACTTATTATCAATCATTACTTTGACACCATTAGCGGCAATTGTTCCAAACAAGAGAAAACTAATCCCACCAATTACAGGAAGTGGCATTTGCATGATAAGAACATTCAATTTGTTGACAAAGGCAAAAATCATTGCAAAAATTGCCGCACCAACAATTACCCAAACACTGTAAACTTTAGTAATCGCCATCACTCCGATGTTTTCACCATAACTAGTCACGGCTGGTCCACCAAGAATTCCAGCAGCAAGGGATGCTGCTCCATCTCCTGCAAGGGTTCGATTAAGGCCCGGATCTTTGAAGAAATCCTTATGAGTCATTTCGCCTAATACCATTAAATGCCCCATGTGTTCAGTCATGGTTACAAAGGCAATCGGAGCCATAATCAGGATGGCATTCCAATCAAATTTAAAACCCCTTTCGGTTCCAATGAGGTGAAATGGCGGAATTTTAAACCATGGAGCAGCCACGATGGCGTGAATATCTACCAATCCACAAGCCACTGAGATCAAATAACCACAAACAATGGCCAATAAAATGGGAATTAAGCCCAAAAAGCCCTTGAGTTTGACGTTAAAGAAAATAGCTAAAAACAGGGTCGCCATTGCGATTCCAAAAAAGACTAAGCTATACTTTCCATGATCCATCATCGCATTTTGGGCAGCACTTCCAGCAAGCGATAATCCAATTACCATCACAATGGGTCCTACTACGACCGGTGGTAAAATCTTATCAATCCAATTAGAACCAATAAATGAAATAATCGTAGCCACAATTACGTAAACCAATCCCACAGCTACTACTCCTTGAGAAACTCCAGCAATTCCAGTCGTTTTCATTAGAGCCATCATTGGGGTTACAAATGCGAAACTTGATCCCATGTAGGCGGGAATTTTCCCCTTCGTAATTAAAACATGGAGCAAAGTTCCGATTCCTGATGCAAACAGAGCAATACTTGGACTTAACCCAACTAACAATGGAACGATCACAGTACTACCAAACATTGAAAACATGTGCTGTAAGGAAAGCCCAATCCATTTTAATGGTGTGGGTCGATCATGAATTCCTAATACATAGTCCTTTTTCTGATTCATTTTCTACTGACATCCCTTCTAATAAAAAACTGCCGTCCATTTGGGCAGCAGTTCTCGATTAGATAAAGTTATACAGTTTCACTTTAAAAGTCGAAATCTTGCTGCCTCACTGGACAAACTTAAAGATTCATTTAACTAAAACAATATCTTTTTTATTTTTATTTGTCAATAAAATTTCTAAATCAAAATGATAACGGAGCGCCTTATGACACCATGTTTAACGGACTTTACTCATTATCTAATCCTACATTTAAAACACAAGCACCTTTTAGATCACCCTTAGCAACCCGTTTTAGTGCTTCATCTGCTTTAGCAAGTGGAAATTCAGTTACATCAGGTTCGATGTGTAAACGATCAGCTAAAGTTAAAAATTCTTCACCATCACTTCTTGTATTACTTTCAACACTGGTTAAATTCTTTTCATGAAAGATATGATCCTCGTAACTCATTTGCGGAATATCAGACATGTGAATTCCAGCTAAGGCAAGGGTCCCACCAGGAGCTAAACTTTCTAGAGCATTGGGAACGGCTTCTCCAACTGGTGCAAAAATAATGGACGAATCTAGAGGAACCGGCGACACATCATAAGTGTTATTTACTGATTTAGCTCCAAGTGACAGCGCAAACTTTTTGGCGTCCTCACCCCGAGTGAAAACGTGAACTTCAATTCCTTGATCAATTGCTAATTGAGCAGTGATATGGGCTGAACCACCAAATCCATAGATTCCGAGAGTACCTCCAGCTGGGATGTTGGCTCTCTCGAAAGCACGATAACCAATAATTCCCGCACAGAGAAGTGGAGCAGCTCTGAGTGAATTAAACCGTTCTGGAATTCGATATGCAAATCCCTCGGGAACGGTCGTATATTCTTCATATCCACCATCATGGTCCCATCCCGTGTACTTAGAATAAGGGCATAAGTTTTCTCTACCAGAACGACAATATTTACATACCCCACAGGTCTTTCTTAACCATGGAATTCCAATTCGTTCACCGATTTTAAATCTGCGAGTATGAGGACCATTTTTAACTACTTTACCAATAATTTCATGACCTGGTGTTAAATTCTTCTTATGAACTGGAAGATCACCTTCGGTAACATGAAGGTCTGTGTGACAAACTCCACATGTCAATACTTTAACGAGGACCTCACCGTCACCCGGCGTTGGTACTTCTTTTCTTACGTACTTCAATGGTGATTTATCCCCATTAATTGGGCCTGGTTTAACGATCTCCCATGCATTCATGGTTTTAGGAATATTAATCTTAGTTTCTTCTACCATTACAATTCCCTCCTCAATTAATCTTCGCGTTCATCGTATCACAAGATAATTTAAAATAAAGTAATCTAACTAAGAACTAATCAAAATAAGTCTGAATCTTTTCAGGTTGTTTTTGAACCAATATTTTTCCATTTCTAATTGAATATAAGAGTGTCTTTCTTTCGTTAATTTCATTATAAAAATTATCAGTATCAAAAATTAAAAAGCTAGCTGGTTTCCCCTCATCGATCCCATAATGATCACTTATATGAAGTGTTTTAGAAGCATTAGTGGTAACTAACTTATATGAATCCATAATTTGATGATAACCCATCAATTGACTTGCTAGGATTCCAACGTAAAGTGCATCAAGCATATTGCCATTTCCCATGGGATACCATGGATCTTTAATATCATCTTCACCAAATGATACGTTAATTTCATGCTCTAAAAGTTCTTTCACTCGGGTTAAGCCACGTCGTTTTGGATATGTATCAAAATGTCCTCCTAAATGCATATTAACCAACGGATTAGCTACCATATTAATTTGGGACATCCTTAGTAACCGCATGAGTTTGTCGGCGTAAGCGTCATTATAAGACCCAAGAGCAGTGGTATGACTAGCAGTTACTCGATCCTTCATTCCAGATTCATAGGCTAAGGTGGCAAGAACCTCTAAATTTCTGGAATTAGGATCATCAATTTCATCACAATGAACATCAACCAATCGATCATATTTTTTAGCTAAATTCATTAAAAACTCTAATGAATCACGCCCATAATACTGATTAAATTCATAATGAGGAATTCCACCCACGGCATCGACACCCATTTTAACGGCTTCTTCAAGTAATTTCTTCCCATTAGGAAAAGAGAGAATCCCTTCCTGAGGAAAAGCAACTAGTTGTAAGTCAATGAAGTCAGATACTTCTTCGCGGACTTCAAGTAACGCTTTAAGGGCGGTAAAATCGGGATCAGTCGTATCAACATGACTTCGGACAAATTGAATTCCATGTTTAGCTTGGTTTTTTAGGGTTTGGATGGCACGACTTTTTACATCTTGTGCAGATAGACTCTTCTTTCGATCAGCCCAAATGGAAATTCCTTCAAATAATGTCCCACTTTCATTAAAACGTGGTTCCCCTGCTGTCAGGGTTGAATCCAAATGAACATGTGAATCGACAAATGGCGGAATAATTAGTTTTTCATTGGCATCGATAACTTTTTCCTCTGGAGCATCAATGTGATTAGCAATTCGTTTAATTTTTCCATCCTTAATTAAAAGATCCTGCTTTTGCTTGGAATTTTCAATATAACCTTGTTTAATAATCATCTTAATTGCCTCGTCTTTCTGAAATACGACCAATCATATAGTAAAGAATTGCAATAATTCCCATCACAATAAATGTGGCTCCAATGGTATTTTTTATAATTGAAACGTTTTTTAAAGCTAAGTATAACAAAACACCTAAAACCCAAAGTCCAAACGCAAACCAATTTACACCATGACTATACCAAAATTCTCCCTTGGGATCACCAAATGAACTCAAATTATAATCACGATCATTAAGTAAGAAATAATCAACTAGCATAATTGAAATAATTGGACCTAAAAACATCCCAATATAATCTAGAAAAGCGGTAAAAGCTGATAGGAAACTGCCACTTAAAAGAGGAATGAAAGTTAAAGCCATCGCAACAATCGTTACAATTAATAAAGAATGTTTCAAAGTTATTTTATGATTCATATTGGTTAAAGCAGAACCAGCAGCCTGAAGATTAACGGCATTAGCAGTCATACTAGTCAAAACAATTACAATCATTGCAATGATTCCTAACCCTAGTTTATTGGCTACTGTACTTGGGTCAGAATTATTAGGATCATAAACCCCAGATGTAATGGCAATACTAATTGTGGTACATAATCCAATTGAAGCAAAACTCACGGCACCAAGCAAAGCACCCCAAAATGGTGCACTTGTTGAAACTTTTTTCTTATTGGTAAATCGTGTGAAATCAGCTCCACTAGTTACCCACGCCAAATTAAATGCGGCTAAACTATCAATGGCAGCTCCAAACGGCATTTGATCTTTCTTAGGAACTACCCAATGAGATAATTGAGAAAGTGAGACATCTTTAAAGACGGCTATTGCTTCCCATATTACAAAAATAATGACAAGAATGATTCCAACTCTTTCAATGACTCTAATAGATCGTTGTCCCGCGATAACGCTTAGAATATGTAAAATACTCATAACTAAAATTCCAATTACTAATCCGAACGTGCCACCTGGCTTCCCGAAAATTGGCCACCCAAAGAACGTGTTAAAAATATATGATAATGACGTAGCCGCAATGAATGTATTAACAGCTGTCCACCCCATAAACATGACTAGATTAATGATGGAAGGAATGATACTTCCCCGGATTCCAAAGGTTGCTCGACTCAACGTAGTAGTGGATAGACCCGTTTGGTACCCTTCATATCCAATTAAACTAAGAAACAGATAAGAAACAACGGAGGCAAGCACTAGAGCACTAGAGCACTAAAACCACCCCAAAGTCCACAGGCGGCAATAATTCCACCAATAAACCACGTTCCATTATTAGCATTGGCACCAAACCAGTTTGCAAACATATCCCAGTAACCCATATTCCGTTCACTCATGGGAATTGGATGAACCTCATATTTATTATCTTGCGCCATTCTTCTCCTCCTTAACTTATAATTAAAGCATTACATTGCTTTAATTATAGTAATCCACAAGATAATTGAAAAGGTAAAATTCATTGATGAAACAATAATTGGAATTCTAAAGGGAAGAGCGTATCATAAATAATAGTTTAATTAAGGAGTGATAATTATGCTTGGAAGCCGCGAAGCTAGAATTAAACGCGATAAATTAAGAATTAAAAAGCAAAAGCTTAAATTAAAGAAACAAAAGTTAAAACTTAAAAAGCTCAAAATAAAGTTAAAAAATAAAAGAAAATAGAGAACACCAGGAATGGTGTTCTCTATTTTTATATACGAAACCATATATTATAATTTTGGACACAAAAACAGGTCTAAGCCCGGGCAGTTAAATAAATTAACAACAATGAAGGATCAACAGAACCTTAATGTACTCGGACTCATCCCTGCATCATTAGTATATGCTAGATTCATCAAAATTAGCAAGCAAAAAGACTTAAAGATAATTACTATTTCAACCTTAAACACTCCTATTTAAATAAAAACAAATTAAATTGGAGATAATAAAAAAGAACATTAGTTTTAAAAAACTAATGTTCTTCTATGTAACTATGTTTATACCGGAGGTGGGGTTCGAACCCACACGATCGCAATGATCACTGGATTTTGAGTCCAGCGCGTCTGCCAGTTCCGCCACTCCGGCATGCTAATGATTGCTAAAGCAGTAAAACAAAGGCGGTAACCGGATTTGAACCGGTGATGAAGGTTTTGCAGACCTCTGCCTTACCACTTGGCTATACCGCCATAAAGGCACTAAGCCTTAAATAACTGCCCTTCCCTACTGGAACCAAGCAATCAAAAGGGCGGTAGGTGGGAATCGAACCCACGCGTGTCGGTACCACAAACCGATGTGTTAACCACTTCACCACTACCGCCATAACATCATAAACAGGGATAGTAGGAATTGAACCCACATCAACGGTTTTGGAGACCGGTATACTACCGTTGTACGATATCCCTATAAATAAAATGGAAGGAAGTGGATTTGAACCACCGAACCCGAAGGAGCGGATTTACGGTCCGCCGCGTTTAGCCAGACTTCGCTATCCTTCCATATAATGGCGCGGGACAGAATCGAACTGCCGACACACGGAGCTTCAATCCGTTGCTCTACCAACTGAGCTACCGAGCCATTGTCTTTTATGACATTTACAATAATAAAACTATTTAATTAATGTTGCAAGTGTTTCTACAACAAACGGTCCGTACGAGACTCGAACTCGTGATCTCCTGCGTGACAGGCAGGCGTCCTGAACCAACTAGACCAACGGACCATATGTTATGGAGGATACAGGGATCGAACCTGTGACCTCCTGCTTGTAAGGCAGATGCTCTCCCAGCTGAGCTAATCCTCCAA
>NZ_JBWXUX010000030.1:0-258 GCF_059901375.1 Fructilactobacillus sp. X2R5C2
TCGTTGCGCTGTTCGCCCTGCTGGCAGTGATCGGCACCCAGGCGTTCGACCCGGCGTCGCGTTTCCAGTTCTGGTTCACGGTGCTGACGCTACTGCTGGTTGTGGCGGGGTACTTCCTGATGCGCCAGCGAACGGCGGCCGCTGCAAAGGAGGCGGAGGTCAAGACAGGAGAGACAAGAAATGGCGTCCCAGGCAGGAATTGAACCTGCAACCTTCCCCTTAGGAGGGGGATGCTCTATCCAATTGAGCTACTGAGAC
>NZ_JBWXUX010000031.1:0-257 GCF_059901375.1 Fructilactobacillus sp. X2R5C2
TTACCATCAAAACGCTTGGGATAAATCAGTTAATGGCCCAATCTGGGATTTTTGTAATGGCAAATGAGGGTAGTCAGATTGGTGTTTTTGACAATGTGTTTGCTGACATTGGGGATGAACAGTCGATTGAGGCTAATCTTAGTACCTTCTCGTCTCATATGGATAATTTGATTGACATTTTAAAACACATTACTAAGAGAAGCTTAATTTTAATTGATGAACTAGGTGCTGGAACGGATCCTAAAGAAGGAGCGGCA
>NZ_JBWXUX010000032.1:0-253 GCF_059901375.1 Fructilactobacillus sp. X2R5C2
GTGGACGGGTCACTGGGGATTTCGATCACTTTCAGGCCCAGCAGGTCGGCCAGTTGCAGCAAGCCGTAATACGTCGGCGACTCGGCCGCAATCAGATCGCCCGGGCGGGTCAGCACGCGCAATGACATTTGCAGGGCATCGACGCAGCCATGGGTCACGATCACTTCACGGGGGTCGACCAGCACGCCAGCATCGCGCATGCGAATGGCGATCTGCCGGCGCAACGGCTCTAAGCCGGGGCTGAACATGTAGC
>NZ_JBWXUX010000033.1:0-253 GCF_059901375.1 Fructilactobacillus sp. X2R5C2
GTTTTGGCGTCAACGTTGGTCCCAGCCTTAAGCATTTTAACGCCATAATCTTCGTAATCATCAATTCCAGCAATATCAGCTAAAGCTTTGAGTGCATCACGATCGAAATCAGTAGTAGTTGGTGATTTTAACAATAAGGTGTCAGAGATAATGGCAGACAACATTAAACCAGCTAATTTCTTGGGAATTTTAATGCCCTCTTCTGAAAACATCTTAGTAATAATTGTGCTACAGCATCCATAAGGTGCAGCAC
>NZ_JBWXUX010000034.1:0-253 GCF_059901375.1 Fructilactobacillus sp. X2R5C2
CGTATGCGCAAACGCCCAGCATGACCGTGTTCAACCCCGGCACAAAAAAGGCGGCGACGTTGAGGACATTCATACCCCAATCGAGCCAGTGCTTCAGGCGCTTGTCACGGGCTCTGGCGTCGACCTCGGCGGTAGGGACTGCAATGGTTTTTGCGTCGGCCTTCATGCGCGCAAGGTGTGCGTTGTACAAGGTCGTCCAAGGGTCGGTTCGGATGGGCGAGGGCGTGAAACGGAGGACGGGGGTGCTTCTGGG
>NZ_JBWXUX010000035.1:0-252 GCF_059901375.1 Fructilactobacillus sp. X2R5C2
GTTTTATATGAGTAAAGATAATGTGAAATATAATGTTGGATTATTTTTTATTGGAAATGGTGTCGATATGGCTTCTGATCTAAATACAAGCTTAAGTTGTTTTGGGAACTTTGTATTAAAAAATTGCCCAGATTTATATTACAAAATGTATGAAACTTATTATAAATTTGATGCCAAAATTAAACATGATGAAAAGAATAAGGATGAGGAAGTTAAATCAATTCAAGATAAATTTAATAAAATGTTTTGGAG
>NZ_JBWXUX010000036.1:0-250 GCF_059901375.1 Fructilactobacillus sp. X2R5C2
GTGTTCGCCAGTTAGAAAAAAATGCTATGAAGAAGTTGAAACAAGCCGTTGGCGATTTCTAATAGTATCTAGCTTCTATCTAATAGTAGAGCTAGCAAACTAAATTTTGAAAAGGCCGGGATCGAGTGTTCTCGGCCTTTTTTGTTTCGGATCGATTTCTCAAATTTTGCGATCGAAATTTGCAAAATGATTTTGTGGATAACTCTGTGAAAAGTTTATTCGTCAACTGTCTAAAAGCAGGGTGTAGTAA
>NZ_JBWXUX010000037.1:0-248 GCF_059901375.1 Fructilactobacillus sp. X2R5C2
GTCTTCTAATTTCGGAGCGTCAGCAACCAGCTGCTGGTCCCCCTTGTCCTTACTGTCCAAAATCCGGAGTGGATTCTGTTTTAAGCGCCGTTTGGAGTCTTCACTTAATTGGTCCTCATACTTTGAGAAGTAGGCTACTAGGACGTCATGGTAACGCTTCCGACTCTCTTCGTCACCCAACGTGTTGATTTCAACCTTTAAGTCGTTGATGTCGACACCCTTGAAGATGTCCAGGGCTAACGCAATCG
>NZ_JBWXUX010000038.1:0-248 GCF_059901375.1 Fructilactobacillus sp. X2R5C2
GCATAGTTGTAGCAGGGGCAGGGCAGAAAGCCCCTGATGCTTTTGATCTTAACCTTGCAAGTAAATGGTGACGGTCGTCACGCGGTAGTAACTTCTACAGTTAAAATTAGAATTAAAGCAAGATCAAGAGCGGTAGGGGCTTTCTTGCCCCTTCTCTTATATGTTGCATAGAGTCGTTATCCTTGCCTCAGGCGAAGTCATTCCTGCTGTGGCGTAGTCGCCACGAGGTTAATCTGGAGGGGAATCTC
>NZ_JBWXUX010000003.1:0-216781 GCF_059901375.1 Fructilactobacillus sp. X2R5C2
TTATTCCGGCATAGCTCAGTTGGTAGAGCACCTGACTGTTAATCAGGTTGTCGACGGTTCGAGCCCGCCTGCCGGAGCTATGTCCGAGTGCTAACAACAATTGCCGTTAGCACTTTTAATTTATCGTCATTTTGCCGGCTTAGCTCAGCTGGTAGAGCATCGGTATCGTAAACCGAGGGTCACAGGTTCAAATCCTGCAGCCGGCATAAATCTTGTTTTATTCATTCTTAATGACGTTTGAATTCCGACATAGAAATAACGAGTGAATAAAAATAATAATGGATTAAATGATCCATATACATAATGAAGGCATCAGAGATTAAATAATCTCTGATGCCTTTTTAATTAGCCTTAATTTTTAGAATAATTTGAATTGTATGTTACTTTTTATAACATACCATATTGACGCTTATACCAATAACGAATAGAATGGTCTCATATCAGGGAGATATGCATATGAGTGAGAAAGTATTAAGGAAATCCTTGGCGGTTCTCCCAATGGGAACCGTGATGAAGCTTACTTCCTTATCATCCAGACAAATAAGATATTACGATGATCAGGGTCTTGTTCATTCTAAACGAACCTCAGGGAACCGACGCTTATATTCATTAGAAAACGTCGATCAAATTCTTGAAATTCACAACTATTTAGTTGAGGGAATGACAATTGCTCAGGTTAAGCGAGTTTTTGAAAAACAACGTCGTCGAAAAGCTTTACATGATAGTAATCAATCACTTAGTGATGAAGATGTGCGTGAGTATTTAAAGGACGATATTTTAAAGGCTGGACGCTTGTATGATGATTCTGATTTAAAGCAACAAGGCAAGTATTTAAAATAAGGGAGATTACTTATGGTACATGATTATACAAAAGACGACATTCGCCAGATGGTAAAAGATGAAGATGTACGATTTATCAGATTAATGTTCACTGATTTAATGGGTAGCATCAAAAATGTTGAAGTTCCCGTTAACCAATTGGACAAAGTTTTAGATGGGAAGATTATGTTTGATGGTTCTTCAATTGACGGATTCGTCCGCATTGAGGAAAGTGATATGTATCTTATCCCAGATCTCTCAACGTGGATGGTATTTCCATGGGGTGATGAACACGGAAAAGTTGCTCGATTAACATGTAGTGTTCACACTTCCGATGGTAAGGTGTTTGTCGGTGACCCAAGAAACAACTTGATTCGTGTTCTTGGTGAAATGAAAGAAATGGGCTTTTCCAACTTTAACATTGGTCCAGAACCTGAATTCTTCCTATTCAAGATGGATGATAAGGGTAACCCTACTACTGAATTAAATGATCATGGAAGTTACTTTGACCTTGCACCAATGGATTTGGCAGCCAATATTCGTCGTGATATGGTCTTAGAACTCGAAAACATGGGCTTTCGGGTTGAAGCTTCTCATCATGAAGTTGCATCTGGCCAACATGAAATTGACTTCCAGTATGATAATGCGGTTGTAACTGCTGACCACATCCAAACCTTTAAGTTAGTTGTGAAAACCGTTGCTAGAAAATACGGCTTATATGCAACCTTTATGCCAAAACCCTTAAATGGTATTAACGGATCAGGAATGCACATTAACATGTCATTATTTGATAAAGATGGCGACAACGTCTTTTACGATAAAGATGGTGATCTTCAGTTATCACAAACGGCATATTACTTCTTAGGTGGACTTTTAAAGCACGCTAAGGCATTAACAGCCGTATGTAATCCAATCGTTAACTCATACAAGCGTCTAGTTCCTGGATTTGAAGCTCCTGTCTACGTGGCATGGTCTGCATCCAACCGTTCACCATTAGTTCGAGTTCCAGCCAGTCGTGGCTTAAGTACTAGACTTGAACTTAGAAGTGTCGATCCTTCAGCTAACCCATACTTAGCAATTGCTTCAATTCTTGAAGCTGGATTAGATGGAATCAAGAATAAGATTGAACCAGGTGAACCAATTGACCGTAACATTTACCACATGGATGGTCAGGAACGTAAGTTAGACCACATTGAAAACTTACCTTCTACTCTTCATAACGCACTAAAAGCCTATGAAGCCGATCCACTCATGAAGAAGGCCATGGGTCCTCACATGTACCAGAACTACTTGGACGCTAAAAACATGGAATGGAATGCTTACAGACAAAATGTTTCCCAATGGGAACGAGACAGATACTTGGATATGCTATAAAAAAACATCAACAAAAAGTTGATGTTTAAAGGGAAATTTATTTTTTAAGCAGTTTAATAATTTCTGCAAGATATTGATCAGTAAGGCTCGGTTCTTGAGCCTTCTTTTCTTGTTTTTTGTTAGATAACTTATTAATGAATTTAATTAATAAAAACACTATAAAAGCAATCAATAAGAAATTAATTACCGAATTTAGAAACAACCCATACTTTATCTTTGCCTTACCAACGGTAATTGCCAGAGATGAAAGATCGATTTTTCCTAAGAATAGGCCAATAAACGGATTAAAAATATTATTAACCAATGACGTTACGATGGAAGTAAAGGCAGACCCAACGATAATTCCAACGGCCATGTCGATAACATTTCCACGTGATATAAATTCTTTAAATTCCTTAAACAACATATTCACTTCCTTTTCCTTGATAATCACTATTCTAACAAATTTTTTGTCGAAATATGATTGTAAATGAAAATCAAGAATGGTATTATTTCTGATAATTGTTAAAAGATTGACAGGAGGAGATTTTATGGACGGACAAGGCGAGAAAAGTCTCGACCATGCGTTCTTTGGACAGCCAAAGGGGCTGCAAACACTGTTCTTCACTGAAATGTGGGAACGATTTAGTTACTATGGGATGCGTGCAATTCTTCTGTACTACATGTATTTCTCAGTTGCAAAGGGTGGATTAGGATTCTCTCCAACCACCGCAGCTTCAGTTATGGCGATTTACGGTTCACTGGTATTTCTAACCTCAGTTTTAGGTGGCTATCTAAGTGACCGTGTCTGGGGTAGTCGAAAGACCGTTCTATACGGTGGAATTTTAATCATGTTTGGTCACGTGGTCTTGTCGTTACCATTTGGCGCCGGAGCATTATTTATTTCGATCGTATTGATCACCGTTGGTACTGGGCTTTTAAAACCAAATGTTTCTGAAATGGTTGGTGCTCTGTATGGTGAAAATGATCCAAGGCGAGATACCGGATTTACGATTTTTGTTTTTGGAATTAACTTAGGATCATTTATAGCTCCAATCCTAGTCGGAACTGTTGGAATGGACTTTAACTTCCACGCTGGGTTCTCACTTGCTGCGATTGGAATGTTCTTTGCTTTAATTTACTACTACTTCAGTGGTAAAAAGACTTTGAGTATCGATGGCTTGTATCCAAGTGATCCCTTAGAACCAAACGATTTAAATCGGTTAGTTCTTGAAATCATTGGTGGTTTAGCTGTCTTTGCTGCTATCATCGCAGGAATGTGGTACTTCAAGGTTTTGAGCATTGATAACTTTGTTTTGTTATTAAGTATCATCGCAATCTTAACTCCCATTATTTACTTTGTTGTTATTTTACGGAGTAAGAAGGTTACGAAGACCGAGCATTCACGGGTCTTAGCTTATATCCCATTATTTATCGCTGCTGCGGTATTCTGGGCAATTGAAGAACAAGGATCAGTTGTTTTAGCTTTATTTGCTGAAAATCAGACTAATAATAACTTAGGATTTCTTCATATTAATGCAACGTGGTATCAGTCATTAAACCCATTATTTATTATGATTTATACACCACTCTTTGCATTCTTGTGGACCTATCTTGCAAAGAGAAAAGATGAACCAAGTTCACCAGCTAAGTTTACTTGGGGAATGTTTTTCGCCGGACTTTCATACTTATTCATGATCATTCCAATCTTCTTGTTTGGATCATCTGCTAAGGTTAGTCCACTCTGGTTAATTGGTAGTTGGGCCATTGTTGAAATTGCTGAAATGTTGATTTCTCCAATTGGTTTATCAGTTACCACTAAACTTGCTCCTAAGGCATTTGAGTCACAGATGATGAGCATGTGGTTCTTAGCTGATGCTGCTGGGCAGGCCGTTAACTCACAAATTGTTAAGTTCTATACTCCTGGACATGAAATTGCATACTTCGGGATTGTTGGACTGGTTGCCATCGCATTTGGGATTGTCTTACTATTGATGATCAAACCAGTTAAGAAGTTAATGGATGGAGTTAATTAAAATCACGATAATGAAAGGCGCTGTAAAGTTAGCGTCTTTTATTTTTTGCAAAAAAGTGTTGACGAAACCATCATTTCCGTGTAATATAATAAACGTTGATTCGTTGCTACGAATTACTCATTTATTATGGAGGGGTAGCGAAGTCTGGCTAAACGCGGCGGACTGTAAATCCGCTCCTTCGGGTTCGGTGGTTCGAATCCACTCCCCTCCATTAATTCTTGGGCTATAGCCAAGTGGTAAGGCAACAGGTTTTGATCCTGTGATGCGCTGGTTCGAACCCAGCTAGCCCAATACTAATTATTGGTGTAAAATCGACTAACAGATGTTAGTCGATTTTTTTATACCAAGGTAGGAGTAATTATGACAGTACCTGTTTATATTAAGATTCACGATGATATCAAGAACAAGATTGAGAATGGGAGCTGGAAAGTAGGGACCAGAATTCCTTCTGAAAGGAAATTGTCCGAACAGTATGGGGTTAGTCGGATGACATTTAGACAGGCTGTGCAAGCGCTTGTTGAAGATGGTATTTTAAAACGTGTGGCCGGATCAGGGACGTATGTTACCAATCAAAAGGTACAAGAGAAGATGTCAGGGGTCACGAGTTTTACTAACATCATGCTGGCACAAGGCAAACAACCCTCCACTAAGACACTATCGTATAAGATTGTGGAACCAACATTTAAGGAAGCTTCCGTCCTGGGACTTAGTCAGGATGATCGAGTGCTGCGTATGAATCGGATTCGTTATGGTGATGAGGTACCGATCTGTTACGAGGTAGCGGCGGTGAATGCTTCCATGGTCGAAGGATTAAGTGAAGAAGATGTCTCAAGTTCTCTGTATCGTTCTTTAGAGGATAAGAAGGGTCTTCGTCCAAGAAGTGCGAAACAGTTTATTTCGGCCATTTTAGCCACTGATCGGATTGCCGATTTACTTGACATTGATGCAAAGGCCCCAATCCTAAAATTAAAGCAGATTTCCTATCTTCAAAATCAGCAACCATTTGAATTTGTTCAAACTCAGTATGCAGCCGAACGCTTTGAATTTTATTTAAATAAATAAAAAACGGACCCACAAGTGGATCCGCTCTGGATGAGATTACCTCTCATCCTTTTTTTGTTTTCTGACTAATTTTAGGAATTCTGGAATTGCTAGCATCCGTTTGAAGCGGGTGGGCTGCTTGATTAGGCGATACAACCACTCAATGTGATGATCAATCCAAAATTGTGGTGCTCTTTGGGTGTGACCAGCAAGTACGTCAAAACTACCACCAACGCCAATCCATAAGCCGTTGTTTTTGTTTCTATACTTCTCAATGAACTCCTCTTGGAAGGGAAATCCAGTGGCCACAAAGATCATGTCAATATCATGATTTTCGATGGTACTAACGATAGGAGTCTCATTTTTGAAATAACCATCCTGCATCCCAACAATGTTTAAATTGGGGTAGTTAACCGTTAGAATCTTGCGGAGGTCAAACACCACCTCTGGTTTAGCACCCAGAAAGTATGCTGATTTGTTGTTCTGATTGCCCCATTCTAATAAGCGGCAAAAAATATCATAACCGGTAATTCTTTCGGGAATGGGATCATTCAACATTTGGGCTCCCTTAATAATTCCAATTCCATCTGGAACGACATAGGTGGCTGATTTCAGAATTTTTTGGTATTGGGGATGATGATCCGCATACACCACAATTTCTGGATTAGCCGTTACCACAAACGTGTTTTTGTGATCATTAATGCGTGCTTCAACTGTCCTCATAAAATCATTGAAAGTCGTGTTAACAAAGGGAATTGAAACGATGTTGGTGGTCTTAAATTTAGGGGTCATTTGATATCCTTCCTTAGGTTGAATTTGTGATACAATGTGACTTAAGTAACAGTGTCTTAGCTTCTAGCTAAAGGAGATTTAAAAATGTCAACATTAAGAGATCCTGATAATTTAACTTTACACACTGATGATTATGAAATCAATATGATGGCAACTTACTTTGAGAAACACATGCAAAATCGCCATGCGGTTTTTGAAGTATTTTTCAGAGACATGCCATTTGGAAATGGTTACGCAGTGTTTGCTGGATTAAAGCATATCATTGAGTACATTAACCACATTCACTTTACCGAAGACGATATTAATTATCTAAAATCAGTTGGAGATTATTCCGATGAATTTTTGGATTACTTACGGAACTTTAAATTTACCGGAACCGTTCGTTCTGCTGTTGAAGGTGACCTGGTTTATAACAATGAACCAATCGTCCAAGTTGAGGGAACGATTGCGGAGTGCCAGTTAGTTGAGACTGCCATTTTAAACATGGTGAACTACCAGACACTAATTGCAACTAAGGCTGCCCGAATTCGTATGATAGCGGGTAATGATCCGCTAATGGAATTCGGTAGTCGAAGAGCTCAAGAAGTTTCTGCCGCACTGTGGGGAACGCGGGCTGCTTACATTGGTGGTTTTAATGCCACTTCTAACGTTTTAGCTGGTAAAGAATTCGGCATTCCGGTTAGTGGAACAATGGCGCACTCGTTGATCGAATCGTTTGGAAATGACTACGATGCCTTCATGGCATATGCTCAGACGCATAAGAACTGCACCTTTTTGTTAGATACCTTTGATACCATCAAAAGCGGAGTTCCTAATGCCATTAAGGTTGCTAAAAAGATGGGTAATAAAATTAACTTTGAGGGAGTTCGAATTGACTCCGGTGATATGGCTTATCTATCCAAGCGGGTCAGAGAAATGCTGGACGACGCTGGTTTTAAAGACGTTAAGATCGTTGCTTCCAATGATTTAGATGAGTATACCATTAGCAGTTTGAAGATGCAGAATGCTAAAATTGATTCATGGGGAGTTGGAACCAAGTTAATTACGGCCTTTGATCAACCCGCACTGGGCGCAGTTTACAAACTGGTTTCAGTTGAGGATGAACAAGGTCACATGGTTGATACCATTAAGCTTTCTAACAATGCTGAAAAGGTTTCAACTCCTGGAAAGAAGCAGGTTTGGAGAATTACTGAAAAAGATGATGGGAAGTCCGAGGGTGATTACATCACCCTTGCCGGGGAAGATCCACAAGAACAGTCGTCATTGTTCATGTTTCATCCCCACTTCACTTACATCAATAAGACCATTAAAAACTTTAATGCTAAGCCACTCCTTAAAGATATTTTTAAAGATGGAAAACAGGTTTATTCTTTGCCATCATTAGAAGAGACCAAGCAACATGCTACGGACTCACTTGGAGCTTTGTGGCCTGAATACAAGCGTCAGCTTAATCCACAAGATTATCCGGTTGACCTTTCTAAGAAAGCTTGGGATCACAAGATGAATTTGATTAATCAGATTCATAATGGGGTTGAACAAAAATTAGAGTAGGTGAGTACGATGGATGAAAAGCAAAAACAACTTCAAAAACAAATTATTGATGATTTAAAGGTGCAGCCAAAGATTGATCCAGAAACTGAAATTCGTCGTAGCGTTGATTTTATCAAGAATTACGTTCAAAAGAATTCCTTTATTAAGTCGGTTGTATTAGGAATTTCTGGTGGGCAAGATTCGACTTTAACCGGAAAATTAGCCGCCATGGCCATGAACGAGTTAAGAGAGGAAACGGGAGATACGGAGTACCAATTCATCGCCGTTCGACTTCCTTATGGCGAACAGTCTGATGAATCCGATGCAATGGAAGCCATTGATTTCATGGATGCTGATCGTGTGGAACGTGTCAACATCAAGGCATCGGTCGACTCGATGGTTAAAGCGGTGGAAGCCAATGGTGATTCTATTTCGGACTTTAATAAGGGTAACATTAAGGCTCGGACTAGAATGATTGCTCAGTTTACGATTGCCGGTGCCAATCAAGGAATTGTCCTTGGAACTGATCATGCTGCCGAGGCGGTGACTGGATTTTATACCAAATTTGGGGATGGAGCCTCAGATATTGTTCCTATTTGGCGTTTAGACAAGCGTCAAGGACGCGCTTTGTTGGAATATCTTGGTGCTCCTAAACATCTTTACGAGAAGACTCCAACGGCTGATCTCGAGGACGATCGTCCGTCACTTCCAGATGAGAAGGCACTAGGGGTCAGTTATAAAAATATTGATGACTTCTTGGAGGGGAAAGATATTAGTTCAGACGCAGCTCAAGTCATTGAAAACTGGTATTTGAAGACCCAACATAAGCGTCACCTTCCAATTAATGTTTATGACACATTTTGGAAATAAGTAAATGTAAGTGTACTAAACTCCGTTAATTATTTAATGGAGTTTTTCTTTGAAGGAAGATGATTAAGAGATGGATAAAACGCTAATTGACAAAACCGCCGGGGCCTTACCCCACATTTCAAAACGACAGATTGAAGTCACCCTAGAACTGCTAGATGATGGAAATACCGTTCCCTTTATCGCCCGTTATCGAAAAGAACGAACCGGAAACTTAGATGAAGTTCAGATTAGGGAACTCGAGGATACCTACAAACGATTAGAGAAACTCAGTCATCGAAAAACCGAAGTCATTAAAAAGATTGATGAAGAAGGACAATTAACCTCACAGCTAAAGAATGAAATTTTAAACGCAGAAAGCATGCAAATAGTTGAAGATCTCTACCTTCCATACAAACAGAAGCGCAAGACCAAAGCTACGGTTGCTAAAGAACGTGGGTTAGAGCCACTTGCAGCTGCCATTTTAAAGTTTCGTGATCAACCCTTAGCCCAGTTGGCGCAAAAGTTTGTAAATAATGAGCAGAACGTTGATTCAACTGATGATGCTTTAGACGGGGCTCATGAAATCATCGCTGATGCAATTGGTAATAACGCTAAGCTTAGAGAGTGGATTCGAAATTATACCCTCAAGAATGCCATTTTAGTGACCAAGGTTAAAACCAAGGGAAAGGAAAATGATGATGGTGGCGTTTATAGTGACTACTATGACTTTAGTGAACGAGCAAAAGCAGTTCCAAGTTATCGGATCCTGGCCATTAACCGTGGTGAAAAAGCCAAGGTTTTAAACGTGAAACTGGATGTTGATGTGAATGCTATCATGCATTACATTGATTTCCATGTAGTTAGTAATCATAAGGGGCCATCTTTGGCGTTCGTAAAAGAAGCCGGAAAAGATGCTTACAAGCGGTTTATTGGTCCTGCCATTGAACGTGAAATTCGTTCCAACATGACTGAAACGGCCGAAAAACATGCCATTGAAGTGTTTGGTAGAAATCTGTATCACTTATTGATGCAGGCGCCCATCAAGGGGAAAGTAGTACTAGGATTTGATCCAGCTTATCGAACGGGATGTAAACTTGCTGTGATTGACGCTAGTGGAAAATTTTTAACCAAGAAAATTATTAAAGCAACCAAACCAGCCACTGCTTCCGAGCAGGCCCGTGCAAAGCAACAACTCATTGATTTAATTAAACGGTATCACGTTGAAATGATTGCGATTGGAAACGGAACGGCTTCCCGTGAGTCAGAACAGTTTGTGGCGGATGCCATTAAGAAGATTAATTATCCGGTTCATTACGTAATTGTTAATGAAGCAGGAGCGTCCGTTTACTCCGCTAGTAACAATGCCAGAAAAGAGTTTCCAGATTTACACGTTGAGGAACGGTCCGCAATTAGCATCGGACGTCGTTTACAGGATCCGCTTGCGGAACTAATCAAGATTGATCCTAAGGCGGTTGGGGTTGGTCAGTATCAACACGATGTTTCTGAAAGTAATCTCGATGACCAGTTGGACCGAGTGATTGAGACGGCGGTTAATCAAGTTGGGGTGAACTTGAATACCGCGAGCCCGGACCTTTTAGAACATGTTTCGGGTCTTTCAAAGGCCATTGCCCAAAATATTGTGACGTATCGGGATGAAAATGGTATGTTTTCGAATCGTAATCAGCTTAAAAAGGTTAAGCGGCTTGGACCAAAAGCTTTTGAGCAGTCGGTTGGATTTTTGCGCATTATCAACGGTAAGAATTCACTGGATAACACTGATATTCATCCAGAAAGTTATCCAGAAGCTAAGCAAATTTTAAATGAATTGGGATTAACCCTTGATAATTTTAGTTCTGAAGATGGCAAGAAACAGCTCGAAAAAGCTGATCCAGTACAGTTGTCCCGATCATTATCAATTGATCAACAACTCGTGACCGATATCCTGACTAGTCTTAAGAATCCAGGACGGGACCAACGGGATAACATGCCTAAGCCCCTCTTGAAATCAGACATCATGAAGATTGATAATTTAAAACCCGGAATGAAATTACAAGGAACGGTGCGAAATGTAACCGATTTTGGAGCATTTGTTGACATTGGAGTAAAGCAGGACGGTCTGGTTCATATTTCTAAAATGAGTCACAAGTTTATCTCGGATCCGGCGAAGGTCGTTTCCGTTGGTGATATTGTTGATGTTTGGGTCTTAGACGTTGATCTTGATCGAAAACGTATCCAACTTTCAATGGTGGGACCAGAATAGGAGCGAAGCCAGTTGCAAGATGATGAATTACAGAAGTTAGTTGAACGAATTTCGTTAGAGTCGTTTGGAAAACCATTTAGGCATCGGGCTTATTTTAATGGGCGCCTGAAAACAACGGGTGGTCGTTATCACTTAAAAGATCATAATATTGATATTAATCGAAAAATGGCAGATGTGATTTCAGAGGATGAACTGATTGGAATCATTAAGCATGAGCTGGTTCATTATCATTTACACCTAGCTGGTTACTCAGCTAATCATCGTTCTAAAGAATTTAAGCAGTTACTTAAAGCTGTCGGTGGAAGTAGATATGCCCCTAATTTAAAAGCAAAATCGACAATTTATTATCTTTACCAGTGTACAAATTGTGGTCAGATCTATCGACGTAAGCGACGGGTAAATATTTCCCGCTTTGTATGTAGTAAGTGTCGTGGTAAGCTAAAACTAGTTAAAAAGGAGTGAAATATCATGGAAAAAATTATTGTTAGAGTTCCTGCAACCTCAGGAAACGTTGGAAACGGATATAGTTCAATCGGACTTGCTCTTCACATGTATTACACGGTTATTGTTGAAGAAGAGACGGAAAAATGGCGGGTTAACCACGCTTTTGGTGACTCAGTCCCTCACGACGACAAGAACCTAGTGGTTCAAACTATTTTGAAGGTCAATCCTAAGATTATGCCCCACCAACTAACAGTAATGTCAGATGTTCCGCTTGAAAAAGGACTGGGTTCGAGCACTACGGCAATAGCAGCGGGAATTAAAATTGCCAACAAACTCGAAAACATGAACTTATCTGTTAATGATCAGATCAACATTGGTAGTCGGATGGAAGGCCATCCGGATAACATCGCTTCGGCAATTTTAGGTGACATTACCATCTCTCATTATGAAGATGGTAAAACCGACGTGGTAAAAGCTCATATGCCTGATGAAATGCAAGCCTTGGTCTTTATCAGAAACGAAAAAATTACCCAAAAGAAGGGAATGGAACGTTTCCCTAAGGAAATTAAATTTGCCCAAGAGGTTCAAACCAGTAGTGCTTCGAATGTATTTGTTGCGGCTTTAATGCAGAAAGATTGGGATAAGGCTGCTCATATGGTTGAAGCTGATAGTCTGATTCGAACCGGTCAGGGGAATGACTTTAAAGACTTTAAGGTTATTCAACAAACCGCTCATGAATTAGGAATCTATGGAACCTACATTAGTGGAGTGGGTTCCTCAATCATTACGTTAGGTGACTATGATCACTTAACGACCTTACAAAGCAAGATTGAAAGTAACGATCAGTTGGACGGAAAATGTCGGTTAATTGATCTTGATCGTGATGGTGCTACCATTCGTGGTGAAGATTAATTCAAAAATTCATTGCGCTTCGTCGTTAAATTTGCTATGATGTTTATTGTAGCAATGCGGCCATGGCGGAATTGGCAGACGCGCAAGATTAAGGATCTTGTCGGGATTTATCCCGGTGGAAGTTCGAGTCTTCTTGGCCGCATAATTGAATAATGATTCAAATAACACCTAATCTTTCTTAAGATTAGGTGTTATTTTTTGGCTTTTAGGTTCCTTTGATTGACTTTCAGCGCGCTAGGATTAATTTAGAGAAGTGGGTATATTAATTAATTATCAAGGGATGATGTGATTATGACAGATAAATTAACAACTGAAGCTGGCCAACCATGGGCTAACAATGAACATTCACAAACTGCTGGGGTTCGTGGCCCAGTTTTAATGCAAGACTATCAACTACTGGAAAAGTTAGCTCACTTTAATCGTGAGCGAATTCCAGAACGAGTTGTTCACGCTAAAGGTGCTGGTGCCAAGGGTGTTTTTAAACTAACTCATGATATGAGCAAGTACACTAAGGCTGACATCTTTAACGGAAAGGGGAAAGAAACCCCGATGACAATCAGAATTTCTCAGGTTGCAGGAGAAGCTGGTTATCCTGATACAGTGCGGGATGTTCGTGGATTTGCGTTGAAGTTTTACACTAAAGAGGGCAATTATGACATCGTCGGAAACAATACTCCGGTATTCTTCGTAAATGATCCCCTTAAGTTTCCTGATTTTATTCATTCTCAAAAACGTGATCCTAAGACTCACTTGCGTTCTCAAGAAATGCAATGGGACTTCTGGTCTCATTCACCGGAATCAGTTCATCAAGTAACCTATTTGATGGGTGATCGTGGTAATCCGGCTAGTTACCGAACCATGAATGGTTATGGTAGTCACACCTATAAGTGGGTTAATAAAGAAGGAACTCCATTTTGGGTTAAGTATCACTTTATTAGTCAACAGGGTGTTAAAAACATGACGAATGAGCAGGCTTCTGAAGCAGCTACTAAGGATACGGATTACCTTATTCATGACCTGTACGATGCGATTGAACAAAAGAACTATCCAACATGGAAGGTTTACGTCCAAATTCTCCCATATCAAGCTGGAATTGACTATAAACCTGACATTTTTGATGTCACTAAAGTTGTTTCTCATAAAGATTACCCACTGCAAGAAGTTGGTGAATTTACCCTTAATCAAAACCCAACTAACTATTTTGACGACGTTGAGGAATTAGCTTTCTCACCAGCTAACCTAGTTCCTGGAATCGAAGCTAGTCCAGATAAACTGTTACAAGGACGTTTGTTTGCCTATAAGGATGCTGAGCGATACCGTTTAGGAGCTAATTATGAACAACTTAAGGTCAACCGTCCTGTTGATGGTGTTCATAACTATGAACGAGATGGCTTAATGGCACAAGGACAAGACGGATCGGTTAACTATGAGCCAAATGGTAAAGGCGGTCCAGTTGAGGATCTCAGTGCTTCAACCAGTCCTGATAAGGTCGAGGGTGAAACTGGTGCCTTTAAACCTTACGATACCGATTATTATAGTGAGGCTGGGAAGCTTTACCATGTTATGAAGCCTGAAGAACGAGATCGTTTGATTCAGACCATCAAGGGCGCTTTAGGTTCCGTTAATAACCATGAGATTAAGGTCCTGGAGACCAGACAGTTTTATAAGGCTGATCCTGAATATGGAACTCGGGTTGCCAAAGCATTAGGCCTTGATTTAAATGAAATTAGATAAAAAATTAAATTAAGATAAAAAGCACTTCACGTTATGTGAAGTGCTTTTTTAGTATGCTGGCGCGGTTGAAGCGGAACTAGAGTTATCACTTGAATCTTGATTATTAGCTTGACCCCCGCCATTTCCGTTACTAGGGGAGTTAGTTTGTTGTTGCTTGGAAGTTAATCCCTTAGCAGGATCGAGATTCAAAGTTGTCCGAATATGATTAGAAACGTTCATTAGCTCATCGGGTTGAGCTACTTGGTAACTAATCCCATTAATCATGGCTTCATTTCCCTGTAGTGTTTCCGACTTAATGTGATGAGTAGCTGGACCATACTTGGATCTGATCGCAATCATGTCATCAAAGGACAAATCAGTCTTGAGATTGCCGTTTAGTGATTCAAGAATTTGTTGGTACCTAGGAATGGAAGAAATTCCCATTCCTTTCATCACCAGCTTCTCCAGAATTTGACGTTGCCGTTGTTGCCGTCCATAATCACCCTTTGGATCGTCATCACGCATTCTGGAATAGTCAAGGGCTTGGTCTCCATCTAGGTGAGTCATTTTGCCCTTAACTACGTTTGCATTGCCATATTTGAATGTGAGTGGTGGTTTAACGTCAACTCCACCGACTGAATTCACCATCTGTTTTAATCCGCCCATGTTAACAATGGCAAAATAATCAATGGGAACGTTAAGAAGATCCTGGACGGTAGAAATGGCAGTTTTAGGACCGCCAATGGTATAAGCTGCGTTAATTTTTTCGTATGGCTGGGAATCGCCGTTAACAACCACTTTAGTATCACGAGGGATGCTGGTTAGGTAAGTAGTTTCTTTTTGTGGATTAACGGTGGCAACGATAATTGTGTCAGTACGACCAACGTCGTGTCTCCCCAGTGCCCCTGTATCGGTTCCCATCAATAGGATGGAAAAGGGCTTTCTTTTTTTGAGGATCCCAGATACGTTTCGTGATTTTCCAATGCCATCATCTTGAAATGTTCCGCCAAACGAATGACGTGCTTGCGTATAAGCTCGAAATCCGAACGCTAGTCCAATGAGGACAATTAGTAAGACGATGGCCATAAAGGTCCATGCGATTGGATGATGTGGTTCTTCATCATAATCAACGGCGGGTTCAGATTGTGGTTCCGCAAAGTGTGGATTACCGGACCGACGATTACGTGATTGATAATTGTCATTATTGTTATCGTTATTTGACATGTGCAGCCCCCACTTATTATTAATACTGGTTCAAATTATATAGCAGTCTTGAAGACAAACGCTAGTTATTTCTTAACTTTTTAGTATATTTTAATATAACCATATTGTCCCATTATAGTAGTTTTTAATGGCACAAAATCATATGGTACAATAAATTAAGTTAAATTTATAGGAATAGGATGGTCTAATGGGGATCTTTTTTAAAAGTATTTCAGGAATACTAATCGTGTTAATCATGATTATACTTGGTTTTGTTTTGGCAAAACGGCATTGGTTCAACGATGATTCCACGAACTTAATTGTAAAATTGGTGATTGACGTTGCTTTACCGTGTTACATGATTTACACCATTGGTCATGATTTTACGGCTGATACTCTACTTTCGACCCTGCCAGATTTGCGGTTCCCCGTGGTAAGTATGTTGATCATGTTCGGCATTTCTGTGGCAATTGCACGAGTTATTCGCATTAAAAAGTATCATCGGGGCTTGTTTGAATCGATGTTTTTAAATTCTAATACGGTCTTTGTTGGTTTGCCGGTTAATATGGCGTTGTTTGGAGCACAAAGCCTCCCATACGTTCTGGTGTACTACATGGCCAACACGACGTTTTTCTGGACCATTGGAGTTTACCTAATTCAAATGGACGGGGATGCCAATTCCAAGTTTGATTGGAAAAAGACGATCGGGAAGATCCTTTCACCGCCACTTCTAGGATTCATTATTGGGGTCATTTTGGTCCTTCTTAGGATCAAACTACCTAGTTTCTTAATGAGTGATTTTCAGTACGTCGGGAACTTGACGATTCCACTTTCCATGATGTTCATTGGAATTTCAATGGCAAATGTCAATCTTGCCAAGTTCGATTTGAGTGCTTCCAATTGGGGGATCTTACTAGGAAGGTTTATCATTTCGCCATCCCTCATGGCGCTCTTGGTAATTCCAACCGGAATGCCAATTTTAATGAAACAGGTTTTTATCATGCAAGCGGCCATGCCAGTTATGACAAATGCCCCAATTGTTGCCAGAAAGTATGGTGCGGACGCCGATTATGCTTCATTGATGGTTACTGAGACGACCATCATCAGTTTGATTGTTTTACCCATTTTAATGGTGATCGTACAACAGATCCATTAAGACGAGTCAATTGAAAAATAGACAAGTAAAGAATGGGAGTAGTAGTGTAAAGTGAAAAAATCAGTGATATATGTTTTAATTTCAACGTTAATGTTTAGTTCGATGGAGATTGCCTTAAAGGTTGCTGGCAGTGAGTTTAATCCAATTCAGTTAAATTTACTGCGATTCTTCATTGGTGGGGTAGTATTGTTGCCGTTTGCCTTTTATGAGTTACATAAAAGACGGCGGAGGCTTAATCTAGATGACTGGAAAGCCTTTGCGTTTACCGGATTTGCATGTGTGGTTATCAGCATGACTTTGTATCAGTTAGCCATCGTTTATGATAAACCAGCCATTGTGGCCGTTTTGTTTAGTTGTAATCCAGTATTTGCAGTTATTTTTGCCTATTTCATTTTGCACGAACGAATTGGACGAGCAAATTTAATTTCGCTTATTATTTCCGTTATTGGGTTAATTGTGATTGTCAATCCGTTTAATCTGACTAATCCAGTTGGAATTATTTTATCCCTTCTGTCAGCGGTTACCTTTGGCTTCTATAGTATTCTGTCACAATCCTGTTCGGTGAAAAGGAATTTAGATGGGATAACCATTACCTGTTTTACATTTATTGCTGGTTCTTTTGAACTTTTTGTTCTATCATTGATTACCAACATTCCTGCTGTGGCTAGCGGAATGAAAACGGTGGGATGGTTAAGCCAGTTCGCTGCCATTCCCATTTTGAAAGATGTTAACTTACAAAACTTTTGGATTTTGTTTTTTATTGGAGTTTGTGTGACTGGTGGTGGATTTGCCTTCTACTTCTTGGCCATGCAGGAGTCTGGGGTTTCCATTGCGTCCCTAGTATTCTTCATAAAACCTGGTTTGGCACCAATCTTAGCCATGATTTTTGTTGGTGAGAAGATCAATTTGCCAACCGTCGTCGGGATCGTGATCATTTTGATTGGTTCCGTGGTTACCTTTATCGGAGAACGCTACAAGGAGACCGATGCCACCATGTTAAATGACAAGACGATTGAGGAAAGTAAGTAATCTTAGTTTATTGAGGCGATTGGATGAGTAAATTAGTAATTATGAGACACGGCGAAAGTGTCGCAAATCACACTAATACCTTTACTGGATGGAGTGATGTCCCACTAACTAAAAAGGGTGCTGAAGAGGCCATTAAAGCTGGCAAACGGTTAAAAGAAACCGGGATTCAATTCAGTGACGTCCATACTTCCGTTTTAAAACGTGCTATTGTGACCGCGGAGATTGTCCTAGATGTGATTGATCAGGATTTTATTCCTGAACACAAGAGTTGGCGCTTAAACGAGCGGCATTACGGTGCATTAAGGGGCCAAAATAAAGAAGAAGTTAGAAAACGGGTAGGAGATACCCAGTTTATGAAGTGGCGAAGGAGTTTTTATGCGGTCCCACCGAAATTAGACGAAGTCCCGCCGGTGCGAAAGTATCGACGACTGGGAGTGGTTGAACCGCCAGCAGAAAGTCTTAAAATGGCTTATGATCGTATGATTCCATATTGGCAGGATGAGATTGCTCCTCGACTTCTTGATGGCAAAAATCAATTGATAGTGGCTCACGGAAGTACTCTACGAGCGTTAATTAAATACTTAGAAAACATTAGTGATAAGGGAATTGATGGAGTCGAAGTTAAAAATGGTCGTCCTATCATCTATACCTTTGATCCTGATTTAGACATTTTAGATAAAACGTATCTGAAGTAAAATAAAAAGGACGAAAACTTTTATTTAAGTTTTCGTCCTTTTTATTGGCTAAGATTGTTAAAACTTTGCGTAATTATTCTTGTAATTTCTCGAACCTAACGGGCTTCGATTGTTTCAGGACCGTCAGCATGTTCAACAATAATGGTATTAACGATGTTTAGGAACAAACCATGTTCCACAATTCCGGTCATACTATCGAGTTTTTCACCTAGTTGAACTGGGGTGGTGATCTCTGGTAGTCCAAGATCAATGATGTAATCACCGGAATCAGTCGTTAGCTTTCCTCCATGACCACTTTGCCGGAACTTGGGATGAAGTCCCATTCGATTAAGACGGCGATAAAGTTGACCACTACCGTATGGAATTACTTCAAGTGGAAGTGGATAGTTGAGCTTTTTGACCATCTTACTTTCATCAACGATCCACATATTACGATCAGAGTTAATGGCAACGATTTTTTCCATTAAGTGCGCTGCACCGCCACCCTTAATTCCTTGGAAGTTCTTATCGATCTGATCAGCCCCATCAATGGTGAGGTCAATGTGATCGACTTTGTCGACGTCCTTGGTGGTAATCCCAAGACTTTCAGCATAACGCTTAGTCTTGTTAGAAGTTGGTACCCCAATAATGTCTAAGCCTTCGTTCTTAATGCGTTCGCTCAGAGCATCTACCATGTACTTGATGGTGGTTCCCGATCCAAGACCTAAGACCATTCCATCCTTAACGTGTTTAACAGCTTCTTTTCCAACGTGTTTCTTTAACTCTCGCTGATCTGCTGAATTCATTTGATTGTTCCCCTTCAAATTAAGTCGTTACTTTCAGTAACTTGACCACTAATATTAATTTTCACTGGTCTTCATGATTTTGTCAAGCAATGTCAAATTTTAGAAAAGACTGGTAAAATAATAGTAGGAATTTTTGAGAAATGAAGGGGTAATCGATTATGCTAAGAGGCTTTGAAATTGTTTCAAAATATCAGAACGAAAATTTAACGTTACCAAAACGAGCAACGGAAAAAGCGGCTGGCTATGACTTTGCCAGTGCTTGTGATATGACCATCCCATCAATCTGGAAGACCGGTTTGATGCATGCGTTTGCCATTATCAAGGCACAAAAGAATTTAGATCAGCAAGCTATTATGGATTCAGAAAAGGCTCTAAAACCGTTCTTGGTTCCAACCGGAATCAAGGCTTACATGCAACCAAACGAAGTGTTGATTATTGCAAATCGTTCGAGTAATCCACTTAAACGAAACTTAGTGATTCCTAATGGGATTGGTGTCATTGATGCTGATTACTATAATAATGAGAGTAATGAGGGGGAGATTTTTGTCCAGATTTTAAATTTCGGCATCGTTGATCGCAAGATTAAAAAGGGTGACCGAATTGGACAGGGAATCTTTATGCCTTATTTATTGGCGGACAAAGATGAAGGACCAAAATTAACTCGAAATGGGGGATTTGGCTCTTCTGGCAAATAGTTAGGAAATGATTTAATGGCTAAAACAAAAACACAATACGTTTGTTCCAACTGTGGATACATTTCACCACGCTATATGGGACGTTGTCCCAACTGTGGTGAGTGGAACACGATGGTGGAACAGACCGTTCAGAAGACCGATCCGAAAAAGGCTAATGTTAGTCGAGTTTCCCTTAGTGGCAACAAATCACAACCACAGTTAATCGGACAGGTCAACGCAGAAAGTGCTCCTAGAGTTCAGGTGGATTCAAATGAATTAAATCGTGTCCTAGGTGGTGGAATCGTACCTGGGTCACTGGTATTAATTGGTGGTGATCCAGGAATTGGTAAGTCAACCTTACTCTTGCAAGTTTCTGGTCAGTTGGCTGACTCAGGACAAAGGGTCCTCTATGTTTCGGGAGAAGAAAGTGCCGATCAGATTAAAATGAGAGCCGATCGACTGAATGTTTCCGAAAATGGTAATTTATACATTTATCCTGAAACTGACATGGCTTCAATCAGAAAAGCCATTGAAGAAGTAAAACCCGATACGGTCATTATTGATTCAGTTCAGACCATGCAGGAGGATGAAATTCCCTCTGCCATTGGATCTGTGACCCAGGTTCGAGGAGTTACCTCTGACTTAATGAATATTGCTAAAACGAATGGGATTACTATTTTCTTAGTGGGTCATGTTACCAAGGGTGGAACGCTTGCAGGACCTAAGACACTTGAACACATGGTGGATACCGTCCTTTATTTTGAAGGGGACAAACATCATTCTTATCGACTATTACAGGCCGTTAAGAATCGATTTGGTTCTACTAACGAACTAGGAATCTTTCAGATGGACGAAGACGGTCTCAAAGAGGTTAAAAATCCATCCGAAATTTTTCTGGAAGAACGCTTAAAAAATGCCACCGGCTCTGCCATTGTGGTAGCAATGGAGGGAACTCGTCCGATTCTGGTGGAATTACAGGCTCTCATTGTTCCATCGGTTTTTGGGAACGCACAAAGGACCGCTTCTGGTCTTGATCGGAACCGGGTCTCGTTGATTATGGCGGTTTTAGAAAAACGAGCTGGATTAATGTTGCAAAATCAGGATGCCTATTTAAAGGCTGCTGGTGGAGTGAAGTTAAACGAACCAGCGATTGACCTGGCAATGGCAATCAGTATTGCCTCCAGTTACGAAAACGTGGGAACCGATCCGAAAGAATGCTACATTGGTGAACTTGGCTTGACTGGTGAAATTCGACGGGTTAATCGAATTGAACAACGCGTTATTGAGGCCCAAAAGTTAGGCTTTAAGCGAGTACTTGTTCCCAAATACAACTTAAAGGGATGGACGCCACCAAAGAACATTCAAGTAGTTGGTGTCTCAACCATTGGTGAAGCGTTGAAGACGGCACTAAAAAAGTAAAATATTTTCTTTTCAATTGGTCTAGTTCATAATGGATGGGATCATTGATTTGGGTCATTATGAGTATGTTAGTATTGAATAATAATTAGGAGGTTGGACATGCTAAAAGTTTATAATTCACTTACAAATGAAAAAGAAAAATTCGAGCCGATTACACCCGGTGTGGTTAATATGTATGTCTGTGGTCCAACTGTTTATAACTACATTCATATCGGTAACGCTAGAAGCGTGGTAGCGTTTGATACCATTCGGCGGTATCTGGAGTATTGTGGCTACCAAGTGAACTATGTGTCCAATTTTACTGACGTTGACGATAAAATGATTAACGAAGCAAAGAAAGAGGGAACGACGGTTCCTAAGTTAGCTGATAAGTACATCAATGCTTACATGGAAGATACTAAAGCTCTAAACGTAAAGCCCGCAACCGTTAATCCACGGGCAACGGATAATATTAAAGACATCATTGCCTTTGTGGCTGATTTAATTGATAAGGGATATGCTTACAATGTTAACGGAACGGTCTACTATCGTGCCCGAAAGTTTAAATCATATGGCCTGCTAGGTCATGAGAACATTGATGATCTTGAGAGTGGTGCAAGTGAACACGTTTCAAGTGAAGAACTAGCTCAGAAGGAGGATCCAATTGATTTTGCCCTCTGGAAAAAAGCAAAACCAGACGAGATTTCATGGGATTCACCGTGGGGAAAGGGACGCCCAGGTTGGCACATTGAATGCTCAGTGATGTCAACTAAGTATTTGGGTAATACTTTTGATATCCACGGAGGTGGAATCGATTTAGAATTTCCTCACCATGAAAATGAACGGGCTCAAAGTGAAGCCAAGACTGATCAGAAGTTTGTTAATTACTGGCTTCATAATGGTTTTGTTACCGTCGGTGACGATGATGAAAAGATGAGTAAGTCAAAGGGAAACTTTGTGACGGTTCACGATCTCTTGAAAAAGGATAACCCACAGGCACTTCGGTTTCTAATCTCAACTACCCAGTACCGGCGTCCAATTCGATTTAGCCAGCAGGGAGTTGACGAAGCAGCTACTAATCTGCAAAAAATCCAAACCGCCTTTGACAATTTAAATTACCGATTAAAGGATGCTGAGGATTACAATGATCCAAAATTAGATCAGGAAATTCGGCAAATTCAAGCTGATTTTCAGGATGCCATGGATGATGATTTTAACGTTCAAAATGGAATCGCAAAGGTTTACGAGCTAGCTAAACTCGGCAATGTCTACGCGGAACGTCCCGTTGTTTTTAAAGAATCAATCAAATTGTTGATGAAGCGACTGGAACAGTTATCTTCCATTTTTGGAATTAAACTCCAAAGTAGCGAATTAAATGATGATAAAGTTAAAGAATTAATTCAAGAAAGAAATAACGCTCGGGAGAACAAGCAGTTTGCCCGAAGCGATGAAATTCGTGATGAATTAAAAAATAAGGGAATTATACTAGAAGATACACCGCAAGGAACACGGTTCAGAAGGGAAAATTAATTTAGATGAGTGAAGCGGACGACAATATTCAATATCGACAGTTAAATGGAATTGTATTGGCTTATTTGGGGGATGCAGTTTATGAGGTATATATCAGACGTCATCTAATTGATGAGGGGATTGCTAGACCAAATCAACTACAACGGTTTGCCACCCAATATGTATCCGCTAAAGCCCAAGCTGGACTAATTGACCTCATGAAGCATGATGGAATTCTAAGTGATGAAGAGGCTTACTTCTTTAAACGTGGGCGTAACGCTAAGAGCTATACCCATGCTAAGAATACGAGTGTTGTTACTTATCGGATCTCAACTGGTTTTGAAGCCCTTTTTGGTTTCTTATCACTTAGTGGTCAGGACAGGCGTCTTGATGAATTGGCCAAGTGGTGCATTGATCAAGTAGACGCTGGGAGAGTGGAATATGAGAGATAATGAAGACTTTATAATTGGAAGACATCCGGCAGTTGCTGCCTTGCGAAGTAAGGATCAAGAGATTAATAAGGTGTTTTTGCAAAGTGGAATTAGTCAGGATGATGACACGGTTAAAAACATCATTCGTTTGGCAAAGGGACGTCATCTAGTCATTTCGAAAGTCCCTAAACAGAAACTAGACCTAATGTCAGACAATCAGAATCATCAGGGAGTGATGCTCGCAATTGCTTCTTTTAAATATGCTTCAATTGATGATTTGTTTGAGAATGCCCAATCTAAGAGTGAAAAGCCGTATTTCGTTATTTTGGATAATATTGCTGATCCACATAACTTAGGCTCTATCATTAGAACTGCGGATGCTGCTGGAGTTCATGGCATCATTATTCCTAAACGTCGTGCGGTAGGGCTGACTTCAACGGTAGCAAAAACATCAGCGGGGGCCATTGAACGGGTCCCAGTTGCACGAGTTACTAACTTGGTTAATACCGTTAAAGAACTTAAAGATCGTGGCTTATGGATTTTTGGAACGGATATGAAAGGAACCGATTATCGGCGCTGGGATGCACGTGGAGCTTCCGCATTAATCATTGGTAGTGAAGGTAAGGGGATCGCTCCCCTTCTTAAGAAACAGGTCGATGAGACCCTCACGATTCCAATGGTAGGCGACATTCAGAGCCTTAATGCTTCGGTAGCAGCGGGTCTTGTGATGTATCAGGGATTTAATTCCCGTCATCCGTTATAATTAAATAATTTAGTTTGGGAATGATACTTTTGGATCATTCCTTTTTTGTTACCTTAATATCGGATTTTCGATATTAAAAATTGGTTAGTGGATAATTTTCTGTATCAAACATTTGTTCGCTTGTTTTGATTAAATCTACTTGGGTACGATATTAATTGTTAATTAATTGATTGAGGGGGAGAACCAACTTGTGAACAAAGAAAATGGACGTGCTAAAGAGTTAAAACTAATTGAAGACGCTAAGTGGAATGATGCTGACTTTATTAAATTATTTGAAAAATATGCACCAATTTATTTAAAACTGTGGAATGATTTTTACGTTTCGGACATGGAGCTATCAGATTGGAAGCAAGAAGCGGCCATTGTTCTTCACCGGACAATTATTCGATATGATGCAAGTCGAAATGTGACCTTTGGCAGCTATTACAAAACGAATTTAAAAAATCGATTATATGATATTTTACGAAGAAAACGGGCACAAAAGCGACTTCCTGATTCCAAAAAAGCATCTTTTAGTGCTTACAGCCAGTTTTATTCGGATACAATTGCTGACGTTCATGCTGCTAATCCAGAGCGAGTGCTTTCAATCTATGAAAATTTACAGATTCTAATGAAAAAATCTTCAGTAGTGGAAAGGCTAGTGGTTATTAAATCTCTTGAAAACCTTACCTTTGAAAAAATGGCTAACCTTTCTGATGAAAATATGATGAGATTGAAGAATGCGATGGCACGTTGCCGACGCAAGTATCATGAGATTAATCGAATTGACTAATGTCTCTATTGATGATAGTATTAATTAGATATTAAGGAGGTGCAGCTTATGGCACAGAAAAAAGTGGCACTAGCCTGTTCTGTATGTGGTTCAAGAAACTACACCATTGCTAGCAATCCTAATCGCGTTAAACGATTGGAAGTAAATAAATTTTGTAAGCATTGTGGGAAATACACGTTGCACCGCGAAACTCGCTAAGAAGGGAATTTACATGAAACGATTTTGGAACTTTTTAAAAAGCGTTGTTGCAGAAATGAAAGTGGTTGTTTGGCCGAACGCTAAACAAACGAGAACTGATACTTCAATCGTTGTTTGGACCACCATCTTTTTTGCAATTTTCCTTGGTGTAATTGACTGGGCTATTCAAGCAGCTTTGAAGTTGTTGGCCTAAACTAGATTAGTATGTTAATTTCTGTTATAGTTACTTTAGTGATAAGAACTTCGTTTACGCGGAGTTTTTTTATTTTGTTTTAAGTTAAAGGAGATAATCATTGTGGTAGAGACTGCTGAGAAGCAATGGTATGTATTGCATACATACTCTGGTTATGAAAACAAAGTTAAGATGAATCTTGAATCTAGAAAAGAATCTATGGGAATGGAAGACTATATTTTTGACATTGTGGTCCCAGAAACTGAGGAACATGAAGTTAAGAATGGCAAAGAAAAAGTTGTAATGAACAAAACTTTCCCAGGGTACGTCTTGGTTCAAATGGTAATGACTGATAGAGCTTGGTATGTTGTTCGAAACACGCCAGGTGTTACTGGATTCATTGGTTCTCATGGGCAAGGTTCTAAGCCTAATCCCTTATTACCTGAAGAGGTTGATAACGTAATGTCGACCATTGGGGTAAAAAAGCATGTTAAGCCATTGGATAGCCAAGTTGGTGACACAGTTACCATCGTTGAAGGAGCATTCAAAGGTCTTTCTGGTAAGATTACTGAGATTGATAATACTAAGGGAAAACTCAAAGTTAACATTGATATGTTTGGTAGAGAAACCAGCACTGAGCTTGAATTTGATCAAGTTAAACCCTTAGAAGCAGATTCTCAGTAAATTACTCATTGTCACGTTTAAATAAACGTGGTATATTTATCTAGTATGCGTATTGCATAAATTAACGTGGGAGAAGAAATTTTAATCTTCATTTACCACACACGGACTTAAGGAGGTATGTCTCGTGGCTAAAAAAGTAGCTAATGTAGTTAAACTACAAATACCTGCGGGTAAAGCAACACCCGCTCCTCCAGTTGGACCTGCTTTAGGTCAAGCTGGAATTAATATTATGGGTTTCACCAAGGAATTTAACGCACGTACTGCTGATCAAGCAGGAATGCTTATTCCAGTTGTGATTACTGTTTATGAAGATCGTTCATTCGACTTTGTAACCAAAACCCCTCCAGCCGCTGTCCTATTAAAGAAAGCCGCTGGTGTTGAACACGGTTCCGGTGAACCTAATACTAACAAGGTCGCTAAGGTTACCAAAGACCAAGTTAAGCAAATTGCCGAAACTAAAATGCAAGATCTAAACGCAGCTGATGTAGAAGCAGCTATGCGCATGGTTGAAGGTACGGCACGTAGTATGGGATTCACTGTTGAAGGTTAATTTCACTATGCCCGGACAGCACGGCATCGAAAGATAGTGTGCTAGTGGGAGGAAATTCCGTTATAACCACAATTGCAAGGAGGAAGACACAATGGCTCGTAAGAGAGGTAAGAAGTACGAAGATGCTTCTAAGCAAATTGATAAGAGTAAAAAGTATTCTGCTCAAGATGCTGTAGAATTAGTTCAAAAATTAGATGCAGTTAACTTTGATGACACTATCAGAGTTGTCTACAAATTAAACGTTGATACTAAACAAGCTGATCAACAATTACGTGGTGCCGTAGTTTTACCTAATGGTACTGGTAAGGATCAGACTGTTGTAGTATTTGCTAAGGGCGAAAAAGCCCAAGACGCTAAGGATGCTGGCGCTGACTACGTTGGTGACGATGACTTAGCTCAAAAGATTCAAGATGGATGGCTCGACTTCGACGTCGCAATTGCTACTCCTGATATGATGGCTCAAGTTGGTCGTTTAGGTCGTGTATTAGGACCTAAGGGATTAATGCCAAACCCTAAGACTGGAACTGTTACCATGGATGTTTCAAAGGCGGTTTCTGATGCTAAGGCCGGTAAGGTTACTTACAGAACTGACCGTGATGGAAACGTTGCAGTTGCAATCGGTAAAGATTCATTCGATGCAGATAAGTTGGCTGAAAACCTTAACACCATCAATGATGTGATTGTTAAGAATCGTCCAGCATCTGTTCGTGGAACTTACATTAGTAACATTTCTGTTTCATCAACAATGGGACCTGGTGTCGCTGTTGATCCTGAATCGTTTTAGTTACTAACTAATTAAATAATCCCTAATTGACTAATATTTATCGTTATGATAGATTATTAGTTGAATATGATTCGCCTAAGACTCAGGTGGTTTTAACCTTAATTATGCCTGCCGAGGAGTAAAACACTCTTTCTCTATGTTTTGGCGAACATAGGGATTTTTTATTAAGTCCCAAAATACATTGGGAGGTGAAATAATATGCCAAGAAAGAACGTTATTGATGCTAAAGCCAAGAAGGTTGATGAAGTTGCTGATCAACTTCAAAAAGCCGTATCAGCAATCGTTGTTGATTATCGTGGTTTAAGTGTTGCTCAAGATACTGATTTACGTAAACAACTACGTGATAATGATGTATCAATGAGTGTTATTAAGAACAAAATTTTGGAACGTGCCGCTGATAAAGCCGACGTTAAAGATTTAAAGGATACTTTTGTTGGACCAACTGCCGTTGCATTTTCTGATGAAGACCCAGTTGCTCCTGCCAAGATCTTGAAGAATTTTGCTGATGATAATCCAGAACTTGAAATCAAGGGTGGAATTATCGAAGGTAAGATTGCTTCACTTGATGAAATCAATGAATTTGCTGCTCTACCAAGCCGTGAAGAATTGCTTTCAACTCTTGCTAATATCTTGAAAGATCCTATCCGTAAGGTTGCTTATGCTGTTAATGCTGTTGTTGATAAAGATGACAATGGTGACGACAGTGATGCAGCTTAATAAAAATAAATTAAATGTCCTAATAGGAGGAAATTAAAATGGCTTTTGATAAAGATAATATTATTGCTCAATTAAAAGAAGCTTCAATTACTGAATTAAATGACTTAGTTAAGTCAATCGAAGATGAATTCGATGTTTCAGCAGCTGCCCCAGTTGCTGCTGCAGGTGCTTCCGGTGACGACAGTGCTACCAAAGATTCATACGATGTTGAACTTACTGAAGCAGGTCAAGAAAAGATCAAGGTTATCAAGGCAGTTAGAGATATCACTGGTCTTGGCTTGAAAGATGCTAAGGACTTAGTTGACGGTGCTCCTAAGGCTGTTAAAGAAGGCGCTTCAGAAGCAGATGCTAACGACATTAAGGATAAGCTTGAAGCCGTTGGTGCTACTGTAACTCTTAAGTAGTTTACACCCAAAAAAGAACGTGCCTAAGCACGTTCTTTTTTTTGCTTTAATTTTGTGTAAATAAAGTTGTTTTATGTGATAAAAATTGAGAGAATGAGGTTAGCCAATTTTTGGGGGTTAACAATTGAAAAAAGCATTTAACAAAGTTATGGATTTCTATAACAAATATTCGAATTGGATTAAAGGGATTTTCGTTGTGTTAGTCCTTGTATTTGTTGTTTATGAAGCAACGCACGTCCTTTCAGAGATTAATGGAAAGCAGATGCGAGAAAGTTTAGCATCTCAGTCACCAACGACCCTGATTATTTTAACGATTCTGGGATTCGTGGCCGTGTTACCAATGTTAATTTACGACTTTACCATCACGGAATTCCTGCCTGGTAAGTTTAAACCATCTTACATAATCAAAAGTGGATGGATCGTTAATTCGTTTACTAACATTGCTGGTTTTGGTGGTTTTCTCGGTGCCAGTCTAAGAGCGATGTTTTACAGTAAGGACGCCACCAAGAAGCAGGTTTTATATGCGATTTCTAAAATTGCTTTATTTTTACTGGCAGGACTTTCCACGTACTGTCTAGTTTCACTAGTTTTGATCTTTGGCTTTGGGATCGGATCCCAGTATGCCAAGGATTGGATTTGGTTAGTTGGTGGTGGGATTTATTTTCCTGTCATTTTTCTCTTTACTAGATTTAATAATTCCGAGTTTTTCAGTGACTTAACCTTAAAACGAGAGTTTCAATTAATCATTGGTTCGTGTTTAGAGTGGGGTAGTTGTGCCATGCTCTTCTTGATCATTGGTTATTTCATGAAACTTAACATTAATTTGTGGAATGTCTTTCCGCTTTTTATTATTGCGAATGTCATTGGAGTTGTCTCAATGCTACCAGGAGGACTAGGATCATTTGATACGATGATGATTGGAAGCTTAAGTGCTCTGGGTGTCTCTCCAACAATTGCTGCTGTGTGGGTCCTTTTATACCGTGTTTTCTACTACTTCTTACCATTCTTCGTTGGTGTGGTTCTTTTCTTCAGTGAAATGGGAGCACGGATTAACAACTTTCTTGATGATATTCCTAAAACGATTATTCACAGATCGGCTCAGATTATCATCACTATCTTCATGTATTTCTCAGGAATCATGATGATTGTGTACGCTACCATTCCTAATCTGGCTTTGGTCAATCCACTTTATGTGTCACTTGCACCCTACACTTTATTCTTCTTGGGGCAACTGTCCAACGTGATTATTGGGATTTTATTGATCGGACTAGCTCGTGGAGTTGGTTCACGGGTCCACAAAGCCTTCTGGCCAACCGTTATCATTTTGGTATTTGCCATTGCGAACACGCTTTGGAAGGAAGACTTTCCCTTAAAGTTGACGCTTTTACTTGGTTTTATCATTATTTGCTTGTGGTTATCAAGGAAGGGAATGTATCGCCAGAAGTTAACTTATTCATGGGGAAACGCCATTTTCGATGGGGTGATCTTCATCGGGACCTTCTTAATTTACTCCATTATTGGGATCTACATGAGCAATCATCATCTTCCCAGTCGTGGTCCAATTAAAATGATGAATGTCTACCTCTTACCTTCCCAGCAGGTTTGGTTAACTGGATTTATTGGAATTATTATTGCGTTTATTATCTTATTTATGCTCTATAAGTATCTAACATACGCACGGATTCCGTGGTTAAATCAACCATTTGATGAAGTTAGGATTCGAAATGTGATTGATAAGTTTGGTGGAAATGAAGTTAGTCACCTGGTCTTTCTACGTGATAAAAAAGTTTACTTTTACGCTGAAGACAGTGAAGACGAAGTGATCTTTATGTATAAGCAGAAGGCCAACAAGTTAATTGTGATGGGTGAACCAATTGGTAATCAAGACAAGTTGGATGCTGCCATTGATCAATTTATGAGTGATGCCGATAAAGCGGATTTCACTCTAGTATTTTATGAAGTTGGGGAATCGTTAACGATGTTACTTCATGAAAAAGGCTTTGATTTCATTAAAGCGGGTGAAGAAGGTCACGTTAATCTCACTGATTTTTCACTTGCTGGAAAACGACATCGTGGCGAGCGAGCTCTTATGCATAAATTTGATCGCGAAGGTTACCACTTTGAGGTTCTAGATCCACCATTTCCTAAAGAGCAGATGGCTGAATTTAAACGTATCTCTGATGAATGGTTGAATGGTCGTGATGAAAAGGGCTTTTCGCTGGGCTTCTTTGATCCTTATTACTTGAATCAGGCTCCGATCGCTGTTATCAGGGATAAGGAGGGGAAGATTGTTGCCTTCGCTAATATCATGCCAACTGGTGATCGAGTTATGACGTCGGTTGACTTGATGCGATCAGGAAACGATGCACCCTCTGGAATCATGGACGGAATTTTTATTCACCTGTTTAAGTATTCTCAAGATGAGGGTTATAAGTGGTTTAACCTTGGAATGGCTCCGCTTGCTAACGTGGGTGAATCGAAGTTTAGTTTTATTAATGAGAAGATTGCCCATTTGATTTACCAGTACGGTGATGCTTTCTATAGCTTCCAAGGATTGCGTTCTTATAAGCAAAAATACGTTGATAATTGGGTCTCCAAGTACTTCGTATACCGGAAAGACAATTCGTTGGTATTCACGATGCTACAGCTCTTGTCAGTAGTTAGTGAACGACCTACGATTGAAAATGTAGAAGAAAATATTCCATAAAAAAAAGGAGTTTCAGAATTAATTCTGAAACTCCTTTTTGTTTGAAAACTATTTTTTGTTTTTCTTATCACCGATATCATAGTCGGAATCACTCATAGCTTCTACGTTTCCTAGGCGGTAACCATTACCCACTTGTGAGAAGAAGTCATGGTTAACCGTTGCCGTTGAAATTCCGTTCATAACAATTGGATTAACATCTTCTTCAGTGTCGGGGAACATCGGATCCTGTCCTAGATTCATTAATGCCTTGTTGGCATTGTAACGAATGAAGGTTAAAACATCGTCAGTCCATCCTACTTGATCGTAAAGCAGATGAGTATACTTTTCTTCGTTTTGATAAAGATCGTACAAAAAGTTATACATCCAATCTTTTAAGTCGTTTTGTTCGTTTTCACCTAATTGGTTGAACTGAACTTGGAATTTATAACCAATGTAAGTTCCATGAACGGATTCGTCACGAATAATTAATTTGATGATCTCAGCAACGTTTGGAAGTTCGTTATGACCGAGATACCAAATAGGGGTATAGAATCCAGAATAGAAAAGAAATGTTTCAAGAAAGACACTTGAAATTTTCTTTTTAAGTGGATGTCCATCATCGTGGTATAGTGAATAGATTTTTTTGGTTTTGTTTTGAAGAAATTCTTCCGTGTCACTCCAATGAAAGATCTCATCAATTTCATCAGGAGTGTTCAAAGTCGAAAAGATTGAAGAGTAACTCTTAGCATGTACTGATTCCATAAACTGAATGTTATTTAAAACCGCAATTTCATGTTGCGTTACCGCATCTTTTCGAAGGGCTGCCATTCCGTCTTGAGACTGAAGGGTATCCAGTAAGGTTAACCCCCCAAAGACGTGACCAACGATCCATTTGTGATCATCATCAAGTGAACGCCAGTCCTTTAGATCGTTTGATAGTGGAATTCTAGTATCAAGCCAGAACTGCTCGGTTAATTTTTCCCAGGTAGCTTTGTCAATTTCATCATCAATAGAATTCCAGTTAATCGCTTTGTAGTTTCCTTTTGACTTTCCGGTTAAGACTTTATTAATGTCCATGTATTTCCTCCTAAGGATTAAATTACGCAGCTTTCACATTCATTGGCACCAACTTCAGTATTATCGTCAGTAAAGGTCCTTACGTAATAGAGTGATTTAATGCCCTTTTTGTAAGCATAATTTCGAAGGATCGTTAAATCTCTGGTTGACATTTTGTCACTTCTACCATCTTTCCATTCATAAAGACCCTTTGGAATGGTTGAACGCATAAAGAGGGTTAAACTCATTCCTTGATCAACGTGCTTTTGAGCGGCAGCGTAAACATCAATTACTTTACGCATGTCAGTGTTATAGGCTGATTCATAGTAAGGAATGGTGTCATTTGAAAGGTATGGAGCCGGGTAGTAAATGGTTCCAATCTTTGATTCTTGGCGTGCTTCAATTTTTTGAACAATCGGATGCAAACTTGCTGTTGCATCCCCAATGTAAGCAGTTGAACCATTAGGAGCTACGGCCATGCGATTCTGATGGTAGAGACCATACTCCATGACTGATTGTTTTAAAGCGTTCCAGTCTTTTTCGGTTGGAATAAAGACACCATCAAACAGTGATTTTACTTTATCTGACTTTGGAGCCCAACTCTTGGTAGTGTACTGATCGAAATAAGATCCATCAGCATACTTACTTTTTTCGAAATTATGGAAAACTTTTCCGCGATTCTTAGCCATTTGATTAGAAGCCTTCAGGGTCCAGTAGTTTAAAAGCATGAAATAGGTACTGGTAAATTCAATGGACTCAGGTGAGCCATAGTACATATGATTTTTAGCAAAATATGAATGAAGACCCATGGCTCCCAAACCAATTGAGTGACTTAGTTCATTTCCGTGTTTAACTGATGGAACCACGTTAATTGATGAGTGGTCAGTAACGAAGGTTAGAGCTTTCACCATGGCTTCAACTGATTTACCGAAGTCCGGTGATGCCATGAGGTTCACTACGTTAGTAGAGCCCAGATTACATGAGACATCGGTTCCTAACTGTTCGTAGTTTTGTTCATCGTCAACGATGGAAGGTGTCTGAACCTGGAGAATTTCGGTACACAGATTACTCATGACAATCTTACCGTCAACCGGGTTATCACGGTTAACGGTGTCAATGTTGATAATGTATGGATAGCCAGATTCTTGTTGTAGTTTTCCGATTTCGGTTTCAAGTTCACGAGCTCGAATCTTTTTCTTAGAAATGTTCTTGTTCTTGACCATATTATCGTATTCTTTAGAAATATCAACATATGAGAAGGGAACTCCATACTCACGTTCAACATCATATGGACTGAATAAGTACATATCATCATCATTTTTAGCGAGCTCATAAAATTTATCTGGCACAACCACACCAAGTGAAAGGGTGTTTACTCTGATTTTTTCGTCGGCGTTTTCCTTTTTAACTCCCAAGAATTGAATGATGTCAGGATGAAAAACACTAAGATAAACAACTCCAGCACCGTTTCTTTGTCCTAGTTGGTTGGAATAGGTGAAACTATCTTCTAGTAACTTCATTACTGGAAGAACACCACTGGCTGCTCCTTGAATGTGTTTAATGGGATCACCAGCAGCTCTTAGGTTAGAAAGATTAATTCCAACTCCTCCACCAATTTTGGATAATTGAAGAGCTGAATTAATGGTTCTACCGATCGTATTCATGTTATCGGTGGTCTGAAGTAAGAAACATGAAATCAACTCACCCCGACGTTTCTTTCCAGCGTTCAAAAAAGTAGGGGTAGCAGGTTGAAAACGCTGATGAATTAATTCATCAGCTAGATTCATAGCTAATTTTTGGTCACCATTAGCTAGAAACAATGCGTTCATTGCTGTCCGATCTATGTAGCCTTCTAAGTACATGGAGTTGTCGTCAGTTTTCATTGCGTATTGAGCATAGAACTTGTAAGCAGCCATGAATGATTTGAAGTGAAAATTTTGACTATCCAAATACTTGTATAACTTCTCAATGAATGAAAATGGGTACTTATTAACGAAACCCTCTTCAATGTAGTTATGCTTAATTAGGTAATTAAAACGATCTTTTAACGAATCAAACTTAACGGTATTCGGATTAACGTTTTCTTTAAAGAAAGCCTTCAGTGCTTCCTGATCTTTTTCCAGTTGAATCCGGCCATCGACAGGGATATTAATTTCATTATTTAGTTTGTAATACGTAACATCGTGCAAATCCTTTAAAGACATATTAGACTATTCTCCCTTAATCGTGTCATGCGAAAATATCGTGAATGTTGGTTTTGTACTATACTATAAGTACAACAATTAACCAACGAGCTTTTTTAATTGTTCAGGTTGAAATCCGCTGAATGCATCGAGTGATTGACTTTCAACAACTGGTACAGCATGAAATCCCTCGCCCTTTAGATAATCCACGTATTCTGGATTCTCAGATGTGTTCTTTTCAACAAAATCAACGTTATGTTCACTAAGAAAACGTTTTGTCATCTTGCATTGAATGCAATTATTTTTGGTAAATACAGTAATTTTTTTCATTTTGTTTCATCTCCTTGATATCGTTCACTTGATGAGTTTACTCTCAAAAATCGGAATTTTCAACAGATAAAAGCACTACATATAGTGAAAATGATGATGAAAGGACGCTATATGTAGTGCTTGTAATTTTAAATATTAATTTTTTTAGGATGTGTTAAATTTGAACAATTTTTATTATACCGCAAATCCTGATGTTAAACATGAGGAAAAACATTGGAACTTTTCTTTATTAAAAACCACGCTAAGTTTTGTAACGGACAACGGTGTGTTTTCTAAAAATACGGTTGATTATGGGTCACGAGTTTTAATTAAGAACGTTGATACTAACGAAATGCCCGCAGGACCGATTCTGGATATGGGGTGTGGCTATGGTCCGATTGGGCTCTTCTTGGCTAAAACTCACCCAGAACGTCAGTTTACCATGGTCGACGTTAACAATCTGGCCTTGTCCCTTGCCAAACAGAATGCTGAGTTGAATCAGATCAGTAATGTGGACATCTTTGCCTCTGATGGGTATCAGAATATCACCCAAAAATATGCTGGGATCGTTACCAATCCACCCGTTCGTGCTGGAAAAAAAGTGGTAGATGAGATGATCACCGGATCTTATGATCATTTACTAGACGATGGGACGTTAACGGTGGTTTTACAGAAGAAGCAGGGAGCTCCGTCCGCTAAGAAGCTTATGAAACAAATTTTTGGAAACGTTCAAATCGTTAAACGTGATAAGGGATACTATCTTTTAAAGAGTAGAAAGGCTGCCGCTGATGAATAAAAACGACGCGTATTTTATGGATCAAGCTCTAATTGAAGCCAATCATGCCGCCATCATTGGAGAGGTTCCTATTGGAGCAATTATCGTCCAAGATGATCAAATTGTTGGAAGAGGACATAACTTGCGTGAACACACTGAAATGGGAACGGAGCATGCTGAGATCGTAGCGATTGAAGAAGCGTGTGCTCATCTAAAAAGTTGGCGCTTAAATGACTGCGAAATGTTTGTGACCGTTGAACCGTGTTTGATGTGTGCGGGTGCAATTATTAACACTCGAATTAAAAGATTGGTTTATGGTTCTAAAAATGAAAATGCAGGAGCAGTGGAAAGTTTATATCACACTTTAAATGATCCCAGACAAAATCATCAAGTTCAGGTTTCAAGTGGTTTGCGAGCCGCTCAAGCAGGTGCTACCATGAAAAAATTCTTTAAAGGTAAGCGGAAACATCGGAAATAATTCTAGACATTTGATGGATTTTCGGTTATGATAATTAGTGCCGTAAGGCCCTGAAGCAAGGGCGGACTTACGAACCGTGTCAGGTCCGGAAGGAAGCAGCACTAAGTATCTTTTGCCTTGTGCTTCTCGTTTTTAGAAATTAAACTCCTAGTCGTTTGACTGGGAGATTTTTTTTGGAAAAATTGAGGTTTAAAGTTATTAGCATTTCATCAATTTTCAATATATAATAATTAATGGTACCAACTTTCAATGAAAGGAAGCATTTCATGAGTTATCAAGCACTGTATCGGACTTGGCGTCCACAAAGATTTGATGAAATTGTTGGCCAGCCGGTCATTACTCAAACTTTAAAAAACGCATTGATAACTAATCAGATTAGCCATGCGTATTTATTTACGGGCCCCAGAGGAACAGGAAAGACTTCGGCAGCTAAAATCTTAGCCAAAGCGGTTAACTGTCCTAACTTAAAAGATGGGGAACCATGTAACGAATGTGCCACCTGTTTAGCTATCAATAAGGGTGCATTTAACGATGTCATTGAAATTGATGCCGCCTCCAACAACGGAGTTGAAGAGATTAGAAATATTCGTGATAAGGCCAAGTATGCTCCCACCGAAGGGAAGTATAAGGTTTATATCATTGATGAAGTTCATATGTTATCAACAGGGGCTTTTAACGCCCTTCTTAAAACATTAGAAGAACCACCAGAACACGTGATTTTTATTTTAGCGACCACTGAACCACAAAAGATTCCGGCTACCATTATTTCACGGACACAGCGGTTTGATTTTAAGCGGATTAAAGCTAGTGACATCTTAAAGCGAATGGAATACATTCTTTCAGAAAAGAACATTGATTATGATGATAAAGCCCTGAAAGTAATCGCTAAAAGTGCTGAAGGTGGAATGCGGGATGCACTGAGCATCTTAGACCAAGCCCTTTCATATAGTAATGATAAGGTAACTTATGAGAGTGCACTTTCCGTGACTGGAAGTGTAACTAGGGATAAGCTACAGTCATACATTGAAGCTGTTTTTAATTCTGACGTTCAAACGGGATTAAAAATGGTTCAAGAAATTTTAGATGATGGGAAAGACGCTAATCAATTTATTGAAGATTTAGTTGATTATTGTCAGAATATTTTGCTTTATCATCAAGATCCCGAAATGGTCCAAAAGAGTGAGTTAGGACTTTTGGGCAGCAATTTTAAAAAGATTGCTGGCGAAATCGGTAGTGAACTAATCTATCGGTACGTTGAAATTATGAGTGATGTTCAAAATCAGATGCGTTATTCATCTCATCCTGATGTTTATCTTGATATACTAACGGTTAAACTTGCTAACGCCAAGAAATCTGGGACAGTTGCTGGTTCAAAAGATGAGGATCATGGTGAAAGTAGTAGGACTAAGGAACTTGAACAGCAACTCTTAGATCTCAAGAACCAGGTTTCGGAGTTAAAGTCTGAACTGAGTGGTTCAAAAAAGAAGTCACCCGTTGATGAGACTAAAGATCAAAATGTCACTAAGTCCAAGCCAGTTCATCATCAAGATGCTAATAAGCAAGTTCAGGTGAACCTTACTAAAGCCTACGAGGTGTTGGGCAAGGCTACCAGGAAAGACCTAACGGCTTACCAAGATATTTGGCAGGAGTTGTTGCAGTCGCTGTCAGTCACTCAACGAGCTGTAATGCACGTTTCTAATCCTGTTGCGGCAAGTGATCAGGGTGTTGTAGTTGCGTTTGATTATGGCTTTTTGTACCAAAAAGCTGGAGCTGATGGAGATCTGATGGATGCTCTCCAAAATGGGCTTGATCGGATTCTCGGTTTTGTTCCCACCGTGGTGTTTGTTCCAAATGATGAGTGGCCTCAAATTAGAAGTGACTATCTAAAGAAGCACCGATCAGGAGCTGACAAGTCAGAAGCGAATAATTCAGAGGCCAATTCCGATGCCCCTGATGCTTCAAGTGATGAACAACCTGAAGATACAAAAGGTAAAAAAGATAATGATTCCCTTAATCAAGCCAAGCAAATGTTTGGTAATGATATAATTAATGTTAAAGACGATTAAAAAGGAGAAATAATAATGAACGGAATGAATATGGGTAAGATGATGCAAAAGGCCAGAAAAATGCAACAAAAGATGCAGGCTGAACAGGCTGAAATTGAAAAAAGTGAATTTGTTGGTAAAGCACCTGAAGATATGGTAACCGTTACTTTCACTGGTGATCGTAAGATGAAAGACATGAACGTTAAACCAGATGCCATTGATCCTGATGATCCTGACATGCTTTCTGATTTGGTGATCAGTGCCGTTAATGATGCTTTAGGAAAAATTGAAAAGGATACCCAAGATAAAATGGGTCAGTACACTAAGGGAATGAATATTCCTGGCATGTAGTAGAAGAAGGGATTTAAATGCAATATCCAGAACCAATTGCTAAGCTGATTGATAGTTACATGCATCTACCAGGAATTGGCAGAAAAACGGCTACCCGATTGGCTTTCTATACGGTTGATATGAATAAAACTGACGTGAAAAACTTTGCGGACGCTTTGACTTCAACTAAAAATGACTTACGTTTTTGTTCAATTTGCGGCAACATTACCGAGACAGATCCATGTGAGATTTGTTCCGATCCGACCCGTGATCAAAGCAAGATCATGGTTGTAGAACAGTCTAAAGACGTTATGACCATGGAAAAGATGAAGGATTACAACGGTCTTTATCATGTTTTACATGGGGTTCTCTCACCAATTGAGGGAAAGGGTCCCGAGGACATCAACATCAGCTCGCTTATCAAGCGCTTGCAGAAAAATGAAGAAGTTAAAGAAGTCATCATTGCCACCAATGCCACTCCAGAAGGAGAAGCTACGGCAATGTATTTAGCAAAGTTAATCAAACCAGCTGGAATTAAAGTTACCAGATTGTCTCATGGATTGTCTGTCGGAAGCGACATTGAGTATGCAGATGAGATGACACTTTCTAAGGCAGTTTCGGGACGAACTGAAATGTGAGGAATTAGCTATGTTTTCTTTATTTAGATATAGTTCTATGAAACAAAATTATGATGACCAGTTGTTAGATACGATTAATTTTTTAAAAAATGATTGGGATCAGGCGGTCCAGACTGAACAAGCTGTTTCTGAGACAGATAATCACTTGTTTGCTCAGACGATGTTGACCAAACAAAAATATATGTTTATGTATCGTCAAGCACGGAAACGTAACATTAAAAATGATCGAATTCAGCCATCAGTATACGAAAACTAAACGCAAGCCAGCTAAACACTAGCTGGCTTTTTAAATAGACATTAAATATAACTTAAAGTACAATGAAAATAGCAAAAATGCTGGGAATGAATCGAATATGACAGGACAATTTATTACATTTGAAGGTACTGATGGAGCCGGTAAGACTACGGTTTTAAACCAGGTGGTTGATGAAATCAAACCAGCCCTTGGTAAGCAATTGTTAACTACTCGAGAGCCAGGTGGTAATCCTGTATCAGAACAGATTCGAAAGGTCATTTTAAATAAAGATGAGACTGATATGGATGATCGATGTGAGGCACTTTTATTTGCGGCTGCCAGAAGGGAGCATTTGGTAAAAACCATTTTACCAGCTTTAAAAAGCAATCAATTAGTGTTGTGTGATCGTTATCTTGATAGTTCGATTGCTTATCAGGGTGGTGGTCGTGAGCTTGGCGAAAAGGCCGTCTTGGACATGAATCAATTTGCTACTGAGGGACTCATGCCAGACACGACGATTTACTTTGACGTTCCCGTTGATGTTGGTTTGAAACGCATTGCCAAGCATCGAAGTGGTGAAGTTAACCGGCTTGACCTTCAGGAGCATGATTTTTACGTTAGGGTCCATGATGCATATGACCGCATCGCTAAGCGGGATCCTAAGCGTGTTATTAAAATTGATGCTACCAAACCAATTGATGAAGTAGTAAATCAAGTACTTTCCGTATTATATAAACGAGCAGGAAATTATTTTAATAAGAACAAATAGGAGGATCAGCCATGAAACTAATTATTGCAATTGTCCAGGATAAGGACGCAGCTAAACTACAATCTGAATTCATCAAACATAAGATTCAGGCCACCCAATTATCTACTAAGGGTGGATTTTTAAAGGCTAAGAACGTTACCTATCTAATTGGTGCTCAAGATGACAAAGTTGACGAGATTCTAGATATCATTAAGTCAACTTGTGAAACCAGAAAGCAGTACATGACACCACCCGTTAGTTTAGCTGGTAGCATTAGCGAAACTTCTTACCCAGTTGAAGTTCAAGTTGGGGGGGCTACGGTGATGATTTTACCAATGGAATCACTAAACCGTTTCTAATTAATATAATGGTAGAAGAAAATCCTGCGCAAAGCGTAATTAATGAAGCAAAACGAAAGCAGCCATCACTGACCCAACACTTTATGGGAGTGGTGACAGCTAATGATCTTAGTCATTCTTACCTTTTTTCAGGAGTAGACGGTCTTGGAAAGCTAGCGGTTGCTAAAACCATTGCCATGCGTTTATTTTGTAAAAACGTTCAAGATGGCATGCCTTGTGGTGTTTGCAGTGAATGTATTCGAATTGCTAAGGATGAGCATCCTGACGTTGTGATGGTAAAACCTGATGGACGGAGTATCAAAGTTGATTCAATTCGCTATTTAAAGCGTGAGTTTTCTAAGAGTGCCGTTGAAGGGAATCAAAAGGTTTTTATTATTGATGATGCTGATACTATGACCACCAGTGCTGCTAATAGCTTGTTGAAGTTTATCGAAGAGCCGAACGGACAAGTTAATTCTTTTTTACTTACCGACGATTATCGAAAAATTTTACCGACGATTATTTCAAGGACACAGTTGATAGAATTTCCTAAGATTAACGAAGATGATCTGATTAAATACGTAACTAAAAAAGGGTTGTCTAAAACATCTAGCCAGTTAATCTTAGAACTAACTGGCAATTTAGCGTCACTTGACAAGATGCTCGAAGATGGTTGGTTTAACAAGATGAAAGCAACCGTTGAACGGTGGTTTAATGAGTTAGTTGAGGACGATTATCGTGCTTTTACGAATGTTCAAACCAATTTTATGCCACTTGTCACGGGACGTTTTGAGCAACAAATGACCTTAAAGATGATTTATCAGATTTTTAAGGATGTTTTTGATGTAAAATTTAAAGATTCTCAACCTGATAGTTTAGGATTTGGCGATCAGTATACTGCTTTGAAGAAAATGGCACTCAAATTGTCCGATGAACAATTGATTACGATCATTACATCAATTTTAGGTAGTACCCGAAAACAAGATATAAATGTTAGTTTCCAGAACATTTTGGAAGTTATTACCCTAAATTGTCTAGCAGTCATTGAAGGTTAGGAGTAAAAGTCGATTGAAAGAATCAGATGTTAACGAGGAATTTAATAATTTAAAGTCGCAATCAGAATTAATGAGTGAGAGAATTGGCGACCTTCGTGATGAAGTGGATAAAGTCATTGAGGAGAATTCAGAACTGAAAATTGAAAATGAACATCTTCGGGAATTAATTGCTGGAAAAGACGGCAAAAATAAAAAGAAACAACAACTTTCAATGTCGAAGAAGAATTTAGAGAAATTGTACAATGAAGGGTTTCATGTTTGTACCCAGTTTTATGGCAAACGGCGTGATAGTAACAGTAGTTGTATGTTTTGTACCGATATTATATACGGAGAAAGGTAATTCAAGTGGATTTATCAGTTCAAAAGAGTTTTGCAAATCATAATACTGGCAGCTTGTATCTGGTCCCCACCCCAATTGGGAATCTTGATGATATGACAATTAGATCGATTAATATTTTAAAAGATGTGGATTTAATTGCTGCCGAAGATACCAGAAACACGCAGAAGCTGTTAAATCATTTTGACATTACGACCAAGCAAATTAGTTTTCATGAACACAATACAGAACAGCGGGCACCGGAATTAATTGAAAAACTAAGAGCAGGCACCTCAATTGCACAGGTTAGTGATGCGGGGATGCCCTCAATTAGTGACCCCGGACGTGAGTTAGTTCAACAATGTGTTGAAAATGACATTCCCGTGATAAGCGTTCCTGGTCCCAATGCTGGGCTTACTAGTTTAATTGCTTCCGGGCTTAAACCACAGCCCTTTTTGTTTTATGGATTTTTAAAACGAAAGCCAAAGGAACAAGTGGATGAGTTGGAAATTTTAGCGCAAGCATATCCAACCTTGATTTTTTATGAAGCGCCACACCGATTGAAAAAGACGTTAATAAACATGCAAAAAGTGTTTGGCAACCGACAAGCAACTTTAGCAAGAGAACTTACCAAAAAATTCGAAGAATACGTGCGTGGTGGAATTGATGATTTGGTAGACTGGTCTAAGGAGAATGAAATTCGGGGTGAATTTGTGATTCTGGTCGCTGGTAATCCCAATGGTTTTAAAATCATGAAGCCAGATGAAAATAAAGCCCAATTATCGGTTGAAGAACAGATTGACCAATTGATTAGTAATGGTGATAAGCCCAATGCTGCAATCAAGAAAGTAGCTAAGCAAAATGGGTTAGTACGCCAAGATGTCTATAATCAATACCATCACTTAGAATAAGAGGAAATAAAATGACTGGAGATATTTTTTCTGAAAATCATGAAGTTGAATACTATGAGACTAACCTTTTAGGTAACATGACCTTATCCATGCTAACTGATGTGATTATCATGATTTCACAAGATCAAGCCACTGCACTTGGGGTAGGGACTCAGTATGTCATTGAACATGGTGTTACATGGGTGGTAGCTCAAACTGATATGGATATCACTCGTTTACCGAAGGTTCATGAAAAGGTTCAAGTGCAAACGAGGGGATCATCATATACAAAGTACTTTGCATATCGTGAGTTCTGGGTAAGAGATATGGATGGAAATGAATTAGTTCATGTTGGTAGCCTATGGGTCATGATGGATATTCAATCCAGAAAAATGGTGAAGTTGGATGAAGCCATGGTCATCCCTTATCACTGTGATCGAGTCAGAAGAATTCAACGGTTAAACAAGATTCCGAAGATTCATGATGAACATGATATTATGCAAACCGAGTACCACGTTCGTTTTACTGATATTGATTGGAATTCTCATGTTAATAATGCTAAATACATAGGATGGATGGTAGACGTCTTGCCTTATGATTTTCTGGCTTCTCATGTGCCAACGGAAGTAAGCATCAAATATGAAGACGAAGTTACGTACGGAGATCCCGTGTTAAGTCGAGGTAAGTTCATCAATACCGATAATCAAATTCAAACTGTTCATGATATTTCAGTTAATGGAAGTACTAAATCGATTGCTGAAGTGAAATGGAAAAAGTTGGATAAAAAGGGAAGCAAATAACATGCATGTTTTAGCAATTGATACCTCTAATCAACCACTAACAGTGGCCGTTCTTGATGATGAACGGGTCTTGGCAACGACTACCATGACTACGCATCGAAAGCATGCGGAATATTTAATGCCCATTGTTGAGAAACTGGTTAAGTATGCCAAATTAACTCCCCAGGATTTAGATCGAGTTGTTATAAGTAACGGACCAGGGTCTTACACCGGAATTAGGATTGCCACTACGGTCGGGAAGGTGTTAGCAGATACTTTAAACATTGATTTAGTTGGTATTTCAAGTTTAATGGCACTTGTCCTAAACGTTCAAAAGGAACATCAGCTGGTGGTTCCGCTTTTTGATGGTAGAAATGATAATTTGTTTACAGGATTGTATCGGACTTCTCAAAGTGGTCCCGAGGTTGTGATTGAAGATCAACACATCAATTTTGATAAGTGGTTACAGAAGCTTGACGAATTTAATGAACCAATCATCTTCGTTGGAAGTGATGTTGATCATTTTGTAGATCGTTTGAAATCACATTTTGGAACGAATTTTAAGAGCTTAACCGGAATTGATAATTTACCACAAGCTGCCAAGATCGGAGTTTATGGAGAAAAGCAGGACCCGGTTTCCAACATTAATAATTTTAATCCTAATTATCTTCGTTTAACTAAAGCACAAGCCGACTGGCAAAAGTTGAACCCTGGGAGGGAAAACGAGTCCTATGTTGAGAAAAATTGAATCATGGTTAAAAAAGAATTTGAAGAAAAAAGAAGAAGCCAAAATTCAACGGGGACTTCAGATTCAAAACCACATTGTGGATATTAACGGAACTGATTACTATTTTGGAAAGGGTTCTATTACCGACATTCCTGATATTGTGAACGTTGAAGAAGAAGTTTATGATAAAAAGGCTGCTTGGAATCGAGAACGTTTCTTAAATGATTTAAAAAAACATAAAAATAGTTTATACATGGTGATTCGTAAAGCGGATGAATTGATTGCGTTTGTTGGGTGTTACATTTCACGTGATAGTAAAAACTGTCACGTTGAAAACATCGCCGTGTTACCAAAATTTCAGAATCGTGGCCTTGGCTATTTCTTATTAACGATGGTAATTAGAAGAGCACGATTAATGAAATTACGGAGTGTCTCAGTTGAGACTCGTCTAAGTAATATTAAGGCGCAAGATTTAAATCGTGATCTTGGGTTTATTCAGGTTGGAATTGATCCGGATTACTATAACGATGGTGAAGATGCCGTAGTAATGAAATTAGATCTATCTAAGCAAAAAGTAGCCCCGAATAATTTTGGAAGATAGTTAGAAACGGTGAGTGAGATGCAAGAAAACAGTATGATTTTGTCATTTGAAAGTAGTTGTGATGAAACAAGTGTGGCCGTCATAAAAAACGGGAATAAAATTTTATCCAATGTTGTTGCAACTCAAATTAAGAGTCATCAAAGATTTGGCGGAGTGGTTCCCGAGGTAGCTAGTCGACATCATATTGAAGAAATTACCATTTGTATCAATGATGCTTTACAGCGAGCTAACGTTACATACGATGATTTAACCGCAGTCGCTGTGACATATGGTCCTGGACTTGTTGGTGCTCTTTTGATCGGAGTGACAGCTGCTAAGGTGGTTGCCTGGGCACATAATCTGCCACTAATTCCGATTAATCACATTGCGGGGCATATTTACGCAACTAACTTTGTTAAACCAATTACTTTTCCAGCCATGGCACTCGTTGTTTCTGGTGGTCATACCGAGCTAGTTTGGATGCCCAAGGAAGGTAAGTTCGAAATCATTGGTGAAACAAGGGATGATGCTGCTGGTGAAGCATTTGATAAAATTGGACGAGTACTAGGAATTAATTATCCAGCTGGTCCTACCGTCGATGCTATGGCACAAAAGGGTAAGGATACATTTGCCTTTCCACGTGCTATGGAAGCAGATAATAATTATGATTTTAGTTTTAGCGGATTAAAAAGTGCTTTTATTAATACGGTTCATCATGCCGATCAGATTGGAAAGACTCTAAATAAGAACGATTTAGCGGCCAGTTTTGAAGCCGCTGTGATGGACGTATTGGCAGAAAAATCACAAAGTGCACTTGAAAAATATCCTGCCAAAGAGTTCATTTTAGCTGGTGGAGTAGCAGCCAATCATGGGATTAGAGAACGACTGGCTTCAGTCGCAAGTAAGGAAAATGTCGAATTTGTTAAAGCACCATTAAAGTTATGTGGTGATAATGCAGCTATGATAGGTGCCGCTGCGGCGGCAATGCAGCACCATCAGGAAGCTGGCAAAGCTTCGTTAAATGCTGATCCTGGATTAGAATTTGAATGGGCTCCAAATGAGAATTAAATCGTTAATAACAAATTAAAAAATTAATTTGTCCTACGTTGTCGGGCTTTTCAGACGCTTTCATTTTTATATTATTTCACAAACAATTTCTTTATGGTAGAATTGGTCTTGTGACTTATTAATCTCGACAATAATAATAGGAGATTTAGAAATGGCTGAGACAAAAATTCCGCGAGCAACCGCAAAACGATTGCCGCTTTACTACCGTTATTTGAATATTTTACATGACGGTGGTAAGAAACGAATATCATCAAATGAATTAGCCGACGCGATTCAGGTGGATTCTGCCACCATTCGTCGTGACTTTTCATATTTTGGTGCCCTTGGTAAACGGGGTTACGGATATGACGTAGATAGTTTACTAGAGTTCTTTAAGAAGATCCTGAACCAAGACCAACTCACCAATGTAGCTTTAATCGGTGTTGGTAATTTGGGACACGCTCTTTTGAATTTTAACTTTCATATGGATAGTAATATTCGGATCTCTGCTGCTTTTGATGTTAACCCTAAAAACGTTAATACCATTCAGGGTGGGGTTCCTATTTATCCAATGGATCAGTTGGTTAAACAACTGAAAGATCAACAAATCAGTGTTGTGATTCTTACGGTACCTGGTAAAGTTGCTCAGCAGGTTGCAGATCAAGTGGCTAAGGCTGGGGTCAAGGGAATCTTAAACTTTACTTCGGTTCGACTATCGGTTCCAAAAGAAATCAGAGTTCATAATGTTGATTTAACCAATGAACTACAAACATTGATTTATTTTATTGATCATTATGATAAAGATTAAGCATCCAATTTTGGATGCTTTTTTGTTTTTGCCGGGCAAAGTTCTTGCAATAATTTGAAAAAAATAATATATTAAGAATGTAAGTTAGCACTTGATAAGTGCAAGTGCTAAAATTTAATAAAGATATTCATTGGAGGGATTAACGTGTTAGAACCATTAGGAGATCGCGTAATTGTCGAAGTGCAAGAACCAGAAGAAAAAAATGTCGGTGGAATTGTTTTAGCAAACAACGCTAAAGAAAAACCACAGATGGGTAAAGTTGTCGCTGTTGGCGCAGGTCGAGTTCTTGATAACGGACAAAAAGTTGCCCCTTCTGTTAAAGAAGACGACATGGTAATGTTTGATAAATATGCAGGTACAAAGGTTGAATACGATGGTACTCCATACCTTGTAATGCATGAAAAAGATTTACTTGCAATCGTTAAATAATTAAAAAAATAAATTAATATGAGGTGATAATCATGGCTAAAGAGATTAAATTTTCTGAAAATGCTAGAAATTCAATGTTAAATGGTGTTGACAAATTAGCTGACACTGTAAAAACAACGATGGGTCCTAAGGGACGTAACGTTGTTCTAGAAGAAAAAGCTGGAGATCCAACCATTACAAATGATGGTGTTACAATTGCTAAATCAATTGACCTTCCAGATCACTTTGAAAACATGGGTGCAAAATTAGTATCTGAAGTTGCTTCAAAGACTAATGATGTTGCCGGTGACGGTACTACTACTGCTACTGTTCTTGCTCAAGCAATTGTCAAGGAAGGTATGAAGAACGTTACCGCCGGTGCTAACCCAGTTGGTGTTCGTCAAGGAATTGAAAAAGCTACTAGAACAGCCGTTGACAGTCTTCACAAGATGAGCCATCAAGTAACTAGCAAAGATGATATTGCTCAAATCGCTTCAATTTCATCTGCCAACGAAAAAGTTGGTAATTTGATTGCCGACGCAATGGAAAAAGTTGGTAATGATGGTGTTATTACCATTGAAGAATCACGTGGTGTTGATACTAGCCTAGACGTTGTTGAAGGAATGGAATTTGATCGCGGATACATGTCACAATACATGGTTACCGACCAAGAAAAAATGGAAGCTAACTTAGATAATCCCTACATTCTAATTACTGACAAGAAAATTAATAATATCCAAGACATTTTGCCATTACTTCAATCAGTCGTTCAACAAGGTCGTTCACTATTGATCATTGCTGATGACATTGGTGGTGAAGCACTTCCAACCTTAGTTTTGAACAAAATGCGTGGAACATTTAACGTAGTTGCTGTTAAAGCTCCTGGCTTTGGCGACCGTCGTAAGGAACAATTACAAGATATCGCTACTTTGACTGGCGGCACTGTAATTACTTCTGATCTTGGTTTAGATCTAAAAGACACCACTATTGATCAATTAGGTCAAGCTAACAAAGTTAACGTTACTAAAGACAACACTACTATTGTTGAAGGTAAGGGTAGCAAAGAAGCAATCGACAAACGAATCGATGAAATCAAACAACAAATTGATGCCACTGATTCTGACTTTGACCGTGACAAGTTGAAGGAACGTTTGGCTAAGTTGGCAGGTGGAGTTGCTGTTATCAAAGTTGGTGCAGCTACTGAAACCGAACTTAAAGAACGTAAATACAGAATTGAAGATGCTCTAAATGCTACGAGAGCTGCCGTTGAAGAAGGATTTGTTCCTGGCGGTGGTACTGCATATGTCAACATCTTAAAGGACGTTGCTAAGATCCCTGCTGAAGGTGATGAAGCAACCGGAATCAACATCGTTGTTAAAGCACTTGAAGCTCCTGTAAGACAGATTGCTGAAAATGCTGGTGTCGATGGTTCAGTTATCGTTGATCATTTGAAAGATGAAAAACCAGGAGTTGGTTACAACGCTTTAACTGGTAAGTACGAAGACATGATCAATGCTGGAGTTGTTGACCCAACCAAGGTAAGTCGTTCAGCACTTCAAAACGCTGCATCTGTTTCAGCTCTTCTATTGACTACTGAAGCCGTTGTTGCCGAACAACCAAAAAATGATAATGATCAACCAGCCGCTCCACAACAACCTGGAATGGGTGGAATGATGTAATCAAAGTTTGATTAAAAAAAGAGTCCATACGGACTCTTTTTTTATTCTCAATTATGATGAATTATCTAGGTTAATGTAGTACAATTGCATTTGACTTTAAAATTAAGGATTTATTAAGTTAAATATGACATATTAAAGGAGTATGGATTAAATGTGGCGGTATTTAAAAAGACTAATTATTGGACGTCCGCTTAAAACAACGGAAGGCTCTGGTCAGTCTCTTACTAAGTTCAAAGGCTTAGCCTTATTATCATCGGATGCTTTGTCATCAGTTGCTTATGGTACTGAACAGATCACTGCAGTTTTGATTACTTTATCAACTGCAGCTTTGATGTATCAAATGTGGGTTGCACTACTAGTATTAGTTCTGTTAGCCGCGATCACATTGTCTTATCGACAGATCATTTATGCTTATCCTTCAGGTGGAGGGGCATATGTAGTTGCTAGAACTAACTGGGGTGATACAGCTGGTCTAGTGGCAGGTGGCTCACTACTAGTTGATTACATGCTGACGGTTGCTGTTTCAACTACATCAGGAACTGAAGCGATTACTTCAGCCATTCCTGCGTTGTACAATTATCAGATTCCAATTGCCATCTTAATTGTTGTGTTTATCATGATTTTGAATCTGCGGGGAATGCATGATTCCGCATCTTTCTTGGTTATTCCAGTGTACTTATTCATCGTGATGATTATCATTTTAATCATTGTCGGTGCTTACAATATTTTAACTAATAAAATTACTTATCATGCTTATGCACCATTAAATGCTTCCGTTAAGGGAATGACCCTAGTTCTATTCTTTAAGGCGTTCTCATCTGGATCAGCATCGTTAACCGGAGTTGAAGCGATCAGTAATGCGGTTCCTAACTTTAAGCAACCTAAGCGAAAGAATGCTGCTAATACGTTAGGAATTATGGCCATTATTTTAGGAATCTTCTTTGCTGGGATTACCTTCCTGAGTTATTACATGGGAGTTATTCCTAACGCCAAAGATACCGTCCTTTCACAGATTGGTACGAATGTCTTTGGTCACGGAATCATGTATTACTTACTTCAGTTGGCAACCGCATTGATCTTGGCCGTTGCTGCTAACACCGGTTTTTCAGCCTTCCCAATCCTGGCCTACAACATGGCTAAGGATAAATACCTACCTCACGCTTACCTAGATAAGGGTGACCGATTAGGCTATTCAAATGGAATTATTTCATTGGCATTGGGTGCCATCGTTTTGATCGTGCTCTTTAAGGGTAAGACCAACCTCTTAATTCCACTTTATGCCGTTGGTGTGTTCGTTCCATTTACATTATCTCAATCAGGAATGATCGTTCATTGGTTCAGAAACAAAGAGGGTTGGTGGCCAATGAAGGCCGTGATTAACTTCATTGGAGCCTTTATCTCGGTTATGCTGGTGGTCTTCCTGTTTGCACTTCACTTTGCAAACGTATGGCCATACTTGATCATCATGCCATTACTTCTCTTGATGTTTTACAAGATTCATCTTCACTATCAACGAATTGCGGAACAACTTCGGATCTCAACTGATCCTAATTACGAGAATCATACGTACGCTGGTTCAACGGTAATTGTGTTAGTTGGAAACGTTACTCAAGTTACTAGACAAGCGATTAATTACGCGCGTTCCATTGGTGATAACGTAATTGCAATGCATGTTTCGTTCGCTGATAATCCACAAAAGGAAGAGAAGATTTCCACGAAATTCAAAGAAGAATATCCAGACATTCGATTTGTTGATATTCATACTTCGTACCGTTCAGTGGTTGATCCAGTACTGAGATTCTGTGATGTAATTGCTAAGCAGGATGAAGATCGTAATTATACGACCACGGTTTTGGTTCCTCAATTTGTGCCAAAACACTACTGGCAACAGGTTCTTCATAACCAGACTGCTGTTCGATTGAGAACTGCGTTAAATTCACGTCAAGATATTATTGTATCGACTTACAACTATCATTTGAGTGAGTAATTAAACAAAAATCAGGCTACCTTCACGGGTAGCCTGATTTTTTTATTTAGTTTACATATGAGAAGAGGCATTAACGTTAATAAATTGTTGTTGGTTAAAGTCATACAATCCTTGATCGGTCATTTTAAGAGTTGGAATAACGGGCAACGTTAAAAAGGACAGGGTAATGAATGGATCGAAATCAATTGGAGCGGCAATTTGTTTATAATCGCGATAAATTTGTTTGGTTTCCTTAGCAACCGTTCGATAATCCTTATCTGACATCAGTCCAGCCACGGGAAGAGCAAGGGTGCTCAACGTTTGTTGCTTGTTTACAACTGAAATTCCACCACCAGCAGTGATTAAGTTATTGATAGCTTGTTCAATGTCATGATCACTCGTTCCAACGGCTACGATATTGTGATCATCGTGAGCAATGGTGGTTGCGATTGCACCATGTTTAATTTTAAATCCCTGGACTAAGCCAACTCCAACGGTACCTAAGTTGTGGTGACGCTCAACTACCACGATTTTTAAAATATCTTGACTTGGGTTACTTTGAAAGTTATCAGTAGGAGGGATATTTAAAATTAGGTGTTTTGTATCGATGTGATTAGGTTTGATGCCAAGGACGTGGGCCTTACCAGTAGTTAGAGGTAAATGGAGTTGGCTAGATTTAAATTGGGCATGAACGGTATTTTCTGTAAAGGGCGTAGGATGACTATGATTTTCGGTGACAATCTGACCGTTTTTAATTACTTGAACGGGGGTTGGATTGTTAACATCATTCAAAATATTAATGTCGGCCTTAAACCCTGGTTGGAGTTTTCCCACTTGTCTTAACTGATGGGCTTTAGCAGTGTTAAGGCTGGCCATGGTGTAGGCCAATTCTGGTTTAACGCCCGCTCCTAAAGCTAGCTGAATGTTGTCATCAATGCTTCCTTCGTCAACTAAATCCGAAATCAACTTATCATCAGTACAAAAGGAGAAATTAACGGGATCTTCTCCTTTCATGGCGGGTAGCGTATTTTTTAGATCGCGTTCGACCGTTCCTTCACGTAAAAAGATCTTAAAGCCATGTCTAAGTCGCTCCTTAATTTCCTGCGGAGTGGTACTTTCGTGATCGGTTTGAATTCCGGCTTTCTCATAGACGGCTAATTGTTGATCGTTAAATCCAGCAGTGTGACCGTCAACACTTAGATGATGTTGCTTGGCATCTTTAATTTTAGCCATAATATCATTTTCACCACTAGCAACAGCGGGATAATCCATTACCTCGGCTAGTCCCTTTACCTCCGGATATTGGTAAAATTCGTGTAAAGAGTTAGCGGTAAGAGTGGCGCCATTATGGTCAAATGGGACACACGGAACACTGGATGGCAACATGTAAAAGATGTCTAAGGGTGTTTTTCTGCTATCGGCAATCATGTACTTAATCCCATCCTTACCGATGACGTTCGCAATTTCGTGTGGATCTGCAAAAATGGTGGTTACGCCATGTTTTAATAATAACTTGCCCAATTCACTCGGAGTCACTAACGAACTCTCAATGTGGACGTGGGAGTCAATGTAGCCGGGGACAATCACTTTCCCCGTTGCATCAATTGTTGTTTTGGGATGCAAATTGCTAACTTGATCAGAACTAACTAATTTACCATTATTGATAAATAAATCCTTAACAATAAACTTCATACGATCTGGATCTAAAACCTTACCATTGATAATCTTGATATCATATTCAGCCATCAGCTTTTCCTCCCGAGGTAAAAAAATATCCCTAGTTCTTAGGTTAATTACATCTAACAATTAAGGATATTTTATACTTTTATTTTACAGATGAACAATATTAGCAAACAATGGAACGATAATGTCCACTACTACCGAGATGATTACCACCGCGATTGCAGCCATGGATCCTTGAACCTCACCGAGTTCTAAGGCTTTGGCGGAACCCATCGTATGTCCCGCAGTTCCAAGTCCTAGTCCAATCCCAATGGGATTCTTAAGGTGGAATAGTTTGATGATCCAATCACCCAGTGCATAAATGATGACAGCGTTTAAGATACATGCCATGGCGGTAATGGCAGGCACTCCATGAATTCCTTGAGCAATTGGCATTGCAACAGCAGTAGTAGCTGCTTGGGGAAGCATGGACGCAATTTCTGATTTGTTCAGTCCAATTAATTTGGATACAAAGTACATGATGATAACGGAAATAGTTAGACCGATGATTAACGATAAAATGATTTCAAACCAATATTTCTTCACAATGTCATTTCGTTTGAACAAAGGGACCGCGAAGGCAATTGTAGTGGGAAAGAGGAACCAAAAGATAATATCACCACCTGGCTTGTAGAGGTTGGTGTAGATCCAGGTGACATTCACGCCAGTGGCTTTGCTCATTAACCACAGGACAAAGATTCCTAGTACCATTCCAACGAATAACGGTTGAAAAAGGAAAAATCCGTTAAACTTTTTAAATAAAAATGATCCAATTAGGTAAACTACCAACGATAGAGCGATTCCAAACATTGGATTACCTAAAAATTTTAATAATTCAGCTTGCATATGGTTTTACTCCTTATCAAGATCTTCTTTTTTACCGAAAATTTTATTACGGGCCCAGATGAGAAAGGTAGCAACTAATGCTACCGATACTAGCATGACAACCGTTGAGATAATGATCATAATCACTAATTTCACTCCCGAATGTTTCATGATGTCTAGGGAGGCGGCAAGTTGAATTCCAGAGGGGACAAACAGGAATCCTAGAATGCCAATGAAAAAGGAACCCACTTTCTCTACCTGTTCTGGTTTAATGATTTTAAAAGTAAGTAGAAGGTACAAGATGACTAATCCAATTACTGGAGTGGGAACCGGGAAGTTGGCTGGAAAGAGTGCTGAAATTAAACTTGACACGAATAAAATGACTCCAAAGATTCCAAGTTGGGTTAGCAGTGGAGCGGCCTCCTTGGTTGTTTCTTTTTTGTTGTTCATGTTTTACTCCTTTCAAAAGCATGTGATGAATTTAGCTATTTCTATATTTAATATCATATATGAAATTAATTAAAAAACAAACTAAAATTTTAAATTGGATCATTAGATTTAATTATCATTAAATTGTCGAAGGTAACCTTGTGTTTATTATTTTCCATTTGTATAATTAAAGATAAATTAGTTGGGAAAGGCGTTGTCAATTGAAATTTGAAATATTCGTCTGTTTGTTTGCGACGACCATTATGTCAGCGGTCTTAACCCCGTTTATTAGGATTTTAGCATTCAAGATTGGCGCCATCGATAAACCGAATAAGAGACGTGTCAACAAGATTCCAATGCCTACTTTAGGTGGTTTGGCGATTTTGATTGCTTACACCGTTACAACCTGCGTGTTTTTACGCAATCAGATTCCGTCGAGTAAGCTATGGGGAATTCTTGGTGGAGAATTAATTATCGTCATGACTGGAATTATCGATGATATTTTTGTCTTAAAACCGAGACAAAAGGTCATTGGAATTTCGTTAGCGGCGTTGTGGGTTTACATTTTTGCTGGAATTCAGGTAAGTTCGGTTACGCTCCCAGTATTAGGTAACATCCAGTTGGGATGGTTGAGCCTACCTTTGACCTGGATTTGGATCTTAGGTATTACTAATTCGATTAATTTAATTGATGGCCTTGACGGTCTGGCAACGGGAGTGGCAATTATTGCGCTGACCACGATGGGGATCATTGCGTTATTTTTCTTGAACGTCGATAACATCTATGTTTCCATTATGATCTTTACCTTTGCGGCCGCCTGTTTAGGGTTTTTGCCGTACAACTTTTTCCCAGCCAGAATTTATCTAGGTGATACGGGATCACTACTAATTGGATTCATGATCTCGGTGTTTTCGTTACAGGGTTTAAAAAACGCGACCTTTATCTCCGTTATTATTCCCGTGGTTATTCTGGGTGTTCCCATTTCGGATACGGCCTACGCAATCTTACGACGATTGCTTAACAAACAACCAATTTCTCACGCTGACAAACATCACTTACACCATCGATTAATGCAGATCGGTTTAACCCATCGCCAAACGGTGCTAGTGATTTATGGAATTGCGTTAATCTTTGCGTTTATTTCCCTCCTGTATCCATTGTCGAGTTTTTGGGGTTCGATCTTACTAACCGTGGCAACCCTGATCGGTATCGAGCTTTTTGTCGAAGCCATCGGGTTAGTCGGGAAAAATCGGCAACCATTACTGAACCTGATTAAGCGGGTGGTTACTGGAACTACCAGTAAATCAAATCATGAAATTGAAGTCACTAAAATGAAGGCTAAAAATAAAGCCAAACAAAATAATAAAAAGGAGTAACCCGTGGTTACTCCTTTTTATTTGGATGATATGGACTTTCGAAGTATGATTCCTGACCAATTTTGAATTGAACGTCACCTGCAAGTAAGTTGGTGACCTGGTTCTCAAATTTTGAAACGGAGTCACTAATAACGGCCGTTTCAACTTGGACGTCAGTTCCATAATTAGTTTTGTAAACCTGTAATCCATTTTGCTTAAGAAAGTATTGCAGTTGTTCGTTTAACTTATAAGATACAGAAACGGTGATCCCGGTTTTCAGTGTCATTTGACTAATGCCACTCTTTTCCATGACATCTGAAGCCGAGTTACTGTATGCCCGAATTAATCCACCAGCTCCCAGTTTGATGCCTCCAAAGTACCTTGTTACCACCACGGCAGTATTATGAAGGTTCATATTCTTAATGGCATCAAGAATTGGCACTCCAGCGGTACCACTGGGTTCACCGTTATCACTTTCACGTTGAATACTGTCAGTGGCACCCACGACGTAGGCAAAACAGTTATGAGTGGCCTTTTTATTTTGATCTTTAATCTTGGTAATAAATTGTTGAGCTTCAGCCTCGGTCGTAACCCGATCGACGTGAGCGATGAATTTTGATTTTTTGATGACAAGCTCGTTACTGTCAACTTGTTTGATGGTTAGAAAAGAATTTTTCATTGCGATATTCCTATTCTGCGTATTTTAGATCGGAGGGGATACTGATGATTAAAGATCGAACAGACCTAATGGGAAGATTCATTCCCGATGTTTTAGTTGATCCCTTACTTCTAAGTGATCCGTTACTTGAGTTTACTTCAGCAGTAGTGGTTAATAAAACTAGTATTCATTGTAACCGATGTGGTTTTAATTGTGAAAAGACGAAGTGTAAACTTCCTAATGGGATTTTTTATTGTCCGAATTGTATTGAAATGGGAAGAATTGATACCAGCATGAAGTTAGTAACCGTGCCCGAGGCAAATGATTTTATGATCCCACCGGAAATCCTGACCTGGAAAGGTCACCTGACGGCATTTCAAAAGGATTGTGCTAGTAAAATCATTACATCCGTTCAACATCATCGGAACCATTTATTGTGGGCCGTGACCGGAGCGGGGAAGACGGAGATGCTATTTCCAGTCTTAAAGTGGGCAATTGAGCATCAAAAACGAATCGCGATTGCATCTCCCAGAGTTGACGTATGTTCTGAACTATATCCCCGCTTACAGGCAGCCTTTTCTAATCTAGATATGGTTTTATTGCATGGTAAAAGTAAGGAACAATATCAATATTGTCAATTAACAATCTGTACCACTCATCAGTTGATGCGTTTTTTTCACGCCTTTGATCTATTAATAATTGATGAAGTCGATGCCTTTCCCTTTGTCGCAAATGTCAACCTTAAATTTGCTGTTACTCATGCCCGAAAGCGTGATGGTCAGACTATCATGTTAAGTGCCACGCCGGGAATAAAACTAAGAGAAAAAGTGATTAAAGAACATGGGGATGTTAGTTATCTACCGTTGCGTTTTCATGGTCATCTTTTGCCACAGATTAAGATTCATCTTTCAAGGAATTGGCGGATGAAACTAACTAAAAAGAAATTATCTAAGATTTTGATTAAAATGTGTCAGCATAACATTGCCATTGGAAGAAGGTTTTTGTTATTTGTTCCTCAAATCAAAGACTTAGCGGTGATTGATCAGATCCTACAGAAGGAACTGAGGGGGAAGAAGGTCTGGGACTGTGTTTATTCAGCTGATAGTGAACGAATGGCGAAAGTTCAGGCCATGCGAGATCACGATGTTTTATTCTTAATTACCACCACCATTTTGGAGCGTGGTGTGACCTTTCCTGACATTGATGTCATGGTCCTTGGAGCGGACGACCCGGTCTTCTCCACGTCTTCATTAGTTCAAATTGCTGGAAGAGTGGGGCGAAAGAAAACGAGACCCACTGGAAACGTGGATTTTTTCGTTGGGAATTATTCTGGGAGAATTAGAAGAGCTCAAGCAGAAATTACGATCATGAATCGAAAGGGGAAGCAATTAAAAGATGGCAAATAAATGCTTATGGTGTAAGCAAACAATCAGTCAAGAGCTAAGGGTTTCTTTTATCATGAGCTTTAAGCCCTATGTTGCGGTTCTTATGTGTGAAAAGTGTCGACAACTTTTTTCACCCATTGATCAAGCGACGGCATGCCCAGGTTGTGGTAGAAGGCAGAAGCAGCCAAGATTATGTGAAGATTGCCAAATTTGGCAAACTAGGTATGAGCCGCAATTATCTAATCGAGCACTATTCCCGTATGCTACGGTGCAGGAATACATGAGTCGGTATAAATTTCAGGGAGATTATGAACTACGAAAATTATTTCAAAAGCAGTTTCAAAGCTTTATTTTGGCATCTACATCTGGAGCACTGATTGTTCCCATCCCGATCAGTGAGAAGACGTTTGCGGTGAGAAAGTTTAATCAGGTTGAGGGATGGTTAGAAGGTCTGTCTTATCAAAGGGTGCTAGAAGCTGAATCACGGGTTGGATTACCGCAGTCTAAAAAAGACAAACGGGAACGAATGCAATTAAAACAACCCTTTTCAGTTCGAAATGCTTGGGAGGGGCGCCTTAAAAATCGGTCAATTTGTCTAATTGACGATGTCTATACTACTGGGACCACTTTACATTTAGCAGCGGACCTTTTATATTCATATGGAGCTAAAAACGTCTCAAGCATTACGTTTGCGCATTAGTATTAATTGTTATTTAATAGATTAAAATTTATAATGATGATAGAAGGTTCGTTTGATATATTTGACGCTAAACGTAGGAGAGATCAAGATGCTTGAAACTAAACTAAGAGGTGATGACGTTGAAATCACCAGTGATCTACGTGATTACATTAATCAACACATTAAAACAATTGACGAACGGTTCAATATGAACATTCAGGGTACAGCTCATGTTGACCTGATGAACTACTCAAACGAACGAATTAAAGCGGAAATCACAATTGTGCTTCCAAACTTTTTATTGCGCGGGGAAGGAAATTCAAACGATACTCATAAAAGCATCGACATCGCCGTTCATGATATTAAGCAACAAATTGATACGTATGGGTCGAAGGTCAATGAAGAATTAACCGAACACGGCAAGAATTTGGCATTTAAGGATCCCAGGAGTCAGATAACTGAATCTAAAATTGTTAGAAAGAAACGAGTCCCCTTACAAAAAATGACGGCCGAGGAAGCCATTATTCAAATGAATTTAATTGGTCATGACTTTTTTGTTTACATTGACGTTAGTGATGATCGGACTGACATCGTTTATCGTCGCCACGATGGTGATTATGGATTAATTAAAACGGATCAATAGATAGAAAGAAGCAGAAATGAGATATTTCTGTTTTTTTGTGGTGAGTTTTTAATTGATTTGATAAAATGTTAAAATGAGAAAATAGACTAAGAATTCGAGCAACAAAAGCGGTTTAGACACTAGAGGAGAAATTAATCAATGGCAACAAACCTTTTAAAGAAATGGGTTGAAAGTGATAAAAGCGAACTCAAACGATTAGGTAAGCTCGCCGATAAAGTCAGCTCATACTCAGAACAGTATCGAAAATTAGATGATAAAGAATTACAAGCTAAAACTCCAGAATTTAAGCAACGTTACCAAAACGGAGAAAGTTTAGATGACCTGTTACCAGAAGCCTTTGCGGTAGCACGTGAAGGTGCTAGACGAGTACTTGGATTAAACCCGTTTAGAGTACAAATTATGGGTGGAATTGTTCTTCATGAGGGGAACATTGCTGAAATGAAGACTGGTGAAGGTAAAACGTTAACTGCTACCATGCCAGTTTATTTGAATGCTCTTTCAGGAAAGGGTGTTCATGTTGTTACCGTTAATGAATATTTATCGCAACGTGATGCAACTGAAATGGGTCAGTTGTATAACTGGCTTGGTTTGAGTGTTGGGGTAAACTCAGCTGATAAGAATCCCGAAGAAAAGCGGGCCGCTTATAACAGTGACATTACTTATTCAACTAATAGTGAAATTGGATTTGACTACTTAAGAGATAACATGGTGGTTTACAAAGAAGATCGGGTTCAACGACCACTGAACTTTGCAATTGTTGATGAAGTTGATTCAATCTTGATTGATGAAGCTAGAACCCCATTGATTATTTCTGGTGAAGCTCGTGGATCCAATAAGTTGTACATGCAGGCTGATAAGTTTGCTAAGACGCTCAATCCTAAAACGGATTTCAAGGTTGACCTTGAAACGAAGACCGTTTCCCTTAAAGACGTTGGAATTGAAAAGGCTGAGAAGTATTTCAATTTGAATAACCTTTATGACACTGGCAATACGGCTTTGACCCACCATTTGGATCAAGCTTTACGAGCTAATTATGTAATGGAAAAAGATAAAGACTACGTGGTTTCAAACGATGAGGTCTTAATTGTTGATTCGTTTACTGGAAGAATCATGGAGGGCCGTCGTTTCTCAGATGGACTGCACCAAGCCCTTGAAGCTAAAGAGGGCGTTACGATTCAAGAAGAAAGTAAGACGATGGCAAACATCACTTACCAGAACTTGTTTAGACAATACAACAAATTAGCCGGAATGACGGGAACTGCCAAGACTGAACAAGATGAATTCAGAGAAATCTACAACATGGACGTTATTGCGGTTCCAACTAACAAACCGGTGGTTAGAATCGACGAACCCGATGTTTTGTACCCTAGTTTGGAATCAAAGTTCGACGCTGTGGTTGATAAGATTAAGAGTTTACACAAACGTGGCCAACCAATCCTAATTGGAACCGTTGCGGTGGAAACTTCTGAATATTTGTCAAAACGACTTGATGAAGAACACATTCCGCATGTGGTTTTGAATGCGAAGAATCATGCTAAAGAAGCGGATATCGTTGCTAATGCGGGTCAAAAGGGAGCCGTTACAATTGCGACCAACATGGCTGGTCGTGGAACCGACATTAAGCTTGGACCTGGGGTTGTTAAGCTCGGTGGATTAGCTGTGATTGGTACCGAACGACATGAATCACGAAGAATTGATAATCAGCTTCGGGGTCGTTCGGGAAGACAAGGAGATCCTGGTTATTCACAATTCTACCTCTCGCTTGAAGATGATCTGATGCGTCGTTTCGGTTCAGACAAGGTTAAAAATATCCTTGATTCGATGAAGGTTGAAGGTGATGATGCGGTGATCAGAAGTCACATGATCACTAAACAAGTTGAGTCGGCGCAAAAGCGAGTTGAAGGTAATAATTATGATTCCCGAAAGAACGTTTTAAAGTACGATGATGTTATGAGACAACAACGTGATGTGATCTATGGTGAACGTAGCCAGGTAATTGACGAGAATAAGTCACTAAAATGGGTTATTATGCCAATGATTAAACGAACGGTTAACCGAATCGTTGACTTGCACACCCAGGGTGATCAAAAGAAGTGGGATCTACAGACCATTCTTGACTTCGCTATTAATTCACTGGTAAGTCCTGATCAGATTAGTATTGATGATTTGAAAGGTAAATCCAGTGATCAAATTAAGGATTACTTATTAGGATTGGTTAACACAGAATACAAGAACAAGGAGCAGGAACTTCAAGATCCTGATCAAATGTTGGAATTTGAAAAAGTGGTTGTTCTTCGAGTGGTTGATTCTCATTGGACTGATCATATTGATTCAATGGACCAGTTGCGAGAATCAATTGGACTTCGTGGATACGGTCAGTTAAATCCGTTGGTTGAATATCAACGAGAAGGATTTAGAATGTTTGAAGAAATGGTTTCAGACATTGATTATGACGTAACCAGATTGTTCATGAAGGCTGAAATTAGACAAAACATGGAAAGATAGTTTTAAAGCGGAGGACTCTAGTGGTCTCCGTTTTTTAATCTTTAGGAGTACATTATGGAATTAAGCGAAGCACGCGGACAAGTAGAAAAGATTGAACAAGCCATCAATGGCTTTAGGGGGTCGCTTTGACCTTGATCAGTTAAATGAGGATATTTCCGTTAACGAGGCCAAAATGACTGAACCGGGTTTTTGGGATGACCAAAGGAAAGCCCAAAAATTGATTGATGAAAATAATCGATTAAAATTAAAGTATGATAATTTTAACTCCCTCGTTAAGAGGGTTGATGATTTAAATGTAAACCTAGAACTTCTGGAAGAATCTGATGACGCTGACTTGGAAAAAGAGTTTAATGATGAACTAAGTGAGACCCAGAAGGAACTTGATAGTTATCGACTAAGCCTCCTTTTGAATGGGAAGTATGATGGAAATAATGCCATCGTTGAGATTCATCCGGGAGCAGGTGGGACTGAATCGCAGGATTGGGGATCAATGTTATTTCGGATGTATGAGCGATGGGCTGAGCAAAATGGATTTTCGGTTTCCGTTGAAGATTATCAACCTGGTGATGTTGCCGGAATTAACAGTGTGACCTTTTTGGTCACTGGTCCCAATGCTTATGGATATCTGAAATCTGAGAAGGGTGTTCACCGTTTAGTACGAATTTCCCCGTTTGATTCGGCTGGAAGACGACATACCTCGTTTGCATCCGTTGATGTGATGCCAGAACTTGATGATACCGTAAGGGTGGATATTAATCCTGAAGACTTGCGAGTAGATGTTTTTCGATCCAGTGGTGCCGGTGGACAGCATATTAACAAAACCTCATCAGCCGTACGGATTACCCATCTGCCAACTGGAATTGTGACATCAAGTCAAGCTCAACGGTCACAATTACAGAATAGAGTTACCGCGATGAATATGTTAAAATCAAAGTTGTACGAACGTGAACAAGAGAAAAAAGAAGCAGAGAAGGCCAAGATTGAGGGTAAGCAGCTTGATATTGGTTGGGGTTCACAAATCCGGTCTTATGTTTTTCATCCCTACACGATGGTTAAAGATCATCGGACCAACTACGAAACCGGAAATGGTCAAGCGGTGATGGACGGAGATTTAAATCCGTTTATCAACGCCTACTTGCAGTGGAATTTAAAACAAAAGAACCCAAAATAACGAAAAAGGAAGTTCATTATGTCAGTTGCGACTAATATTTTGTTTTTTGTATTTATGCCAGTGTTTTGGTTTGCGCTTATTCGGGTTTTCTTCGTTTATAATCGAAGAGTTAACCGGGAGCGGAGATTGTTTGAGAGTGCCATTAATCCCAAGTTTCATGAGGGATGGGTTTTTCTGAAGTCGTTAATTGTCCTGGGAATCGTGGGGTCGCTTTTGACCGCTCTAGTGGGAGTCGAAACATCTCTAAATTGGATTTTGCTTTATGAGTTAATCGTTGCCATTAGTTTACTGATTCCGTGGATATTGGTTCCAACCTTCCTTTTGTTTGGGGCGGTTTTGATGGGAGTCTTTTTCAATGATTATTCCATCCCAATGATTAAAGGAGGAGATATTGCCGGTGCCATTAACGTCAACGCATCTCGTTCGGCTAACCTTCTGGCCCTCATTACAATTATGTTGATTTTAATGTTTATCTTCTTGAAGATGAACGGTAAGACAATTAATTCACCGCAGGTAGCAAAGAACCGACGAGGGAATCGAGTGGCATCGTATGGATTTAATGAGTTGGCGGTTTTTCCGTTAGTATTGTTAATTCCCGGTAAACTCATTGAGACAGTTATTCCCATGTGGCCAGTTTTCAACATTTTTGGTGCACACGTAACGTTTTTGGTGGTTCCATTTTTGATTGGATTCCGCTTTAAATTTATCAATCATTTACCAAATGAACTAATGCCAAGAATTTCAAACGCCATTGGTAAACTGGCGCTTTTTGCCATTGTATTAACGGCAATCGCTTACTTCTTTAGAAATAGTTATTATGTCATTTTCGCCATTATCTTGTTAGCCATTGTCTACGCTTTAATTATTTACCATTTCCATCGTGTGGATCGAAAGACTGGTAGCCAAATTAGTCAAGCGGTTGATGGGATTCGAATCATTGGCATTAAACCTAATACTCCAGCTGACAAAATGGGACTTAAGACAGGTGATTTGATTACTGAGGTTAACAACATGGCCGTTAACTCAGAGAGTCAGTTGTACCAAGCATTGCAGGATGATCCGACCTTTGTACATATGAAGGTTAAGAATCGTCACAATCAGTTAGAAATTAAAGAGACAGCCATTTACGATGGTTCGCCTCATGAAATCGGAATTGAAATGTTTCAAAATAACTAAGTGGAAGCACTCATTACGGGTGCTTCTTTTATTTTGGGCGAAATTAAGAACCACCTAAAGCAGACTTGATTGTGTTAGAATTAAGTAAATTAATTTTATTTGGAGGTAAGTCCAATGGCTCAGAGTGTAACGGTAGCTGATTTAGTAAAGAACACTCATCTTAGCGTTTTTTGGGGTCGTGAGTATTTAGATCGCCCCATTACCACTAGTGACATTTCACGTCCAGGGCTTGAATTAACCGGGTATTTTAATTATTATCCAGCCAAACGAATTCAAATTTTTGGAATCACTGAAACCTCATTTGCTAAGGGAATGAGTGATGAAGAATTAAAAGAAGTAATGACTAAAATGTGTCAACCTGAAACGCCTGCATTCGTCATTTCTACTCAACTAGAACCACCTGAGCAGTTAGTTACAGCCGCAAAGAAGGCGCACATTCCGATCCTTGGATCGAAGCTCACCACTTCGAGAATTTTGAGTAACATGACAACTTATCTAGAAGCTAAGTTGGCGGAACGAAAGTCGATTCATGGAGTCTTAGTCGAAGTATATGGATTAGGAGTTTTAATTACTGGTGACTCCGGGATTGGCAAGAGTGAAACGGCCCTTGAACTGGTTAAGCGGGGTCACCGTTTGATTGCTGATGATCGAGTTGAAGTCTACCAGCAAGATGAACAGACCTTGATTGGTCAGGCACCCAAGATTCTTAATCACTTGCTAGAGATTCGTGGAATCGGAATTATTGATGTGATGAATCTGTTTGGTGCTGGAGCGGTTCGCTCCCAGTCCAAGGTGGATTTAATCGTTCATCTTGATCAATGGAACAAGGATACGAAGTATGATCGCCTTGGGACTGATCGGGAAACTACCCGGATTTTTGACGTTGATTTGAAGAAATTAACGATCCCGGTTAAGCCTGGTCGAAACTTGGCAATCATCATTGAAACTGCTGCGATGAACTTCCGGGCTCGTTCCATGGGTTATGATGCAACCAAGGTCTTTGATGAGAATTTAAATGAATTAATCAAAGAAAATGCCACTAAGAATGACAAAGAACAAAAGTATCAAAAGCAGGAAGAAGAACAAAATAAACAAGATATTAGTAAAGATGCTAATAAGGATCCTGAATAGGAGTGAAAGTTGTGTTTAGCATATTAGCATTAAATCCAGTGGCAATTCATCTCGGACCGATTGCGGTTCACTGGTACGGAATCTTCATTGCTGCGGCCGTTTTGATTGCCGTTTATCTGTCAATGAAAGAAGCTAAACGACAGCACTTAAATGAAGACATCTTGTACGACATGATCTTATGGGCCATTCCAATTGCCATTATCTCAGCGCGGATCTACTACGTTGTTTTTCAATGGGGATACTATCAACACCATTTAGATGAGATTGTTCAAATTTGGGATGGTGGAATTGCCATTTATGGGGCTCTGATTGGAGCTGGACTGTTTATTTGGTGGTTCTGTTTTAAACACCATTTATCGGTGTGGCAGATTCTGGACATTGCTGCACCAACCGTTATCATGGCCCAGGGAATTGGTCGTTGGGGTAATTTCATGAACCAAGAGGCATTTGGTGCGGTTACTTCACTTCATTTTTTGCAACATTTACATTTACCAAGCTTGATCATTAACCAGATGTTTATCAGTGGTGCTTATCGCCAACCCACTTTTCTGTATGAATCATTATGGGACTTATCCGGGTTTGCTCTTTTGATGATCATGAGACATGCACCGCAGTTCTTTAAGCGTGGTGAAATCTTTTTAAGTTACGTAATGTGGTACTCGTTTGGGCGTTTCTTTACCGAGGGAATGCGAACTGATAGTTTGATGCTATTTAGTGGAATTCGAGTTTCACAGTTACTGTCGATTGTATTATTCGTGGTGGCCCTAATTGTCTTGATTTACCGAAGAAAAAATGATCAATTAGTTTGGTACTATAATAGTTAATTTGTAGGAGAGAATAGAAAATAATGACAGAAAAAATTGCAGTACTTGGTGCCGGATCGTGGGGCAGCATGCTGGCTGATATTTTAGTTGAAAATGGTCACGAAGTTCGAGTTTGGTCAAAAAGTAAGGAACAGGTGGACGAACTAAACATCAAGCATACCAATTCTCATTACATCAAGGATTTTACCTTTCCAACCAAGATGAAAGCCTATGCGGATATGAGTGAGGCACTTGATGGAGTTGATGACATCTTGTTCATCGTTCCGTCGCAAGCGACTCGATCAGTGGCAAGACAAGCTAACGAAGTTTTGAATCAAATGAACATTAAGCCCTATATCATTCATGGTAGTAAGGGCATTGAAAAAGGATCCTACGATCGAATGTCGCAGGTCCTTCAAGAAGAAATTGATGAAAAGAATCGCAAATCGATTTCAGTAATTTCTGGACCAAGTCAGGCTGAGGACGTTGCCAGAAGAGATATCACATTGGTAACTGCTGCTAGTGATGACATGCCCTCAGCTGAACATTTTCAAAAACTATTTATGAATGATTACTTCAGGGTTTACACCAACAACGACATTATTGGTGTTGAAATTGGTGGGGCCTTGAAAAATATTATTGCACTTGGAGCCGGAGCCTTGGTTGGTTTAGGCTACGGCGACAACGCTAAAGCCGCTTTGATGACCCGTGGTATTGCGGAAATATCACGTTTAGGTGTATCATTTGGTGCGGACCCATTAACTTTTAGTGGACTTTCTGGTTTAGGTGATGTCATTGTTACCGCTACCAGTTCTGATTCACGTAATTGGCGAGCTGGTTATCAGCTTGGTCAAGGTAAGAAGTTAGATGACGTTGTAAAAGACATGGGCATGGTAATCGAAGGGATTGCCACTAACCAAGCTGCATATGAATTATCTAAACAACGTGGGGTTGAGATGCCCATTACATCCGCAATTCATGCAGTAATCAATGATGAAGAAACCGTTTCGGACGCTATTTCGAACCTCATGGCTCGAGAAGGTCGTTCAGAACAGGTTTAATTCTAAAAGGGGTATATAAGAAGATGAAAAAAGTAACTAAAGCTGTTATTCCAGCCGCTGGCTTAGGAACAAGATTTTTACCTGAAACTAAGGCACTTCCAAAGGAAATGCTACCAATCGTCGATATTCCAACCATTCAATACATTGTTGAGGAAGCCAAGGCTTCTGGCATTAAAGATATTGTGATTGTGATTGGCAAAGGTAAGCGTGCGATTGAAGATCATTTCGATTCAAACGTGATGCTTGAAGAGAACCTTGAAAAAAAGGGTAAGGAAAAGATGCTCAAGTCAATTCAAAAAACGAATGATATGAACATCTACTTTATCAGACAATCATATCCACGCGGATTAGGTGATGCTGTTCTGACAGCAAAGAGTTTCATTGGCAACGATCCCTTCGTTGTAATGCTTGGTGATGATTTAATGGAGGACACTACTCCTCTCACTAAGCAGTTAATGAATAGTTACGAAAAAACCGGGGCTTCCACCCTTGCAGTAATGAAGGTTCCCCACAAGGAAACCTCTAAATACGGAGTAATCGACCCCGTTAGTGAAGTTTCTGATGGACTATACAACGTACGTAATTTCGTTGAAAAGCCAGATCCAAAGGATGCTCCAAGTGATTTAGCCATTATTGGACGTTATCTTTTGACACCTCAGATTTTTGATGTTTTGGAACACACCAAACCTGGTAAGGGTAACGAAATTCAATTGACAGATGCCATTAACACTTTAAATCAAACCCAGAGGGTGTTTGCTCACGAGTTTAAGGGTGATCGTTACGATACAGGTAACAAACTGAGTTGGCTTGAAACTAACATTACCTTCGGGTTGAAGCATCCTGAAATTGAACAGGAATTACGTGAATACATTAAAAAACTTGGTCAAAAATTGACTAAGGAAGACGAACAACAAAAGAATTAATTGAAATGCCGGCACTAGTCGGCATTTTTTATTTGTGAGTATAAAGATTAAACATTTAATTCAATTTATGATAATATAATTTTGTACAATTGATATTAGTTAAGGAGGTTTTTGGTTATGAAAATTAAATTAGGTGGACTACCAGTATCATGGTTAATGGGCAATGATCAACCCAAAGTAGGAGACTATCTACCACAGTTTACGGTGAAGAATGCTGATGGTAAGGATGTTACAACCAATGATTTAAAGGGTCAGACAACTTTGATTAGTGTTGTTCCTAACCTGAAGACAAAGGTATGTAGTTTAGAAACCGCACGTTTTAACCAAGAGGCATCAAAGTTTGAGGGAGTTAAATTCATTACAATTTCCAATAATCCCATTGAATTTCAAAAGAATTGGTGTGCAGCTCATGGTGTTAACAACATGGAAATTCTATCAGATTTCAATGGCTCATTCGGAAAAGCAATGCACTTATATATCCCGGCATTTGGCCACTTGGCTCGGGTAGTTTACTTGGTAAATCCTGAAGGCAAAATTTTGTATTGCCAAGCTGTTCCTGAAATCACCCACCAACCAAACTATGAACCAGTTCTTGACGAATTAAAGAAAGTAACAAACAATAAATAATGATTGAGGTGATAAAATGGCAAAACAATATGATGTAATCGTAATCGGTGCTGGTCCAGCCGGAATGACGGCAGCACTGTATGCATCACGTGCCGAACTATCAGTATTAATGCTTGATCGCGGTATCTATGGTGGTCAAATGAATAATACCGCCGAAATTGAAAATTATCCTGGATTTAAATCAGTTTTAGGACCCGATTTATCCAAGAAAATGTACGATGGTAGTACTCAATTTGGTGCTGAATATGGCTATGGAACCGTTACTGGCATTGATATTGATGGTGATAAACGAATCGTTAGAACCGAAGATGGTGACTATGAAGCTCCTTCTGTAATTATTGGATCGGGCTCTGAGTACAAAAAACTTGGTGTGCCTGGTGAACAAGAATACAGTGGAAAGGGTGTTTCATACTGTGCCGTTTGTGATGGTGCGTTCTTTAAGGGTGAAGACGTTGTCGTTGTCGGTGGTGGTGATTCCGCTATTGAGGAAGCAACTTATTTGTCCAATATTGTAAAGCACGTCACGGTTATTCACCGTCGAGATCAACTTCGAGCTCAAAAGATTCTTCAAAAGCGTGCTTTTGACAAAGATAACATTGACTTTGTTTGGAACACCAATGTGACCGAGATCAAGGGTGATAATCAGAAGGTAACTGGTGTTGAAGTGAAGAACAACAAGACCGGTGAAACTTCTTCAATTAAAGCCTCAGGTGTCTTTATTTACGTTGGAATCCTTCCAATGACGGATGCCTTTAAGAACTTAGGCATTACCGATGAAAGTGGTTGGATTGACACTGATGATGAGATGAAGACTAAAATTCCTGGAATCTTCGCAATTGGCGATGTTCGAAAGAAGCATCTTCGTCAGATTACCACTGCCGTTGGTGACGGTGGTACTGCCGGTCAGGGCGTTTTCAATTATGTTGAATGGCTCAAAACTAAAAAGTAATTAAAAAGTGCGGAATTAATTCCGCACTTTTTGTATGGTGAACGAACTGGTCTAATTACTTTGCGAAAGTATGTTCGTATGCTAGAATTATTATAAGTAATGGGAGAAAGTTAAAACTTTCTCCTTTTTTTCCGAGTTTAAGAAGAGGTGCCAATAATGATTAAAAAAACAAATAATAATTTTGATCTGGTCTCAAAATTTACTCCTACTGGTGATCAGCCTGAAGCAATTAAAGAACTGACTCAGGGGATTAAAAATGGTGATCGGGATCAAGTCCTTTTGGGTGCAACTGGAACCGGTAAGACCTACACGATGGCAAATGTCATTAAAAACATTAATAAGCCTACGCTGGTTTTATCTCATAATAAGACTTTAGCCGGACAACTTTACAGCGAGTTAAAACAGTTATTCCCTAATAATGCGGTGGAATACTTTGTTAGTTACTATGACTTTTATCAACCCGAGGCCTACGTTCCTTCAAGTGATACCTACATTGAAAAGGATGCTTCCATTAATGATGAGATTGATCAATTGCGTCATGCCGCTACCAGTGCGTTACTAGAACGAAATGATGTGATTGTTGTTGCTTCGGTTTCTTCAATCTTCGGATTAGGGAGTCCGAAAGAGTATCAGGATCACACCGTGTCGTTGCACGTTGGACAACAACTAGAGCGTGATGTCTTTTTGCGTCAGTTGGTTAACATTCAATTTGATCGAAACGACATTGATTTTCAGCGTGGTCGTTTTCGTGTTCATGGTGATGTTGTGGAAGTCTTTCCGGTTTCTCGAAATGAACATGCTTATCGCATTGAATTTTTTGGTGATGAAATTGATAGGATTACCGAAGTGGATACGTTAACGGGAGAAGTCATTGGTGAACGTAAACAAATTACGATTTTCCCTGCAACTCATTTCTTGACCAATAAAGAAACGATGGACGTGGCACTCCCTGAGATTAAGGATGAAATGGTAAAGCAGGTTGCTGACTTTGAGAAGAAGGGCAAGTTACTAGAAGCTCAACGATTGAAACAGCGAACTACTTATGACATCGAAATGATGCGAGAAATGGGCTATACAACGGGAATTGAAAATTATTCTCGTTACATGGACCGCAGAAAGCCAGGAGAGGCTCCGTATACGCTGCTGGATTTCTTCCCCAAAGATTACCTGATGTTTATTGATGAATCACATCGAACGATTCCTCAAATTGGTGGGATGTTTAACGGTGATAAAGCTCGTAAACAACAGTTAATTGATTATGGATTCAGATTACCAAGCGCACTTGATAATCGTCCTCTCAAGTTACCTGAATTTGAAAAGCGAGTCAATCAGGTTGTTTATATGTCCGCTACTCCTGGACCGTATGAAGAGGAAAAGACCGATCACGTGGTCCAACAAATCATTCGTCCTACGGGGTTACTAGATCCAACCGTTGAAGTTCGTCCTACTAAGGACCAGATGGATGATTTAGTGGGTGAGATCAATAAACGCGTTAAAAATCATGAGCGAACTTTTGTGACAACTTTGACTAAAAAGATGGCTGAAGATTTGACTGACTATCTTAAGGATCTAGGAATCAAAGTTAAATATCTGCACAGTGATATTAAAACCCTAGAAAGAACACAAATTCTCCGTGATCTGCGTTTGGGTAAATTTGATGTCTTGGTTGGAATTAATCTGTTGCGAGAGGGAATTGATGTTCCCGAAACTTCTTTGATTGCCATCTTAGATGCTGATAAGGAAGGCTTCCTGCGTGATAAGCGTTCGTTGGTTCAAACCATCGGACGAGCTGCACGAAATTCGCACGGACATGTTATTATGTACGCGGATAACGTCACCGATTCAATGAAGTACGCAATGGACGAAACTGCTCGTCGTCGTTCCATTCAAATGAAGTACAATAAAGAACACAACATTACACCAAAGACCATCATTAAACCAATTCCTAAAGCAATTTCTGCTTACAAGCAGGGTGAAAAGAATAATGATGATAATACCAATGGGAGTTTTGTTGAATCTGACTTTGATCAAATGAGTGCCAAGGATCAAAAAGAAATGATTGGTAACTTGGAGGATGAGATGAGAGCTGCTGCAAAGAAGCTTGATTTCGAACAAGCCGCTAATTTAAGAGATACTGTTATGCAATTGAAAGGTGAAAAAAAGAAAAAGTGAGGTGATTAGATGGCAAATGATGTGATTCGCATCAAGGGAGCTCGTGAACATAATCTAAAGGACGTCAACGTTGATGTACCTAAGAATAAGATGGTTGTCATGACCGGACTTTCAGGATCAGGGAAGAGTTCTTTAGCGTTTGACACTTTGTATGCTGAGGGTCAGCGCCGTTACGTCCAAAGTCTTTCTTCGTACGCTCGCCAATTTTTAGGCCAAATGGATAAGCCCGACGTTGATTCAATTGAGGGGCTTAGTCCGGCCATTTCGATTGACCAGAAAACTACCTCTAAGAATCCACGTTCAACCGTCGGAACCGTTACTGAGATTAACGATTACCTGCGTTTACTGTGGGCGAGAGTTGGAACTCCGATCTGTCCAAACGATGGAACTGTCATTACCAGTCAATCGGTGGATCAGATGATTGACGAAATCATGGCTCTACCCGAACGAACCAAGCTCCAGATCATGTCACCGGTCGTCAGAGATAAAAAAGGACAGCACAAAAAGGTTTTTGAAAGAATTAAACGCGAAGGCTTTGTGCGAGTTCGGGTTGACGGAGAAATTCATGATGCAACCGAAGACTTTAATTTAGATAAAAACAAACGTCACAACATTGATGTAGTGGTCGATCGGATCGTTGTCAGAAACGGAATTAATTCCCGATTATCTGATTCACTCGAAACGGCCCTTCGGTTAAGTGATGGTTATGCAATTGCTGATTTTCTAGGTAAACGAGATCCAATGGTCTTTTCAGAACATTATTCTTGTCCCATTTGTGGCTTTACCGTAGGAAAATTAGAACCACGACTATTCTCGTTCAATGCTCCATATGGTGCATGTCCAGAATGTGATGGTCTCGGAGTTAAACTCGAAGTTGATAATGATTTGGTGGTTCCAGATCCCGATAAAACCCTTAATGAGGGTGCAATTGAGCCTTGGAATCCCATTAGTTCTAAGTATTATCCCGCTATGTTGGAACAGGCATGTGCGGCTTTTGGCATTGATATGGATACCCCATATCGGAAATTGCCGAAAAAACAACGTGATCTATTGATGAATGGTTCCAACGGAAAAACCTTCCATTTTCATTACAAGAGTGATTTTGGTGGTGTCCGTGATGTTGACGCTCCCTTTGAGGGTGTGATTAACAACGTTGAACGTCGTTATCATGAAACTAATAGCAATTTTACGCGGGAACAAATGGAAAAATACATGACAGAATTAACCTGTCAAACGTGTCATGGCTATCGTTTAAACGAAAAGGCCCTGGCAGTCAAAATTAACGGTAAACACATCGGTGAAGTGTCTGATATGAACATTGCTGATGAACGCCAATTCTTTAGTAAACTTACTTTTGGGGAACAGGATACTGTTGTTTCCCATCCCATTATTAAGGAAATTTGTGATCGACTCGAATTTCTAGAAAACGTTGGGTTAAATTATCTAACTTTGTCAAGATCAGCTCGAACCCTTTCTGGTGGAGAGGCACAAAGAATTCGGCTTGCCACCCAGATTGGTTCTAACCTATCAGGAATTTTGTATGTCCTAGATGAACCATCAATTGGCCTTCATCAACGGGATAACGATCGTTTAATTAAATCACTGAAGAAAATGCGTGATTTAGGGAATACCCTCGTGATTGTTGAACATGATTCGGACACCATGCGGTCCGCTGATTACTTAATCGACGTGGGACCAGGTGCCGGTGAAAATGGTGGTAAGATTGTTGCTACTGGAACTCCTGAAGAAGTGGCCCAAAATCCGAAGTCACTGACGGGACAGTATTTGTCAGGTAAAAAATTTATTCCGGTTCCGTTGAAACGCCGGAAGGGGAATGGAAAGAACGTAACCCTAAAGGGTGCTCAAGAAAACAATTTAAAGGATATTACCGTTAAATTTCCATTAGGAAAATTCGACGTAGTTACCGGAGTCTCTGGATCTGGGAAATCGACTTTAGTAAACGATATTTTAAAGCGTGCCTTAGCACAGAAACTAAATCATAATTCTGAAAAGCCCGGTAAGTATAAATCAATCACGGGATGGAAGAACATCGAAAAACTAGTTAGCATTGATCAGAGTCCAATTGGCCGAACACCGCGAAGTAATCCCGCTACATACACGGGGGTCTTTGATGATATTCGGGGGTTATTTGCCGAAACCAATGAAGCAAAATTACGTGGTTATAAAAAAGGCCGCTTTAGTTTTAACATCAAAGGTGGTCGTTGTGAGACCTGTCATGGTGACGGAATTTTGAAGATTGAGATGAACTTTTTGCCTGATGTTTACGTTCCTTGTGAAGTTTGTCATGGGAAACGATATAATTCTGAGACCCTTGAGATCCAGTATAAGGGTAAAAATATTGCTGAAGTCCTTGATATGACTGTTAACGAATCGCTTGAATTCTTTAAGGCGATTCCGAAGATCACCCGGAAGTTACAAACCATTGCGGATGTGGGACTAGGATACGTCAAGTTAGGGCAACCAGCTAATACCTTGTCAGGTGGTGAAGCTCAACGAATGAAGTTAGCTTCAGAACTATACAAGCGTTCCACTGGAAATAATTTCTATATTCTTGATGAACCTACCACTGGTCTTCATACAGATGATATTAAACGCTTGATTGGGGTACTATCTCAGTTAGTTGATAAGGGAAATACCGTTTTAATCATTGAACACAATTTGAATGTGATTAAAGAAGCTGATCATGTGATTGATCTAGGACCTGAAGGTGGAGCTGCCGGTGGATACGTTGTCGGTACTGGCACTCCTGAACAGATTGTCAAACTAAAAAATAGTTATACAGGCGAATATTTAAAGCCCGTTTTAGAACGTGATACGAAGCGAACTATCGCAGCTGAAAAACAACCAAAGTAGATGTGGTAAGATATAGTTGTAATAAACTATTGGAGGTCATATTTATGATGAACGAAGGTAAAGAATGGGGATTTGATTGGTTTGAATGCCTGTTTGGAGTCGTATTATTGTTGGCTGCCGTATTAATGTTCTTTCATCCTACTGGTAGTGCTGCAGCACTCGCCGTTATCTTTGCGATTGTTGCGCTAGTTGCAGGGGTGAAGTCCATTTGGGTTTACCGGAAGCTAAGTCAAGAAATTGGTTATCGGAGTTTTACGATGCTGATTGGCGGTGCCATTGAGATTTTACTGGCACTTCTCTTCTTGTTTAAGATTCATGCTGGGATCTTTACCATTGGAATTTTATTTGCGGTTTGGATTTTGGTCTATTCAATCTGTCAACTAATTGTGGTTGATCACGTTAGAAAGTTTAATGGTGGTATCTTCTGGACCTCACTAATTTTCGATCTCATTACACTATTCTTAGGATTTTTCTTGTTGTTAGATCCTAACCTAGCTGCCAAAGTTTTGGCCGTCATTATTGGGATCGTACTATTGGTTGCTGGAATCAATATGATTATGTTGGCATTTGTTCACAGATTATAAAGTAAAAAAGACATTTGAATATATCAAATGTCTTTTTTGATAAAAACTATTAAGAAGTGATCCAGTGGGGAAGTCTTTGCTAGTTATTATTTTCCAACCATGATATTATTATATTGATTAATCAAACAATACTAGGAGGGTCATTATGAAGAATTTACTTTTAGGTTTTAGTTTAGGTGCAAACATTGTTTTAGGTTACTTAGTACTTGAAGATCGTTACGATTTAGACGATATTGCTGATCGTGTCGATAACTTGAGCGATGTAGCTGAAGGCAAAGCACAACAAATTAAAGGTGCTTTATCGGGTGACACCATTGATAAGATCAAAGGTGATTTACAAAGCGGTAAAGGTAACTTAAAGAACAAAGCCCAAGATGTTAAAGATGACATCGACAGTGACCTCGATAACGAATAAAGAATTAACTAAAAAGGCAACTTGCTGAATTTCAGCAAGCTGCCTTTTTGTTTGATACTAAATCAATTATTAGTCGATATTTTCTCGTCTAACGACACAAGTCCCTTCAGGAACTTGGAAGTCTTTTTGAATTAAAGTGAGCTTTCCGGTCTCGGCATCACGAGAATAAAGACTGGCATTATCACTATTTTGGTTAGTAACGATGAACATGGATTCGTCTTCACTGAAATTGAAGTCTCGAGGGAATTCACCTTCGCTTGAGATCAATTGAATCCGTCTTAAGTCACCGTTTGGTTTGATCTTAAAGACTGCAATTGAATCATTTCCACGGTTGGAGACGTAGACAAAGCGCTTGTCTTTAGAAACCTTAATTCCGGCTGCTCCGTTGTGGCTTTCCCAGTCGTCAGGAATGGTGGAAATAATTTGTTGAATTGTGAATAAGCCGGCTTCTTCGTTATAGTCAATTACGGCCACTTTACTGCTTAATTCGCCAACTAGGTAACCCTTTCCAGTTCCGGGCACGAAGGTAATGTTTCGTGGTCCAAAGCCAGGATGGGTATTGATTTCACTGACAAGGCTTAACTTACCTTGATCGGAAACATCATAAAGGTAAACTCGATCAAGTCCCAAGTCACAGACAACTAACCGGTCATCTGGAGTAAGGTTAGCGTAGTGAGGGTGAGGTCCGTCAGCTTGTTCTGGAAGTGGGCCAGGGATTCCGTTGTCATGAGCACGATCAGTTAGTTTGAGTGTGCCATCTGATTGAATCTTGTAAACACTGGCATGCCCCATGTGGTAATTGGCAGTGAAAACAAACTGTCGTCTTTCGTCGATGGAAACAAAGGCAGCTGAAGTTCCCTTCTCGATGCATTCCTGCATTTCCTTGGCGGGAATGGTCTTGCCATCGAACGTAGCTACTCCGCCTCGTAGTTCAGGTTCTTCCATGTTTCTGTCAACTGAGTAGATCTTGTGGGCCTTCGACTCTGCAAGGTATGTAGGGCTTCCAATTTCCGCTACCAGTTGGGTGTTTTGCAGTTGTTTCTTGTCGGTATCTAATTCAATTTGATAGATTCCTTGACTTGCATTAATGGTGTAAGTTCCAATTAAAAATTTTTCAATCATGGTCTCAAATCCCTCCTAATGTATACGGTTTCATTATGCCACAAATGTCTCTGTTTTGCAGTTTAAATTTGAATTTATTTGGGTAAATTTAAGCTTTTAGGAATGAATCATAAAATTGTGGGCGATTACTTAATTAATTAACCCAATTCTATTGACGTGAAAGCTGAACGGTGTAAACTGTTGGAAATTTCACTAATTGATTCAAAGTGAAATTAATCAAAGCGTTTGGAGGGATGAAAATGAGAAGCAAAGTAGAACTTGCAAGTTCATCAAACGAACTGTTCGCTGGTTTGTTTGGCATCGAGATCGAAGAAAATCGGGTTGACCTCAGTCGTGATAGTCTCTCCCGCTTCCCACATCAAAAAGAATTGGGTGATCGACAGGGGAAGAAGACTCACTTTCAGACTGATTTTGCTGAAAGTATGGAGGAACTGGTTACCGATAAACACGCAACCATGAAAGGTGTGTTGGAGCAGATGCGTTCCCTTCAATCAATTTTGCATGGAACCCTCAAACCAAATGAGATTATTTGGCCGATGTCGATGCCACCTCAACTAAGTGAAGATGATGTTGATTTTGTTAGGAACACGTTTAAGCGCTTTGGGATGGCTGATTATCGCAAGTGGCTGACAAAGCGCTATGGGATTTTTCGGCAAATCATGTGTGGAATTCACTTTAATTATTCACCAAGCGATCAAATAATTGCGATTTTTCAAAGTAATCATCATATTAAGAGCAAAAAACGGGCACAAACGGAACTTTTGTTTCAAATTGCCCAACAATTAGTTGGTGAACGTTGGTTAATTACGTATCTATTTGGGGCTACACCACTATCAGAAAACTCGGATGATCAATTATTCGGGGTGGAGCAACAAGTGGTTCCAGTCCGTTCCCTGCGATCCAGTAAGTATGGTTATGAAAATGCTAAAGAGATTCACGTCTCCTATGGCAGTTTAAGTGAATATGTGAATGATTTGCAACATGAAGTGAATTCGCATAAGTTATTTTCTGAAAGTGAGTTTTATGGTCCAGTGAGGTTAAAGGCGAAAGATGGAATTAATTCAGTTCAAGCAAAGGGGTTTGATTACCTTGAATTACGAACCCTAGATTTAGATCCATTTGATTTTTTGGAAATTGATTTAAAAACCTTGGATTTAATCCACCTCTTAATTGTAGACGCCATTATTAATCCTCAAGAGTGGAGTGATGAGCAATTGGATGAAGCCAAAGCACAAAATAATCAGGTTGCTTTGCAACATCCCACTGACCATTTACCGGCCAATTTAAAGCAACAAGCCAGTGTGATCATGAAGCGTATTAATCGTTTGGTTCAGTACGCTCCAGATAGTTTAAAAGTGGAGTTAGAGGAAGCTCTTGCAGCTGCCACCAAAAAATTAATGGATCCAAATTTGACCCCAGCTGCTCAACTAATTAAATTTAAAAAACAGAATTCATTGATGGATTTTGGGGTTCAAAGGGGAAAACAACTAAAGCAACAGTATGCAAATCAAAGTGTTACCGAAGCCTTTCCGGGAATCAATCCAGATACGGTGAATGAGTACATTGAAAAACAGGAAGGGATTAATGGGTAGTCATTAATCCCTTTTTTGGAATCAAAGGTTAGCTATATAAATGACACACCCGGTATGTTATACTGGGAAGAGTTTGGAGGCATCAAAAATGGCAGACAACGAACAGTTTGTGATTATTACGGGTATGAGTGGAGCGGGTAAGACACTTGCGATGCAGACATGTGAGGATTTAGGATATTTTTGTGTGGATAACATTCCACCGGCTCTGATTCCAAAATTCATGGAACTAGTTCATACATCTAGTGAAATCAAGAAAGTGGCTTTAGTAATTGATTTAAGAGCACCAGCTTCGTATCGTGAAATTGTTGATACTTTAGTTGAAATGGCCAATGATAAGGACACTGAGGATCAGGTAATCTTCCTCGATGCCTCTGATGAAAAATTAGTATCTAGATATAAAGAAAGCCGTCGGACCCATCCATTAGCACGAAACGGACGGGTTGTTGACGGAATTGAAAAAGAACGAAAACTAATGAAAAGGGTTAAAGACTCGGCTGATCTGGTCATTAATACCAGTGATTTGACGCCGCAAGAGCTCCGTGAGGAAATTATTCATAAGTTTGAATTATCTCATTCGGAACCATTTCACGTTGAGTTAATGTCATTCGGGTTCAAATATGGACTTCCAATCGATGCTGATATTATTTTAGACGTGCGTTTTTTGAAGAATCCCTTTTATGTAGTTAAATTGAGAAGTAAGACTGGGAAAGATCAAGACGTTTATGATTACGTCATGAACCAGGATGAAGCAAATGAGTTTTACAAAAAAGTCTTTGACCTCGTTAAGTTTACGTTACCTAAATTTAAAAAAGAAGGAAAATCAACTGTCACAATGGCAATTGGTTGTACTGGCGGTCAACATCGTTCGGTCGCAATGGTTGAGCGATTAGCTAAGGATATCAAGGATCAGCTCGGGTATCCCGTTAATGTCACACATAGAGACATTAACCGTCACAAAGGGGTTAAGTAAATGATTGACAAAGTAGGTAAAAGAATCGGTCGCCCAAAGATGGTTGTCATTGGCGGGGGAACCGGATTACCTGTAATTTTAAAGAGTTTAAAAAAACGTGATGTTGATATCACTGCAGTGGTTACGGTCGCTGACGATGGTGGATCATCTGGCATCCTCCGAAACTATATCAATGTACTACCGCCGGGAGACATTCGAAACGTCTTGGCGGCGCTTTCGACGTTGCCACAGATTGATTTAGATATTTTCCAGTATCGCTTTGAATCATCTGACAAGTTTCTTGCCGGTCATGCCATTGGTAATTTAATAATTGCTGCACTCTCGGAAATGAGTGGAGGCTTTTTTGATGCCATTCAAAAGTTAACTGACATTATGAAAGTTGATGGTCATGTTTATCCGGTGTGTGATGAGAGTCTGGAACTACATGCTGAGTTCGCTGATGGCACAACTATGTCTGGTGAATCAGAGATCACTAATTCTGATAAAATGATTCGAAGAGTTTGGGTTGAACCAACTGATGGAAATAAGAAGCCAGAAGCGGTTCCAAGTGTGATTAACGCTATTATGGATGCTGATCAAATTGTGTTAGGCCCAGGAAGCTTATTTACCAGCATCCTGCCTAACTTAATGGTTGATAATGTTGGTAAGGCTGTTACCGAGACTGATGCCGAAGTGGTCTATATTTGTAATATTATGACCCAAAAGGGTGAAACTGATAATTTTACCGATGCCGACCACGTTCGGGTCTTGAACCGACATCTGAAGACTAATTTTATTGACACCGTTTTAGTTAATAATAAGAAAGTGCCCGCCAGTTACGTTGATCATCAACGTTGGGGTGATGAAGCTCAACCAGTTAAATCTGATTTTAAGGGTTTAAAAGAACAGGGGTGTCGCGTCATTTCTTCTGATTTTCTTGAATTACGGGATCATGGGGCTTTTCATAATGGCCCACTAGTTTCAGATGAACTGATTCGCTTATTAGGGCAACCTAAAATTCGTCATTAGGGGATGATGAGATGTCATATGCTAGTGACGTCAAAAAAGAATTAACTAATCTAGAAGTTCATCGAGCCAATGCCAAGGCTGAATTGATGGCTTTGATTAGAATGAATGGAACACTTAAAATATACGAAAAACGATTCGTACTGGATATGCAATCTGAGAATCCCGCAATTGCCAGACGATTGTATCGACTTTTACTTCAGTTTTATCACGTGGAGGGAAAAGTCTTAGTAAGAAAAAAGATGAAGCTGAAAAAGAACAATCTTTACGTGGTGCGACTAAATCATCATGTGCGTGAAATCTTGGATGATCTTGGAATTTTGGATGGCAATAAGATCATTGAACGGGTTCCAATGGAGCTTCTGAAGGATGATGGACAAGTGCGTTCTTATTTGCGTGGAGCCTTTTTAGCGGGAGGGTCCGTTAATAATCCAGAGACGTCTCGGTACCATTTGGAGATTTATTCTACGTACGAAAATCATAATGAAATGATTGCGGAAATGATGAATCACTACCATTTGGGAGCTAAAACCACTACCAGACGGAGCGGTTGTATCGCATACTTAAAAGAAGCCGAAAAGATTGCTGATTTTCTTCAGTTGATTGGGGCCACGAACTCCATGCTGAAGTTTGAAGATATTCGGATTGTACGGGACATGTGTAATTCCGTTAATCGGTTGGTAAACTGTGAGAACGCCAACATGAATAAGGTGGCCAATGCTTCTACCAAACAAATTGAGAACATTCGGTTTATTAATGATACGGTGGGATTAAAGAAATTACCACCAAAATTGCGCGATGTAGCAGAAGTTCGGATGAAGCATCAGGAGGTTAGTTTAAAGGAACTAGGCGATCTGGTGCCAAATGGTCCGATTTCTAAGTCAGGAGTCAATCATCGTTTACGTAAGATTAATGAATTTGCGACGGAGTTACGGTCAAATGAATGATAATAAAACAACAAAAAAGCAGTATTTAGAATTATTCTAAATACTGCTTTTATTATGAAATAATATTTAATTATTTTTTGTCAGAACTGTTCTTCATGATGCCATCAATCAAACCATAATCAACTGCTTCATCGGCAGTAAGGTAATTGTCTCGCTCAGTATCACGGTTAACTCGTTCAAGTGGTTGACCGGAGTTTTCAGCAAGTAATTCATTAATCATCTTACGTGCTCGTAAAATTTCTTTGGCAGCAATTTCAATTTCAGTTTGTTGACCTTGAGCACCACCAGATGGTTGGTGAATCATGATTTGAGAATGTGGTAATGCAAAACGCTTACCCTTAGCACCAGATGAAGCCAAGACACTGGCCATTGATGCAGCCATTCCCATAACGATGGTTTGAACATCTGCGTGGATGAAGTTCATCGTATCGTAGATGGCCATTCCTGAAGTGATCACACCACCGGGTGAGTTGATGTACAAGTAGATATCTTTGTCAGAGTCTTGGGCATCCAAGAACAATAGTTGAGCGATAACTGCGTTAGCCATATCATCCTGAATTTCACCGGATAACATAATGATTCGGTCTTTTAGAAGACGTGAGTAAATGTCATATGCACGTTCACCTTGTGGTGAGTTTTCAATGACAGTTGGAACTAAATTCATATCCATACTCCTCCTTTGATAATTTTAAATTATATCAAGTTATAAAAGTCATTCTACATTAAAGGTCAATAAAGGTCAAAGACTTTGCTTGATGATAATTAAGCGATCGATTCACGTGAGTATTTGTGTAAATCAACTTCTTTATTGTAGTTCATGTTGGTGTCTTCTGGGAAGTAAACACCATACCAAAGAATGAAAGTGTAGATGGTAAAGATCTTCTGCATACTGGACTTACCTTCCATGTGTTCTTTTAGAATGTAGTCTAATTCGTCCACGTTGAAGAACTTCTTAGCAATGTCAGAATGAAAGGCTTCTTCAATTTTAGCATGATATTTAGGTTCCTTGATCCATTGAGCGATTGGTGATGGGAAACCAAGTTTTTCTTTATCAGCGACCACCTTTGGAACTTGTGAGGAAGCGGCTTTTCTAAATGCTGCTTTGGTAATTGGATTACCATCCTTATCAAAGGTGATTCGTGTCTTAGTTGGCATTGTTTGCGCAAAGGCGGCAACTTCCTTATCAACTAATGGAGTACGAACTTCAAGGCTGTTAGCCATACTCATACGATCGGCTTTATGCAAGATATCAAATGGTAGCCAGGTATTAATATCAAAGTATTGTTCTTGGGTTACTTCATCTTTGCCAGCAACTTCGTCAAAGATGTGTTTAGTGTACTCACCAGTATCAAAGTTAAGTGACTTATCCTTTAAGACACGATCACGATCATGTTGATCAAAGACATAGTTAACCCGGTAGTAACGTTCGTAAAGTGGTTCGGCACCACGCATTAAGAAGCGACGTCCGTGGAAACGTGGGAACATTGAAGCCATCTTACCGAGAGCTGTTCTTATAAACTTAGGAACCATTTTTTGATATTTCTCAAAAGTGAAGGCTTCTAGGTAAGTATTGTAACCACCGAAGAATTCGTCGGCACCTTCACCAGAGAGCGACACAATGAGATCTTTTCGTGCACTGTGTGATAAGTAGTAAAGTTGTGGTGCAGATGGGTTTGATAGAGGTTCGTCCATGTAGTACATCATGGTAGGAAGAAAATCAAAGTAATCATCGCCATCAATGGTGGTAGCGGTATTTTTCTGCCCAATTTCCTTAGCAAATTTGGTTGACCAGCTTAATTCACTGTACTTAGAACCGTTAAAGCCAAGTGAGAAGGATTGCATTGGTTTGATTTTAGCAGCTTCGTTTAAAACGTAACTGGAGTCAACTCCACTTGATAGAAAACTACCTAGTGGAACATCGGAAGCCATGTGGACTTTGACACTATCATCAACGAGTCCTTCGATTTTTTTAGCGTCACCATCGATGGTTTGAGAGTCATCAATGTGATCGTAATTGTATTTGTAGAATGTGTCGGTGGTAGTTTTTCCATCTTTATAGATGAAGTACTGTCCTGGCATAACCTTGTAGACATTCTTGAACATTGTTTCTGCTGAAGGAATGAATTCAAAGCTAAGATGAACCGGGAGCAGTTTTGTATTAATTTCTTTTTTGAAATTAGGGTTAGCCAAAAAGGCCTTGATTTCTGATCCCCACATAAAGTTTTTACCATCATCATAGTAATACATTGGTTTAATCCCAAAGTGATCTCTGGCACCGAATACCTGATGCTTTTTGGAATCATAGATGGCAAAGGCGAACATTCCACGGAGCTTAGAAAGTAACTTCTTAGGACCCCATGCCTCGTATCCACGAATTAAAACTTCTGAATCACAATCAGTATCGAATTCCTGGCCAGCTTCAATTAGTTCTTTTTGTAAATCTTTGTAATTATAAATTTCACCATTAAATGTTAAGACGTCGGTGTCATTGTCACCAAACATTGGTTGGTGACCGTTGGCAAGGTCAATAATTGATAAACGCCGAAATCCCATCGAGACATCTTCGTTTTGGAAGAATCCATCATCATCTGGACCACGATGTTTAATTCTTTGAGCCATATTTTTGATAGTATCCTTTGGGATATTATCTTGGTTAATATAACCAGTAAATCCACACATAGTATCTTCTCCTTTTTAAATTGCTTACTTACTTCTGCATTAACTTCAATAACTATCTTAAGTTGTTCACACACAAAAGGCTAGCTAAGCATGGCTAGTCTAAACAAAATATTAATAATTATGTCTATTTAAGGGTTACATCACGGGTTACATTGCCTTTATATCAGTATTTTCATGATGTAATTGTCTAACTAATTCTTAGACGACCGTTTGACCGTCATCCGCTTAAGTGGGAATAAAATTCCTAAAATCAAGCCAGCACTTAGTGTTAATGAAAACATAATTATACCAATAATAGTTCCAATTTTCATCATTAAATCATGACTAAGCATGGCGTCAAGGTTAATAACGCAGCCAATCAGAAAAATAACTAGCCATAGAATTGGTGATAAAATTTCGATTTTTTTCATCAATGGCTTGTCATCTGTGATGGTTTTCCAATTCTTTTCGTAAAGGATGATGACACAAAGATCAATTACGAAGAGGGGAATTAACCATAAGTCATGGAGATTAAACGGCAAAATGAATAAGACTACCCCAATTACTAGTAAAACTAGCTCAAAGAAGTAGGCGTATTTGGAAATATAGCCGTAACGTTTGATTCGGATCATTTTCTGTCTAAATGTTAATTTTGATTGGGATGAACTCTTGGACTTGGATCCAATTAGTTCATTAGTTGAGATGTCATAGAGATTCGCTAACGCTGTGATGGCATCTTGATCAGGCCTGCTTCGACCATTTTCCCATGCTGAAATGGTCTTACGAGACACGTTGAGTTTTTGGGCCACTTCAGCCTGAGTAAGGTTATTTTGATTTCGATATTTTTTTAGCTTTTCGTTTAATTTCATGCTGGTTTCCTTACTAGAATAGTATCAATTTTCTTCTATTATACTGGCAAATTGAGCGAAATTAAAAGCAGTGAGGGTTAATCTCTCACTGCTTTTATGCGCATGGACGGAATCGAACCGTCATCTTAAGAACCGGAATCTTACGTGCTATCCATTACACTACACGCGCAGTACATTCTTAAATATAGTAGATTAGAGGAAAAAACTCAAGATAATAATGGTTTTTTAATTACAAATCGGGTTAGTTTTTGCTATACTATCTCTGGTGATGAATTTCGAATTCATTGTCACAATTTTATCGCTTGCGGCTTGTCGTTTGGTGTTTTTAATCACTGACATGATTTGGCAAAAGTGTTAAGATGTGAATGTATTAAAATTTGATTATTCCAAAAGGAGGAAGCATATTATGACTACAAAAATTGGTCTTAATGGTTTCGGAAGAATTGGTCGTCTAGCATTCAGACGTATCCTTGAATTAAATTCAAGTGATATCGAAGTCGTAGCAATTAATGATTTAACTACCCCTTCAATGTTAGCTTACCTATTAAAATATGACTCAGTTCATGGTCGTTTTGACGGTGACGTTTCAGCTACTGAAGATGCAATTATCGTTAATGGTACTCGTATCCCAGTTTATGCAGAACGTGACGCAAAGAACATTCCTTGGGTTAAGAATGATGGTGTTGACTTCGTACTTGAATGTACCGGTTTCTACACATCAAAAGAAAAGGCACAAGCTCATCTTGATGCCGGTGCAAAGCGTGTCTTGATTTCAGCTCCTGCTGGTCAAATGACTACTGTTGTTCCTGGTGTTAACATGGACGACTTAACTTCAGAAGACAAGATTGTTTCTGCTGGTTCATGTACCACTAGTTGTTTAGCACCTATGGCTTACTGGTTGAACAAAGACTTCGGCGTTAAGTTAGGTACTATGACTACTGTTCATGCTTACACTGCTTCACAAGCACTTCAAGATGGCCCACGTAGTGCTAAGTTACAAAATAACCGTGCCGCTGCTATTAACACTGTACCTCACTCAAGTGGTGCTGCTAAAGCTATCGGTTTGGTTATCCCTGAACTTGATGGTGTCCTTAAAGGTCACGCACAACGTGTTGCCGTAGCTGATGGTTCATTAACTGAATTAGTAGCTATCTTAGACAAGAACGTTACTGCTGAAGAAGTTAACGATGCTATGAAGAGCCATGTTAACGATGCCTTTGGTTACGCTAACGATTACATGGTTTCAACTGATGTTATCGGAGACTCACACGGGTCAGTATTTGATCCAGGTCAAACTGAAATCACCCAAAGTGGTGACACACAATTAGTTAAGACTGTTGCTTGGTACGATAACGAATGGGGCTTCACTTGCAACATGGTTCGTACCTTGTTGAAATTTGCTACTCTATAATTTTAGATTGCAACTTTGAAAAGGCGGAGGAGGGAAATCTCTTCCGTCTTTTCCTTTATAAAATATAATTAAACATTGGAGGCAATCACGATGGCAAAAGTAATCGTTGACGATTTAGATGTTCAAGGCAAAAAAGTTCTAATGAGAGTCGATTTTAACGTTCCGGTTAAGGACGGTAAAATTGGTGATGATAACCGAATTGTTGCTGCACTTCCTACAATCAAGTACGTAATTGATCATGGTGGTAAGGCAATTCTGTTCTCTCACTTAGGCCGAATTAAAAAAGAAGACGACAAACCAGGTTTGTCACTTCGTCCAGTCGCAGAAAAGCTAGCTGAGTTGCTTGGCAAACCAGTTACCTTTGTTCCTGTTACTGAGGGTCCACAACTTGAAGAAGCTATTGACAATATGTCAGATGGCCAAGTCCTTTTGGTACAAAATACTCGTTATGAAGACGTTGTAAATGGTGAAAACGTTAAACGTGAATCTGGTAATGATCCTAAGTTAGGTGAATACTGGGCTTCACTTGGTGATGAATTCATTAATGATGCGTTCGGAACTGCTCATAGAGAACATGCTTCAAACGTTGGTATTGCCAAGGCAATGGAAAAAGCAGGTAAGCCAGTTGCTGCCGGATACTTGATGGAAAAGGAAATCAAGTTCTTAGGTAACGCTGTTGATAATCCTAAGCATCCATTCATCGCAATTCTTGGTGGTGCTAAAGTTTCTGATAAGATTGGTGTTATTGACCACTTGTTAGATAAAGCCGACAAGATCATCATTGGTGGTGGAATGACTTATACTTTCTATGCTGCTAAGGGCATTCCTACTGGTAACTCACTTGTTGAAAAAGACAAGATTGATGTTGCCAAAGATATCCTTAAAAAGGCTGGCGATAAAATCGTCCTACCCGTTGACTCAGTTGTAGCTGATAAGTTCTCAAATGATGCTAAAGCTGAAATCGTTGATGGTGGAATTCCTGATGGCATGATGGGTCTTGACATTGGACCTAAGAGTATTAAATTATTTGAAGATGTTCTAAAAGACGCTAAGACGGTCGTTTGGAATGGACCAATGGGTGTCTTTGAATTTCCTAAGTTTGCTAAGGGAACCTTGGCAATTGGTGAATTCTTAGGTACTTTGAAGGATGCTACTACCATTGTTGGTGGTGGAGATTCAACTGCTGCTGTTAAAGAATTGGGTGTTGCTGATAAGTTAACCCATATTTCAACTGGTGGTGGAGCTTCACTTGAATACCTTGAAGGTAAGACACTTCCAGGGATTGCATCAATTTCAGATAAAAAATAATTTAAAAAGTCATCGATTTATTCGATGACTTTTTTTGTCTGTGTCAATTTTCTAGCTTATTGCTTCTCTTTCGGCTAAAATATAGATAAAGATGAATTACGAAAGGAGAAGTATCATGCGTATTCCTTTTATTGGTGGGAACTGGAAAATGAACTTGTCTTTAGATGAAGCGGTTCAATTTGTAATCGATATTAAAGATAAGTTACCAGATCCTAAGAACGTTGAGACTGCTTTAGCAGCTTCACCATTGTTTCTTGAATCAATGCTTAAAGCCAATGGATCTAGTCCATTGCATGTCACAGCCGAAAATTGTTTTTACAAAAATGAAGGTGCTTATACGGGGGAAGTAAGTCCCAAGGCACTCAGCCAGATGGGAATTCCATACGTCATTGTAGGACATTCTGAGAGACGTCGTTATTTTAATGAAACCAACGATATCATCAATAAGAAGGTTCATGCGGTTCTAAGCAACGGAATGCGTCCCATTCTCTGTTGTGACGAGACGATGGGTCGGCTTGAAACTGGTGATCGAATTCACTGGGTTGTTAATCAAGTGACGGCTGGATTAAAGGGTGTTTCTGAAAAGGACGCCCTAAAGGTTGTCATTGCTTACGAACCAAGCTGGGCTATCGGAACTGGTCACAGTGCGTCAACTACTGAAGCTGAAGAAGGATGTTATTTAATCAGACAAACTTTGGCTGACATTTATTCGGATGATGTTGCTAATCAGATCAGAATTTTGTACGGTGGTAGTGTTGATCCTGATAACATCGTTGCTTTGATGAAACAGATTGATATTGACGGCATTTTAGCCGGAAAGAGCAGTCTTAAATCTAAGGAATTTTTAGAGCTAGCAAATTACCAAGATTTACAAAATAAATAGTTATTATGATTGCAACTTAAGGCCTAAACTAATAGAATTAAGTTGACCTTTAAATATAGGTAACAAATTCACTAAGGAGAGATAACATGTCAATTATTTCTGATATTTATGCTCGCGAAGTGTTGGATTCACGTGGTAATCCAACTGTTGAAGCTGAAGTTTACACAGAAGACGGTGCAATGGGCCGTGGAATCGTCCCATCAGGTGCCTCAACCGGTGAACACGAAGCTGTTGAACTTCGTGACGGAGACAAAAATAGATATATGGGCAAAGGTGTTACTAAAGCTGTTAGCAACGTTAACAACATCATTGCAAAAAAAATCGTTGGTTTTGATGTAACTGATCAATTAGGTATTGACCAAGCTATGATCAAGCTTGATGGTACTCCTAACAAAGCTAAGTTAGGTGCTAACGCAATCTTGTCTGTTTCAATTGCTGCTGCTAGAGCCGCAGCCGACGAACTTGGTGTTCCATTGTATAACTACTTAGGTGGTTTCGATGCACATGTTCTTCCAACTCCAATGATGAACGTTATCAATGGTGGTAAGCATGCTAACAACAAGGTTGATTTCCAAGAATTCATGATTATGCCAATTGGTGCAAAAACATTTAGAGAAGCCGTTCGGATGGGATCAGAAACTTTCCATAACTTAAAGGCTATCTTGGCAGAACGTGGATACTCAACCGCTGTTGGTGATGAAGGTGGATTTGCACCTGATTTGAAGAATAACGAAGAGCCATTTGAAATCTTAGTTGAAGCTATTAAACGTGCTGGATACAAGCCTGGTAAGGACATTTCAATTGCCTTTGACTGTGCGGCTTCAGAATTTTACAACGCTGACACTAAGAAGTACAACTTGGTTGGTGACGGTAAGTCATACACTGCTGACGAATTTATCACTTTACTTGATGAAATCGTTGACAAGTACCCAATCATTTCAATCGAAGACCCATTGGATGAAAACGAATGGGAAGATTGGCAAATGGCTACTAAACGCTTAGGTAAGAAAGTTCAAGTTGTTGGTGATGATTTGTTCGTTACTAACACTGAATACTTATCAAAGGGTATCAAGATGAACGTTGCTAACTCAATCTTGATCAAACTTAACCAAATCGGTACTTTAACTGAAACTGTTAATGCCGTTAACATGGCTAAGGAAGCTAGTTACACTGCAATTATTTCTCACCGTTCTGGTGAAACTGAAGATACCACTATTTCAGACTTAGTTGTTGCTTTAAACACTGGCCAGATCAAGACTGGTTCAATGAGCCGTGGTGAAAGAATTGCTAAGTACAATCAATTGATGAGAATTGAAGATCAATTAGGATCAGTTGCTGTGTACAAGGGAATTAACTCATTCTACAACTTGAGCCCAGAAGCTAAAGAAGCAATCATTAAAAAATAATAAAATTAAAACACCTTCGTTATGAAGGTGTTTTTTTATACATAAATTCATAAGTTTCGAATCCGCCTGCGTATCTAATTACAGAAAGAGGAGGAGAAATATGAATATCACAAAAAAGTTTCCGCTGTTTTTAGCATTAATTGTTGCTACCGTTGGTTTGTCAATGAGTTTTTTTGCACCAATTACGAAAGCAAGTGATTATACCATTACCGCTCACAAGCATTGGATTAATCAGGATGGAGTAAAGGATTCATCCTACGCCTTTGATATTGCAAAGGTGAACGTTAAGAATCGAGCTGACATCAAGGCTCCGATCATTCCTGGGTTCCATTTAGACACAAGTATTGCACCAATCTATATCGGGAGGGACGTGGTGGTCTTTAATTACAATAAAGATGAAAAAATTCCTGATCCAGTTCCAACCCCACCGGTGCCAATTACACCCGTTCCTAGTGATAATAAGCCAGAACCAAAGCCCATTCCTAATCATGATGATAAAAAACATACTCCGGTCGTACCCATTCCGGTTAAACCAAGCAACCATCATGATGAGAACCATGAGAAGGGGAATAACGAAGATCATCATATCCCACTAAAACCTACTAAAAAGGATCACAATTCCAAATGTGAAGAAAAGATCGAGAAGCCTTCGAAAAAGCAACCTTCCAAAGATCGTTTAGTCTTTCCGAAGCATCCGGGTCACACTCGTTCTATTAATGGGATGATAAGTCATAACAATAACCAAGTTCCTGATGATCACATCAATCATCATTTGAGAAAGCCCACAACTAGTTGGTCAGAAATTCATGATCATCGGGTTACTAATAACGCAAATCACCGAACCCAACCTACTTTTAAAAATAATAAAAGTACCACTGATCGTCGTCATCACTCCCGGATTTTACCTCGAACGGGTGAAAAAAGTAGTTGGTTCTTATCATTGATTGGGGTAGTACTCTTATTAGTTAGTTCAGTTTGGTTCATTAGAATCAATCGGACCGGAAAATAGGATGGACTAGAAATAACTCCGCATTTATGCTAAACTAATTAAAGTATTGATAAGCCTGTTTAGCTAATGGGTAGGAGGCATTTTTTTGAATAATCTTTTGATGATATTATTATGGATCGTTAGTATCCTCATTATTGGTGCAGTTTTAATGCAACCTTCTAAGAATAATGATGCAATGTCGTCACTTTCTGGTGGTGCGAACGATTCTTCCTCTGAGTCCAAGCCTAGGGGCTTTGAGGCATTTATGCAAAAAGTGACTGTGGTACTAGGAATTTTGTTCTTTGGTATTGCATTAATTCTGATGTGGATTTCATCACATTAATAAAAAACCTCCTGTTAAACAGGGGGTTTTTGTATTTAAAGCGGATTACTAGCGTTTATTAAAGAATGAGATTTATAATTGACTATAAATCAATTGGATTGTAGAGGAAAATATATTGCAAGATAATAAGTTAAAAAATGAAATTGAGCAGGAGTTACAATCACATCCTGATCAAAGTTATAGTGTTGAAAAATTAGCTGATGACTTGAATTACCATGGATCATCAGCTTTCAAGTTAATTGTTTCAGAGCTTGCTGCCCTGGAGCGTGACCGTGCCGTAGTGGTAACTGGGAACGGTGATTTTAAAATTAATCCTAGTGAATTAAAGTTAGAAGGAATTTTTCATTCTAACCCTAAGGGTTTTGGATTTGTAAGATATGATGATGAGTTACCAGATGCATTTATTGCACCAGATGAGACCATGCATGCGATGAACTTGGATAAGGTTGAGATTCAGATCACTAAGCCAGGGGAAAAAGATTCTGATCGTGGACCGCAAGCTAAAGTGGTTAATATTCTGGAACACCACTATACCCATGTGGTAGGAGAATTTCGTCAGACTGACAATGACCATGGCTACTTAGGTCAAGTTATTTTAAAGGATAAGAAGCTCTCGGGTCTCAAATTTTACGTTGTTGATGCTGGACTTCATCCAACTCCAGGAGAAGTGGTTACTGCCGATATCACTGAGTATCCTAGTAACGAACATCCTGATTACATGGTTGGAATCGTTAAGCAGGTTATCGGAAGTGTTGATGATCCTGGGATTGATATCCTTCAGGTAGTTTATGCCCATGATGTTCCATCCCAATTTCCTGAAGATGTTTTGGAAGAAGCTGATGCCATTCCGGATCATGTTCTACCAGAGGAAACCAAGGGTCGCGAAGATATCACCGATCAAGACCTAGTCACCATTGATGGTGAATCATCCAAAGACTTAGATGATGCCGTTACCGCATGGAAGTTGCCAAACGGAAACTATCATTTAGGGGTTCACATTGCTGATGTTAGTCACTACGTTAAGCAGGGAACTCTCTTGGATCGTGAAGCGTATAAGCGTGGAACGTCAGTGTACTTAACCGATCGTGTTATTCCAATGTTACCGCGTCGTTTATCAAACGGAATCTGTTCCCTTAATGAAGGACAACTTCGTTTGTGCTTGAGTTGTGATATGGAAATTAACCAACAGGGTAAAGTGATTAAGAAACGAATTCATCCTAGTGTGATGAAGTCAAAAGCTCGAATGACATATACTGCCGTTAATAACATTCTTGAATCAAAAGACAAGAAAACTCGGGAAGAATACCATGATTTAGTACCAATGTTTGAAACCATGGCTGAACTACACCGCATTTTATACAAACAAAGAAAACGTCGTGGTGCAATCGACTTTGATGATGATGAAGCAGAAATCATCATGAACAAGGAAGGTAAGCCAGTTGACATTAAACTTAGAACTAGAGGTTTGGCTGAAAGAATGATTGAATCATTCATGTTGGCCGCCAATGAAACGGTTGCCGAAACATATTATAAGCTTAAGGTTCCGTTCATTTATCGTGTCCATGAAACCCCAGATCCAACTCGGGTTAAGGATTTCTTTGAATTCTTGACCGCCTTTGGAATCGAGGTTAAAGCAGATCCAGATCACTTGACTCCTAAGACTTTGCAAAATATTTTAGGTAAAGTGAAGGGATTGCCTGAGGAAACGATGGTATCAGTAATGATGCTTCGAAGTTTGCAACAGGCGAAATACAGCGACAAGTGTGTGGGTCACTTTGGTTTAGGTGCCAAGTATTATACCCACTTTACCTCACCAATTCGTCGTTACCCTGATTTGTTTGTTCACCGCTTGATTCATTATTATGAAGATAATGGAATTAACGATGAAACCCGCCAAACTTACGCGGATCAAGTTGGAGAAGTAGCTGTGCACTGTTCTGAGACTGAACGTCGTGGAGTTGATACTGAACGTGACGTTGACTCAATGATGAAGGCAGAATACATGACCCAACACATTGGTGAAGAGTACGATGCCGTCGTATCATCAGTAATGAAATTTGGGATGTTCGTTGAACTACCAAACACCGTTGAAGGTTTGATTCACATTAGTAAGATGGACGATGATTACTACGAATACGTTGAAAAGTACATGGCACTCGTTGGGCGAAACACACGAAGAACCTACAAGATCGGACAGACTTTACGGGTTAAATGTGTTGCGGCCGACGTTGATCAGATGACCGTTGACTTTGAAATTGTTAAACCAGAAGATGCACCACTGAGTGAACTTTTGCCAAAGCAAGAACATAAAAATGACAAACATCATCACAGTGGAAAGCATTCTGATGGCAAGAATCGTCGTCAGAGTTACAAGAATCAAGATCGGAGAAAGAACGGTAAAAAGGGACATTCATTTAAGATCAGAACCAAACCATCTAATAGTCGTAAAAAATAGGAGATGGGATCATGGCTAGAAAAAAGCATCAACCAACTGAAAAAAATGTAATGGCAACCAATCGAAAGGCTCGACATGATTACTTTATTTCAGATACCTATGAAGCTGGAATATCGTTAACTGGAACTGAGATTAAATCGGTTAGAGCACGTCGAATGAATTTAAAGGATGGCTTTGTGCAGATCCGAAACGGACAGGCATATTTGATGAACGTTCACATTAGTGAGTATGCACAAGGAAATCAATTTAATCATGATCCATTACGTAATCGAAAGTTATTGTTGCATAAAAAAGAGATCAAGAAGCTTGGTGAAGCCACATTGACCAAGGGAATTACCATTGTTCCCCTGAAGGTTTATCTAAAACACGGTTACGCCAAGGTGTTCATTGGAGTGGCTAAGGGTAAACGTGAATACGATAAGCGTGAAACCATCAAGCAACGTGATACTCAACGGCAGATTGATCGTGTTATGAAACATTACTAATTAATTAAGGAGTGCTTTGGTACTCTTTTTTTGTTTACCAAGAAAGCGCTCTCTTATGGTAAAATATAATTGAGGTGTTGGAAGTGAAACCGTTTATTCATAATGACTGGTGGCCAGTGTTGGAGCCAGAATTTAAGAAACCATATTATCAAAAATTAAGACATTTCTTGGTGGAAGAATACAATAATAAAACCATCTATCCAGAAATGCATCACATTTTTCAAGCATTTGAGTGGACTCCGTTTAGCAAGGTGAAGGTCGTTATTCTAGGTCAAGATCCTTATCATGGACCACATCAAGCTAATGGACTTAGTTTTTCGGTGATGCCAGGTGTCGCTGTTCCACCATCACTAAAAAATATTTATAAGGAACTACAAAGTGATCTTGGGATTAAACCAGTTAACCATGGTTACTTAAAGAGCTGGGCTGAACAAGGCGTTTTGTTGCTGAATTCGGTTTTAACCGTTCAGGATGGAGTTGCATTTTCTCATCGTGGAAAAGGTTGGGAGAGATTAACTGATTACGCGATTGAGCAACTCTCTAAGCGACCCGAACCCGTTGTTTTCATTCTATGGGGACGAGCTGCTAGAGATAAGATCAAATTGATTAATACCGACGCTAACATTGTCATTCAATCTGCTCACCCTAGTCCTTTATCTGCTAATCGTGGTTTCTTTGGCTCCAAGCCATTTTCAAAAACGAACGAAGCACTTGAAGCGATGGGGGAGAAACCAATTAACTGGAAATTACCAGAACACGTCACTGCCACTAATAAGGAGAGTTAATTATGGACCTTTTTGATAGTTTGAAAGCAAAGATCAATGGTAAGAACATCAAGTTAGTATTTCCCGAAGGAGAAGATCCTCGAATTGTTGAAGCCGCAAGTCGACTTAAGAAAGACCATCTGGTTGAGCCAACGTTATTAGGCGACCCTCAGGCAATTAAACAGGTTGCTGATGAAAATGGGATTGATTTAGATGGGATTACAATTATTGATATTAATAATGTTGATCCAGCAACATTTAACCAAATGGTTGAGTCATTGGTTAAGCGCCGAAATGGTAAAACCGATGAAAAGACTGCCCGTGAGTGGTTAAAAGATCCCAACTACTTTGGAACTATGATGGTATACATGGGGACCGTTGACGGAATGGTTTCAGGAGCAGCTCATCCTACTGGTGACACGGTTCGTCCTGCTTTACAAATTATTAAAACTAAACCAGGAGTAAAATTAATCAGTGGGGCCTTTGTGATGCAAAAAGGTGACACGCGTTACTTGTTTGCCGATTGTGCCATTAACATCGAGTTAGACGATCAACAACTCGGTGAGGTAGCGGTTGAAAGTGCTCATACAGCCCGTTTGTTTGATATTGATCCTAAGGTTGCTCTCTTAAGTTTCTCAACGAAGGGTTCAGCAAAGGGTCCTGAAGTTGATAAGGTGCAAAGCGCAACTAAGATTGCTCAAAGGTTGGATCCAGACACACCGATCGACGGGGAATTGCAGTTTGACGCTGCCATTGTTCCTTCAGTTGCTAAGAGTAAGGCACCAGGATCAGATGTTGCTGGTCAGGCAACGGTCTTTGTCTTTCCAGAGCTTCAGTCTGGAAACATTGGGTACAAGATTGCCCAACGATTGGGTGGTTTTGAAGCCATTGGGCCAATTCTTCAAGGATTAAATCAACCTGTTTCTGACCTATCGCGAGGATGCAATGCTGAAGATGTCTACAAGGTAGCCATCATTACGGCTACTCAAGCACTTTAATTCGAGGCGATTTATTTGATTAAATTTAAAGTCGATAGTCCTGAACAAACCGAAAAATTAGGTGAGGAACTCGCTCCAGATTTAAAAGCCGGAGATGTCATTTTACTTGATGGTGATCTGGGTGCGGGTAAAACAACCTTTACAAAGGGACTGGGTAAAGGACTTGGCATTAAACGAAATATTAAAAGTCCTACCTTTACCATTATTCGGGAGTACAAGAATGGGAGATTACCCCTTTATCACATGGACGTCTATCGTCTTGAAGAAGGCGGAGCCGACGAGTTGGGTTTAAACGAATACTTCAATGGTGACGGAGTGAGTGTTGTGGAATGGTCGAAATTTGCGGAGGATGAACTTCCTGACGATTACTTACGGATTAAGTTCACCAGAAATGATGAGTTAGGTGATAATGATCGGACAATTGAAATGACTGCTAGTGGTGGTCACTTTAATGCGATTCTAAAGTCGGGGGATTTGAACCTTGGCAGATGATGAAATCACGATCCGAGCAGCTAATTCCAAGGATGCTGCCCCATTAATTAAATTAATGAAACAGTTAAGTAAAGAATCGAAAAATTTCACCACTGACGTTCAGGTTGATCAATTGACTGCTGAAACCGAAGCTCAGGCGATTGATGCTGTTAACGCTACGGGTACTAATCTCATTATGGTGGCGGTTGCCGGAACAAAGCTAATCGGAGTTTTAAGTATCAGTCAGGTTGCTCCTACTGTCGGTGAACTTGGAGTGGCAATTTTATCCGATTATCAAGACATGGGACTTGGCACCTACTTGATTCAAGAAGCCATTGATTGGATTGCTAATTTTAGTCAATTGGACGAATTAACTTTATCGGTTATAAAAACCAACCAAGGCGCGTTTCGATTGTATAAAAAACTAGGATTTGTCGTTACTGATCAAGATGATCACGTAATTGAAATGAAAATGAACATAAAAAAAGGCTGAGAATAAATCTCAGTCTTTTTAAATGGATTTAACAAACGGTTTAATGGCATTTTTACCAAACTGTTGGTATTCGTAAATTAGGATATTAGCGCACGCTAGGCTGTCGTCTAAGGCGTTGTGGTGGTGCTGTAATTCGATTCCTAAATTTTGGCTAACCGTGTTTAGTTTATGATTAACAAATCCAGGATAAAACTTTTTTGAAGTTTTAACGGTATCAAGAGTTTGGTAGTGAGGTTGTCTTAAACCATATCGCTCCAAACTTTTCTTTAAGACACTGTTATCAAAATTATTGTTATGAGCAATCACCAGTTTGTTTCGATCGAAGAGGGGATTAATTTGGTCCCAAACTTCTGGAAACGTTGGTGAATCGACTACATCTTTTTCGTGAATACCATGAACGTTGATATTTCGCCAGTTAAACTCACATTCGGGATTGATTAATGAGTAAAACTCATCAACCACCTCGTCGTTTCTTACGATCGTTAGTGCAACCGAACATGCACTAGCACGCTTTCCAGCAGCGGTTTCAAAGTCGATTGCCGCAAAATTCATTTAAATGATCCTCTCTAATTAAGCTTAAGTCCGTCGGTAATTAATTGAATTGGAGCGTGATCCGAACCCATCACGTTACCTAAAATATTTGATTCAGCCACGTCGTTTTGAATGGAGTCAGAAACTAGGAAATAGTCCATTCTCCAACCACGATCACGTGCTCGTTCGTCGTATCGATAACTCCACCAAGTGTAGGCACCACTTTGGTGAGGATGGAGGGCTCGAAATGTGTCGACAAATCCTGAAGCTAAAAGACGACCGAAATCATCACGTTCTTGTTGTGTGTACCCAGCTTTATGATGATCTTCTTCAGGATCGTCAATATCGATTGACTGGTAGGCGACGCTCATGTCACCACCAATTACGACTGGCTTGGTGCCAGTGAGTTTGTTGACAAAGGTAATAAATTTTTGATCCCAATCAAGGCGATAATCAAGTCTTTGTAACTCTTCACCTGAGTTGGGAACGTACGTGTTAATTAAATAAAAGTCAGGATATTCAAGGGTTAGGCAACGACCTTCAACATCAGTATCAGTCCCATCAACGCCATAAATGACGTTTTGAGCCTTATGCTTGGTGAAAGTTGTTACTCCAGCGTAACCCGGGCGTTCAGCTGAATCCCAGTATTGATAGTAATTACCAGGAACTTCTAGAGCGATATCATTTTCATGAACCCGAGTTTCTTGGACGTTAAAAAAGTCAGCATCAATTTCATTGAAAAATTCGTAAAAATTCTTTTTAACTGCAGATCGTAAACCATTTACATTCCATGAGATAAAATTCATTGTATCCCCTCCTTCAATGCCAGTATATCACGATCGGAAGTGTTTAAATAATGATAACGTGCTAGAATATAGTGTGTATATTTAGAAAGGAAAATGACGATGGTTGAAGACTTAACAAACAAATTCAAGGAGATTGAAATCTTAAAAGATGAGCCACTTTCCAATTATTCTTGGACTAAGACTGGTGGAAAAGCTGATTTTCTCGCATTTCCCTCATCATTTAAAGAAACCGAAGAATTATTAAACTATGCAAACGAAATTAAAATGCCAATTACGGTGCTAGGCAATGCCAGTAATCTGATTGTTCGAGATGGCGGAATTCGGGGATTAACAATTATCCTCACTAAAATGAATGCCATCCGAACTGAGGACCATCGGGTGATTGCGGAAGCAGGGGCTGCTTATATTGACGCAACCAAAGCCGCTCAAAAAGCTGGCTTAACCGGCCTAGAATTCGCAGCTGGAATTCCGGGAAGCGTCGGTGGTGGTGTGTTCATGAACGCCGGAGCTTACGGTGGAGAAACCCAGTATGTCTTGGAGTCAGCAACGGTTTTGACCCCACAGGGTGAGATCATTGTTTTAGATAATGATCAATTAGATTTTGGGTATCGTCATAGTAGTATCCAAGACTATGGTGATGTAGTACTGGAAGCCACTTTCAAGTTGGAACCTGGTAATAAGCCAGAAATCCAGAGTGAAATGGATCATTTAAACTACCTCAGAAGATCGAAACAACCGTTAGAGTGGCCTTCATGTGGAAGTGTTTTTAAACGCCCCAAGGGTTATTTTGCGGGTAAACTAATCCATGATGCTGGCTTGCAGGGATATCGATCTGGTGGAGCTGAAGTTTCTAAGAAGCACGCTGGATTTATTATTAACGTTGGTGGTGCCACCGCTACCGATTATTTAAATGTGATTAAACACGTTCAAGAAACGGTTTATCATGATAATCAGGTTCACCTTGAAACCGAAGTCAGGATCATTGGTGAACCAAAATAGGAGGGAAGTAGCATATGGTAATAGTTGAAGCAGTCATCACGTTAATCGTTTTAGTCCTGCTTTCTAGCATTATCTCCCACTATGTTACGAAAATTCCAGTTAGTTTGATTCAAATTTTACTTGGTTTAGGGTTAGCTCTTTTCTTTAAGTTCAAGATTGATTTAAACACTGACTGGTTTTTACTGTTGTTCATTGCTCCGTTATTATTCAATGATGGACGAGATTTTCCGAAGCGTGAGTTATGGGAACTGCGGGGACCGATCTTTGAAAATGCCATCTGGTTAGTCTTTATTACTACAATTATTGGTGGTTATTTTGTCAATTGGCTAGTGCCATCAATGCCACTAGCAGCCTGTTTTGCCTTAATTGCCATTCTATCTCCCACCGATCCGATTGCTGTCCAATCAATTTCAAAACGAGTTCATCTACCAAGTAACATCCTGCATCTGGTATCTGGCGAAAGTTTGATAAACGATGCCAGTGGATTAATTGCGTTTAAGTATGCAATTGCAGCGGTTGTAACGGGATATTTTTCTTTGAAAAATGCAGCGGTTGACTTTGTCTATACCGCGCTGGTAGGTTTGATTATCGGAATTGTCGGCATGTCGCTGATCATTGTTTTACGAAACTTATTATTAAAAGTCCATTTTAACGATGTTATCTTTAACGTGGTTCTCCACATTTTGACCCCGTTTATTATCTATGTCATTGCAGAAGATGCTTTACATGCCTCGGGAGTAATTGCGGTCGTTGCGGCTGGGATTATTGATCATTTGCAGACCAATGTCGCTAACACTAAGTCACCCGAGGTAAACCTATTAACGAATCGAACCTGGGATGTCATTGTGTACTGTTTAAATGGAATTGTCTTTCTAATTCTAGGCATTGAGCTGCCAGTTGCTACCAGAGTTGTTATTAATGGATCAGAGTATCGAACGCTGGCATCATTCGGAATTGCCTTCGCAGTTTGGGTGGCCCTATTGGTAATTCGAGTGGTTTGGATTTTAGGTTATGAGTTATTTTCATACTATGTAACCAAACGTTCCAATCGAAAGCCAAGTTTGTCAGTGGCCCTTTTAGCCGGAATTTCAGGAGTACGTGGGGCCATTACGATGGCCGGAATTCTTTCTGTTCCTGCTCTCTTATCGGATGGAAAAGCCTTTCCGGATCGTTCGCTAATGCTTTTCATTGCGGCGATGGTAATTGTCATTAGTTTAGTGGCTGCCACCATCATTTTGCCAATTATTTCGCCTGGTGCTAGTCCACTTGAAACTCGAGCATCTTTGATTGATAAAGACGAAGATGATGACGAAACAGAAGATGAAGAGGACGAACAAGCGGGTTACGTTTCAGAGGACGATGCGCGCATTTTTATCATTAAAAGTGCCATTGCAAGTCTCGAAAATAACAAAACGAATGATAACGAACGTGCGGTTTACGACACGGTTTTAGACTATCAAGTTGAGTTAAGGAATCTCCTGCGTAAGACTAGGGATGATAGCGCCGAAAGTAAGTCATTAAACGAAGAATTGAGTTTAAGACGGGTCGCTTTAGAAGGAAAACGAGACGCCATTAAAGAACTGTATCGAGAAAAACAAATTTCTAAAGATACGTACTGGATTGCCAATCGTCGAATTAACCGGGAAGAACGGCGGATGTTCGCGAACGGTTATGATGGATACAAAAAGAACCACTGGCATTATCCAGGATGGTTCTCATCGATCCTTCATTCCATTAAGAGTTGGCAGGTTAGTGAGTCCGAAAGTAAGAAAACGAAGAGTGAATTACGGCTGGTCACGGTGGTAGGTGATCAGGCTGCTATTGATGCTATTTCCGACTTTTTGAGTCGAAGTGACATCAACGAGCAAGATTTTGATTCACAAATTATTCACTTTATTATTACCTTTTATCAAAGTCAGATTGAACGAGCTCATTCCTACAATGATCCTGATGAGGATGACGAGGAATATGAGTACCAGCTTTTACGGCTTCGTTCAATTGCACTTGAAGCTGAGCGACGCGCGGTGGAAAGGTTGATTAACAATCGTAAAGTTAGCCATGCAATGGGGCTGCACCTGCGTCAGGATATTAATTATAAGGAAACATTAATGTTAAGTGATAACTAAAAAAGGCCTTACACTTTTAAAGTGCAAGGCCTTTTGGTTATTCCTTGTTATTACTAATGATGGTGTAAATCCAATATATCATCAACTGCAGAACGGTCATCAAAAAGACAAAGACCAACATGTGCATGTTCCACATGTTTAAGAATGGTCGAATGTACATTCGGGGTGAAAGAATCAGGTAAATGGTATGAACTCGCATGAATCTGCCGATGAACAATCCGATTGAACTGGCTACCGTTAAGATGACAATGGTAACGAAATTCGAAAAGTTGCCTGGCAAATGGATCTTGACATCGATGGCTTTGGCGACATGAACTAAACTCCAGAAACCGATGAACGCACAACTTAGTGCGCTAATCATTAAACAGGTGTACAAAAACCACACATGTGGATCCAGTCTAAGGAGGCCATTAGCTTCGTCTGGATGTAACCAGGCGAGATGCAGAAGGTCGGTTAGAATATAAGGTGAATTTGGATAGAAAAGTAACCACAGAAGTGACAAAAGCCAAAAAACAAAACTATTTTGATGAGGTTTATTGCCAATGTGAAAACTCAATTCAATGGGAATGTAACCCAATAGTGTATTCAGTGCTAAAAATCCAAATCGTGTATCACGAAGGAATAAGAACAGTAGCACCATCCATCCGATGAAAAATATTCTAACTTGCCATTTTTTGTTTTGTGACATGATAATTCGACCCCTTTTCCTCTATATATAAATTAAACCCCAAATTAAAGAAAAAAACTAGAAATTTAACTATAGAATTAAATTTTTTTAATATTTGGAATTAACGAAGTGCCTTTATTTAGGTAATAATTCAGTGATATAATAATATACAAACTGGAGGTTGTGCTATGGGGATTGATTGGAGTAGCTTGTTTACGTTACATAATCTAAGCAACTTAATTGATATATTAGTTGTTTGGCTCATTATTTATGAATTGATAATGCTTCTTCGTGGCACTCGCGCGGTGCAGTTATTGCGTGGAATCATTGTCATTATTATCGCAAAAATTGCCAGCTGGTACTTGGGATTAACCATGGTTTCATGGATTCTGGACCAAATTATCAACTGGGGAGTAATTGGATGCATCATCATCTTTCAACCCGAAATTCGCCGGGGACTTGAAAAATTAGGTCGTGGATCGGTCTTTAGGTCAACCCAGAACCAGGATGAAAAGGCTGAGAAGATGATTAAAGCCTTGGATGGTGCCATTCAGTACATGTCCAAACGCCGAATTGGAGCTTTGATTACCATCCAAATGCATACGGGACTTGAAGAATACATTGAGACTGGAATCAAACTCGATGCAGATATTTCAAGTCAGTTATTGATTAACATTTTTATTCCCAATACGCCTTTGCATGACGGAGCGGTCATCATTAAGGATGATAAAATTGCCGCTGCTGCGGCTTACTTGCCATTATCGCAAAGTAATCTAATTCCAAAAGAGTTAGGAACTAGGCATCGTGCTGCCGTGGGAATTTCGGAGGTTTCAGATGCTTTAACAATCGTTATTTCAGAAGAGACTGGCGAAGTCTCCATTACTAGAAATAATGAACTTCTCCGGGGAATGACTCAAGAGGATTACTTGAAGTACTTGAGGAGCCAGTTAATTCCTAGGGAACATCCAGATCAACATCAAACCATCGTAACGCGTGCGATTAGTTTCTTCCAGAAACATTTCGGAGGTGACAAGTAGCTATGAAAAAGTTCTTTCAAAGTAAGTGGTTTTACGCTATCTTGTCACTGATTTTTACCTTTGCACTGTTCTTTTATGTCCATGATGGTAAAAATGACATGGGATTAACTAACAGCACCAGTAGTTCAACTAATACCACTCAGATGGCGGCAAATAAGTCGAAGGATCTCTCGGTTCCATTGCAACTGAATGTCAATTCAGACAAGTATTTTGTGATTGGTTATCCAGAAAAAGTGAACGTTCAATTGTCTGGTCCGTCGGCTTTGGTTACGACTACCGCTAACACTCAGAATTTTAAGGTCTATGCGGACCTTGGCAATTTAGGTCCAGGTGAGCACACGGTGAAACTTCAGCAACAGGGACTTAATTCTGATATCCATAGTAAAATCAAGCCGTCCAAGATTCATGTGAATATTCAACCACGACGGACGGTGAAATTCCCGGTAAAGGCTACGTACGATAAGAAAAACATTGCCTCAGGATATAAAGTTGGAAAAGCATCATCTGACGTTAGCTCGGCTAAGGTAACTGGTCCAATTGATCAAATTAATCGCATCGATTCAGTGGTGGCTAAGATAAGTCTAAAACCCAACACCAAAAGTGATGTAAAACAGGATGCGGTGATCGAAGCTCTAGATAAAAAAGGGAAAACCATTAATGTAATTATCACTCCATCTACAAGTTCAGTTGATTTACCTGTCTCAGCGGGTGATAATAAGAGAGTGCCAGTCAAAGTTAACTTAAATAATAAACAGGATGATAAAACGTACGACGTGAAGTGTGATCCATCTGATGTCTTATTGTTAGGTGATAAAGATGCTATTAGTGGGATTAATTCAGTTAATGCTGACGTCGATGTTAGTAGGATGTCCGGTAAGAACACCAAGACGGTTTCGCTTGATACCGGTAATTCTAAGGTGAGTGGACTGGATCCATCAACGGTGAAAGTACAAGTAGACGTAAAGGATAAGTAAATCAAAGTGAGGTATTTATGAGATATTTTGGAACAGACGGAATTAGGGGAGTGGCTAATAAAGAGCTAACTCCTGAATTAGCTTTTCGCGCTGGACGAGCTGGTGGATATGCTTTAACTAAGCATAGTGTGACTGATCATCAACCACGTGTTTTGGTCGCAAGGGACACTCGCATTTCTGGTCAAATGTTGGAAGATGCATTAGTAGCCGGAATGTTATCCGTTGGCATTGAAGTTGTCCAGCTTGGAGTTATCACAACTCCTGGGGTTGCATACTTGGTGCGTGATCAGAGCGCTGATGCGGGAGTCATGATTACGGCCTCGCATAATCCAGCTGAATTTAACGGCATTAAGTTCTTTGGTGGTGATGGATATAAGTTATCTGATGACATTGAAGCGGACATTGAGAAAATTCTTGAAAGTGATCAAGATGATCTTCCTCGCCCTTCAGCTAAAGGATTGGGAACTGCGACTGAATATAGTGAGGCTTCCCAGAAGTACCTTCACTTCTTGTCTCAGACAATTCCAGATGAATTAAGCGGGATTAAAGTTTCAGTTGATGCTGCTAATGGTGCTACTAGTAATTTAGTTCCACGTTTGTACGCTGACCTTGGGCTTGATTTCAAAACCATGGCCACCTCACCTAATGGATTAAACATTAATGATCACGTTGGTTCCACTCATCCAGAACAATTGCAAAAAATGGTAGTTGAAAATGGTTCACAACTTGGGATTGCCTTTGACGGTGATGGTGATCGTTGTATTGCGGTTGACGAAAAGGGTAATATTGTCGATGGTGACAAGATTATGTATATCTGTGGAAAGTACATGGATGCCAATGGTCGTTTAAAGCATGATACGATTGTGACGACGGTGATGAGTAATCTGGGAATGTATAAAGCCATGGAAGCTAACGGTTTGAACAGTGTCAAAACCAAAGTTGGTGATCGTTACGTCGTTGAAGCAATGAAGGCTAACGGTTATAACCTTGGTGGTGAACAGTCTGGACACGTTGTCTTCCTGGACTTCAATACCACTGGAGATGGAATGTTAACTAGTTTACAACTAATGCACATCATGAAAGATACGGGTAAACCACTTTCCGAACTAGCTGATGAAGTAAAGAAGTATCCGCAAAGTCTAGTGAACGTGAAAGTTTCTGATAAGAAACATGCCATGGATCACGATGACGTTAAGAAAGCAATTGAGAAAGTTGAAAATGAAATGAACGGGAACGGACGAGTGTTAGTTCGCCCTAGTGGGACTGAACCATTGCTCCGAGTAATGGTTGAAGCGCCTACTCAAGAAGAAAGCGATAAGTATGCTAATGAAATTGCTGACGTCGTTAGAGATGATATGGGAATTGAATAATTTAATGATTAGTCAATAAAAGAGTTAACGAGAGTTAACTCTTTTATTATGTTTAAATTTACGTTAAATTTTTCTTTATCAGTGCTATACCAATTTCAACTTATGTTTGACAAACACTTGTGAAACCATTATCATCAAAGATGTTAAGTATATAAATAAAGTTTAAATACATCTATACCAATTTTAAAGAGAGGTCATTCCCATGTGCGGAATCGTTGGAGTTACAGGAAATAAGAATGCAACATCCATTTTAGTTAATGGATTAGAAAAATTACAATATCGAGGATATGATTCAGCGGGAATCTTTGTGGATAGTAAGGACCACAAAGATTACTTAGTGAAAACCACTGGAAGTATCGACGATTTAAAGAAAAAGATTGGACCAGAAGTTCAGGGTACAGCTGGAATTGGACACACACGATGGGCTACTCACGGTGGCGTTAACATCGATAATGCTCATCCACAGTTTTCAGACGATGACCGTTTCTACTTAGTTCATAATGGTGTGATCGAAAACTATGAACAATTGAAGAAAGAATACTTACCAAACGTTAAGTTTCACAGTCAAACCGATACTGAGGTGGCCGTTCAGTTGGTTGATAAGTTTGTCACTGAAGATGGAATGACTACGAAGGATGCTTTCATTAAGATGCTTTCGCTACTTAAGAATTCTTCTTATGCTTTCATTTTAATGGATCGAGATGATCCCGATACTTTGTATGCCGCTAAAAACAAGAGTCCAATGTTGATCGGTTTGTGTGATGGCTTCAACGTGGTATGTTCTGATTCCATTGCCATGTTAGATGTCACCGACACCTTCTTGGAAGTTGTTGATGGAGACGTTGCCATCGTTAAACCAGATAGTGTAACCGTCTTAGATGAAAAGCGGAAGCCCGCTAAGCGGAATCAGTTCAAGGTTACTATTGATCCAAGTGCTTCTGATAAGGGTACATATCCTTACTACATGCTTAAAGAAATTGATGAACAACCCAACGTGATGAGAAAATTAGTTAAAAAATACTTTGACGCGGATGGAAACATGAACGTCGGTTGTGGTTTAATGGATAACATTCTTGATTCTGATCGTATCTATATCGTTGGTGCTGGTACTAGTTATCACGCTGGTCTGGTTGGAAAAGAATTGATGGAAAAGTACACTGGGATTCCAACTGAAGTACACGTTTCTTCTGAGTTTGCCTATGAAGAACCACTTCTTCCTAAGAAGCCATTCTTTATTTTCCTAACTCAGAGTGGGGAAACGGCTGATAGTCGTGAGGTTCTAGTGAACGTTAACAAACAGCATTTTCCAAGCTTAACGATCACTAACGTTGCTAATTCAACGTTATCACGTGAAGCAACGTATACAATGCTGCTTAATGCTGGTCCTGAAATTTCAGTGGCTTCCACTAAGGCTTATACTGCTCAAATTGCCATTCAAGCTATCTTGGCTAAGGCAGTGGGAATGCGTGGTAATCGTCAAGTTGCCAAAGATTTCGACCTAGGTCGTCAACTAGGATTGGTAGCTACCGGGATGCAATCCATCGTTGAGGAAAAAGATAAGATTGATGAAATTGCTAAAAAGTACTTTGTCAATGCTAAACAGGCTTTCTACATCGGACGGGGCGTTGATTACACCGTTTCCCTTGAAGCTGCCTTAAAGTTAAAGGAAATTTCGTATGTTCATGCCGAAGGATTTGCTTCTGGTGAATTGAAGCATGGAACGATTGCATTGATTGAAAAGGGAACGCCTGTGATCGGTATCATTACGCAGAAGAAGACGGCAGGATTAACCCGCAGCAATTTGGAAGAGACCGCTGCACGTGGTGCCAATGCACTTACAATTGTCCGTCAGAGTCTAGCTCAGGATGGTGATACGTTCGTCATTCCCGATGTTGATGAATTGTTAACACCACTGTTAAGTGTTATTCCAGCTCAATTGATTGCTTACTACACTAGTCTGAATAAAGGATTGAACGTTGATCGTCCCCGAAATCTTGCTAAAAGTGTTACAGTTGAATAATTTTAAAATAAAGGGGTTGCTTGTTGGCAACTCCTTCTTTTTTGTAAATAGTATTAAATGAAACTATTTACACTTTGACCATACCTTTACATTTGGGTGTTTTTCTCGTATTATTTTATTATCGTGTCAGTTGTAATTTTGAAATTTAGGAAGTAAACCATGGCTGAAGAAAATTATAAAATCAAAGTACAAAATGTCACTAAAGAGTATGACATGTTCAAGACTCAATCTGACAAATTAAAATCATTTTTTTCATTATCAAAGAAGAATAAAATTCACCACTTCTGGTCTTTGATGGGAATTTCTTTTACCGTTCAACCAGGTGAGGCATTGGGAATCATTGGAGTAAATGGTTCAGGAAAATCAACCATTTCAAACATCATTTCGGGAATCATTCCCCAAACCACTGGACAGGTTGATGTTCGGGGCGATACTTCAATTGTTGCGATTAACGCTGGTTTAAGAAAGAATCTAACTGGTCGGGAAAACATTCGAATGAAATCTTTAATGCAGGGACTTACCAATCGACAGATTGATGACATGATGGATGACATCATTGCCTTCGCCGACATTGGAGACTTTGTTGATCAACCCGTGAAAGACTATTCGAGTGGAATGCGCTCACGGTTGGGATTTTCGATTGCAGTTCACATTAAACCAGACATTTTAATCATTGATGAGGCGCTATCCGTTGGTGATGACACCTTCTATCAGAAGTGTGTTGATAAGATTGATCAGTTCAAAGAAGAGGGCAAGACCATCATCTTTGTTTCCCATTCTCTGAAACAGGTTCGGTTATTGTGTGACCGAGTAGCATGGATTAACTACGGTAAGCTTCGTAAGATTGGACCAATGGAAGAGGTTGTTTCTGAATACCAGAAGTTTATCAAATGGTTTAAATCTTTAAGTAAAAAAGAAAAGAAACAATTTCAGAAAAAAGAAAAAACGATTCAAAAGAACTTTGATATTGATAAGTATCAAAAAGAAATTACTCAGGAATACGCTGAGTCACATCCCCAAGATCATAATCCTGCTAAAACCATTCACAAACGTTTTTATAGTGAAGTGATGCAGGAGAAGATGCCATGGACCGCTAAGATCCTGACGTGGGTTGTTTTATTTGCGATGGTTTTCTTCTGCTTGGTTAACGTGTCGGGACATCCAACAATGGCAGTAGTAAGACACCCAAGCTATATTGTTAATCCAAGTAAGAGGATGCGTTACCAAAAGAAAGACGGTAAGTCAGTGATGGTTACCAAGCACGAGTATAAGCAACTAGAAAAGCATGCTTGGGGACAACGATAAAAATTTTGCTATTATTCAACCGAATAATAGCATTTTTGTTTAGGAGGATGATTTAAATGGCAATGAAAAGTCATGAAACGTTTACCTTAATTGAAGAAATTACCCGGTTAGATGGAACGAAGTACCTCGAAATCAGTAATATGGTTCAAAATGGACGGGCTGAACTTGCGGCTGAACGGAAGATGATTAAACAGGTCCGTATTCTACAGTTGAATATCCCACATTCAGTTCACGTGATTAATTATGAAAATTACATTAATCAAAACTATGAAATGCCAGCGGAGAATTTTGATCACTTTGAGGAGTGGAAACGAACGCCAGAAATGGACCAAGAAGTTCAGATGATCCTAAAGGAAAATCACATCGGCTAGCAAGTTAACTTTTGTGAATTAAATCGTTGGTTTTTGTTATCACCAAAGGGCAAATATGGCATAATAAGTGTGGATAATATTTGGAGGCGTTAGTAATGACTGAAAAATTTTTAATTGGAACTTATACCCAAAAGACAAGTAAGGGTGTTTATCAAATTGAATTAGATACCGATCAAAAACAATTAGAGAACGCCCAGTTGATCGCCAAGATCAGCTGCCCAACCTACGTTGTTGAATCAAATGATCATAAAATTTATGCCATTGATCGAAATCAGGATGAATCTGAGACTCGTGGCGGTTTAGCTGTATTTGATGGAAGTACGATGCCAGCTAAATTGATGCAAGAAGACATTGAAGTGGGTCCTTCTCCAGCTTACATTACCGTCGATGAAGGACGAAAGATGGTTTATACTGCTAACTATCATACTGGTAATGTCATTGCATATCACATTGAAGCCGACGGAACGGTTAAGGAATCCCAACGAATTCATGACGATGGGATGACTGGTCCTCTTCCAGAGCAACAAAGTGGTCCTCATCCACATTATGCTGATCTGACTCCTGATGATCGACTCGTGATTTGTGACTTGGGATTGGACCGGGTCTATCTAGATGATGTTTCTGATGAGGGTGAAATCACCCCAGTTAGTGAAGTTCAACTCTCACCTGGATTTGGACCTCGTCACATTGCCTTTGTTGAGTCAGCGGGTAAGGCATACTTGATTGGAGAATTAAGTAGCAAGATTGCCGTCTTGGATTACAACGAAGAAGCCGGGATCTTTACCGTTCAACAAGTGGTTAAGACTATCCCAGATGATTATAAGGATCAAAATGGTGGAGCTGCTATCCGGGTTTCAAACGATGATAAGTATGTATATGTGTCTAATCGAGGCCACGATTCCATTGCCGTCTTTAAGATTTTAGATGATGGGGATTTGGAACGTATCCAGATTATTTCAACTGAAGGTGAGTTTCCCCGTGATTTTAATTTTAATTCCGATCAATCATTTCTGATTGTGGTTAATCAAAATACTAATAACGCTACTTTATACGAACGTAATCCTGAAACGGGTAAATTAACGATGGTGCAAAAAGATTTTGCAGTTCCTGAGGGAACCTGCGTGGCACCCCGCAAATAGTTAATTTAGTTAAAAGTTAATGCTATCAGGGCATTAACTTTTTTCATTCCATTAACAAATTGATATAATTGGACTAAACAGGTGGGGTGATAATTTTGATTAAATTAATTGTGACTGATATGAATAAAACGTTCTTAAACGAAGCTAATCGTTATGACGAAATCAAGTTTGCGAAGACGTTTCAAAAAATGAAACAGCAAAACGTTAATTTTGCCGTTGCCAGTGGGGGTCCAAACGATAAATTACAAAACCTGTTTATTGATTATCAAGATCAGATGGATTTTATTTCGCAAAATGGTTCCGTGATTTACCGTGGGAGTGACCTAGTTCATGCTGAATCATTAAGTGATGACCAAATTAAGCAAACTTTGAAAATGTTGTATGATGATTTTGGCCCTGACATTGTGGGTGTTAATGTTTCAGGACTTAAGCATACTTACGTTGACAAAAAATTACCTGAGAAAATGTATCAGTTAATGAAGCAATACTACAGTAATACCGTTCGTGTCGATGACTTAGCTGATATTTCCAGTGTCAGCACGAATGATCAACTAGTTAAAGTCGGAGTGACCTTCAAACAAGGCGAGAATGTCATGCGGAAAGTCCACGAAATGCGACAAATGCTTCCTAATGGACTAGAAAGTCTAAACTCAGGATTTAACACAGACTTAATTGGGACTCGGGGAGTTGATAAAGCAACCGGGGTTCGTTATCTGATGAAAAAATATGATGCTAACCCGGAAGAAGTGGTAACCTTTGGTGATAACGAGAATGACCTAGGGATGCTTCGGTTAACGCCCAATAGTTATGCCATGAAAAATGGAATTGTGGAAGCTAAAGATAACGCTGGCCATGTGACTGAGTTTGATAATCGACATGATGGAGTTTTACGGACGATTGATAACATTTTAGATAACCAGTAGTTTAAATTAGTAATATAATGATATTATAAATAAACGTGAGGCGATTAGGATGAACAATGAAGAATTGAATAACATCGTTGAGGGCCGGTTGGATAAATACTTTGAAAAGTATCCCAGTACTCCAAACGTTGAAATGTACAAGATTGAATTAAAACGATCAATTGTTAAAGATGCACTAGCTAAGATTTCAGATGAAGTTACCATTAATGATGCAATCAACCAAGCTTTTTCTGATTTTGGGGATATTGATCACGCCATTAATCAAGTCATTTTTAAAGACCATGGTATCAAAGACTAATTAAGATGAGCCGAGAGGTCTTTTTTATTGGAATACATATGATATTATTTTCATATGATATAAAATACATATGTGGGAGGAATCATGAATAATAAGATTAGTACGAAAAAATTAGCTGAAGTTCACGAGTTATTTAAGTTATTAAGTAATCCAACCCGGATCCAGATGTTGGTATTATTAGAAGATCACCCCATGAATGTTGGTCAAATCAGTGATGAACTTAAAATTGAACAGTCGGCAGCTTCACATCAATTGGCCATGCTCAAAAAGCACCAATTGGTTAGTAATGTCCGGGATGGCAAGTCAATTTACTATGAGCTTGATGACCCACACATTATGGATATCGTAAACGAGGGTCTAGCTCATTCCGATCACGTGGTAAGAGGAGTAAAACATGGAAACTAAAAGGGTGGTTGGATATGGTATTATTGTGGAACTAGTAGCAATTGCTTGGATGATAGTAGAATTCTCGGTTGGATTTAAAGCCGGGATTGATGCTCATTCGGTAGTATTGATCGCGTTTGGTCTTGACAGTTTAATGGAAATTGTGGCTGGAATAGTGTTGTTAGTGCGATTAGGCGTCGAATTTGATGGATCCAAGATGGATATTAATCTGTTAGATCGGATTTCAACCAAAATTGTGAGTATTATTTTATTACTTTTATGTGGCTACATCTTGATTACTTCTGGATACAATTTGTTTCAGCATGAAGGGGCTGATTCCAGTCTGATGGGGATGGTCATTTCAATCATGTCACTAATTATCATGCCATTCATTGCCTATGCCAAATACTGGATTGGAAAAGTGATTGGTTCGGATGCTCTAATTCAGGATGCCATGTGTAGTGTGACCTGTGCCTATCTAGCTGGGACAGTTTTGGTTGGAGTTCTAATTAATTATTTCTTTCATATCTGGTGGATCGATTCAGTCGCCGCAATTCTAATTGTTTTCATTATCGGGAAAGAGGCATTAGAATGTTTTGTAGATGACTAATCTTGACAAGTAATATTATAGAACTATAATAATAATTGTATAAAGTTTAGTTGTACAAAACTGAAAAGACGAGGTGTTAAGTATGAGTGAAAACAATTATCAATTTGATGTATTGTATTTAGGAAGCGGACACGGTGCTTTTAACGGTGCTATTCCACTGGCCTTAAAGGGTAAAAAAGCTGGCATTATTGAAGTTGGCAAAATTGGTGGAACCTGCCCTAACAGAGGTTGTAACGCTAAGATTGCCTTAGACTTCCCAGTTAAGATGAAAAAAGACGTTGATAACTTTCAAGGTCATGGCTTAGATGGTACTCCTAAGATTAATTGGGCAGACAACGTTAAGCATGAAAAAGAAGTTATCAGTCAATTACCTGGTGGAATTGAACAAGGCTTAAAGAGTGTTGGAATTGACGTTATCCATGGATATGGAAAAATTGTTGATGCACATACAATCGAAGTTAATGGTACTAAATATACCGCTGACAAGCTTGTTGTAGCCACTGGTGCTCATTACCACAAGATTGATATTCCTGGTGCTGATTTAGCAAATGATGGAACTGATTTCTTGAACCTCGAAAAACAACCAGACCGCATGACAGTTATCGGTGGTGGATACATTGCGATTGAATTTGCAACCATCGCTGCTAATGCTGGCACTAAAGTTACGATCTTATTGCACCATGACAAAGCTTTAAGAAAGTTCTACCAACCATTTGTTGAAGACTTACTTAAAGATCTTGAAGCTCAAGGTGTTCAAGTTGTTCGTGACGTAAATCCAGAATCAATTGAAAAATCTGGTGACAGCTTTGTTGTTAAGACTAACAAAGATGACTACGATGCTGATTGGATTCTTGATGCAACTGGACGTGATCCAAACGTTGAAGGCTTTGGCCTTAAAGAAGTTGGCGTTGATTACGACAAGAACGGAATCAAAGTTGACGATCACCTTCAAACTTCAGTTGACAGTATCTATGCTGCCGGTGATGTTCTTGACAAGAAGGTTGGTAAGTTAACTCCAACTGCCATCTATGAATCAATGTACTTGACCAAGTTATTTACTGGTGCAACTACTGACCCAATCGAATATCCTGCTGTTCCAAGTGCCGTCTTTGCTTCACCACGAATCGCTGAAATTGGTGTTAGTGTTGATGAAGCTAAAGCTAACCCCGACAAGTATGATGTTAAAGAATCAGATCTCTCGACTGATTGGTTCAGATTTGCTATGCAAGAAAACAAAGGTAAGACCATTGCTGTTACCGATAAGCAAGGTTACCTGGTAGGTGCAACTGAAATCAGTTCTGAAGCTGATAATGTGATTAGCATCTTAGCTCCATTTATTGAGTACCATATCTCACCTGAAAAGATGAGTGACTTGATTCCATTGTTCCCAACCTTAGGTTCTGAAACTTTGAATCATCTATAAAATAAAATACGCAAAATAAAAAGTTCGCCGATTGGCGAACTTTTTTTGTGTCTAATTATTAATTATTTGAGAAATTCAGGCTTTTTAAAGTCTGGATCAGGATAGGTGTAGAATCCCTTGCCTGATTCTCGACCGATCTTACCTTGGTCAATCATTGTCTTGAACTTTTCGGAGGCCTTCTTAACTTCTGGATTAGTTGACATCTTGGTAATGTCGTACATGGTCTTCATTCCAATGCTATCCATGATAGCGAATGGACCAAGTGGGGCACCGGTTCCGATCATCCATGCTCGGTCAATGGTTTCAGGATCAGAAACGCCGTTGTTCCAGAGAACGAGGGCATCTGACAAGAAGGGTACTAAGAGTGAATTTAAGAGGTAACCCGGTTGTTCCTTGTTGACTAAGATGGGGACCATTCCGATTTCGCGTGAAAATTGTTCCATTTCCTTTGGAAGTTCTTTACTAGTCTTTGACTGGGACATGATCTCAGCGGTGTTGTTCTTCCAGATGGAGTTAGCGAAGTGATAACCCAAGTATTTTTCTGGGCGACCAGTTGCATCAGCAAACTCTGATGGGAGTAAGGTCGATGTGTTGGTAACGATGACGGTGTCAGGATCAGCTAAATCACTGAACTTCTTGTAAAAATCATTTTTAACATCTGGGTCTTCAGAAAGAGCTTCGACTACTAAGTCGGCGCCCTTAAGAGCGGCCTTTAAATCAGTGGTGTAATGAAGATGTGCTTCGGCATCTTTAACTTGTTGATCAGTAGCACCGATATCTTTTTTTACGGCTTCTTCCCAACGAGCAACTCGAGCCTTGGCACGATCTAGTGATCCGTCAGAGCGGCCCCAGATAGTAGTATTTTTTCCATGAAAAGCTGACATGAAGGCAATTTGTGATCCTAAAGTTCCTCCACCGACAACTACAACGTTATTGAATGTCATTGTGAATTCCTCCTGTGTTCTTATTTATTGCTTAAATCTATTTTATGCTTATGAAAGCGCTTAATCAACTTTATTTGTCTGATGGAAACGGTAATGGTTGCACGTCCAGCAAATTTAGTTAAAATATTAACTAAAATCTTAATGGAGGCAAGGAAATGAATAAAGTTAGAAAAGTCACAATCAATGATGTTAATGAACTTCAGAATATTAGTCGTGAGACGTTTGCGGATACATTTGGTGCTGAGAACAAGCCGGAGAATCTGGACCAGTATTTGGATAATGCATATGATACCGAAACATTACAACAAGAGATTGCGAATCCAAATTCCGAATTTTACTTTGCTTACATTGATGGTCAGCTAGCGGGTTACTTGAAATTAAACGTAGGAAGCGCTCAATCGGAGAAGATGGGTGACGATTACTTGGAAGTTCAACGAATTTATCTGAAAAAGAACTTTAAGCGTCACGGCTTAGGAACGGAATTGATGAACCTAGCCGTTCAAAGAGCACAAGCCTACGGCAAGCCCAAAATTTGGTTGGGTGTATGGGAACACAATGATGGTGGTTTAAAGTTTTACCAAAAAATGGGATTTAAGCAAATTAGTGATCATGTTTTCCAACTTGGTAGAAGTTCACAACGTGATTTGATAATGGAGAAGCCAATTAGTGTTAACATTAAGTAAGTAGTTAACGATTTTAATTGGAAAGTTGGTTCTTTAATTGTTATTTAATGGGATTTTTCTCTTAATTGCTAGTGTGATTGCTGGGACATTGAGCAGTGTAGTTGGAATGGCAAGTGTGATTTTGTATCCAGCCCTTTTGTTTGTAGGGTTGCCACCAATTATGGCTAACGTCACGATCACAGTTGGAATCATTTTTAGTGGAACGAGTGCCGTCCTTTCATCAAAACGAGAACTAAAGGGACAAGGTTCGGTTACCTTGCACGTCATGGCGTTTGCGGTAATTGGTGCTATTATTGGATCGATTATCTTGTTACATAGTTCCAATAAGAGTTTTCAAGATGTAGCTCCGTTTGTCATTTTACTTTCAGGTGTGTTAATGCTCATTCCAAAGAAGCAGTCCGCTTACGTTCATGAGAGTGTTTCCAAAACTGCTAGTGCGATTGCGGCCATTGCCATTGTAGTGGTCGGGATTTACGTTGGTTATTTTGGTGCTGGCGGTGGAGTTTTAATGGCAGCGATTTTGATTCGAATCATTGATGCTCCTTATGCCATCTGTAATGCGGTCCGAAATGTATCGACATTAACCATGAATGCTGTTTCAGCGCTCATTTTTATTTTCACGACGCCGATTAGTTGGAGTGCCTTGGTTGTTCTTGCCGTTGGTCTATTTATCGGTGGGTATATCGGACCAATCATTGTACGAGTCATCCCATCAGCCATTATGAAATATTCGGTTGCAATTGGTGCCATCATTCTGGCGGCCTTCTTAGCTTATCAGGCCTATTTTTAAAAGTATGAGGAAAACATAATGTTGAAATTAATTTTTTTAGTGGTGGCAGGAGTTATCAGTGGGGTACTAGAAAGTACAGTTGGATTAGCTAGTTTAGTTGCTTATCCGGCAATGTTACTTGCTGGTTTTGCTCCCATTGTAGCGAACGTAACCAACACCGTTGGGTTTGCGTTTAGTGATTCTAGTGCCATTTTGGCATCTCAAAAGGAACTAAAAGGACAGAGTAAGATCATCATGAAGGTGATTGTCTTTGCTGGGATCGGGACGATCATTGGTTCCCTCATCCTGCTTAATAGTTCCAACAAAAGTTTTGAAAATGTGGCTCCAATCATCATTATGATTTCAGGAATTTTGATGTTATTGCCAAAAAGTCAACGGCAACTGACTGAGACCCACATGACATGGTTTGGAAAGATCATCACAGCAATTGCTTTGGTACTGGTTGGGATGTACCTAGGTTACTTCGGAGCTGGTGGTGGAGTAATGCTCATTGCGATTTTACTTCGAGCCGTCAACCAACCATATGCTATCTGTAATGCCATTCGGAACTTTGTTTCGTTAATTTTGAACTGGATTTCAGCTGTGATCTTCATGTTTACGATGCCAATTAACTGGGTGGCTTTAATTGCGATTACAATTGGGCTTCTGGTTGGTGGCTACATTGGTCCGTCGATTGTGCGTCATATTCCATCTAAGATTATGAAGTATGGAGTTGGAATTGGTGCGGTAGTATTAGCAATTTGTTTAGGGATTAAAACTTATTAATAGAATAAGGAGAAATGGAAAGTTTGATTTTAAAGTATGTTTTGTTGATTATTGCAGGAATCTTCAGTGGAATTATGGGAACTGCTGTTGGTCTAGCTAGTGTAATTTCTTATCCGTCCATGCTAGCCGCTGGACTGTCTCCCATCGTAGCAAGTGTGACTAACATCGTCGGTTTTGCTTTTAGCAATATGAGTGCGGTAGCATCGTCACAAAGGGAACTTAAGGGTCGGGGAAAGACAATCCTTAAAGTAGTTATCTTTGCTGGACTTGGATCAGCGATTGGGTCGCTAATCCTACTCAAGAGTTCCAATAAAAGTTTTGCTGACATTGCTCCCGTGGTTATTATGCTTTCGGGACTATTAATTATGTGGCCCAAGAGTAAGAAACAGCAGACGGAGACTCACCTTAGTCTGTGGGGGAAAGCACTAACAGCAATTGCATTAACGGTAGTAGGAATGTACCTAGGCTACTTCGGAGCCGGTGGTGGTATCCTCATCATGGCCATTTTGCTTCGAGCTCTTAACGAATCATATGCGGTTGATAATGCAATTCGAAATGTGATGTCCTTGGTCATGAATTGGATTTCAGCTATTATCTTTATTTTTACGATTCAAATTAACTGGCCCGTTTTAATTACTTTAACCATTGGACTAATCATTGGTGGCTACATTGGACCAGCAATTGTACGTCACATTCCATCTAATATTATGAAGTATGGTGTCGGAATTTTAGCCATTTTACTAGCTATTTATCTTGGCATTAAAACCTATTAATGATGTTGCAACGAGTCCTTGGTTATGGTATTTTTAAAGCAGATAAAATACGACGATAAAGAGGACGAGTACCATTAATTACTTTTTCAGCGAGTCGAAGATAGTGGGAGTTCGGTAAAGGATTAATGTGAAAAACACCTTGAGTTTTCAGTTTGAACTAAGTAGGACTGACGGTTACAATCCGTTATCATTGTTCGAGTTGGTTTATGTAATATAAACAAGATGGGTGGTACCGCGATGACTTCGTCCCTTTGTGAGATGAAGTCTTTTTTTATTGTTTAAAGAAGGGTGATAAGAATGAAAAACGTGTTAGCAAAAGATCTTTATACTAAGAAACGGGACTTTGGAGACAAATCAGTTGTCCTAACGGGATGGATTCGGACCATTCGTAATTCTAAAAAAATTGCCTTTATTGAGGTAAATGATGGATCATATATCAAAAACGTTCAGGTAATTGTCAAAAGTGATCTGGATAACTTTGATGACGTAATTAAGCTTCCAATTAGTTCAACTTTAAAGGTGACTGGAAAACTAGTTGAGACCCCAGATGCACAACAACCATTTGAGATTCATGCCGAAAAGGTTGATATCGAAGGGGTGTCTGACTTAGATTACCCACTGCAAAAGAAGAAGCAATCCCTGGAATATCTTCGTTCCATTGCTCACTTACGTCCTAGAACCAACACGTTCTATGCCGTATTCAAGATTCGTTCACTAGCAGCTTTTGCCATTCATCAATATCTGCAAAACCGTGGCTTTGTATACGTAAACACACCAATTGTCACTAGTAGTGATACTGAGGGTGCTGGTGAGATGTTTCAGATCACTAGTTTAGATCAGAACGACCTCCCGAAGGATGCAAATGGTAAGGTTGATTATTCAAAAGACTTTTTTGGTCAAGAAACCAATTTGACCGTTAGTGGACAGCTTCCGGTTGAGGCATTTGCGTTGGCCTTCCGAAATGTTTACACCTTTGGTCCTACCTTTCGAGCTGAGAACTCACACACTAAGCGTCATGCTGCAGAGTTTTGGATGATTGAACCTGAAATGGCATTTGCCGACCTAGATGACATTGTTGCCACTTCTGAAGACATGTTGAAGTATGTAATTAATTATTTGTTGAAAAATGCGTCAGAAGATCTGCAGTTTTTAAATGATAATGTTGATGACAATTTAATCAAATTGCTTCAAACCACTGTCAATGAAAAGTTTGCTCGTATTACTTATACGGAAGCCATTGATCTCCTTGAAAAGGCTGACGTTGACTTTAAATATCCAGTTAAATGGGGAATTGATTTAAAGGCCGAACATGAACGTTACCTTTCAGAAAAGGTCTTTGGTAAGCCAGTCTTTGTTACCGACTATCCACGTAACATTAAGGCCTTCTACATGCGAGATAATGATGATGGAAAGACCGTTGCCGCTTCCGATCTCTTGGTTCCACGAATTGGGGAATTGATTGGTGGAAGTCAACGGGAAGAACGTGAGAAAGAATTGGCTGATAAGATGGATGAGTTCCACTTGTCAAAGGACGAATATGAATGGTACCTAGAGCTTAGAAAGTATGGCGGTACCAAACATTCTGGTTTTGGAATTGGGTTTGAACGTTTACTGATGTATGTGACCGGAATGGATAATATTCGGGACGTTATTCCTTATCCAAGAACGCAAGGTAGCATTAAATTTTAGATTTACATTAGTCCACGAGAAATCGTGGACTTTTTTGTGACAATTTGTAACAATTCAAATCAAAAAATGATAATCTATAACTAGCTATTAAATTAGCACAAATCGAAAAGGGAGCGCTTTATATGGCAAAAAGTAATGGACTTAGTAGATTAGAAAGATTTTGGTTTATCACCATTATGTTAATTGGAACTTTCACAATGTCAATCAGCCAATCATCGTTATCAACGGCTTATCCGACATTAATGAATTATTTCAATATTTCAGCATCATCGGTTCAATGGTTAACGACTGGTTTTATGATTATCATGTGTATTATGATGCCCATCAGTCCTTGGTTATTGAATAACATGAGTTTTAAGAAACTCTTTATGGGCGTGTTGCTGATGTTTGATTTGGGAACTTTAATCATTTTAATCAGTAATAGCTTCGCGTGGGTGCTTTTTGGAAGAGCACTAGAAGCCATCGCAGTTGGTATTTTGTTTCCATCGTATCAAACGGTCTTACTTAATATCACCCCAGAGGATGACCGGGGAACGATCATGGGAGTTGCTGGACTGGTTATGGGTTCGGCGCTTGCTTGTGGACCAATCATCTCTGGAATCGTTTTAAGATTTACAACTTGGCGGGGTTTGTTTGACGTCTTTATTGTCATCATTACCGCGGTTTTCTTGATTTCTTTCTTTGTTATGAAAGATGTAATGCCAAGGATTAAGTCCAAATTGGATTGGATTTCAATCATTTATTCATTTGGTTTGATTGGAATTTTGTATGTAATTAGTGAAATTGCTAAACCGAACAACAACTACGGATTATTACTACTGATTCTAGCCGTCAGCATCATCTTAATTGCATTGTTTGTCGTTCGTCAGTTCAGAATCAGTAATCCATTGTTAAACTTAAACGTTTTAAAAACCTTTAACTATGATTTGGCGGTTCTTCTGACGGGTTTCTCTTACATTTCATTAATTGTGGTTACGATTATTTTTCCACTGTATTACCAGCAAGTACTTGATGTGTCACCGTTTATTTCCGGGATGGCATTAGTTCCTGGAGCTGTTTTCCTAAGTATCTTGAACCCAATTACAGGTACCATTGTTGATAAAATTGGATTTAAGCCAGTTATGTTAACAGGGATGATTATGATTGTGCTTGGCTGGGCGGTCTTAGCCTTCTTCCCAATCTACAACATTTGGGCAATGATGATTATTGCCATGTTGATTGAAGGTGGCAATGCCTTTGTTATGATGCCTGCTGTTACTCTAGGTGCTGATTCACTTCCAGAAGATTTGATTTCTTATGGAACGGCCCTAATCACTACGGTTAGACAGGTGCTTGGATCAACTGGAGTAGCGGTTGCTACGATTGTATTAGTTAGAGCCACTGGTTTCTTCAAACTCAGCATGCCAGCAGTGCCAGCACAAGTTAATGGATTTCATATGGTTTACTGGGTCTTCTTAGTAATTGCGGTAGTTGGATTAATCTTCGCTGTTATGATTAGAACCCCTAAAAAGGATCAAAAATAAATCGAAAAGTAAAAGGGATGGAAATTATATAATTTCCATCCCTTTTTATTTCGCCAAAGAGACACTATGGTCTGTAATTAATGGTTTTGAAATCATGTTGTAACCGTTTGGTAGTAATCGTCACCTACCATAGAAAGTGTGAGGAGATTGTAAATAAAGACACAAGGATTACATAAAGAAAGAGGCTAGAGTATGTTTATAAAATTAGTTAAAGGAGTCGCAGTTTCAGTTGCAGCACTTGGGATGTTTGGCGTTATTAATATGAGTGCCAATCAAACGCAAGCATCCGCAAGTAAAGTCCATTTTTCAAATGTTAAGAAAGTAGCAACAAATGAACTTGGCAAACCATATTCATATGGTGCAGTTGGACCTAACAGTTTTGACTGTTCTGGATTCACACAATATGTCATGAAAAACGGTGCTAATCGTAATATTGTAAGAACTGCCCAAGCACAATATGACAGTTATAAGCATGTTAAGAAAAGCAAAATCAAGAAAGGGGATTTAGTTTTCTTTGGTTCAAGTAAGAGCGACATCTATCACGTTGGGCTTGCCCTAAACAAACACCAAATGATTGATGCGCAAAATCGTGGAGTTATTATCGAACCAATTCACGCCCCATGGTGGAACTTAGTCGGAGTATCTCGCCCAGTTTCATTTGCTAAAAAAACAGTTAAAAGTCCCGTTAGGTTTTAATGAGCCTGACGGCTTTTTTGACACTCCTAACTTACCTGATTACTATATAGGCAAAAGTTGAAGGGAGCGAACCAAGTTGCTAAGAAAGGACGAACCATTTTTACCAATTACATCAAGATCAGAATTGCGGAATTGGTTCACGGAAAACTGTCAAAAAGAGGGTTGTTTGTGGATCCCAGTTAGTATGAGTCCAACAAATGATGACAGGATGTTTTATTTGGATATCGTCGAAGAGGCATTGTGTTTTGGTTGGGTTGATGGTTTGCATAAGAGTTCGGATGAGACCGGATTAGCCCAACGACTCACTCCTAGAAAGGAGAATAGTAATTGGACCGAGCTTAATAAGGAACGTGCTCGGAGATTAATTAAATTGGGTTTAATGACTGATGAAGGTCAAAAAGTGTTGCCCGATTTGTCACCCAAGTCCTTTAAGATTATCAAACCAGTTAAGCGAGCTTTGAAACGTGATCCAAAGGTATGGGACAATTTCAATCAGTTTCCGGACTTGTACCAACGGGTTCGCGTTGATGGAGTCCAATCACGTTTGAAATTTAGTAAACCACAGTCATACAAGCACCGGTTACATAAGTTGGTGAAAAAGACGAGGGCCAACGAGATGTATGGTGGTTGGTGTGATAATGGGAGATTGTTGCATTATTAAGTTTTAATAGGTTCAATTTTTGTAGCCGACATTTTATGGGCGTTATCACTCAAGATAAGTCTAATCAAAAAAATACAATTAATGGATTTATAAATATCAAAACAAAAAACGAACCAATCAACTTAATGACTGGTTCGCTTTTAATTATGGAGGCGGCGGGATTTGAACCCGCGTCCGGGCATATTGCCTCCTGAACGTCTACATTCGTAGGCTAATCATTTGAATTTCACTGTACAATCCGCAATTAGTCAATGCTAGCATGCACAGCTAATCTGATTAATCTCTTCATACTACTTCAGATGGGAGCAGTAAGCGTATCCTATTAAAGGTAGGACCTAGGACTGATCCATAGGAAAAATCAGCTAGATCTACGTCAAGCGCTTATTAGGCAGCTACGGCGTAAGAATTGTTATTATTTTTTGCAGTTATAATTAAACTGAGCGATTTGACGCATCGTCGTACGGAATGCAATTCAGGCTCAAACTATACCCGTCGAATCCATAACGCCCCCGACAGATACATTATTACTATACCATGATATCTGCCTAATTTACAGTAATTTAAATCAAGTTAAAATACTTGAGACCATTCACGATTCCGTGGTCGGTGTTCTTGGTGGTAATAAATTCACCATGTGGTTTAACGTTTGAGAGACCGTTACCCATCACAACTGGATGATCAACGTAGTCTAGCATTGGGATGTCGTTATTACCGTCTCCAAAGGCGTAGGTTGGGATTCCCTTTAATCCAGCAGTATCAATTAATTGCTTGATTCCAGTAGCCTTAGAAACCCCATGAACGACCACATCGATGGAGTAAGGTGAATTACGGTAGAAGGTTAAAACATCACCGAAAGCATCCTCATACTCAGTATCTAGGTCAGTGTTGGTAACAACCATCATATTAATGGGGTTTTCGTGCCAGTATGTCTTAGTAACAATCTTTGGTAGCGGGGCATGGACGTGCTTGAATGCTTTAATGGCTAACTCATCATGATTGGTAATGGCACCGCGTTTTTGATTTAGTAGGACCAAAGTATTACCATGTTGTTCAACAAAATCATATAATTGGTCGATGATCTTTGGATCAATTGTGTTAGAGAAGACTTCTTTTCCCCTTAACATTCCGAAGTCACCATTAGCGGCAACCACAGAATCAATCTTGGTCTTTTCCAGTGTGTCTTTGATTTCAAAAATATTCCTTCCAGTTGAAATAACCGGAAGGCCACCGTGTTTTCTGATTTCTTCCATTGCATTTGCGACTTCGTCGTTCACCTTGGAATTTTCATCAAACAGGGTTCTATCTAAGTCAAAAAATACTAAATATTTATACATAGTTGAATCTCCTTTGCCTATTATTTTAACATATGGCATGCTTTGCATTCCTACTAATTAACACTCATTACATGTACAATAAAAGAAGGAAGAGATTTTTAAGGGAGAATAAATAATATGAAAAAAATTGAAATAACTGGTAAGGCCGTTAAGAAATTTGAGGGTGGTTATCCGCAAATTAGTGAAAAGGATTTAGTTAATCCAGCTGACTTTAGCAATGGTGAGGTTGTGGCGCTCGTTAAGGGCGATCACTTCGTGGCAAGTGCTTATTTTGGTAAGCAAGCTGGTGGCATTGGCTGGATTTTAAGTCGGAAAGAGAATCAATCCATTGATGATAATTTCTTTGGTCACTTATTTAGTCAGGCTTTTAGTAAACGGATCTTGCTTCAAGATGAGGGCATTGATATTCATCGTATGTTCAACGGACAGGGTGATGGTTTAGCCGGTATTACCATTGATAGTTATGATGGTCAGGACGTTATTAGTTGGGAAAATTCTGGAATTTATCAATTGCGCAGTCAATTAATTTCAGTCATTATTAATCAATTAGGCGACTACCAGAACTTGTACGAATATCGTCAATTTGAACATGGATCTGAGATTAAATCAGTTGAGAATGCCAGCCCAGATCCAGTGTCATCTGCCAATGTTTTAGAGGGTGAAGTAACCTATCCTGTTAGTCTGCAAAATGCGAAAACAACTGGATTAGACGTTGTTTATCGTGATGTAAGACAAGACGTCTTTGATCAAGCACAGGATAAAATTGGATTAAATCTCTTTTATGAAGGGACTGGCGTTGCCAACGCGATGATTGGTGGTGGTACCGTTAAGACCGTCAATGTTGATGATAGTAATCGGGCTAAATCACAGTTAATCAACGAGATTGATGCGAATGGTTATACCATCGGTGCCCAAGAGGTTCGAAAAATGAGCGTCTTTGGCTACTTAGATTATGCTAAAAAGCATAATTTAAAGTTTGATCTTATTACTGTTAACGTTCCGGTTTTTGTTAGAGATAAGAAAGATCGCTTTGAAATTAAAAAGGACCTAGGTAAACTAGTTAATGCCGTAAGTGAAGTGGCTAACCAGGATGCTTCCATCTTTTTTACCACCGATACTAACAAGATGAACTCGAAAAAATTTAGATCTGAAATCTCAGATGCATTTATTCAGAGTGGAATAAACGTTAATTTTGGCAAGACTTATGCTAATCCAAGTGATTTCCCAATTGATACTGATTACGAGCGTGAGGGATCATTTAAGGGCATTAACGTCCAAATTAAGTAGAAAGAGTGTTACAAATAAATGATAAATTAACGGGATAAAACCCCGCTATGGCTCTTAGCTTTGTTGTATAATGTATGTAAATATTTATAGAAGTGGGGATAGTGTAATGGCTTATTTAAAGTTTGACGATTCTAAATTAGGCAAGTTTGTACATCCAGATGAGTTACCTGAGATTCAAGCAATGGTAACTGCAGCTGATAAAGAATTAAGGGATGGTACTGGTGCCGGAAGTGATTTCCGTGACTGGTTGAATCTTCCTGAAAATTATGACAAGGATGAGTTTAAGCGAATCCAAAGGGCAGCTGATAAAATTAAATCTGATTCTAAGGTTTTAGTTGTAATTGGAATCGGTGGTTCATACTTAGGTGCTAAGATGGCCGTTGATTTTCTTAACGGTACGTTCTATAACTCAGAACCAGATGACAAACGTCGTGGTGTCAAGGTTGTCTTTGCTGGAAACTCACTCAGTGCTCCATACATTCATGACCTATTGAACTACATTGGTGACGATGACTTTTCAATTAATATCATTTCAAAATCTGGTACTACTACTGAACCAGCAATTGCTTTCCGGATTTTTAAAGAAAAATTGGTTAAGAAGTATGGTGAAGAAGAGGCCAACAAACGAATTTATGCTACCACTGATGCTCATCGTGGTGCTTTGAAGCAAGAGGCCGATGCTAATGGTTATGAAACCTTCGTTATTCCTGATGGTGTTGGTGGTCGTTACTCAGTTCTAACTCCAGTTGGCTTGTTACCAATCGCAGCTACTGGTGCTGATATTAGTCAGTTAATGAAAGGTGCTCTTGATTCTTCAAAGGAATACACTAATCCAGACGTTAACAAGAATGATGCTTACCGTTATGCCGCATTGAGAAACATCTTATACCGAAAGGGCTACACAACTGAATTGCTTGAAAATTACGAACCAAACATGAGAATGTTCTCAGAATGGTGGAAGCAATTGATGGGTGAATCAGAAGGTAAGGATCAAAAGGGAATTTATCCTTCATCAGCTAATTTTACTACCGATCTTCATTCACTTGGACAGTACATTCAAGAGGGTCTTCGTGACTTAATCGAAACCGTGGTTAAGCTCGACAAACCTGATTATGATATTGATATTCCTAAGGAAGAATCAAATCTTGATGGTCTTAAGTATCTCCAAAACGACACTGTAAACGAAGTTAATACTAAAGCTTACGAAGGGGTTGTCTTAGCTCATACTGATGGTGGAGTTCCAGTTATGACTGTTCATATTCCAGATCAATCAGAATATTCATTAGGCTACTTGATCTACTTCTTTGAAGTTGCTGTTGCCATCTCTGGTTACTTAAATGGAATTAATCCATTCAACCAACCTGGTGTTGAAGCTTATAAGAATAATATGTATGCATTGCTTGGCAAGCCTGGTTACGAAAAATTAACCAAGAAGCTTGACGAAGAATTAAAAGATGAAAACAATAACTAAATGAAGCAAAAAAGAACGAACCCGAATTTCTAGGTTCGTTCTTTTTGTATGGTTAATTTTTGAAGGAGGGGAGACTATTCCCACTTGCCCTCAAGTGTACGTAATTTCTTGATTAAACGTTGTTGAGCTCTTTCAAGATCGTTCATTTGATCATCAACGTGGCGATTTTTATCCATTCCTCGTTTGTCATCACGGGCAGGTTTAGTCACTTTGGTGTCACGTAAGCTGTTAGTTTGATTTTCGTTTTCAATTAATTCTTTGACAACGTCCATCCGTTCGTTGTAGTTATCCAACAAACTAGCATTGAATTTGTCTGAGTTTTCCTTTTGCAACTCTTCTTGATCTTTAATTAACTTTTTGAGTTCTTTTTCTTTTGAGTGTACATCCATAGTTATCCCTCCAATATAAAAAGAATAGCACTAATCGCATTCTAATAGCAATCTAATTAGACAAATAAAAATGGTCTCCCGATTAATTCGAGAGACCATTTTATGTGTTTAGATATTATTTATCAGTATCTTTACGTCTGAAACCAAGTACGGCAGCAAGGGCAACCATAATGGCACCGATGGCGCTCATAAGTAATGTGCTTGCTTGACCAGTTTGTGGCAAGATGTGACCATTCTTTTGTTGGTCGTTCTTTTTAGCTGAATCAGCTTGACCATTGTCGTTGGTAGCGATGTGTGAAGTAGCTTTCTTATCATCGTTTGCTTTAGCAACAGTTTCTTTCTTAGAAGCGTTCTTGTCAGAGACTTCCTTGTTTGAAACAACTTTAGCAGCCTTTGGATCATTGCTTGATTTAGTTGAAGCGTTTAAATCAGTAGTGTTCTTCTTAGCAGTTGTGTTGTCTGACAAGTTAGTTACTTGATCATTTTTAGCTTGTTGTTCTTTTTGTGCAGCAGCTACTACTGAAGGATCTTGTTTAACAGGGTTAATTTGATTGTCAGTAGTGGTTATCTTTGAAGCTTGAACGTTTACTTGCTTTGCATCATTGTTTGATGAGTTAGTCTTAGCATTTTGTGCTGCTGGGGTAACGTCATTTTGAACGTTAGCTGATGCATTTTCAGTCTTTGCAGGCTGAGCGTTTAAGTTAACATTCTTAGCATCGTTGTTTTGTGATGCAACGTTAGTAGTAGCTTTGCTAGTTGAAGTAGTTGCTGTTGGTGTAACAGTATTAGCTGACTTGTTAGTAGTGTTCAACTGAGTAGTAGGTACATTAGCCTTTAAGTTGTAATTGTAGTTTCTGTTGTTATTAGTAGCAGGCTTTGCGGCTGGGGTATTTACATTTAATTGAACATTATTTGAACTAGCTTGGTTGTTAGCTCTAGGGGTGTATGAATTGTTAGCTCTAGGGGTGTATGAATTGTTAGCCTTTGGAGCGTATGAATTGTTATTAGTGTTTTGACTTGGGGTATATGAAGTGTTGGCACTTCCACCATTGAAGCCGTTAACACGTGCGAATAATTGTGCACCAGGGAAGTAACTAAGTGAATCATTGTATTTAACACCGTTATTTTGAGCATCTAACATTAAACCATTACCTAAGTAAATTCCAACGTGGTAAAGATCTCCACCTTGGGAGAAGAATACTAAATCACCCTTTTGAGCTTGGCTACGTGAGATGTGTTGAGTAGCAGGGTATTGTGAATAAGTAGTACGTGGAAGACTGTATCCAGCTTGCCCAAATACGTATTGAACAAATCCAGAGCAATCAAATCCAGCTGGTGTGTTACCACCCCATGCATATGGAGTACCAACATATTGTTTACCAATGTTAACTACTTGGTCAGCATTAGTTGATGCCATAAAGTTAGTGTTTTGAACTCTAAAGTTCGTTGCGGCTGCACGAGCAGCACTTAATTGAACATTTGAGTATGAACGAGCTGAAGCAGGGGTAACATTGTTATCTTTTTGATTGTCAGTGTTAGCCTGATTGTTATCAGCCTTAGTTGATTGTTGATCGTTAGTAGTGGCATTAACTTTAGCTGTTGAATCATTTGTAGTTTTAGCAGCATTGTTATTTGAGTCAGTCTTAGCATTTGCTTGAACGTTATCAGTCTTTTGGTTGCTATTAGCTACTTGACTGTTATCAGTTTTTGCTGATTGTTGATCGTTAGTAGTTGCAGCCTTAGCTGAATCATTAGTAGTCTTTTGTTCAACATTATTGTTGTTTTGGTTGTTGTCTGCTTTGGCAGAAACGGCATTGTTAAGGTTTTGATTGTTAACATTAACGTCAGTTTTTGCTGGTTGAGCAGGGGTAACAGCTTTTTCAACATTGTTTTCTACAATTTTATTTGATGTAGTATCTGATTTTTGGCTATCAGCTTTAACGGCATCATTGTTTGAATCAGTCTTAGCATTTGCTTGAACGTCATCAGCCTTGCTGTTTTGATCAGTGTTTTGGTTGTTATTAGCTACTTGATTGTTATCAGTTTTTGCTGATTGTTGATCGTTAGTAGTGGCAGCCTTAGCTGAATCATTAGCAGTTTTGTTTGCATCATTGTTTGTAGCAACATTAGTTTGTGTAGTGTCTTCTTTTTGAGCATTAGCGTTATTTGTTTGATTATCAACGTTAGTGTTAGCTGCGTCCTTAGTTGAGTTGTTTTTAATAGTGCTATTATCTTTCTTAGCACTTTGAGTAGTTTGTGCATTATTTCCTAAGGCGTCAGCGTTAACAACGCTGCTGGTAGTTAGAAGTCCACCGGCAACCATTGAAGTTGCAAGAGCAGCAAACATCCATTTCTTTCCAGCTTTGTACATTTTATAGTGTAATTTTTCATTATTCATATATTTGATTTCCTCCTTTGGAATATATAAACCATAACATCAAAATTATGTGAAAAAAAGGTATATACCTAAGCGTAACTATAATGATATAGTACGAAACATTCAGGAAATAGTTTGTTAAACTAGTAAACTTACAGTAACAATACTGTAATATAATTGTGCTAGCAGAAGAATTGCTTGAATCTAACGTTAGATGGTGATTGATCATAATTTTGCAAATTTTAGAATGAGAGACAAGATGACTGCAATTGCTGATATAGCAGTCCTTATCAGCTATTTACTTCGATGCATAATTAAATTGATCATTTAGTTTTGCAATTAAACTCAAAATCCGAAGTTCATGATCATGATTTTGGTAATATTTTGTAGTCATCTGTAATTTTATTTTACAAAAGAGTAAATTTTCAATTAGAAAAGTTCGAAAAAAAGATGGTGAAAATTATTCTTTATTTTCACAATGGATTAGTAATTAACTTAAAAAATGATCAACTTATCAACTTATAAAAGGTGAATATAATTAAATATAATGGAAGAATTATTTACCAAGCGTTATCCAACTTAGTTAAGGAATGTTTGGTAGAATTAAGAGAAATGACATAAGAGTGGAGATGATTATGGTGGCATACGGAAATTTAGATTACTATTATGCAATTTTGGGATTACCTGCGACTGCTGACAAGCAGGAGGTCGACCAAGCCTACCGCAAATTAGCCAAAAAGTATCATCCAGACGTTAATCCCTCACCAGATGCAGCTTCTAAGTTCAAAGAAATTACGAATGCATACGAAATTATTAAAGAAAATAATTATAGTTCTGGATTTGGATCGTATACAGGATCAGACCAGTCTAGTTATGAGTCACATTCTCGTGATTCTAGTACTAACAACGATTCTTATCAGCAAAATACTAATTACAATTATTCTAATTACCAGCAACATCAGAATCAAAACCATGAACCGCATCAATTTAATGATGCCGATATTGGCAAAATTATTTTGTGGATTGCAGTTGCTATTTCGATTGCAACGCTAGTAATTGTCATTAAGGTTTTGCCGCTCAGTATTATTTACGCAGTTTTGATCGTTTGCGGTATTTTATATTATTTTTATCAGAGAAAGTAATAAACAAATAATTAATTAAAGGGGATTAAACGTTTCGACGTTTAATCTTTTTTGATTTCATCATGATATAAAACTAACTTACATGAATAATTACTTTATGATAGTTTAATCACTGTTAAAAAATTAGGAGGTTAAGTATGCCAAAGGATTTTAAAGAAGAATTATTGTTTACTGGACTAATGGCTGGAATGATGGTCCTTGTGATGGAAGCTTATAATATTGCGTTAGGTAGTGGAATTGACTCCACGTTTATTAAGAGTGTTCTAGTAGGATATCCATTAGCATTAGTAATCGCTGCGCTTTGTGATTTACTTTTTATTGGTCCACTCGCAAAGAAAATTTTCTTCAAATTTATCTTTAATGAGAAGATGGAAGAAAAACCGTTTCTGATTTCACTAGGAATTTCCATTCTGATGGTTTTAGGAATGGTGACATGCATGTCAATTTTTGGCATTATCGTTCAAGGAGGGATTTCAAGCTTAAATCTGACTTCATTCGGAATTACTTGGATTAGAAATGTCATCTTGGCTTTACCACTTCAACTTATTATCGTTGGACCAATTGCTCGAACGATTTTAGGGAAGGTTCAAGAAATCAGAAGTTATTAGTAAAATCAAAATCATTTAAGAAGTGCATTTCGTGATGAAATGCTTTTTTAATCCATTAAAAAACGCCATCTCAAGTGGATACTTGAAATGACGTTTTAAATTTATAGTTGAGTATACTGGGCTCGAACCAGTAAATTGCGGATTCAGAGTCCGCTGCCTTACCAATTTGGCGAATACTCAATAATTGAACATCTAATATACTACAATTCTTTCCGGACAGTTGTCAACAGAAAATTTAACATTCCTTTGTTGACAGACCGGTTTAAATTGGGTAAACTATGTAATTGTTCAGTTATTGCCCGTTGGTCAAACTGGTTTAAGACGTCGCCCTCTCAAGGCGGAGCTATGAGTTCAAGTCTCATACGGGTAATTCAAATATGATAGAGTCTTCAAACATCACGTTTGAGGGCTTTTTTTGTTGAAAAATTTAAGGAGGATGGTTTTATGTGTACATCAATTATTATTAAGTCAAAAGATGGTCATCCGTTTTGGGGTAGAACGATGGACTTTATCGTCCCACTTTTTGATTCACCAGAGGAAAAAGCTGCGGTTCCAACGAAAATCGTGAATATTCCAGCAAATCACATAATTAAGTCAGAATTAAAGGACTGGAAAAGTCAATATGCGGTCATGGGAGTTGGTCCTGATGAGGGAAGTATCCTCTTTGACGGCATTAATGAACATGGAATTACAGGAGATCTTCAAGTTCTCTTAGAAACCACTCATGATAGTGCTGAAAATTTAGAAAAACGACATTTAACTCCTGTTTTTGGTGAAGAATTTGGGACTTATGTTTTGACCCAATGTGCAACGTTGGATGATGTAAAAAAATTGGCCCAGAAGACTGGATTAATTGATAGGGATTATGTTTTCCATGGTAAAAATGGCAAACTTCAACTGCACTATACTTTTTCTGATGAAAATGGAAATTCGATTGTTTTAGAAGCAACCAATAACGGTGGTTTTAAGATTTACGATAGCGTAGGTGTGATGACTAACAGTCCCGAATACTCTTTTCATACTACCAATCTTAGAAATTACATTTCACTTGATGCCAACAATCAAAAGGCCACAAAGATTGGCGGGAAGTTACCCATTGAACCAATTGAAGGTGGAACTGGTTACGGTATGTTTGGCTTACCAGGTGACTACACCTCACCATCCCGTTTCGTTCGAGCTACTTTTATCGCTAAAAACATTGATGAGTTTTCCGACGCTGAAGGAGTCAGTACACTGTACAATTGTTTTAAACCATTTATCGTTCCAAAGGGAATCAGTCGCAATCCTGACACTCCTGGACAGAGCGATTCAACGCAATACTGGGTTGGTTATGATGTTAAAAATAGGACGCTCTACCTTCAAACTCCGACATGCTTGACAATGACACGGGCTACTCTTGATCCAAGGGCAACGGAAATGAAAAAGTTGGATGTTGACCAGACATTGAAAGTTAATGATCCTCAATAATTCGATTTTAAAGTTTTTGAACTTCTCGATCTTTGAAAAGACTAGTATAATTGATTTTATTAGGAGATTACAAAATGAATTTTTCAAAGACAAAGAATAAAATTAAACAAATGGTTGAAGATCAAAGTATCCCCGGAGCTTCATTTTCATTTATTACTGGGATGAACGTTGAAAGTGACGAAGTGGGCTTGAAGCAGGTTGAGCCAAGTGAACAGCCTGTTGGCCCGAACGATGTATACGACATTGCTTCATTAACCAAGGTAGTTGGCACTTTACCAGTGGTCATGCGGTTACTTCAGGACGGACGCATTCACCTGGATGATTCTGTATCGGATTATCTGCCAGAATGGCAGTATCCTGAAGTTACGATTAGACATTTACTAACGCATACTTCTGGGATTGAAGGCTACATTCCTAATCGAAATGAAATGAACATTAATCAACTTCGTGAGGCCCTTTTGGGACTGCACGTGGGTGATAATTTTGATAAAAAAATGAAGTATGCAGACGTTAATTACATTTTTTTAGGCTGGATTGCTGGACTCGTTATGGGAATTCCGATTCAACCCTTAATTACCCAGATGGTCTTAAATCCGTTGGGGTTAAATGAGACGACCTTTCACCCGGATGCCCAACGGTCGGTTCCAACGACCTATAACGAAAAAACGGGGACTAACTTGCAAGGGAAAGTTCATGATCCTAAAGCTCAGATTTTAGGTGATGACTGTGGCTCAGCTGGGATGTTTAGTACCCTCAACGATTTATCGCGCTTTGCACAATGGATGTTGCAAATTAATGACCGCAGTAACATCTTTAATAATGAGACTTTTGATGAGCTATATACCGATCAAACTCCGATGGGTGATGGAACTCGTTCGTTTGGTTGGGCCCTAGCGGATTATGATGACAATCCATATATTTGGCAGTCAGGATATACAGGAGTTGTTATGGTCCTTGTTCGTGAACGAAAGAGTGGGTTTGTTTTCTTATCAAATCGAGTTCACCCCCAATTACGGGAACACTTTATGGAAGATCGCAATGATTTAATTAATACGTATCTTGATGAATTATTTAATTAATTAAAAGCACGTTTACCCTTAAAAAAGAATAAACGTGCTTTTTTTTATTTGTGTGGAATTTTTAAATAACTATTTTCTAGGTCAATTGTATAATCAATTTTCTGATTGCCACGTTGTGTCATTTGAAAATCAGTTCCATACAGGACTAATCCTAACTTTCTTCCAGCTGGTAGATGGTAAAAGGTTGGTTGGAAAGTTAGGTCGATATCATAAAACTGATGGGGTACAAGTTCATCATTTTGGTAGGATGAATGCCGATTTTGAAGGTTCATGTGACCAAATGAGATCATTTTATTAGGTGTGGGATGTTTATTTAAGGTAAATTCTCTTAGATCATCTGGATACCACTTGTGTCCTAGCAGTAGTCCCTTTGGTACAAGAGTTGTAGGGGTAACGTTCAATCGGTTAGCCTCTCCATAATCAACCAGTCGGGCTGACAAAAGTCCCACATTCTTGGACGTTGCGATTCTTAAATGAAGCTTTGGAAAGCCAGAAATGATCTGGTCTTCCGTCAAATTAGGAGTCTTGAAGAGAAGTTGGTTTGCTTTTAGTGGGCCATTTTGATCAAGCAAGTCTTTTGCCCATTTTTGGGGACTGGTACGGTATTGCTTAAATTCTGCTTGATCTAATTGATCATGATAAGTTAGTTGGCCTGTTTTTGAAGTATCAGTTAATCCATGTTGGTTTAGGTAATATTTTTTCCCGCTATTATCAAGCCAACTTTTCTGCTTGGTCCAAGTTTCTGGCTTTACGTTATCCTGGACGATCATATTGGGAATTTGTTCCATTACATCGTTGTCAACGTCGTATAGTTCGTGTGAAATCCACATGTTAACGATGTCATTAAAATCAAATGATCGAAAAGCGTTGATATAAATGTGTTGACCCTGGTGCAGGATAATTTTTTTATTAATTGGAAGATGAGAAATTCCCTGCCATAGTTTAGCAGCATTTACTGGTTTGACGTTCCAATCATTCAATCCTTGGACGATTAATACATCAGCTTTGATGTTGGAAACATCGTTGCGATAATTTCGTTCATCCCAGAACTCATTATAGTTACCCGTTGTTCGATCCATTAAGTTTTTCATACTTGCCAGATAGCGATCAAAGAAGGGGCGAATTTTTAGATTATCCCCGGGATTTAAGCTTCGACTAAAGGTTTCAGCGGCCAGGACATCAGCATCTTCACCCTGAAAACCACCAGGGGCCATTACTAGTCCGTTTTCACGATAGTAATCGTACCAAGATGAAATCGCCGCCTCTGAGATGATGGTTTTAAGGCCATCCACTCCGGTAGTGGCGGCTGCGTTGGCCAGTGTTCCAAGGTAAGAGCGACCAGTCATGGCTACGTTACCATTAGACCAGTCAGCTTTTATCTCAATGTTATCGGTTCGATTAGTAAATGCTCGTCGTTTATGATTAATCCATTCGATGACCGCTACGGTAGCGTCAGTCTGAGCGTGTGAACCACAAGTTTGGATCCCGTCAGAATCCTTGGTTCCAATTCCGGCAGAGTAGACCACAGCATATCCGCGCATCAAGAAGTAGTCATTTAGGGTGTAACCAGGTTTAGGGGTGTGGTGTTCAGTAGCATGATCGGAAAAGCCCATGATTTTTCTGGTACTGAACTTTTGTGGTTGTTTCTGATACTGAATATCAGAGTACGTGGTATCGTCGGGTTCTTTTCGGGCAAGAGGTTCATCTACGTTATGGGTCATTTGTTCGCCCCAATCATCATTAGTTCCTTGATCGTAGGGACTGGCAGTATAAAGTGTTCCTAACTTGAATGAAGTTTTAGGACGAGTGATCTCGACTTTAATTAAGTCGGCATTGCCATCTTTATCAGAATCAGTGTCTGTTTCTACGTAGACGGTTTCGTAGATTAGGTCGTTTGGTTCAAAGATTGCCTGGGCTTTACCGTTAAAAAAGAGGGGATGTTCTTTTGAAATTCCCTTAAAAAAGCCTTGATTGGCTAAGTGATCTAGGTATGTTTGCCCATTTTTAGTGTGGGTGGTTAGGAGAAGATACCAGGCTTTTAGAAGATCGTTCTTATTCCACTTTGCTGTCTTGGAAATGTACGCTAAATTAATTTTTTTCATTGCTGAAATTGGATCATTGATTTTAAAATCAACGTCTGCTTGAAACTGAAGTAATTGAAGGACAACTAAATAAAAGACCTGTTGATTAATTTCACCATTATTTACTAAGTAATTACCTAGTTGTTGGTCCGGGGTTGCAAGTAAATTATTTAATTTTTCAATTTGACTGCTTTTATCATTCACATTAACGAGAGCTTTTTTAAGTAATTTCAAAAAGGCATCTGCAACGTTCTTAGAATTTTCAATCTCTACTGGATCGAATCCAATTTGGGCTAACTCTTGTTTAACAGTATTCAGATTAACTGATTTCTGGGCAAACTGATTATTTTTCATATTTATCACACCATTTCTTTAATTGCAGTAATTATGCCATAACCAAAGAATGGTGTTAACGAATTACAACTAAAAATCCAGCACGGTTTACGTGTATAATGAAGGTAAGCTAAATAAGGAAGTGTTATGATGCTCGTTTGGATTCATTTACTTATATGGTTGGTTTTATTTATTGCAGTTTGTATTGCGCTTTTTTCAAACTGGCACTTTAAGGCCATGACCATGATTGCTAGATTATGTTATGTAATTTTAATCATCTCAGGAATTTTCTTAGTTCCGTATGCCTGGGGACGTGATCCGATTCTGACGATTGTTAAAATTATTTGCGCACTACTGTTGATTGGTTTAATTGAAATGGCATTTGCTTTTAAATCACAACAAAAACTATCAAAAACATTTTTGTGGATTACCATTGTTGCGATTATTATTGTCGCAATCATCGGGATTATGCTGGCTGGTGGTCGTCCATTCATTCATTTTATGTAAAAAATAAGCACTACCAACTAGTTGGTAGTGCTTTAATTTTAAAATGAATCAACCTTAACTTTGGGCTTTTCGCTTGTAAAATCAGTCTCTGGATATTTCTTTTCCAGGGCGTGAAACATCATTCTTTTGGCTAGATTGCCATTTCGCGCTAGGATTGGACCATGGAAGTAGGTACAAACGGTATTTTTGTAGATGGCACCTTCTGTTCCATCTTTACCGTTGTTTCCGTGTCCTTTAATGACTTTCCCCAGAGCACGCTCGCTTGGACCTAAGTAGGTCACTCCGGCATGGTTTTCGAAACCGTGGTACTTTTCTTTGGTTTGTTCATTTTGAATTTCAATATTACCAATAAAACGGTTATCTTTCATGGCATCAGTATAGTGATCAAGGGCGCCAATTCCGGGTAATTTCTTACCATTAGCAGCAACATAGTAGTTACCTAGAAGCTGGAAGCCACCACAAATGGCAATGACCGGTTTACCTTGTTCAATGAATCGTTTGATTTCATCTTTTTTAGTCTGAATATCTTTAGAAACGATGGTTTGTTCGAAATCTTGACCACCACCAAATACCATGAAATCATAATCATCCGCGTTAAAATCTTCTTCAAGACTGACAACGTTTGACGTAACTTCTACACCAATTTGTTTGGCGTAGTAACGTAGCGAAAGAATGTTACCAATATCGCCATAAGTATTCATTAAATCACCGTACAGGTGAGCGACTCGAATGGTTTTTGTCATTAGTCCATCCCTCCTTTAATGAATCCTTTTTGTGCTAGTAAATGTCTAAACTGTAGCATTGCTGTGTAAGTTGCTAGGACATACACTTTTTTAGTTGGTAATGTTTTAATTTTTTCGAGTACTTTATCAATGCTAGGCTCAACTAGGTGGTCTTTATCTTGAACTCCAGCAACTTTGAGTCTAAATGTAATGTCCTTGTACCGTTCACCACCGGAGATGAATTTTTTAATGTTCATTTTTGGAAGTCGTTCGAAATCACCGTCCCAGATCCAACTTGTGTCGATTCCATCTGCGTAGTTAGCGTTTTCGAGGAAGACGAATGAGAAGGGATCTTTTTCGTGTGAGATCATATCAATTACCTGGTTAAGTCCAACAGGGTTTTTAACTAAAACAATGGTAACTTCTTTGTCGCCAACCTTGATTTCTTCCTGTCTTCCAAACAAACGCTTATTGGTTTCAAAGGCATGCTTGATTTGATCGGGTCGAACTCCCATTTGACGACCTGCAGCATAGGCGGCCAGGGCGTTATAGATGTTGTATGTTCCACCAACGTCAATGGAATATTGATTTCCATCGATATCAAACGTTGAGCTTGTGGGAGTTTCGTCAACAACCTTAGTAACTTTGTATTCTAGTGCTGGTCTATGAAAACCACAATTAGGGCAGAAGTAGTCGCCAAGGTTTCCGTAAGTAATGTAATGGTAATGCATGATGTGAGAACAGACCGGGCAAAGAACTCCGTCGGTGTTAGGAACCGCTCTAAGATCTTTATCGGCGGGTTGATCTTCAAACCCGTAAAAGATCTGTTGATTAGGCATCTTTTTAGAATTAAAGATGGCCGAATCACCGTTGGCAACTACTAGTGCGTCTGGTGCTAATAGAATTCCATTTAGAATTTTTTGATAAGTGGTGTAAATTTCACCATACCGATCCAGTTGATCTCGAAAGATGTTGGTTAAAACAAACATTTTGGGTTTGATAGCTTCTACCACTGGTTTCACGTTTGCTTCATCGACCTCTAGGACCGCAATTGGATTCTCACCATATTTGGGATGTTTGGCCTGGAGAAAGGTTGAAACAATTCCTTGGGTCATATTTGAACCCGTTGGATTAGTTAAAATCTGACTATATTCTTCCTTTAAGACCTGGACGATTAAAGCGGTCGTCAGCGTTTTTCCGTTGGTACCAGAAACGATGATAACATCGTAATTTTTGCCTAGAGTTTTTAAAATATTGGGATCAATTGCAGTGGTTATTTTTCCTGGTAATGAGCTACCACGGTGCAAAAAGTTATGCAAAAACCAGTAAGATGACTTACCAGCCATGGTGGCAATTCTACTCTGAAATGACATAAATGGGTTCTCCTTGAGAAATGATTAGTTTTACACAATCAAAAAATATTTTAGCATAAAATCACTCTTATAAGTAGAATAGCGGCTAATTTAAAAAAAAGCAATTTACAATGGTAGAACAAATTTTGAATTTGGATGCGAAAAGGTGGTAAATTCGATATAATGAAACAGTTAGTGAAAAAGAGAAAAGGGTGATAGTTTGGCGCAATTATTCTTTCGATATGGAGCAATGAATAGCGGAAAATCAATCGAAATAATCAAAGTGGCCCATAATTATGAGGAGCAGGGTAAATCAGTTATTTTGATGACCAGTGGGGTCGATACCAGGGAGAAGAAGGGTACCATTGCTTCTCGGATTGGCTTAACGCGTAAGGCCCTCTCAATTAATGCTGATTCTGACGCACTTAAGATGGTCAAAGCAGAGATTGAAAAGCGCGATGAACCCATCAGTTGTGTGTTAGTTGATGAGGCGCAATTCTTAAATAAACATCACATCTTCGAATTAACTGAAGTGGTAGATCAATTACATATCCCGGTCATGGCATTTGGGCTCAAAAATGATTTTCAGAACAAATTATTTGAGGGCTCAAAGTATTTACTGTTGTATGCGGATAAAATTGAAGAGATGAAAACAATTTGCTGGTTCTGTGAAAAAAAGGCAATTATGAATCTTAGAGTCCATGACGGGAAGCCTGTTTATGAGGGTGAACAGATTTTTATGGGCGGCAATGAGTCCTATTACCCAGTTTGTCGCTACCATTACTTTAATCCGCCAATCGAAGCACAGAAGAGTAAGGAGTAATAAAATGGCTGAAGCCGATATGGATAAGATTTTTGATAAATTGCAATCCGTTTCTGACAGATACGATGAACTGAATGAATTAATTAGTGATCCGGAAATAATTGCTGATACACAAAAGTTCATGAAGCTGTCGAAAGAAGAGGGTAGCCTCAGAGAAACGGTTGAAACTTATAACAAGTATAAAAAGATTAGTAAACAGTTGGATGACGATGAGACCATGCTCAGAGAAAAGCTCGACAGTGAGATGGAAGAGATGGTTAAGTCCGAGATTAGTGATCTAAAGGATCAAAAAGCAAAGTTAGAAGAGCAAATGAAACTGCTGTTGATTCCTAAAGATCCTAATGACGAAAAGAACATCATCATGGAGATTCGTGGTGCTGCTGGTGGTGATGAAGCTAGTTTGTTTGCTGCGGATCTGTATAATATGTACACCAAGTACGCAGAACGACAGGGATGGAAGATTGAAGTGATTGATGAGACTGACACTGAAGTTGGTGGATTCAAAGAGATCGTTTTGATGATTACTGGTGATAAGGTTTATTCTAAGTTAAAGTATGAAAATGGTGCCCATCGGGTTCAACGGATTCCTTCCACTGAGTCGGCTGGACGAGTTCACACTTCAACGGCCACTGTTGGTGTAATGCCAGAAGAGGAAGACGTTGATATTGACATTGATCCCGGTGACATTCGGACGGATGTTTATCGTTCTTCAGGAGCTGGTGGACAACATATTAATAAAACATCATCAGCGGTGCGGATGACCCACTTACCAACTGGAATTGTGGTTGCCATGCAAGATGAACGTTCCCAACAGCAAAACCGGGCTAAGGCAATGCGAGTTTTAAAAGCGCGGGTTTACGATTACTACAAGCAAAAAGAACAAAATGAATATGATGAAAAGCGTAAGGATGCGATTGGGACGGGGGATCGTTCTGAAAGAATTCGTACTTACAATTATCCGCAAAATCGGGTCACTGATCACCGCATTGGTTTAACTTTAAATAAGTTAGACAAGATTATGGATGGTGATTTAGATGACATTATTGATGCCCTAATTGTTTCTGATCAGGCTAAAAAGCTGGAGAAGTTAAATGATTCAGAAGCTTAAAAAGAATGCCACCGTTTTTGAAGCCCTTAATTGGGCTTCTTTGCGTCTTAAGGAGAAAAATTTGGATCCCGACCAGGGACGTTGGTTGATGAGGTCATTAATGGGGTGGAATCTAACCAACTTACTGATGAATTATCGGTTGAATTTAACTGATGATCAGCAAAGTCAGTTTATTCAAATGGTAAATCGGATCCTTAATTATGAACCACTTCAGTATGTCATTGGAACGACAGAATTTTACGGATATCACTTTCAGGTTAATCCAAATGTCTTAATTCCAAGACCTGAGACCGAGGAGTTGGTGGAATGGGTCTTAAATGAGCACGATGACCAGCCGATAAGTGTTTTAGACTTGGGAACTGGAAGTGGTGCCATCGCAATTTCGTTAAAAAAGCAACGTCCTAAGTGGAACGTAACGGGTTCGGATGTTTCTGAAGCCGCGCTAAAAGTAGCTCAAGCAAACGCAATAGCCAATCATGCTGAGGTGAAAATGGTTGAAAGCGATCTATTCGATTCTTTTAACGGACAAAGATTTGATTTAATTGTTTCTAATCCGCCATATGTCGCTAAAGATGAAATTAAGTATATGGATGAAAGTGTCTTAGAGTATGAACCACGTCAGGCACTCTTTGCACAAGATCATGGTCTTGCGGTTTACCAAAAGATTGCAAAGAACATTCATGCTTACTTAAAGAAGAATGGTTCACTTTATTTAGAGATTGGCTTTAAACAGGGAAATTCAGTCAAACGTTTGCTAGAGGCTGATAACCCTGACCGATCGGTTCGTCTAAGAAAAGACATGGCGATGCGTGATCGGATGATTAAAATGAAATAAGGAGAATGAATAAGATGGATACTAAGATATTTACACCGGATCAAATTCAAGCGGCAGCAGCTGAGCTTAAAAAGGGTAATTTGGTCTCATTTCCAACCGAAACGGTCTATGGATTAGGAGCAGATGCTACTAATGTCTCGGCTGTGAAGAAGGTTTATAAAGCTAAAGGACGTCCAAGTGACAATCCATTAATTGTGCACGTTGCTGACGTTGAGACGGTTGAGAAGTATGCCCAACCACTAGATGAAAACGTCAAAAAGTTGATGAAGACGTTTTGGCCAGGTCCATTGACCATTATTTTGAAATTAAAGCCAGGGGCTCTTGCAAAAGAGGTTACTGGAGGGCTTGATACTGCTGCCTTTCGAAACCCGAATAAACAATCTACTTTGAACTTAATTCAAGCTGCTGGAGTTCCACTTGTAGGACCATCTGCTAATACCTCGGGCAAGCCAAGTCCGACCCTTGCTAAGCATGTTTATCATGATTTAAATGGTAAGATTGCTGGGATCTTAGATGATGGGGCCACCGATTTTGGTGTTGAGTCGACGGTCATTGACATGTCGACTGATAAACCTGCCATTCTTCGACCTGGTGCTGTTACCGTGGATCAAATTGAGCGGGTGATTGGACCGGTGGATGATGCTGTGCACCATGTGAGTGCCGATCAAGTTCCAAAGGCTCCCGGAATGAAGTATCGTCATTATGCTCCGGATGCACAGGTTCAGGTTGTTGATCATAAAGATGACTGGAAACGTGCTGCTGATTGGATTAAAGGTCAGGATGAAACTGTGGGTGTAATGGCCACGGATGATGTGATTGATTCGATTAATTGGCCCCAAAATGCTGAATTGTATAGTTTAGGAAAAGATGTTTCAACCGCTAGTCACTTACTTTTTGCCGGCTTACGCCATTTTGACCTAGAAGATGGTGTCGACAATATTCTGACACAGGGATTTCCTGCGACTGAATTGGGAGAAGCCTATATGAATCGATTAAATAAATCAGCGGGACAAAAACACTTTGAATAAGTATAATTGACTCAACTAATAAATTGGGGTTGATAATATGACAAATAAAGACTACGAAAAAATGGATCCTGAGCTCTGGGATGCCATTCATGACGAAAAAAAGCGTCAGGATAACACGATCGAGCTCATTGCTTCCGAAAATATTGCTTCGAAGGGTGTTCGGGCTGCGCAAGGTTCAGTTTTAACCAATAAGTACGCAGAAGGATATCCTGGTCATCGATATTATGGTGGATGTGAGTATGTTGATAAGGTTGAGACTTTAGCCATTAATAGAGCAAAAGAACTATTTGGTGCGGAATACGTAAACGTTCAACCTCATTCCGGGTCTCAAGCTAACCAGGCAGCTTATGCTGCTTTTCTAAAACCAGGTGAAAAAATTCTTGGAATGGATTTAAATGCTGGGGGACACTTGTCTCACGGTGCTAAAGTTAACTTTTCTGGTAAGATTTACCAATCATTTACTTACGGAGTTGATCCACAAACTGAACAATTGGACTATGACAATATTCAGAAGATTGCTGAAGAAGTCCAACCCCAAATTATTGTTGCGGGGGCCTCGGCTTATAGTCGAATCATTGATTGGAAGCAGTTTCGTAAAATTGCCGATAGTGTTGGAGCGTATTTAATGGTAGATATGGCTCATATTGCTGGTTTAGTGGCAGCTGGATTGCATCCCAGTCCAGTTGGAATTGCCGATGTAGTTACTACCACTACTCACAAGACTTTAAGGGGTCCTCGTGGAGGAATGATTTTAAGTCAGGAAAAGTATTCTAAGAAAATTAAGTCGGCGGTTTTCCCTGGCACTCAAGGTGGACCACTGGAACAGGTAATTGCTGCGAAAGCAGTCGCTTTTCATGAAGATTTACAACCTGACTTTCTTGACTATTCCAAACAAATCCTTAAAAACGCAAACGCGATGGCTGATGAATTTAACCAATCAGATCATCTAAGAGTAGTTTCAGGTGGAACTGATAATCATTTGATGACCGTGGATCTAACCGATACTGGTTTGAATGGAAAGCAGGTTCAAGACATGTTGGATTCGTTAATGATCACTACTAACAAGGAAGCAATTCCAAATGAAAAGTTAAAACCAACTTTAACGAGTGGTTTGCGAATTGGAACTCCTGCTATTACCTCAAGGGGATTTGATGAGGACGATTCTAGAAAAGTTGCAGATTTAATTATTAAAGCAATTGATAATTATGACGACCCGAGCGTGTTAGCACAAATTAAGGGTGAAGTAGCAAAGTTGTGTAAGGAGAATCCCATTACCCGATAGGATTCTAGAAATTTTTGTTTGTTCCTTGTGTTATAATATTGATAAATATAATACAAAGAGGAGAGTGCGTTATGGGCGAGTTTCACGTAATGGATCATCCGTTGATCCAACATAAATTAAGCATTATTAGAGATAAGAATTGCGGGACACGTGAGTTTAGAGAAGTCGTCAATGAGATTGCTAGTTTGATGGTTTTTGAAGTTGCTCGTGATATGCCGCTTAAAGACGTTGAAGTTGAGACACCTGAGGGAACTGCGCACGCTAAGAAATTAGCTGGCAAAAAAGTTGCCGTAGTTCCAATTCTTAGAGCTGGAATTGGAATGGTTGATGGAGTTCTTGATTTGATTCCAACGGCAAAAGTTGGCCATATCGGGATGTATCGTGATGAAAAGACCTTTCAACCACATGAATACTTTCTAAAATTACCAAGTGATATTGGCGAACGACAAATCTTTGTGGTTGATCCGATGCTTGCCACGGGTGGTTCAGCAATCATGGCCCTTGATGCATTAAAGAAACATGGCGCTAACCCTAAGAACATCAAATTTGTTTGTTTGGTTGCGGCTCCAGAGGGTGTTAAAGCGGTTCAAAAAGCCGAACCGGATGTTGACATCTATGCGGCGGCGCTTGATGATCATCTTGACCATGGATACATTGTTCCTGGTTTAGGTGATGCCGGAGATCGTTTGTTTGGTACTAAATAAATATTAATTTTAAGTGAGAGCGAGTTAACTCCCACTTTTTTTGTTGGATTGCTTTACTTAAAGGTGGTATTTGAGTTTTATAAACTGCGATTGTGTAACAATTGTTATAGAGACTATAAAATTAGAATTTTTGGTGCTTTATAGCTTTGAAATTTGCTCAGAATGGTGGTATTATTTCATCAGATTTGAATAAGTGAGCATGTGACTTATTTAAATAATGAATCGCAATTATTCAACTACTTTTTTATGGCACGTTTTTTATTGCGAGTGATAATAGTTGCGAAAAGAGGTGATATCTGTGGAGCCAACTCGTACTTTTCAATTTTTAGGTCTTACTTTCAACGTCAGCAATATGATTTCTGGTGTGATTGTGGCTGTCATTTTGTTTGCGTTTATATTTGTCTGCTCGAGAAACCTGCAGTTGAAGCCAAAGGGTAAACAAAATTTATTGGAGTACATGATTGATTTTACAAATGGAATTATAAAGTCAACGATCGGAAATGATGCACCTAAGAAATATGGACTATGGGCTTTTACGCTATTCTATTTCATCTTAATAGCTAACCTGCTTGGACTGTTTATACATATTCAGGTAGGTAACATTGTTTATGTTAAGAGTCCAACGGCTGATCCAATCGTTGCCTTAACGTTCTCATTAATGTCTCTGACATTTGCTATGTATAGTGGTGTTGAAAAGTTGGGTTACAAGGGACACTTTAAGGGATTCTTACAACCTGTCTTCTTGTTCCTACCAATCAACCTGCTTGAGGAGCTTACGAACTTCTTAACGCTTGGAATTCGTGTTTATGGGAATATTTTTGCTGGAGAATTGTTGGCCGGAATAATTGCTAATTTAGCATTTTCAAATGGATTGTGGCTGGTTCCGGTCGCTGCCCCGCTTGAATTGGCATGGCAAGGATTCTCAGTGTTTATTGGCTGTATTCAAGCCTATGTATTTGTAACATTATCATCTGTATATGTTTCTCAAAAATTATCAATTGAGGAATAAGAAAATAGGAGGATTATATTATGGGAGCTATTGCTGCTGGAATCGCAATGTGTGGTGCCGCTATTGGTGCCGGAATTGGTGACGGTTTAATTATTTCCAAGATGCTTGAAGGTATGGCACGTCAACCAGAATTATCAGGTACACTTAGAACTAACATGTTCATTGGTGTTGCCTTAGTCGAAGTTATGCCCATCTTGGCCTTTGTTGTTGCCTTCTTGGTTATGAACAAATAAAGAAAACATTTTCTTAGTTTAGAAAAAGGAGGTGTCAATAGATGTATACACATTTAGTTATTGCGGCTGGATTCAACGTTGGTGATATGTTGTTTTATGCCATTTTGTTCTTACTTCTAATGTGGATTGTTAAGATTTTCGCTTGGAAGCCAATTACCAAAATGATGCAAGATCGTTCAACTAAGATTGCCAACGATATTGATTCTGCTGAAAAATCACGTAACGACGCTGCTAAGTTAGCAAAAGAACGTGCCGATGCATTACAGAACTCGCATGACGAAGCAACTAAAATCGTTAGTGATGCTGAACAAGCTGGTCAAAAACGTCGAGACACAATTATTTCCGATGCTCAAAATGATGCTAAAGGTTTAAAAGATAAGGCTCATAAAGATATCGAACAAGAACGTGAAGACGCTTTAGCAAGTACTAAAGATGATGTGGCAGATTTATCTATTGAGATTGCTTCCAAAATCATTAAGAAGAACTTAAATGCTGATGATCAAAAAGCATTAATCGATTCTTATATTGAAGGGCTAGGTAATCCAAATGAGTCTAGATAAGGTTACGCTTGCCAAAAGATATTCTAATGCGTTGTTTCAAGTCCTGGAAGAACACAATGAATTGGAAACTGGAAACGCTGAATTAATGGCTATTAAAGCTGTTTTTCAAAATGATCCTAGTTTATCAATGGCATTGGCTGGTCCAGTTCTTGATCTTAAGCAAAAAGATTCGATCATTAATTCTTTGATTGATGGCGCAACTTCTGAGTACGTCAAGAATTTCGTAAAAATGGTTTATGACTATGGACGTATTAATGATATGGTCGCGATTATTGATGAATTTGGCAAATTATATGATAAGAAACAAGGAATCGTGCGTGCTAGCGTAGTTACAGCAGTTCCAATGAATGACGAAGAGAAAGATAAATTAACCCAAACATTTGCTCAACGAGTTGGTGCTAAGACGGTTGATTTGTCTGCGAAAGTAGACAGTAGTATCATTGGCGGCGCAATCTTGTCGTCTGATAACGTTGTTTACGACGGAAGCGTTCGAACAAAGATTAAAGAAGTGCGAAAACTGCTCTCTTAGTCGATAAGATATCTATATTGAAGAGGTGAAACTTTTATGAGCATTAAGGCTGAAGAAATTAGTGCCCTAATTAAAAAACAATTAGATGGCTACAAAGACGAACTTAACGTCGACGAAACCGGTGTTGTTACCTATGTTGGTGATGGTGTCGCTCGTGCATATGGTCTAGATAATGCTTTATCCGGTGAATTACTGGAGTTCCAAAACGGTGTTTATGGAATGGTGCAAAACCTCGAAAGCAACGAAGTTGGTATCGTTGTTTTAGGTGACTTTACAGGTATTCGTGAAGGTGACAGTGTTAAAAGAACCGGAAGAATCATGGAAGTTCCTGTTGGAGACAACATGGTTGGACGAGTTGTTAACTCATTAGGTCAACCAATTGATGGTAAAGGTGAGATCAAGACTGATCAAACTGCTCCAATTGAGAAAAAAGCACCCGGAATCATGCAACGTCAAAGTGTTAAACAACCACTACAAACTGGTATCAAATCAATTGATGCTTTGGTTCCAATTGGTAGAGGTCAGCGTGAGCTGATCATTGGTGATAGAAAAACTGGTAAGACTTCAATTGCGATTGATACGATCTTGAATCAAAAAGATCAAGATATGATTTGTATTTACGTTTCAATTGGACAAAAAGATTCAACTGTTAGACAACAAGTAAACACGCTCCAAAAGTATGGTGCGATGGATTACACGATTGTCATGTCAGCTGGTCCATCTGAACCTGCCCCATTGCTTTACATTGCTCCATATGCTGGTGCAACAATGGGTGAATACTTCATGGATAAAGGAAAAGATGTTCTGATTGTTTTCGATGATTTAACGAAACAAGCTAATGCTTATCGTGAACTTTCCTTAATTTTGAGACGTCCACCTGGCCGTGAAGCATATCCTGGTGACATTTTCTACACTCACTCACGTTTACTTGAACGTGCTGCTAAATTGAGTGACAAGATGGGTGGCGGTTCAATGACCGCTCTTCCAATCGTTGAAACTCAAGCAGGGGATGTTTCAGCTTATATTCCAACCAACGTAATTTCGATTACCGATGGTCAGATCTTCTTAAATTCTGACATGTTCTATTCTGGAGATCGTCCAGCTGTTGATGCTGGTACTTCAGTTTCTCGTGTTGGTGGAGATGCTCAAATCAAGGCAATGAAGAAAGTTGCTGGTACATTACGTTTGGATCTTGCTTCATATCATGAACTAGAATCATTTGCTCAATTTGGTTCTGATCTTGATGAAGCTACTAAAGCTAAACTGGATCGTGGTGCTAGAATGGTGGAAGTATTAAAACAACCACTTCATTCTCCACTACCAGTTGAAAAACAAGTTTTGATTTTGTATTGCTTAACTCATGGTTACTTAGACAAGATCGCAGTTGATGATGTTTTAAGATTCCAGGATGAGATTTTCAAATTCTTTGATGCTAGTTATTCTGACTTACTTGAGACCATTAAGAAGACTGGTGATCTTCCAGATGAGAAGAAATTAAACAGTGCAATTCAAGAATTTGCAAGCACCTTTAAGCCCTCGGCTAAGGGTGACAGTGTAGTTAATAGTAATTAACTTGAAGGGAGGATAACAACTAATGGCTGAATCGATGAATGATGTAAAGCACAGAATCGCATCGACCAAGAGTACGCGTCAGATTACCGAGGCGATGCAGATGGTTTCAACTGTCAAGTTGAACAGAATTCAGGCACATACTGTGAACTATAATCAGTATGTATCTAAGGTTAAGTCTGTAATCGCTCATCTGGCTCAGTCCGATTTGTTAGAGGATAATAAACCTTCAAGTCAAGATTCAAAAAATGCTAAGAAAAAGACTGCGTATATTGTAATTTCATCCGATCGTGGAATGGTTGGAAGTTATAACAGTAATGTGATTAGAGGTACGAACGAGTTTATTGAAAAACATACTCCGAATACCGATGATTATATGATTTTAGCAATTGGTGGTAGTGGCGCTGACTTCTACAAGAAGCGTGGTGCAAACGTAGCGTACGAAAATCGTACGGTTTCAGATGTACCTACTTATACTGAAGTTCAAGGAATCGTTAAAACAATCACTTCAATGTATAACGACGGAATTTATACCGACTTGTACATTTGCTATAACCATTTCATTAACCGAATTTCTTCTGATTTTAGAGCCGAAAAGCTCTTGCCAATGGACAAAGATTCCATTCAATCTTCCATGGATGAAAAAGATAGTGGTCAAGCTGGATCTGATGTTAAAGTGAAAAACTTGATTGAAGATTACGATATTGAACCATCTGCTAAAGCAGTATTGGGAGTCGTAATTCCACAATATGCTGAAAGTTTGATGTACGGGGCAATCTTGGATGCCAAAACTGCTGAACATGCTTCAAGTTCGACAGCAATGAAATCTGCTACGGATAATGCCGATGATTTGATTTCATCATTGGAACTTAAGTATAACCGTGCACGACAGGCCGCAATCACTACCGAAATTACAGAAATTACTGGTGGTCAAGAAGCATTGAACCAATAATAGATGGGAGGAATTAAAGCATAATGAATACTACTGGTAAAGTACAACAAGTTATCGGACCAGTTGTTGATGTTAAATTTCCCCTAGACGGTGATTTACCAGAAATCAATACTGCTTTGAACATTAAAAAGGGTGACAACCAACAGTTAGTTGTCGAAGTTGCTCTTGAATTAGGTGACGGAGTAGTACGGACCATTGCCATGGACGGAACTGATGGTTTACGTCGTGGAATGGATGTTGAAAATACTGGTGCTCCAATTGAAGTTCCAGTAGGTAATGATACTCTAGGTCGAGTATTTAATGTTTTAGGTCAACCGATTGATGGTGGACCTGAGTTTGGACCTGATCAGACAAGATGGGCCATTCACAGACAGCCACCTAAGTACGATGAGTTAAACCCATCTACTGAAGTTCTTGAAACTGGAATTAAAGTTATTGATTTATTAGCTCCATATATTCGTGGAGGTAAAGTTGGATTATTCGGTGGTGCCGGTGTTGGTAAGACTGTTTTAATTCAGGAATTAATTCATAACATTGCCCAGGGTCATAACGGTATTTCCGTTTTCACTGGTGTTGGTGAAAGAACCCGTGAAGGTAATGATATGTACTTCGAAATGAAAGGATCAGGTGTCTTAAAGCAGACTGCCATGGTGTATGGTCAGATGAATGAGCCACCTGGTGCTCGTATGCGTGTTGCATTAACTGGTCTTACAATCGCTGAATACTTTAGAGATGCAGAAGGAGACGATGTCCTTCTATTTATCGATAATATCTTCAGATTTACCCAAGCTGGTACTGAAGTTTCAGCTTTGTTAGGTCGTATTCCATCAGCCGTAGGTTATCAGCCTACGTTAGCTACTGAAATGGGACAGCTACAAGAACGAATCACCTCGACTAAAAAAGGTGCGATTACTTCAATTCAAGCTGTTTATGTTCCAGCCGATGACTACACCGACCCAGCTCCTGCAACTACGTTTGCCCATTTGGATGCTACTACCAACCTTGAACGTTCATTGACGCAACAAGGTATTTATCCTGCCGTTGATCCGTTGGCTTCAACTTCATCTGCTCTTTCTCCAGAAATTGTGGGACAAGAACACTTTGACGTTGCCAGCCAGGTTCAACACGTTCTTCAACGATATCGTGAATTGCAAGATATCATTTCAATTCTAGGAATGGATGAATTGTCTGACGAAGAAAAGACCATTGTTGGTCGTGCTCGTCGAATCCAATTCTTCCTATCACAAAGCTTTACGGTTGCTGAACAGTTTACTGGTCTTCCTGGTAAATACGTTCCAGTTAAAGATACTATCGCAGGTTTCAAGGGAATCCTTGAAGGTAAATACGATAATATTCCAGAAGATTGTTTCAGAAACTGTGGTGGAATTGATGATGTTGTTGCTAATTACAACAAACTGAAAGAACAAAAAGCAAGTCAGAGCAAATAGGAGGGTGATCTAATTGGCTGATAATAAATCATCAGTATTAACCGTTAGTATCGTTACTCCTGATGGCGAAGTTTATTCCAACGATCAAGTTACTATGGCCGTTATTGAGACCATGATGGGTGATCTTGGAATTCTAGCTAACCATGTTCCAGTGATTGCTTCTTTAAGAATTGGTGAAACGAGATTCAAGTTTAATGGGAATGACATGGACACCGTTGCCGTTAATGGTGGCTTTGCTGAATTTTCCAATAATACTTTGACAATCGTTGCTGATAGTGCTGAGCGTAAAGGTGACATTGATGTATCGAGAGCTACTCATGCCCGTGAGCGTGCAGAACAGAAAATTAAAGATGCTCAATCTAAGAACGATACGGATGCTTTGAAACGTGCACAAGTTGCATTACAAAGAGCTGTTAACCGAATTAATGTTGCACAGCATTAGTTTTAAAAAAGAGGAACTTTCTAGTTCCTCTTTTTTGTTACAATTTTTTACATGGACCTCCGATTTACGACAATTAGGTATTTTTATGATAGTATATACTAAGAATGAATATTAGGAGTATCGCGTAATGAACCCATTTGGAGTTGAATCATTAATCACAATAATTAGCCAGCTATTCTTTATTGCAGTAGCTTTTTGGGCTATACAAGGAATTCACTTTGAACGGTTCTTACCAATTCAAGAGCGTCAAGGTAAGGTCTTAATTGTCTTACTTTCGATCGTGATTGGTTTTATATGCAGTTCGTTCTTTATGTCATTCATTGATAACTTAAAAAATTTAACAGTACTATTTAAATAATACTTATAGGAGAGAGTACCATGGAAAAAATTGTTGTGCATGGCGGAAATAAGCTTAATGGACGAGTTCACATTGAGGGTGCCAAAAATGCTGTTTTACCGATTCTAGCTGCTACTATTCTTGCTAAAGATGGTCAGACCGTTTTAACTAATTGTCCCATGCTGTCCGATGTTTTTACTATGAATCAAGTTTTAAAACATTTAGGCATTAAAGTTGATTTTGATGAAAATAAAAATAAAATTACCGTGGATGCTTCCGGTGAAATTTCACCAGAAGCTCCATATGAATACGTTTCAAAAATGAGAGCATCAATTGTGGTTATGGGACCACTTCTTGCTCGTTTAGGACAGGCTAAGGTTGCTTTGCCAGGCGGATGTGCAATTGGCAGTCGTCCAATTGACTTACATTTACGTGGTTTTGAAGCTTTAGGCGCCCATATTGAACAACATGATGGCTACGTTGAAGCTTCTGCTCCAAATGGATTAGTTGGAACTGATATTTACTTTGATTTTCCAAGCGTCGGAGCAACACAAAACGTGATGATGGCAGCTACCCTTGCTAAGGGAACCACTAAGATTCAAAATGTTGCTCGTGAGCCTGAAATTGTCGACTTACAAAAGGTATTAAACAAAATGGGTGCCAAGGTTTCTGGTGCTGGTACTAATACAATCACAGTAGTTGGAGTTAAAAGTCTTCATGGTGCTGATCATGAAGTGGTTCAGGATCGGATTGAGGCTGGAACCTTTATGGTAGCGGCTGCGCTTACTCAAGGCAATGTTTTAATTGAGAATGGAATTACTGAACACAATCTTCCTTTGATTTCTAAAATGAAACAGATGGGGGTAAAAGTTGAGCAGGAACGTGATGGGGTTCGAGTAATCGGCCCCGCTGAATTAAAACCGGTTGACGTTAAAACTGCTCCATACCCAGGGTTCCCTACTGATATGCAGCCTCAAATGACTGTTCTTCAATTAGAGGCTAATGGTGTTAGTAAATTAACAGAAACGGTGTTTGAAAACCGATTTATGCATATGGAAGAACTGCGCCGAATGGGTGCTAATTTTGATATTAAAGGTCAATCAGTCATTATGTATGGACCAACTCATTTTGAGGGTGCCAAGGTTGCGGCAACTGATCTTAGAGCTGCCGCTGCGCTGATTTTAGCAGGATTAGTTGCTGATGGGTATACTGAAGTTACCAATCTCAAGTATCTTGATCGTGGGTACTATGAATTTCACAAGAAGCTCCAAAAGCTTGGTGCAGAAGTTGAACGAATTCCCATCAAAGAAAGCGACGCAATTGCTAATGACTAACTTTGATCGTTAGAAAAACTTAGATAATTTCGTATGTGATAATTCTCTTTTGCTATTATGAATATGCTATAATTTAGTTAAACGATGTTACGGAAGGAAGTATTTTTATGGCACAAGATATTGGGATTGATTTAGGAACTGCTAACGTTCTTATATACGTTACAGGAAAGGGTATTGTTCTTAATGAACCATCTGTAGTTGCCGTTGATACAAAGACTAATAAGGTATTAGCGGTTGGTACTGAAGCTTACCAGATGGTTGGAAGAACTCCCGGAAACATCAAAGCCATTCGACCATTAAAAGATGGAGTAATTTCTGATTTTGACATCACTCAGGAAATGCTTTCATATTTTATTAGTAAATTAAGCGTTAAGGGCGTTGTTTCTAAACCACAGACAATGATCTGTGCTCCTACAAACATCACTAACATTGAACGAAAAGCAATTATTCAAGCAGCAGAACGAGCAGCTGGTGGACAGGTTTTCATCGAAGAAGAACCAAAGGTAGCTGCTGTTGGTGCGGGAATGGATATTTATCAACCACATGGTAGTATGGTCATCGATATGGGTGGGGGAACCTCAGATATTGCGGTTCTTTCACTTGGAGATATTGTGGCTAGTAAGTCACTGAAAATTGCCGGTGATGTTATGAATGGTGATATTGTTAATTTCTTAAAACAAGAACATAATCTCATCATTGGAGAACATACTGCTGAACGAATCAAGATGCAGATTGGAACGGCTGACGTATCAAGTCAAGATGTCAAAGAAATGGAAGTTAGAGGTCGTGACTCAGTCAGTGGGATGCCAAAGTCGGTAACCATTACTAGTCAAGAGGTTGCTCAAGCCATTAATGGATCTATTAATTCAATTGTATCTGGAGCAAAGGCAGTTCTTGAAACTATTCCTCCAGAAATCTCAGCTGATATTATTGATCGTGGTGTTATGTTAACTGGTGGCGGAGCACTACTTAAAGACATTGACACTGTAATTGCGAATGCTTTGACGGTTCCAGTTTATATTTCTGAAGATCCATTAGATAACGTTGCTAAAGGTGCTGGTGAAATGCTAGAACACATGAGTAACACTAAGAAGAATCGAGGGTTCTTCAGTAGAAAATAATTGAGAGAAAAAAGTTGAAACGAATATTTATATCTTTAATCAAATTTTATCAGCATTTTATTTCACCGTTATTTCCGCCTAGTTGTCGTTACTCACCGACTTGTTCCCATTACACGCTTGAAGCAATCGACCGCTTTGGAGCTTTTAAAGGGACTTTGATGGGTACCGCCCGAATTTTACGATGCAATCCACTTGTAAAAGGTGGATATGATCCCGTTCCAATGAAGTTTTCACTGGGTAGAAATAAGGAAGCTGAAGAAGATTATCGTCGCTCAATGAAGTTAAAATAGTTGATTTTATCAACTATTTTTTATTCTAGGAGGTTTTAGAAGTGTCGAGAAAAGAAAAACAAATTGGAGTTAATATCGTCGAGGATCCAGAAGAAAAAGCGTTAAAGTTAGTTCAAATTGGTGGCCATACCGTCGGTACAATTGAAGAAAAAAATGGGAAATCTGTTTGCGTAATCGGTGATAAAACTTTCCATGAAAATAGTGAGGAAGATGCTGTCGCTGAAGTAATAAGAGAGTATAATTTACATCAAAGATAAGTATGATCTTATAAAAAGGGAGTTCTAATCGTGTTTAATAAGTCGGAAGATATAGACGATAATCGAATCGATTGGGAAATTATCTTTTGTGTACTGATGCTTGCTTTGGTAGGTTTAGGATCAATTTTTGTAGCAGCAAGTCATGACACTAGTCAGACTAGTGTCGTAAAAGCGGTGGTATCTCAACTAGTATGGTACGCAATTGGAGCAATTGCGATTGTCGTTGTGATGCAGTTTGATTCTGAACAGTTGTGGAAACTTGCGCCATACGCGTATTGGTTTGGAATCTTTCTTCTAGTCGCTGTCCTGTTCTTATACAGTCGATCTTATGAAGCACAGACCGGTGCTAAGAGTTGGTTTCAACTGGGTCCACTAACATTTCAACCATCAGAAATTATGAAACCAGCGTACATCTTGATGCTAGCAAAGGTGATTGCTGCCCATAATAATGAACATCCCATTCATGAGCCACGAACGGATTGGGCACTACTTGGTAAAATGATTTTATGGACAATTCCAATCGTAATTCTGTTGAAGTTACAAAATGATTTTGGTACGACCATCGTGTTTATTGCTATTTTAGCTGGCATGATGATTGTCTCGGGAGTTACTTGGAAAATCCTCGGTCCCATCTTTGGAGTGACTGGTGGTTTAGGCGTGATTGCCCTTACCCTGGCTATTACCAAAGAGGGACGAGCATTACTAGGAAACTTTGGTTTCAAAGCTTATCAATTTGCTCGAATTGATACCTGGTTGCATCCTGAGTCAGATACGAGTAACCAAGGGTTTCAATTGTGGCAAAGTATGAAAGCTGTCGGTTCGGGAGGATTATCCGGAACTGGATTTAACGTTTCTAAAGTGTATGTGCCAGTTCGTGAATCTGATATGATTTTTTCCGTAATGGGAGAAAACTTTGGATTCATTGGTGGCGTTTTATTGATTTTACTTTATTTCTTATTAATTTATGAAATGATTAAAGTTACCTTTGAAACTAAGAATGTTTTCTATGCCTACATTTCTAGTGGAGTAATCATGATGATCTTATTCCATGTTTTTGAAAACATTGGAATGAGTATCGGATTGCTTCCGATGACTGGGATTCCACTTCCATTTGTGAGTCAAGGAGGATCAGCCTTAATTGGTAATATGATAGGGATTGGGTTGATAATGTCAATGCAATACCATAATAAGAGCTCAATGTTCAGTACAGAAAAGAATTTCTCATAAAGCATGTTTATTCATGCTTTTTTATTTGGTTTCATCTACAATGAATTTTTTGTGTTATACTTAAGGTTCTATTATGAACGACAGAGGTGCGAAAATGACTAAAAATAAAAAGCACGTTGCGCTATTATTCGGTGGAAATTCATCAGAGCACGACGTCTCAAAAAGATCCGCGCATAATATTTATGATGCGATGGACAAGGATAAGTACGAAGTCAGCTTATTCTTAATTACCAAAAATGGAATTGTCTTGAGCAATGAAGCTTCTCACCGTGTATTTGACGGTGAAGATGAAGCTGATGTAGTAAAAGATGAGATTCCCAAGTTAGACATGAATAATCCCTTAGCACCTATCATTAATTTTGATAGTACTAGTGATATTGATGTTTTCTTTCCAATTATTCACGGAAATCTTGGTGAAGACGGAACGATTCAAGGGTTGTTACGTTTAATGAACAAGCCATACGTGGGTAGTGGAATCTTAGCTTCAGCAATGGCATATGATAAAGACATTACTAAGAAAATCTTAGATGAAGCTGGGATTAACAACACTAAATACGTATTGTTAACTCCAGATAATCGAAAAGATTGGAATTATGATAAGTTGGCAGCAAAATTGGGTTCTTTAATGTTTATCAAACCCGCTAATCAAGGATCTTCAATTGGAATTCACCAGGTTCATAATCAAGCAGAACTAGAAAGTGGATTAAACGATGCTTTTCGTTATGACAATAAAATTTTGATCGAAGAAGCCATTGAAGGTCCTGAAGAGGTTGAAATTTCTATTTTAGGAAATGAGGACCCTAAGGCTTCTAAACTTGGTGCAATTAAGGTTCCCGCTGATGATAAATTCTATACTTATGACAATAAGTTCGTAGATGCTAGTCAGGTTCGATTTACTATCCCAGTTCAATTACCTGATGGAGTTGATGATCAAATTACTAAAATGGCACTTGGAGCGTACAAAGCACTTGGATTAAAAGGAATGGCTCGAATTGATTTTCTGGTATCTAAAGACTTCAAACCATATTTAAGCGAAGTTAATACTTTGCCTGGCTTTACAAACATTTCTTTATATCCTCAACTTTGGGAAGCTTCTGGAATTAGTTACACCGATTTGATTGATCAATTAATTGAATTAGCATATGCGGAGTTTAATCGTCAATCTAAAATTCTTCATGATTTTAAGCCACTTCAAAAGGGTGACCAGAAAAAAGTTTATGAAGATAAATAAACAAAAAAGATTATGACTTAATTTAGTCATAATCTTTTTTGTTTTTAAGAATTGTTACGTATTTACTTAGTAGGAGGTGATAATGATGAAAAGATGTGATTGGGCTACTAAAAGTCCGCAGCTAATGGATTATCATGATACCAAATGGGGCGTTCCTGATTATGATGAACAATCGTTGTTTCGAGATTTGTCACTTGAAATTATGCAAGCTGGCCTCCAATGGAATCTAATTTTAAAAAAATTAGATGGATTGGATGATATTTATCATCAATTTGACTTCGATTACCTTGCTTATCATTTCGAGGAGGTTAGAAGGGAAGCCTTGAATGATATCCGAGGAATTCGAAATCGATCTAAAATCGAGGCAATTTTAACGAATGCCCAAATTATGGCTGAATTAGAAGCGCAAAACATCCATTTTTTTGACCAACTATGGCAGTTAGTTAATTACACGCCAATTGATCATTTAGTTAGTAATGATCAAGTTAATTTGGATGAAATGAAACCAGTGATGGAAAAGTTTAAGCGTATGTTTCAGAGATACCATTTTAAAAGAGTTGGTCCCATGACGCTCTATTCTTTTTTACAAGCATCAGGAATCGTTAATGATCATGATGTTGAGTGCTTTAGGCACGATGAGATTTTGAAATACAGAGGGAGATGACGGGCTTGGAAGTCATCATGCCCTCAAAAGCGTTATTAAAAAAGATCGGAATTAGAATTAGAAAACGACGGTTGAACCTTCATATGACCCAGGCAGAATTATCAAAAGGTCTTTGTACTCAATCGACGATTAGTGCGTTGGAAAACGATGGTTGTTTTAACCAATGGAGTATTATCCCAAAGATTGTATCACGATTAGGGATGAATCTGGATGAGATGTGTGTTTCTAATAATTACTGCTACGCCAAAGAATTATTGAAGCAAATTGAGTGTAATTTACTCCACTATCATTTTGAAAATGCCAACACCATCATCAAAACGATTAAAGTTGAAAATATTGATTCAAAAGAAATTAAGGGACGTTATTATTGTGAACGTGGATTTGCTGAATTATTTTGCGGTGTTTCTTTAGACGAAGTCACTTTATGTTTTCATACGATGATTGATACCTATGCAGTTAAGGCGAATGTTGTTTGTACAGCATGGAGTTACTTAGGGATGGCCATCTCATATCGTAGATTATGATGTCAAAAATTAGCCCATAAGTACTTAGATGATGCATTAATGAGAATGCATCATCTGCTTCATCAAAAGCAGACGAATTTAAACGAACGCTACATTATCGTTAAGTTAGGATTAGCGATTGTCACCTTTGCGTTTATTTCTAACAATTACCAACTGGTTATCAATGAATCGAATCGGATGATTGCTTATTTAAAGCGTAAATATTCTTTTTATTGTTTGAAATCATTTTATAGTTTGAAGTACTTGAGTTATAAACAGGAAAAATTATGTTCAAAAGCTAAAGCGATCCAGAACAAGATTAACTTGTTGAATGGGGTTCGTGATAGTGGGAGAATTGATAAATTATTAAAAATTGCCAAACAAAAAAGCATTCGTTAAATTTAACGAATGCTTTTTTGTTTTATTTAGTAACTTTTTGTTTTCCCTTTTTAGGATCAACTTTTTGGTTATTTAAGTTAGTTCTAACAACCAAAACGTCACAAATAGCCATTCGCGTTACATATTCGGTCACAGAACCAATTAGTAAGCGTTCAACAGCATTTAATCCAGTAGCTCCAATCATGATTAAATCAATGTTTAATTTGGTTGGTAACTCTTTAGAAATAATTGTTTTAGGTGCTCCATATTCTATTGAATAATCAACTTTGTCAACACCATCATCCTTGGCTTCACGAGCATATTGTTCTAGGGTTTTCTTAGCGTTTTGCGTTACTTCTTCAACCACGGAAGTATCAAAACTAGAAATGTTTTGAAAAGCTCGAGTATCAACAACGTGAACAATGTGCAAATGAGCATCATTTCGTTTGGCAACAGCAACGGCTTTTTTAAAAGCTAATTCGGATTCATATGAACCATCAACGGGAACTAAGATATTATTGTATTCTTGTAGCATAAAAACCACCTCAATGTTTTATTTAACTTAATTCTAGTATTTTTTACTTGAAAAGTCAGATATAAAGGTTATTTATCCATGTACTGAATGATAAAAACTTCTGGAATAACAGCACATAAACATCCGGCACATAAGACTAACAACGTGAAAACGGTGTTATCAAAGAACAATGAAATAATCCCGAAAATTGCTACTACGAGCAGTATGATTCCACTAATAATTAAAATGATCCTTAATGAAGGAAATTTTTCAGGATGAAAGAGAAGGAAACTTTTATGAGCATGAGTTAAAAAGTAGATTCCGTTAATAATTAAAATTACGGAGAAAAATAACATTAAGACTTTGATGAGCATTAAAAACTATTCCTTTCCGTGATGCTTTTCAGCTTCATTAATTTTTTGATATTGATCAGCTAACGCTTTTTCGTATTTTCCGTTTAATTTTGGTTGGTAGTATTTCGCATCCTTAATTTTATCCGGAAGATATTGTTGTTGCACCCAATCGTTTGGGTAATTATGTGGATATTTATAGCCAACATGACCAAGCTTCTTAGCACCCTTAAAGTGGGTGTCCTTAAGGTGATTGGGAATATCGCCATAATTTCCTGATTTTACATCTGATAGAGCATTATCGATGGCTTTAATGCCAGAATTAGATTTTGGTGATAGGCACAAATCAATAATCGCATCAGCCAAGGGGATCCGTCCCTCAGGAAGACCCAGCTTATCAGCAGCTTGCACCGCATTAACAGTTCTAGCAGCAGCTGCAGGATTAGCCAAACCAATATCCTCGTAAGCAATTACCATTAGTCTACGGGTTAATGAATTTAAATCACCTGATTCAATTAAACGTGAGGCATAATGAAGGGCGGCATTGACATCTGAGCCACGAATCGACTTTTGAAGGGCTGATACCACGTTATAGTGAGCATCACCATTCTTATCCTGACTGAGGGCCTTCTTTTGTAGGCAAGCTTCAATGTCGGAAAGGGTAAGATGAATAACACCATCCTTATCGGGTTCAGTTGATTTAGCTGATAATTCTAATGAGTTTAATGCACTTCTTAAATCACCATTCGTACTGTGAACTAAGAAGCTCATTGCATTATGATCAATTTTAACGTTTAACTTACCTAATCCATTCTCTTTATCAGTTAATGCTCGTTCAACGGCTTTTTTAATATCATCACTACTTAATGGATGAACCTGAAAAATTTCAGTTCGGGAACGAATGGCTGGACTAATATTAATGTATGGATTTTCAGTTGTAGCACCAATTAGGATAATTTGTCCGCTTTCAAGTAAGGGTAGCAAAAAATCTTGTTTGGTCTTATCCAATCGGTGAATTTCATCTAAAAGAAGAACCACCGTACCGCTCATTTTTGCTTCCTCAGCGACAGCCTGAAGATCCTTTTTAGTATCAGTAGCTGCGTTTAACATTCGAAATGCATATTTAGTCGATCCAGCGATTGCACTTGCAATGCTAGTCTTTCCCGTACCAGGGGGTCCATATAGAATCATCGATGATAGCATTTTTGCCTTTACCATTCGATCAATAATTTTGCCCGGTCCAACTAAGTCTTGTTGACCAACAATATCTTCAATTTTAGTAGGTCTCATTCGATAGGCGAGGGGCTTTTGCATCATATATCTTCTTTCTACTTATGAAATAAACGTGAGAACCACGATTCAGATTTTTTAGGTTGATCGTCTTGCTTCTTACTACTAGTTTTGTCAGGGTCAAAGTCAATTTGATCTTGATGGATTGCTTCCGGTGCAACGAGAACGACCGCATATTCGTCAGGTTTAGTTCCGTAAGCACTGTTATTTTTCAAAGTGAATTTAGCGTTATTTTGGCTCGCTAACTTCATGTAGGGTTGCTGCTGTTCCTCAGGAATATTACCATTAATGAAAAGTTGGTAATTAGGATGTTGTTTCATTTTGTCACTTAATTGATCAATCGCATTTTGGTTTTTATCATCAGCAACCGTAATTGCGAAATCGACTCTTTCACGAAAGGTTCCTAAGTATTTTCTTTGTTCATCAGGATTAATCTGAGGGGAATTTCCGCTCATTGCTTGATCGAGACGATTTTGAACTGATCCTTTGTCATCTGCCATATTATTTGCTCCTTATTGGGTATTTATTATATTTTAACATTAAAGAAAATGGAGATACAAAAAGGCGGTCTCAATTGAGATCGCCTTTTTGTGAACAGACACAATATTTTAACGGTTGTAGTATTCAACAACTAATGAAGTATCGATATCTGCATTTAATTCATCTGGTTGTGGGTATCTAGTTAATGAACCTTCAAGCTTATCAGCATCAAATGATACGTAAGCAGGACGGCTAACAACTGACTCAACAGCTTCTTTGATGATTCCCATATCTTTATCCTTTTCACGAACGCCGATTACTTGGCCGGGCTTAACTTCGTAAGAAGGGATGTCAACACGTTTGCCATCAACAGTGATGTGACCATGATTTACTAATTGTCTAGCTTGTCTTCTAGTAGTAGCTAAGCCTAAACGGTAAACCATGTTATCTAAACGGCTTTCAAGCATAATTTCAAAGTTGTCACCATGCTTACCTTCACGAATCTTACCAGAACGGTTAAACAATGAGTAAAATTGACGTTCAGTTAAACCGTACATGTAACGTAACTTTTGCTTTTCACGTAATTGAACACCATATTCTGAGAGCTTTTGGCGACGACCTTGACCGTGAACACCGGGAGCATATGGGCGACGTTGTAATTCCTTACCAGTACCTGATAAAGAAACTCCAAGACGACGAGAAATTCTCCAACTTGGACCTGTATATCTTGACATAAATGAATCCTCCAATAAAATATTTGGAGTAAAATAACGATGTGCGCTTAGTATTCGTGCATATTCCTCTGAATTTTCGCCTCAGCAGCCAATGGGTTACTAATTAAACTATAAGTAGCAAGAACATGTTGACGAGCTTACCGCGTACTGCTGCATTATTTTACACAAGCCTAATTATATGAAACTAAAGCATAAAAGTCAATGTAACATTAGAATTTGTGATGGTAAAAATTGGGAATGCTACCATACGTTTTGCCCATTTATGATATAATTATTTTAATAACAAGGAAAAGAATTTATACATAATTAATTTGTTGAAGGACGGATATTTAATGGTTAACGTCATTATTGGAATTTTAGTTGTAGTAGCTGTGATTTATTTTGCAGTTGTTATGTATCAACATCATTTATTAAAGATTGCAGAAGGAATCGAGGGCCGCGTTAAGCGGTTGAACGATCTGAATCTGCAGAATGAAATTAACAAGGTAAAGGATATTGGTCTAACGGGAGATTCACTGAGTAGTGTTAATAGTGCTCAGGCTGATTTTAATAATGTTACTAACAATTTAATTCCAACCATCAAGCAGAATGTTGAAGCTGTGAAAAGTGATTCAAAAGGAGTTAATTTTGTTAAAACCCGTGATGAATGTTCTGAAGCTGAACAATCCGTCAATACGGCTGAAGATGATGTGAAGGTCATTCGTCAATTTTTAGCCAAAATGAATCAGTTAAATTCTGAACATAAAAAGGCCATTACTGATCTGGAGGCACGTTATAAAGATTTAAGGAAAAAGTTATTGACTAAGAATGCTTCCTTTGGCCCGGCTATTGATGCCTTAGAAAATCAATTATCGACCATCGAAGGGACGTTTGATGATTTTTCTAGTCTTTCTAAAAATGGGGACCATGAAAAGGCCGATAAGATATTGGGGGATTTAAATAAATCAACTGACCAACTTGAGTTAGACGTTAAAAAAATCCCTCATATCTTTGCTACTAATAACGTTGAATTCAAAAATCAGATTGAAGAAATTAGTTCAACCCATGCCAAGATGAATGCAAGTGGTTATGAATTTGCAGATGATGAATTTGATGTTTCACTCGAAGAATTAAGAAGTGCGGTTTCGGATAATCTGAAAAACATTGCCCATTTGGATCTAAAATTAGCGGAAGATTCGGATAATGAGATTGAAACTAAAATTGATCGGCTTTATGACTTAATGGAAAAGCAGTTAGTCGCTAAGAAAAAGGTTGATAAGAACTTCAAAATTACCGGTGAATACATTCAGCATGCCAAAAAACAGAATCAGATTTTAATTTCAGAGTTAGATCGACTAAGTCATAACTATTCGTTAGAACATGGTGAGATTGACAATGCGAATGCTCTTGGCAAACAAATTGATGAAATTGAGGACACGTATAAAAAAGATCGCGATGCCATCAATAATAAGGAAGCCATTTATACTCATATTCTGGAGCACATTACCAGTAGTGATAGTCAACTCAATGATATTGAAAAGAAACAACGCTTAATTAATGATTCAGTGGCTGACTTTAAGGATGAAGAGCAAAAGGCTCATCAAGTCCTAGATGATCTGGACTTAGAACTTCATGGTATTCAGCGTAAGATTGATGAATTGAATTTACCGGGAATTTCCCAGGACTATGTTGATTATTTTGGAATTGTTGCTGATGAAATTAAAGATTTGAACCGGACCATGGATAAAGTTAAGATCAGTATGGATGATGTGCAAAAACAGCTTAGTGTCATTAAATCAGATCGGGATACCCTCGAAGAAAAAACTGATGATTTAATTGATAGTTCGTCTCTAGCAGAACAGGTCATGCAGTACGCTAACCGTTATCGCAATTCAAATCCAGAGATTAGTAGTGCTCTTTCTAAAGCTAAACATCTTTTTGATGATGAATATAAGTACCCTGAAAGTCTAGAGACAATTGCAACGGCAATTGATAAGGCTAATCCGGGATCATATAAAAGAATTGAAAATGCCTATTATAAAAATAAACAGGATTCACAAAACCAAAAATAATAAAAAACAAGTTGAATTGAAATTATATAATTCAGCTTGTTTTTATTATGATGTAATGCTGGTATAATGAAATTTGTTGTAATTTGAACGAATTAAAAATAAGAGGAGATGCCATAATGATTTACTTTGATAATAGTGCGACGACTAAAGTGGATAGTAAAGTTCTGGACACTTATAATCAGGTAAGTGAAAAAATATGGGGAAATCCTTCCAGTCTTCATAACTTTGGTCAACAATCCTTTAATCTATTGAGTCAGTCACGGAACCAAATTGCTAAACTTTTAGGAGTGGAACCCAATGAAATTTATTTCACCAGTGGTGGAACCGAAGGTGATAATTGGGTTATCAAAGGAACTGCTAAGGAAAAACATCAATTTGGAAAACACATCATTACTAGTTCGGTTGAACATGCAGCTGTTAAGAATTCGATGCACGCGTTAGAGGATCTGGGGTTCGATGTTACCTACCTTCCCGTTGATAAAGAAGGACGAGTATCAGCTCAAGATTTAGAAAATGTGATTAGACCGGATACTATTCTAGTCTCCATTATGGCAGTGAATAACGAAATGGGAGCAGTTGAACCACTTGATGAGATTAGTGATGTTTTAAGAAAGTACCCTAAGATTCACTTTCATGTTGACGCTGTTCAAGCCGTGGGAAAGGGTCTCCATGATCTCGTTTTTAATGATCGGGTTGATTTTGTCACTTTTTCAGGACACAAATTTCATGCTCCAAGAGGAATTGGACTAATTTATGGTAGAAATGGCCGAAAGATTGCCCCATTAATGGATGGTGGCGGTCAAGAACGCGGTCAAAGAAGTGGAACCGAAAATTTGCCAGCCATTGCTGGAATGGCTAAAGCTTTGAGAATCATTTCAGATCATGAGACTGAAAGTGTCGCTAGTGAGCAAAAGATTCGAAAACAAATTTATGATCATATTACAAAATTTGATAAAGTTCATACCTTTTCTGGTTTATCCGATCATTTTGCTCCTCATATTTTATGTTTTGCAGTTGAGGGCGTTAAAGGTGAGACAATTGTGCATGCGTTTGAAGAACATGGAATCTACATTTCAACCACCAGTGCATGTTCATCTAAGAAGGAGGAGACGGCTAGCACGTTAGATGCTATGGGCATCGATCCTAGTATTTCGCGAAGTGCAGTTCGAATCTCTTTAGGTGACAAAAATACTTTAGAGGAAGCTAATCAATTTAACCAAGTGTTTGATCAGTTGTACGAAGAATTCAAAAAGTTAAGCTAATTAATAATAATTATTAAATAATAAAGGAGTGAGAACGTGAAATACAGCGAAATTATGGTCCGTTATGGTGAATTATCAACCAAAGGGAAAAATCGAAGGGTTTTCATTGGTCAATTAGGCCATAATGTTAGACAGGTCTTAAAGCAGTTTGACGGAGTCACGGTAGATGCCCAACGTGATCGAATGCACGTTAGCTTGCATGACCAGGATGCAGGACCAGTCATGGACGCTTTGCAAAAGGTATTTGGAATTGAAACCTTTTCGCCAGTCGTTAAATTAGAAAAAAATACTCCAATTGAGAAAATTCAAGAAACCGCTTTAGAAATGATTTCAAACCAATTTAAAAATGGCGAAACTTTCAAGATTTCCACGAATCGCCAAAACAAAGATTATCCATTAAATACTTATCAAATGAATGATGAAGTAGGTGGTTATGTTTTAGATCATTTAAAGGGAATTGAGGCTCAAATGAAGCATCCTGACATTAATTTACAAATTGATGTTCGAATGTCAGGAATTTATTTGTCTAGTCAGACCATTCAAGGCGCCCTTGGACTACCAGTTGGAACTGGTGGACGAGGGACAATGATGTTATCGGGTGGAATTGACTCTCCAGTAGCTGCCTACATGGCAATGAAGCGTGGAGTTAAGTTAGATATGATTCACTTTTACAGTCCTCCATATACCAGCGAACAGGCGTTAGCCAAAGCCAAAGATTTAACTGCTAAGCTTTCTGCCTTAGGTGGAACCGTGGACTTTATTCAGGTTCCATTTGCTAAGATCCAAGAAGAGATTAAGGAAAAAGTTCCCGAGGGATACTTGATGACGGTTCAAAGACGAATGATGTTACGAATTGCTGCAGCAATTACCATTGCACGTCACTGCGATGGTGTGTTCACAGGAGAATCCTTGGGACAAGTGGCCTCTCAGACGCTTGAAAGTATGCGTGCCATTAACGATGTCACCAACTTGCCAGTACTTAGACCACTACTGTCTTTGGATAAAACTGAAATCATTAAGATTGCAGAGCAAATTGATACTTATGATTTATCAATTCTTCCTTATGAAGATTGCTGTACCATCTTTACTCCACCCGCACCCAAGACTAAGCCTAAAGTGGAAAAAGCTCGTGAGTTTGAACAAAATATTGATGTTGATGGATTAATGAAAGAAGCTCTCGATGGCGTTAAGATTAGTAAAATCCATCCTGATGATGATTATCTAAACGCTAATGAAGATGTTTTTTCAGAATTACTTTAATGTGGTTGACGAAGCATCCTAAATTAAGTAGTATTTATTATGTTAAATGCATTGATCAAGAGTTTAATTGTTAGGGCACACAGAGAGTGAATGAAAGCTGAGAAATTCATGTGTTAAAACGATTAATGTTGCTTGTGAGCAGTTATGTTGAATTAATAAAGATGTAATCGGTACTAGCCGTTATCTAGTTAAGTTGGAATTAGTAATAATTCAATTTAGGTGGTACCGCGAGCATTCGTCCTATTCTGGACGGATGCTTTTATTTTATAATGAGGTGAAGAAATGGCAAAAGAAGTTGATATGTCAACGAAGTATGATCCCACTTCTGTTGAAGCAGGGATGTATAAAAAATGGCTTGATGAAGATGTTTTTAAACCCAGTGGGAACCCAGAAGCAAAACCATATTCAATCGTTTTGCCTCCACCAAATGTTACTGGTAAGCTTCATCTAGGGCACGCTTGGAATACGACCCTCCAAGATATGCTGATCAGACAGAAACGGATGCAAGGATACGATACCGTATGGATTCCAGGCATGGATCATGCTGGAATTGCAACCCAAGCCAAAGTAGAGGCCATGTTAAATGAACAAGGAATCTCTCGTTATGATCTTGGTCGGGAGAAGTTTGTTGATAAGGTTTGGGAATGGAAGGATGATTTTGCTGATACCATTCATAAGCAGTGGGCTAAACTAGGATTATCACTTGACTACAGCCGTGAACGATTTACTTTAGATGATGGTTTGTCAAAAGCTGTTCGCAAGGTTTTTGTTGACCTATATAATCAAGGATTGATTTATCGTGGGGAATACATCATTAACTGGGATCCTAAGGCTCGCACTGCATTATCCGATATTGAAGTAATTCATAAGGATGATCAGGGGGCTTTCTACCACGTTAAGTATCCCTTTGCTGATGATACGAAGTTCAACGGGAAAGATTACATTGAAATTGCCACTACTCGACCTGAAACGATGATGGGTGATACCGCAGTTGCCGTTAATCCAAGCGATGAGCGTTACAAGGATTTAGTTGGTAAGAAAGTGGTGGTTCCACTTGTAAACCGTACTATTCCAATTATTGCTGATCAATATGTCGATCCAGAATTTGGAACTGGAATGGTTAAAATTACACCCGCTCATGATCCTAACGATTTTAAGGTTGGAAATCGACATGATTTGAAGCGCATCAATACCATGAACGAAGACGCAACCATGAACGAAAATGCTGGTAAGTACGAAGGTATGGATCGTTTTGACGCTCGCAAAGCCATGGTAAGGGACTTAAAGGATCAGGGATTGATGATTAAGATTGATCCAATTGTCCATTCCGTTGGTCATTCTGAAAGGACGGGAGTTCAGGTTGAAGCTCGGCTTTCGACCCAGTGGTTTGTCAAAATGAAACCATTGGCTCAAAAAGCAATGGAAAATCAGAAGACCAAGGATTCCGTTAACTTCATTCCAGAACGATTTGAGCATACGTTTATGCAATGGATGGAAAATGTTCATGATTGGGTCATCTCAAGACAACTATGGTGGGGACATCGAATTCCAGCTTGGTATAATAATCAAACTGGCAAAATTTATGTTGGTGAAAAGGCTCCCAAGGATCCAGAAAATTGGACCCAAGATCCAGATGTACTCGATACATGGTTCTCATCAGCTTTGTGGCCGTTTACGACTCTTGGTTGGCCTGACACTGATTCTAAGGATTACCAACGGTATTTCCCAACGAATACCTTGGTTACTGGATACGACCTAGTTTTCTTTTGGATTTCTAGGATGATCTTTCAAAGTTTACATTTCACTGGTAAGCGTCCCTTTAAAAATGTTCTTCTGCACGGTTTAATCCGGGATGAACACGGGGTTAAGATGAGTAAATCGCTTGGAAATGGAATCGATCCGATGGATGTGATCGATCAGTATGGGGCTGACGCATTACGTTGGTGTCTTTCAACTGGAACAACTCCTGGCCAGGATATGAAGTTCAGTTACAGTAAAGTTGAGTCAGCTTGGAATTTTGTTAATAAAATTTGGAATGCTAGTCGCTACGTCATCATGAACCTTGGTGATATGAAACAGCCGAAATTGCCAGCACAATCTGAATGGAATTTGGCTGATCGTTGGATTCTTTCAAAGCTGAATCATGTGGTAAACCACGTTACCGAGGAATACGATAAGTTTAACTTTGGTGAAGCTAACCGTTCCCTTTACGATTTCATTTGGAATGACTTCTGTGATTGGTACATTGAAATGAGTAAGGAAATTTTAACTGGTTCAGACGAAGTGGCCAAGGAAAATACTAGAAACATTTTGGCATACGTCCTTGATCAAATCTTGCGACTACTTCAACCAGTGATGCCATTTGTTACCGAAAAAATCTGGCTTTCAATGCCACATGTTGGAAAATCTTTGGTAGTCGCTGATTATCCTGTAAATCATGACGAATTTAACGATTCACAGGCTGAATCCGACATGAATCATTTAATTGATGTTATTAAGGCGGTTAGAAATATCCGTTCTGAAGTTAATGCACCATTATCAAGCCCAGTGGATATCTTGGTTAAAACTGATGACCCAGAATTGAAAAAGGTTTTGGAAGATAATAGTGACTACATTGACCGATTTGGTCATCCCAATAAGTTAGAAATTGGGGCGGATATTAACATTCCTAAGTTGGCCATGACATCAGTGATTACGGATGCTGAGATCAGCATTCCGTTGGATGAACTAATTGATTTAAACGATGAAAAAACTCGTTTGCAAAAAGAAGTTCAAAAATTTGAAGCAGAAGTTCAACGGGCACAGAAAAAGCTGGCTAATAAAAAATTCGTTGAAAATGCTCCTGAAGCCGTTGTAAACGAACAAAAAGAGAAGCAGCAGGATAATGAAAATAAACTTAAAGCCGTTCAAATTCGCTTAAAAGACGTTGAGGATGCTCTAAATAAATAACATTAAAGCTCAGCTAACAAGCTGAGCTTTATTTTTGGAGATGTAAGACCATGATTACTAGTTATAAAGCCGCCTTGAATTATATTCACGGGCGGCCACGCATTAAAAAAGAACCTCCCACTAAACGAATGGAACATTTGATGGGGAAATTAAAGCATCCAGAAGCCAAATTAAAGTGTATTCATGTAGCAGGAACGAATGGAAAGGGTTCCTGTGTAGCTTACTTGAGTAACATGCTCCAAGCTGCTGGGCTGACGGTAGGAACGTTTACCTCACCATTTATGATTAGGTTTAATGCACGAATTAGTGTTAATAATGTTCCCATTTCTGATGAAGCAATTCTCAAACTTGTTCAAAAAATCAAGCCAGTTGTTGATCAAATTGATCAGGCCACTCCATCTCTTGGACCTTCAGAATTCGAAATCATTTGTGCCATGATGTTTTTATATTTTCAAAGCCATCCGGTTGACATTGTCATTGTGGAAGCAGGAATTGGGGGAAGGTCTGATTCTACCAACGTGGTTCATTCTCGACTTTCAATTATCACTACCATTGGAATGGATCATATGAGGCTTTTAGGTGACACTGAAGAACAAATTGCTGATAATAAAGCTGGTATTATTCGACCCAATCGTCCATGTGTGATTGGAAAAATTAAAAAGGGACCACGTGAGGTAATTGAGAAGACGGCTCAGAAACTTCAAAGTCCGATCTTTAGAGAAGGGGAAGATTACCGTTTTATTCCTCAAGAGCAAAACCAATTTGATTTTATGAATTCCAGATTTAGGATCAAGAATCTTACGATGAAACAAATTGGAAGCTTTGAGATGGAAGACGCCGCCATTGCCATCGAGGCCTTCCTGATTTATGCTTCTAATTATTTAAACCAAGATCAAGGGAAAATTGCAAAGGCCGTCAGATTAGGAATTGCTCAAGCGCGATGGATTGGACGAATGGAATTAATCCAAACTAACCCTCCAATTATGATTGATGGAGCTCATAATGTTCCCGCCATTAAAAAACTGTTTTCGGCAATTCGGGCTCCCTATAGTCAATGGAAAGACTATCATCTTACCGTTATCATGGGAGTTTTTGCTGACAAACAATACCCAGAGATGTTTAAAATTGTGAATCAAATTCCTAATGCTGACATTATTTTGACCCGTTTTACTGCCAACGAAAACAGGGCCAGCGCTGATTTCACTGGTCTTGATGTTTCCGGCAGTGACCACGTCGCGTTCACTAGTAACTGGAAGTTGGCGTTAAAGCAAGCGATTGATCAAGAGTTGAAAAGTAAGAATGAGCAACGATTGATTTTAGTCACTGGTTCACTTTTATTTATTTCGGAAGTTCGGAAACTAATTAAAGAAAATGAAGAAAAACTTAAGTAACTAAATTTGGCTTTATATTCCTGACTGATGTAAATGCAGTATGATATACTAGTCTTATCAAAGTAATAACTTAAAATTTAAAACTTAAAAATTGAAGGGATGAATAAATTGTTCGGATTAGGTACGAAAAACATCGGAATCGATTTAGGAACCGCTAATACCATTGTATATGTTGATGGAAAGGGAATCGTTTTACGAGAACCATCTGTGGTTGCTAAAAATACCAAAACCGGTGAAGTTGTCGCTGTGGGACAGGAAGCGGAATCGATGATTGGCAGAACGCCAGCTAGTATCGAAGCCATTCGCCCAATGAAGGATGGGGTAATCGCTGATTATGATACTACGGTAGCCATGATGAAGTATTATATTGATAAAGCCCTTGGCAACCACGGGGCCAAACCATACGTAATGGTTTGTGTTCCTAGTGGAATTACAGCCGTTGAAAAACGCGCCGTAATTGATGCTACTCGTGTGGCAGGAGCCAAAGATGCTTATGTAATTGAGGAACCATTCGCTGCAGCTATTGGGGCGGGATTACCAGTGATGGATCCTACTGGTAGTATGGTAGTTGACATTGGTGGTGGAACTACTGATGTGGCAACCATTTCTCTTGGCGGAATTGTTTCGTCTCGTTCAGTTCGAATGGCTGGTGATAAACTTAATGAAGTGATCGTTACTTTCATTAGAAAAAATTATAACGTTTTAATTGGTGAGCCCACCGCTGAACATCTTAAGTGTTCAATCGGTTCTGCCTCAATTGGCGCTGCCAAAGATATGAGTGATGAAACCGTTCGTGGAAGAGACCTTCTGACTGGGTTACCAAAATCAGTTGAAGTCACTGCTGAAGATGTTGCTTCTGCGATGCACGAAGATATTCTTGAAATTATTACCACAATTAAAGAAACCTTGGAAGAAACATCACCCGAAATCTCGGCTGATGTGATTGATCATGGAATTGTGTTAACTGGTGGTGGTGCATTACTTAAGAATCTCCCCGAAGTAGTCTCAGATGCCACTCAAGTTCCTGTAACCATTGCTAAGGATCCGATGGATTGTGTTGCTATTGGTACAGGTGAATCACTTAAGAGTATTGAAGTAATGAATAAAAAATAAACTGGATAAGCGGGGATTTAATTCCCGCTTATTTATTTTAAGCACGCACGGAGGATTATTATGCACAAGTTTTTTTCAAGTCGAAAGCTAGTAATCATTGTCGTTTGCTTAATTATTGGCTTAGGTTTGATTAGTGGGTCAGTGGCAGTTAGAAAAAACCGTGCTACTCCTCCATTGATTCAGCAGGTAGGAAATGACGTTGTTGGATTTGGTGATCGAATTGTTAGCATCCCTGCGAATGGTGTTGGTTCACTCTTTGGTGCAACTGGTAATTTATTAAACACTTATCAGGAGAACAATCATTTAAAGGGTCAAGTTGAACAATTAGCTCAAACTCAAGTTAAAAATCAAGCACTTGAAAATGAAAATACAAAATTAAGACAACAGTTGGATATTAAAGGAACTCCCACGGACTACAAATCAATTAATGCTAGTGTAATTACTAGAACGCCATCTTCTTGGTTGAACCAATTGATCATTAATAAGGGATCAGCTTCTGGAGTTCAAAAGAACATGTCTGTAATCGTTAATTCAGGATTAGTAGGTCGAGTTGCCGAAGTCAACAAAACCAATAGTAAAGTTGAATTAATCACAGATAAAGGTGATAACGCTAGTCGTTTCTCTGTTCAAGTTCAGGGACAAAAGAAAGTTGTTAATGGTCTCATTGATGGCTATAATCGTGATACTAACGAGTTGGTAATGGGAAGTGTCACTAATCAGGATAAAATCAAGACGGGGACGAAAGTCATGACAAATGGTCTTGGTGGTGTCACTCCCAAAGGACTTTTTGTAGGAAAAGTGGCCGGAACCAAGCAGAATAGTGATGGCATTTCTGAAAAAGTTAACATTAAGCCAGCTGCAAATATGGATGATATTGAGGCGGTGACCGTAATTGGCAAGAAGGATTAGAAGAGGGCGTACGATGCGTCGCCCATCCCGTTTGAAATTCTTATTTCCAATTGGATTGGTAATTGCATTCCTACTAGAGGGGTCAATCTCTAAACTTTTTTCACCAGTACTTTTTGAAAAATTTTCGATGGTACCATACCTAACTTTAATGTGGTTAGTGATGGCAACGCTTTTTGCGCGCCACGAAAAACTTCATATTGGATGGTGGGCCTTAGGAATTGGAATCGTCTACGATGTTTATTACGTTGGAATCGTTGGAATCTTTATGTTTGCCTTTCCACTGGTGGTTTATATTAATCGCATTGTTTTTAAGTTTGTTCGTGAAAACCTGGTAACTTCATCCCTAATTTATATGGGGGATGTTTTAGTGGTATTTATCTTGAGTTACTTGGGTGATCGAATTGCCCACATTGCGTCTCTTAGTGGAACTCAGTTATTGATTTACACCTTGGGGCCAACGTTAGTATTGAATCTGATCCTGTTTGTTATTCTTTATTTCCCAATCAGGGCACTTTTCAATTATTTTAGTTAAACTAGGAGCATTGATTGTATGGAGAACGTAGTTTTAAAGGGTACTCAGAATGGTTATGAGATTAATATTTCTGATACCAGTAATTTTGACAGTGACATTAATGAGTTTAAGAATTTAATGGAGCAACTGAGTAGTGGTAAGGAACTAGGAAACACTAAACAATTTTCCTTCGATGTCTTTACCGGGAATCGCATCTTAACCGGAGCCCAAAAGCAAGAGTTAAGGGAGATCGTTTCCAAGTATCCACAAATGAGTATTAGACGTTTTATGGCCGATGTAGTTACAACTTCAGAGGCCTATCGCATTCGTGATTTAAATAAGGTTTCAGTAATTGGGAAAACCATCAGAAATGGCGAAGAAGTCATGGCTAAAGGTGACGTGCTATTCTGTGGAGCAATACATGAAGGTGGGAAGTTACTTGCCGGTGGTAACGTTTATAACTTAGGGTATGTTAAAGGAATCGTTCATGCTGGATTCCCTAATGATGAAGAAGCCCTTGTGATCGGAAACTTAAATGATGCTCAACAAGTTCGGATTGGTGAACAGTTTGATATTGTGAGTGATAATAAAGATAGAATGTCTGAAAATAGCCGTACCGTAATTTACATTAATGACCTACATACTATCGAGTATGGCAATTTAGATGAGATTAAAAACATTAGTCCAAAGTTTTATAATCGAATAGGAGGAACTGAATAATGGGAAAAGCAATCGTTATTACCTCTGGAAAGGGTGGAGTTGGTAAAACAACTACTTCTGCTAACATCGGGACTGCTTTAGCCTTGATGGGTAAGCGTGTCTGCCTAATGGATTTGGATATCGGCCTAAGAAACCTTGACGTTGTTCTTGGCTTGGATAATCGAATTATGTATGATATTGTCGATGTCGCAAATGGTCGAGTTCCGCTTCAGAAAGCCCTAGTAAAAGACAAACGGTTTGATGATAATTTATACTTATTACCCGCTGCACAAAATACAGATAAAACAGCTCTAAAAGAGGATCAAGTTAAAGAAATTGTTGATGAGTTAAAACCACAATTTGACTTCGTGTTGATTGATTGTCCGGCTGGAATTGAACAAGGATTTTTGAATTCAGTGGCTGGTGCTGATAGTGCCATTGTGGTTACTACTCCTGAAATCTCGGCTGTTCGTGATGCTGACCGCATTGTGGGCTTATTAGGGAAGCATCCCTTAAAAGAGACACCCAGTTTGATCATTAATCGAGTTCGTCCTAGCATGATGGATGATGGTGATGTAATGGATGTTGATGAAATTACTCATCATTTAGGAATTAGTTTACTTGGGGTTGTAGTTGATGATGATAAGGTCATTACTACATCCAACCACGGTGAACCAGTCGTTTTAGATACGGATGATCCTGCTTCAACGGCGTACCGAAATATTGCGCGTCGTTTGTTAGGTGAAACCGTTCCTTTGATGAAGATCAAACCACAGAAACAAGGTTTCTGGTCAAAATTTAAGCATGTGTTTACAAAGAATTAGTTGTACTAATTGATAAAGTTCTCTTAGAATTCTTTCTAGGAGAACTTTTTGTTTTGGAGGAATTGGTTTGAAGAAAGTAATGACAGATGGCGTTCATTTGAACGTTCATGAGAGTAGCAAGTTTAAAACAACCGCAATGACGGTTGACTTTGTGGAACCGTTAGACCATCGAAAATTTGCGGCTAGAGCAATGGTAGCTGAAATGATGGAAAATTACAGTCAAAAGTATAATTCGAAACTTAAAGTGGCTAGAAGACTTTCTGAACTATTTGGTGCTGATTTTGGTACCAATGTTTTTAAGATTGGCAATCGAAGTGTTTTAAGAGTTGTGATGAGTTTTGTTAATAATGATTTCACGTTGGATAATTCAGATGTTTTGGATGAAGCTCTTGCTTTTCTTGCCGAAATGATTTTTCATCCTAATCAAGTTGGTCATCAATATGTTGATGATCAGTTTCAGATTCAAAGGGATAATCTCGTTCAGTACCTGAATTCACTTAGTGATGATCGTCGTTATTATGCCCTAAAACGAACTCGTGAACTATATTTTTACGGTCAACCTAACTATTCAGAGTCAGTGATTGGAAGTCCCCAACAGGTTATGAGCCTTAAAAATCAAGATGTTTTAAATGAATTGAAGAACATTTTGGCAAATGATGAAATTCATATTTCAATCCTAGGACAACTCTCTCCGAAGCAAATTGAGGATGTTCAGCATCATTTGGCGTTTTCACCACGGCCAGACCTTAGTTCAAAAATAAGACCAGAATTAGGTCAATCATCTGAACAAAGTAAGGTGGAAACCATCAAGGGTGAACAATCTAAATTTGATTTGGCGTTTGATCTTCCCATCTTGATTGGGGATCGCAATTATTTTTCTGCCATCGTCATGAATGCATTACTTGGTGGGACGCAACAGTCGTTGATGTTTCATAATATTCGTGAAAAGCACAGTCTGGCATATTATATTTCAAGTAGTTACAACTCCACCCTTGGATATGTAGCAATTGAAAGCGGGATTAATGCGGATGATGCAGAGGAGGTTGAAGCTTTAATTCATCAGCAGATTGATTTAATTAAAGCTCAAAAATACGATGATCAACGCTTCTTGGACGTGAAATCGGCACTTGTCGATGGATACGATTCAAAGTTTGATAGTCAGAGAAGAACTCTGAACGGCGACTTTGTGAATGAATTATATGGAATGGACTTGAGTGTTGATCAATGGATCCAAAAAATTAGGGCAGTTACTAAAGACGACTTAAGTAAGGTAGCTTCAATGATGAAGTTAAAGACAAGATTTTTATTGAAAGGAACAAATAATGGTTGAAGTTCGGTATGACAATTTAAATGAAACCATTCATCGTTATGATTTAGATAATGGGATGAAAGTGATGATTGACCCTAAACCAGGCTTTAATTCAACCTATGGAATCTTAAACGTTCATTTTGGTGCCATTAACAACGTGAGATTGAATGGTGACCAGCTTCAAGGGATGCCACTTGGAATTGCACATTTTTTGGAACACAAGATGTTTGATAAACATGACTATGATTCTAGTGATCGATTTGGTAAATTTGGCTCTGATTCCAATGCTTTTACTAGTTTTGATCAAACCAGCTATCTTTTTAATACGACTAGTCGTGTTAATGATAACTTAGATGTTTTAATTGATTTAGTTCAACATCCATATTTTGATGAGAAAAAAGTCCAAAAAGAACAGGGGATTATTGGCCAAGAAATTCTTATGTATCAGGATGATCCTAGTTCAAGAATTTATTTCGACACGATTGGTAATTTGTATCATGGATCGCCACTTGACCATGACATTGCTGGAACCGTTGATTCGATTGCTGAAATTACTGCTGATGATTTGTACGCCATGTATCGTCAGTATTATGTTCCTAATAACATGGATTTAATGTTGGTAGGAAAGGTTGATAAAGACCAGGCCATTGCACGGATTAGTGATCTCGAAAAAGCGATCAAGCCAATTAATCCAACACAGATCGCAACGTTGAAACAAAAAACTAACGAGGCAATTCAGAAGAGTCCCATTGTTGCATCTGATTATTCTGAAATGAATCTTTCAACTGGCAAAGTAGCGGTTGGTTTCAGGGGACCAAGTGATCAAGTTTACGGTTCCCAATTTTCCAAGAATGAATTATCCCTAGGATTATTTCTATCCATGATTTTTTCCGAGGATTCAGAGTCATATCAACGTCTATATTCTGAAGGCATCATCAATGATTCTTTTGGGTATGATTTTGATATGGAAGCAGGCTATCAATTTGTGATTTTTGCTGAAGATTCCGATCACCCTGAGTTATTCCAGCAGTCAATTAAACGTGAAATTAAAAGAGCTTTAGATGATGCTTCAGGGTTAACTAAGATTTTCAATTTAATTAAACGGGAGGAAATTGGCCAATCAATTTCGGTCATGAATTCTAATTCAGCGATTGCTAATCAAATGGGTGATCCCTTAAACGAATACACAAATATTTTTGATGAAGTTCAGATCTTAAATCAACTCTCACTTAGCGAAGTCATTGATTTTGCTAAACATTTTTTTGACTTTGGGAAAACGACCTTAAAGGTCATTTCTTAACGTATATCTTTTTTTAAAACAATGCGTTGTGATATACTTGCAATGAAATCTAAAACAATGGGGTTTTACATATGGATAAAGAAGATAAAAATCAAAAGAGTGTCAATATTGGTCAACTACTCCGTAAGGCAAGAGTTGACGCTGGGATGTCGATTGATGACGTTCAAAAGAAAACTAAAATTCAGAAACGTTATCTAGAGGCAATTGAAGAAGATAACTTTGCTGCGCTACCGGGTGATTTTTACGTGCGTGCGTTTGTTAAGCAGTTTGCTGATGCTGTTGGATTAAACGGAAGTGAGTTTATTCAAAAGTATGATCAAGATCTGCCTGGTGGAGAAAATGCCAATTCTATTGATAATGAAAGTCGTGAGGGCCAGAATTATAATGGGAATCAACCAGAACCAGCCCAATCACAACAGTCTAGTCAAAGAACGGCTCGTCATGATCCATCCAGTCCAGAACCAAATCACTCTGGTTGGAATATGAGAAAGTTAGTTCCGATCGTTGGAATTGTAATTATCGTGGTTATTATCATCGGTGTAATTTGGGTTGGCGCAGGAAAATTAGCTCATCATAATTCTAATAGTGCCTCAAGCACCACCTCAGTTTCGGTCTCATCCGATAGTTCCAGCTCTAAAGCTAGTTCCAGTTCAAAACAAAAAGCTGCTGAGGATAAAGCAAAAGCTAAGTCAAAGAATACTAAGGCTACTGGAACTCAAATTACCAAAGGAGCAAATGAGAACGAGTATAACGTTAAGACCAATGAAAAAGAAACTAAGGTTAATTTAAAGGGAACCGCTAAATCATGGTCGGCTGTATCCGTTAATGGATCACAAGTTTGGCAAGGAACCTTGAATCCTAATCAAACCCATGAGGTAACCATTCCTGCTAATTCTAAGGACTTTAACGTTAATTTAGGTAATGCTACTGCAACTGATATTACCATTAACGGACAAAAGGCTAACTTAGAGAAACCTGCTAATAATGGCAGTGCTCAGGTTAGAAACGTTACTTTCAAGTTGACCAAATAAACTTTAACCAAAATAACGATCTGTTAAAGATAACAGGTCGTTATTTTAGCGTTTGATCCTAGGAGGATAGATTTTTGAACTTACCAAACAAATTAACTTTATTTAGAATAATTCTTATACCAATCTTTTTGATTTTATTGGTAGTACCCATGGACTTGGGTAGTGTAATGATTGTAGGAACCATGATTCCAGTTACTCAAATTTTAGCAACGATCGTCTTCATTGTGGCCGCTTTAACGGATTTCTTGGATGGACAAATTGCTCGTCGGCAACATCTGGTGACTAATTTTGGAAAATTTGCTGATCCCTTAGCCGATAAAATGCTTGTAATGTGTGCTTTTATCGTTTTAGTAGGTTTAGGAAGTGTTGCTAGTTGGATTGCTGCCATCATTGTCTGCCGGGAATTGGCGGTTACTGGATTAAGACTCATTATCGTTGAAAACGATGGGGAAGTAGTTGCAGCAGCATGGCCTGGAAAAATAAAGACTTTTTTCCAGATGATTGCAATTATTATTTTGCTATTGAATAATGCCTTATTTAACAATCTTAACTTACCAGTGGGACAGATTTGTTTGTACATTTGTCTCTTCTTTACCATTTACTCTGGGATTGAGTATTTCTACAAAAATCGAAAAGTTTTTTCTGATTCATTTTAATTAATATTGTTAGGAGTGATTTGATGAATGCTGAAATAGTATCAGTCGGAACGGAAATTCTCTTAGGTGAGATTACTGACACAAGTGCTCCATACATTGCCCGTCGCTTAGCTAATCTTGGAATTGACGTTTATTTTCAAGATACGGTGGGAGATAACTATAAGCGACTAGAATCGGTTATTAACCTCGCTGAGAGTCGAAGTAATTTGGTCGTCTTAAGTGGTGGACTGGGTCCCACAGAAGACGACATTACTAAACTAGTCCTTGCTAAACATCTGGGACTTGCTCTCGATACAGATGAGCATGCTCTACAAAAAATTAATGACTTTTATAAGTCTTATCCAATGAAAGAACCAACGACAGCCGACATGCAAGCTAAATACATTCATGGTGCAACTGTATTACCGAATGATAATGGATTTGCGGTTGGAATGTTTTTAGAGACCAAGCAATGTGATTATTTAGTTTTACCTGGACCTCCAGTTGAAATGCAGCACATGTTTACTAAATATGCTTTGCCAATCTTGGCCAAGATGGCTAGTGGCAATCCGGTGATTGCTTCGAAAGTAATGCGTTTCTTTGGGATTGGGGAAACTGAACTTGAAGATCAATTAAAGCCTTTAATCTCTAACCAAAGTAACCCAACGCTTGCAACATACGCTAAGCATAATGAAGTTACTCTCAGAATTACTGCTAGTGGATCTAAAAAAGCTGATGTTGATAACCTAATTGATGGGATGGCTCAAAAGGTTAATGCAATCGTTGGCAAGTATTTCTATGGATTCGGTGACGATAATTCTTTAGCTACAGTGGCCGTTAGCCTTCTAAAGGATAAGAAATTGTCGATTACAGCAGCTGAGTCACTCACAGCCGGCATGTTTCAGAGTCGACTTGGAGATGTCTCTGGCGTATCTGAAGTCTTTCCTGGTGGATTTGTCACCTATTCAGCTAAGGTTAAAGAAAACGTTCTGCATATTCCCACTGAGGTCATTAATGATCATGGAGTTGTTTCGCGTGAAACCGCCGTATGGATGGCACAAAATTCCAAAAAACTACTTAATACCGATGTTGCTGTTTCATTTACTGGAGTTGCAGGACCAGATCAACTAGAGGGACATCCAGCAGGAAACTTTTGGGTTGGAATTGCGCTCCCTGACGGAGATGTAAAGGCGAAAGAATTTAACTTTGGCAAAGATCGAAATGAGATTCGGGATTACGCTACTAAGTGTGGTCTTAAAATGATTTACGATAATTTAAAGTAAAATAGGATGATATTTGTATCCTGTTTTTGTACATACTAGTTGACACTAATTTTTCTAAACTTTAGAATTAAGAAGTGAATAACGTTTGTGTTAGTTATTTAAATAAATTTTTTATTAGTGATACGGGGGCATATGTAAATGATAGTTACAGTTGTTTCCGCTATTATCGCTGTAGTTGTTGGTTTTTTGATTGGTCAGTTTACTTATAAGCAAGTATCTGAGAAGAAGTTAGATGCTGCTCATAAGAGTGCAAAGGATATCCTTTCGGATGCTGAGAAGCAGGCTGAAAATGCGCTTAAAGAGGCTAATTTAGAAGCAAAGGAAAAGGGTAATGCTTATCGTCTTCAGGTAGAAAAAGAACTGAAGAAGCGTCGACTTGAAGTTCAAAAACAGGAAGATCGGTTATTAAAACGTGAAGAGACACTTGATCGAAAAGATAGTGCGTTTGAAAAGCGAGATAATTCATTAGAACGTCAAGAAGAAAAACTTGAAAAAGAGAAGCAAGAACTGACTAAGAAACAACAAAAAGCAGATTCACTTATTGAAAAAAGGCAACAGGAGGTTGCCAGAGTTTCTAATTTAACTAAAGAGGAAGCTCGTACGATGGTAATTGATGAGACGAAGCAAGAATTGGCTGATACTCGTGCTCAAATGATTAAAGAAAGTTACGATTCTGCTAAGGAAGCATCTGCTAAGGATGCCAAGAATTTAATTGTTGAAGCACTTCAGCAGAGTTCAGCTGATATTGTCTCAGAAACTACTGTGTCTGTAGTAACTTTACCCAATGATGATATGAAAGGTAGAATCATTGGACGTGAGGGTCGAAACATTAGAACCTTTGAATCACTTACAGGAATTGATTTAATTATTGATGATACTCCTAATGCCGTGGTCTTAAGTGGTTTTAATCCGGTTCGACGTGAAGTCGCCAAAATGGCACTTGAAAAGTTAATTAAAGACGGAAGGATTCATCCGGCTCGTATTGAAGAAATGGTGGATAAGAGTAAGAAAGAACTCGAAGCCCAAATTCAAGAAACTGGAGAAAACGTTGTCTTTGATTTAGGGATTCATTCGATGAATCCTGATTTGATTAAATTAATTGGTCAATTGAAATACAAAATTTCATATGGACAAAATGTTTTATCACGCTCCATTCAAGTAGCAAAATTGGCGGGAGTGTTTGCTGCTGAGTTAGGTGAAGATGTTACATTAGCGAAAAGAGCGGGATTATTGCGTGAGATTGGCTTGTCGTCTAATAGTGGAACGGATGTTTCATATATTGATGCTGGCGTTGATATCGCAAAGAAGTATGGTGAGAGTCCTGAGGTAATTGATGCAATTCAATTAGGTGGACCTGAAAGTGAGCCTCATTACATGATTTCAGAGTTAGTTGATGTTGCCAACAAGATTTCAATGGCTCGACCTGGTGCAAAGAGTGACTCACTGGAAAGCTTTGTTCATCGTCTTGATAAACTTGAAAAGATTAGTAATAGCTTTGATGAAGTTTCAAAGAGTTACGCTGTTCAAGCTGGACGTGAAATTAGAGTGATCGCCAAGCCCGAAAAGATCTCTGATACCCAAGCAATTGTGCTTGCTAGAGATATTAAAGATAAGATTGAAAAGGAAATGAATCATCCTGGTCACGTCAAGGTTGATGTGATTCGAGAAGTCCGTTCAGTTGAATATGCAAAGTAAAAGATCAGACATTATTCTGGTCTTTTTTATTTCAATTTATCAGTGTAAAATAAAGATATTATATTAGAAGACGGGGAATGGATATGCGATTTTTGTTTCTAGGAGATACGGTTGGTAATATTGGAGTGGCCACGGTAGAAAAATATTTACCATTATTAAAACACGATTTGAAACCTCAGGTCACCATTGTAAATGGTGAAAATGCTACTAAAGTAGGTCGTGGGATTAATCATGAACTTTATTTGAAAATTATGAATGCTGGAGCTGATGTAATTACCCTGGGAAATCATGCCTGGAATAATTCCGAAATTTTCGATTTTATCAATCAAACCAAAAATCTTATTCGTCCACTTAATTATCCTGGAAAAGATGTTCCAGGACATGGATACATAGAAATGGACGTGAATGGCAACCAGGTAGCCGTAATTAATCTTCAGGGACGGGTTTTTATGGATGAAATTGACGATCCGTTCGAGGACGTGGATAATCTCCTATCTCAATTACACAAAGATAACGTGAATATTATTTTTGTTGATTTTCATGCGGAAACTACTAGTGAAAAGAAGGCCATGGCGCTTCATTTGGATGGAAGAATCTCAGCTTTGGTTGGAACTCATACCCACGTTCAAACTAGTGATGGTCAAATCTTGCCCCACGGGACAGCTTTTTTAACCGATGCCGGAATGACAGGACCAAATGATGGGGTCATTGGGATGAAGTTTGAGCCAGTCATTAATAAGTTTATGACAGCAAGGCCCAATCGGTTTGAAGTGCAAGAAACAGGTAGTGCAGTGTTATCAGGGTGTTACATTGATGTTGACAGTAAATCGGGAAAAGCACGAAAGATTAAGAACATTTTAATTAATAAGGATCATCCGTACCAAGAATTTTAGAGGAGAGTAACGCATGGCAAAATCAAAACAAACAACGCCAATGATGCAACAATATCAGGAGGTTAAGGATCAGTATCCTGATGCTTTTTTGTTTTATCGTATTGGTGACTTTTATGAATTGTTTAATGAAGATGCCGTTAAGGGAGCTCAATTATTGGAGTTGACCTTAACACAGCGTAGCAGAAAATCTGATAATCCCATTCCCATGTGTGGAGTTCCTCATCAATCAGTGCAGAGTTACGTAGATACACTGGTTGATAAGGGATATAAGGTGGCAATTTGTGAACAGATGGAAGATCCCAAGACAGCTAAGGGAATGGTTGACCGGGATGTCATTCAATTAGTAACTCCAGGAACTCAGACGGATGCTAACGCTGAAAATGCAAAGGTTAATAATTATTTAACTGCGGTGACCTATAGTGAAAGTAATAATGCATATGGATTCTCATACATTGACTTATCCACTGGTGAATTAAAGGTTAGTTTGTTAAAAAACGCGGAAGCTGTTTTAAATGAAGTGATTAACTTGAATTCTAAGGAAGTTGTTGTTGATGAATCGATTGATAGTGATTTAATTGATCAATTAAAGGGGATTGGAGTTCTAATTTCTCATGAAAACCAGATTTCTGAAATAGATTCAGATGAGATTATTTCTACCATTGATGATTCTACCTTACTTGATTCACTTAAAATGTTGCTATCGTATATTTCTGACACCCAAAAACGAAGTCTGTCACACATTCAACCCGCCGTTCGATATGAACCTAGTTCTTTTTTAAAGATTGATCATAATTCGCAGTATAATTTGGAACTCACCAAAAATATTCGAACCGGAAAAAAGAGTGGAACGTTACTTTGGATTGTCGATGATACTAAAACGGCAATGGGTGGTAGAAAACTCAAGCAATGGTTGGAACGTCCCTTAATTGATCGAAAAGAGATTGAGCAACGGCAGAGTTTGGTTGAGACACTTTTAGATAATTATTATGAACGAAGTGAACTCGCTGATAATTTGATTAAAGTGTATGACTTAGAGCGGTTAGCCGGACGAATTTCTTTTGGCGGTGTGAATGGCCGTGATCTAGTCCAATTAGAAACTTCACTTGAACAAATTCCAAAAATCAAGCACGTGTTAAATGATCTTGATACTCCTGAATTCGATGAAATTTATCAAAAACTTGATGATGTTAATGATGTATATGAATTAATTAAAGCGGCTATTATCTCCGAACCACCAATTTCAGTGACTGATGGAGGCTTAATTAGAGATGGCTATAGTAAACAGCTCGACCAGTATCGGGATGCCATGAAGAATGGTAAGCAGTGGCTTGCTGATATGGAAGCTAAGGAACGTCAGATAACTGGGATTCATAATCTAAAGATTGGCTATAATCGCGTTTTCGGTTACTACATTGAGGTTTCAAAGGGAAATCTAAGTAAACTGGATGATAGTCGTTATGAACGTCTTCAGACGCTAACTAACGCAGAGCGTTTTTCGACTCCGGAATTAAAAGAAAAAGAGTCGATTATACTTGAAGCTGAAGAAAAATCAAAGAGCTTGGAGTATGAAATATTCACTCGAGTTCGCGATCAAATTAAAAAACAAATCCCGCGGATCCAAAAATTAGCAAGTGGAATCTCGCGATTAGACGTTTTGCAAAGTTTCGCTACTATCTCTGAGAAATATCAGTTTATTAAGCCCCAATTTAATGATGGTCATGACTTAAACGTTAAGGCTGGACGTCATCCTGTGGTAGAACGAGTAATGGGAGCTCAGAGTTATGTCCCAAATGATGTGGTAATGCATCCATCTGTTTCAGAATTGCTAATTACCGGCCCTAATATGTCAGGAAAAAGCACGTACATGAGACAATTAGCGTTGATTGTGATTTTGGCCCAAATGGGTTGTTTTGTTCCAGCTGAGAGTGCTGATATGCCTATTTTTGATCAAATTTTCACTCGAATTGGAGCCGCTGATGATCTTATTTCTGGAAAGAGTACTTTTATGGTGGAAATGAGAGAAGCTAACGAAGCTCTTAAACATGCCACAGATAATTCGTTGATTTTATTTGATGAAATTGGAAGGGGAACGTCCACGTATGATGGAATGGCGCTTGCTCAAGCCATTATTGAGTATATCCATGACAATATTGGGGCAAAAACCCTCTTTTCGACTCATTACCATGAGTTAACCGATTTAGATCATGAATTAAAACATTTAAAGAATGTTCATGTTGGAGCGGTTGAAAAGAATGGTAATTTAGTCTTTTTGCATAAAATTATGGATGGTCCTGCTGATCGTTCGTATGGGATTAATGTTGCTAAGCTAGCGGGACTTCCTGATCAATTATTAAAACGAGCTAATACGGTCCTTGAGAAACTTGAGGATGCTGATCAACGGAAAAACAATCATGATGATAAGATTCAGAAAAATGAAGCACAAGTGAAGCATCCAACACTTCCCCAGAAGACTGAATCAGAAACGTCAGTTGACTTAAGTGATGGTGAACAGATGGCTTTATTTAAAGTTGATGAGCCTAAGAACCATCCACAATTAAGCAAGAATGAAAGTAAAATCATTAAAGATTTAGAGAGTACCGATCTTATGGGCAAAACCCCAATTCAAATTATGAATTTGGTATACAAATGGAAAACTAAGTTAGAAAATTAGGAGGTGACACTATGGCAGATATTCACCAACTACCAACGATTTTATCAGATCAAATTTCAGCAGGAGAAGTAGTCGAAAGGCCAGCATCGGTAGTGAAAGAGCTGGTTGAAAACTCAATTGATGCTAATAGCACCAAAATTGATATTGTGGTTGCTGAGTCGGGGCTTAAAAGCGTTGAAGTGGTTGATAATGGTTCAGGGATTGCTTCAAACCAAGTGGAATTAGCCTTTCGTCGCTTTGCAACCAGTAAGATTAGTGATAAGCGGGATTTATTTCGTGTCAGGTCACTAGGATTTCGTGGTGAAGCTCTGCCAAGTATTGCTTCCGTGTCTGACGTGGATATGAAGACCTCTGATGGTAAAAAACAAGGAGCTGAGATTCAGATCCATGGTGGAAAAGTAGTTAAAATGGAACCTTCTCAAGCTCGAAGAGGGACCTCAGTTTTGGTCTCTGATCTTTTCTTTAACACGCCTAATCGGCTAAAGTATTTAAAAGCGCCAGCTACCGAATTATCTAAAATATCCGACATTGTAAACCGGTTAGCCCTTAGTCATCCTGAGATTGCATTTTCGCTTACTCACAATGGACGTGAACTCTTACGCACATCAGGTAGAAATAATATGCAGCAGGTCATTGCCGGAATCTACGGGAACCGCAACATGAAACAGATGATTGCGATCAAGGGAGAGAATCCTGATTTTAAGATCAGCGGTTATATTAGCCTTCCTGAATTAACACGGGCTAGTCGAAAATATACGTCAGTGATTGTTAACGGGCGTTTTATTCGTGATTTTGGATTGGATCATGCCATTATTGATGGTTACGGATCAAAACTAATGGTTGGTAGATATCCGATCGTGGTCATAAGCATTACGATGGATCCGAGTCTAGTGGATGTAAATGTGCATCCTTCAAAGGAAGAAATTCGAATTTCCAAAAAGAAGGAACTTAGTACTTTTATTTCGCAAACGATTTATGAGACCCTATCTAAACAAAATTTGATTCCTGAAGCCATGAATAATCAAGCATTAAAAAACGGTGTAGCCCGGCATAATTCAACTGAAATTTCCTTTAATTTAGATCAATTGTATGAAAATGGAGAGCAAACGGTTCATGCTGATACTGAAGAATCAACTGGGAAACCCGATCCGATGAATTCTGTTACTCACATGGCCTCAGATTCATCGACCCATCAACCGATTATGATTTATCAAAAAGCTGATTTAAATGCGACGGCAGTTCAAAATTTTAAGGCAAGATATGAGCATGAAAAGGGTGGACTCCCATTTGGTGGCAGGATTGAAGCTCCCAATGCTTCTCATGACTTTCCTCAACTAAGATATATTGGCCAAGTTCACGGAACATATTTAGTGGCTGAGAGTTCAGATGGAATGTACATTGTGGATCAACATGCTGCTCAAGAACGAATTAATTATGAATATTACCGAAAGCAAGTTGGAAAGGTCAGTGGGGATGAACAGAAAATGCTGGTTCCAATTGTACTTGATTATCCCGCAAGCGATGCTTTGGTAATTTCAAGTCATTTGGATCTTTTGGAAGAAAATGGGCTTCACTTGGAATCATTTGGGAAGAACAGTTTTGTAATAAGACAACATCCAGTTTGGTTTAAGGCGGGACAGGAAGAAGACACCATTAAAGAAATGATTGATTGGATTTTAAGCAATCAGCAATTATCAACGGCTCAGTTTAGAGAAAAGGCAGCCATTATGATGAGCTGTAAACGTGCCATTAAAGCCAATCATCATCTCGATAAACGGCAAGCACATGCGTTGCTAGACAAGTTACCCGAGTGTGAAAATCCATTTAATTGTCCTCATGGACGCCCCGTTTTGGTTCATTTTTCGAATTCAGACTTAGAGACGATGTTCAAAAGGATTCAAGATCCACATCAAAGTGGTAAGAATGATTTTTAATTTAACGTGAAATGAGTTGATTGTATGTATGAGTATTTATATGGGATGATTACGAACGTAAGTCCCAAATACATTGTTCTCGATGTTAATGGAGTAGGTTATCTAATCTACGTAGCTAATCCTTATCACTATGATACTGATCAGCAGGTAAGGGTTTACATCCACCAGTCGGTTTCAGATAATGGGGTGGCGCTATACGGATTTATCACCTTAGAAGATAAACAACTTTTTGAGCAACTTCTGAACGTATCTGGCATTGGGTCTAAAAGTGCTTTGGCGATCATGGCGGGCAATGATAGTAATGGTTTAGTTAGGGCCATTAACGTTGGAAACATCAAATATCTGACCAAGTTCCCGGGAATTGGGAAAAAGACTGCTCAGCAAATTGTGTTAGACTTAAAAGACAAAATTACATCCAATGATGTTTTTACTGGCAATGTTTCTGTAGATGATGTTGAAGATACTGGTAATAAACAATTAGATGATGCATTAAGTGCCCTCCAAGCATTGGGCTTTAAGCAACGTGAAGTTGATAAAATTAAGGCAAAACTTCAAGAAGTTGAGAAAGATTACACTACTGACCAATACATTAGTGCTGGTTTAAAACTGTTAACTAAGTAAGTTAGGAGGAAATAATGACAGATGATCGAATCGTGTCTGGAGCAAGTGATGATGAAAATGATGAATCATTTGAAATGTCACTTCGACCACAAAATTTTGATCAGTACATCGGTCAAGATGACCTAAAAAAGAAACTTAAGATATACATTCAAGCTGCACAACAACGTGAAGAATCACTTGATCACGTTTTATTATACGGGCCACCAGGTCTTGGTAAAACAACGTTAGCCAATGTTATTGCAAACGAGATGGGTGTTGACATGAAAACAACCACCGGACCAGCAATCGAAAAGAAGGGTGATCTAGTTGCACTTTTAAATGAACTACAGCCGGGAGACATTCTTTTTATTGATGAGATTCACCGCTTGCCAAAAGAAGTGGAAGAAATGCTGTATTCAGCAATGGAAGACTATTACGTTGACATTATCATTGGAAATGATGATGCGACTAAACATCCTGTTCATTTTGATTTGCCGCCCTTTACTTTAATTGGAGCAACTACTAGGGCTGGACTACTTGATTCACCGTTCAGAGATCGTTTTGGAATCGTTGAACGAATGAATTATTATAATGATCGTGATTTAGAAAAGATCGTGAAACGGTCGGCGAAAATTTTTCATAGTAAGATTAAAGAAGAGGGCGCTCATGAAATTGCCCTTCGTTCTAGGGGAACCCCACGAGTGGCTAATCGTTTACTAAAACGAGTCAGGGACTTCGCCCAAGTTGCTAAGCATGATGAAATCGACGTCAAAAGTGTGGATACGGCCCTTGATGCTTTAGGGGTTGATAAAAATGGATTGGATAGAACTGACATTAAGTTACTTTCCACGATGATTGATTTTTATGATGGCGGACCGGTTGGTTTGAACACATTAGCTGCTAATATTGGTGAAGAATCTGAAACAATTTCAGAAATGTATGAACCCTATTTACTTCAAATTGGTTATTTAAAACGGACAGCGCGTGGCCGAATGGTAACTAGAGCTGGCTATGAGCATTTAGGGCGGAAATATCCGGAAACTAATTAAATAAATTGGAAATTTTATCTTCAATTTGGTAAGCTATTGTTAAATAAAGAATGAGGTGAAAACATGCAAAATATATCACAATATGCTGGAATTATTGTATTAATTCTTTTGTTCGTTTTAATGTACTTTATGATGATCAGACCACAAAAGAAGCAACAACAAAAGCATCAAGACACTTTAAAGAACCTGCGCAAGGGTGATCACGTTGTTACCATTGGTAGACTTCATGGAATTGTTGATCAAATCAACAATGAAAAGCGGACAGTTACTTTGGACTGTGATGGTCTTTATTTAGTATTTGACCTCAATGCGATTGCAAGTGCAAGTCGTCCTGGAGAAGAAAAAGCTTCAGAAAATGATTCCAAGGAAAAGGAAGTTTCTAAAAAGAACGAACCAGAAAAAGCAACTGATTCAAAGCAAACTTCAAATAGTGATGATAACGCTAAATAAAAAAGATCGGATTTATCCGATCTTTTTTATTGGAGATGAAAGAACGTACGTTTGGTGGATTAAGGAGGATTATATTGGAAGAATCAATTAAAATTAATCATTCACGTGATATTTTACATGTTGATATGGATGCCTTTTTCGCTTCGATTGAACAAAGAGAACACCCTGAGTTTATTGATCAACCATTAATTATCTCTAAGGATCCAAGAAAAACGGGTGGTCGTGGAGTAGTTACCACTGCTAATTATCCAGCTAGAAAGTTTGGCGTTCATTCAGCTATGCCTGCCAGTAAAGCATTAGAATTGTGCCCAAATGGTATTTTTAAGGCACCAGAATTCGAATTATATCGGGATGTTTCCCATCAAATTCACGATATTTTTCACGAATATACGGATCGTATTGAAACGGTGGCCTTGGACGAAGCCTATCTTGATATCACGAAAAATAAAAAGCAAATTAGAAATCCAGTTCTCATTGCACACCTAATTCAAAGCGAGATATGGGAAAAAACGCATCTAACCTCTTCTACTGGGATTTCGTACAATAAGTTTTTGGCTAAAGAAGCCTCTGATTATCGTAAGCCGGCGGGGGTTACCATGATTGACGTTGAAGATAGTCATGAATTTTTAATGAAGCTCCCAATTGATCGGTATCGTGGGGTTGGAAAGAAAACACTTCAAAAAATGCAACAGCTAAACATTCAAAATGGGCAGGATTTGTATCGGCAATCTGAAATGGACCTTATCAAGAATTTTGGTAAATTTGGTTATTTTTTATATCGTCGGGTTCGTGGTTCCGATGATCGGCCAGTTGAATATCAACGTGAGCGAAAGTCAATTGGAAAGGAACGAACCTATGGACCTGAATTAAAGAGTAGAGAGGAAGTAGAATCACAGTTGCATAAGATTGCTAAGATGGTCGAAAAATCCCTGAATAAACATGAAAAACATGGGAAAGTTTTAGTTTTAAAGGTCAGATATAGTGATTTTACGACGTTGACTAAGAGAATTTCTTGGAATGATTTTATGGAAAATGATGCTCGACTCTTCTATGATTTGGCGCTGGAGATTTTTGATGGGTTACCTGAGGCAACCTATGGCATTAGATTGCTCGGGATAACGCTGACAAATCTATCAGACATTAGCTTTCAAAATATTAAGTTGCCATTGTATTCGGATCCACGCTTTGAAATGTAGCTGGAGTGGGTTATACTTAACTGTTAAATAATTAAGAGTATTAGAGGCCATTGTAATGAACGTAAAACAGCAGATTAATGAAAAAATCAAGGAATTTCCAACCATCATTATTCATAGACATCAGAGCCCTGATCCTGATGCAGTGGGGTCACAGCTTGGATTAGCAAGTATTATCAAAGCGTCTTATCCTGATAAGAAAGTTTTAACTGTCGGGAAACAGTACCAAGGTTTTGATTGGTTAGGAAAAGTAACTGAAGCAAGTGATGATGATTACCAAAATGCTTTAGTAATTGTGGTAGATACTGCCAATCAGCCACGAGTTGATGATAATCGTTATACTAAGGGGAAATACCTCATCAAAATTGATCACCATCCTAATGATGACCAATTTGGTGATTTGATGTGGGTTGAGCCGGAAGCATCAAGTACTTCTGAACTTATCTATGATTTATTTGCTGCAAACAATGATCTCAAGATGCCAGATAATGCGGCTCGTTTGTTATATGCTGGAATCATTGGTGATACTGGTCGTTTCAAGTACTCCTCAACCTCTTCACATACTTTTGAAGTGGCAAGTAAGTTGGATGAATATCATTTTTCAATTACAGATGTTGCTCAAACTGAAGATGCTATAGATGTTGCCCAAGCCCGTTTAGCTGCCTATGTATACGAACATTTAACAATTGATGAAAATGGTGCAGCTTATGTGATTTTAACTAATGAAGTGATTAAGGATCTTAAGTTAGGAGATGATAGTACTTCTTCGGTAGTTCCACTTCCTGGAAATATTGGTGAAGTAGTTGCTTGGGCCATCTTTGTTCAACAAAAAGAAGGGAATTACCGGATCCGTCTGCGTTCTAAAGGTCCTTCAATTAATGAACTGGCCAAAGAACACGATGGCGGTGGTCATGCGCTAGCTAGTGGTGCTAAGGCTTCCGATGACGATGAAATAAAACAGGTTGTGCAGCAACTTTCTGAAGTTGTGAAGCAGTATAAAAAGGAGAATAACTAATGGGAGCTTCGTTTAAGGATTATCATTTTCAACCCTTTATTGGTGACGCCATTAAAGATCTTGGATTTCGTAATCCCACCCCAATTCAAACCAAAGTAATTCCAACCATCAAGCACGGAAAAAGTGTGATTGGTAAGTCCGCTACGGGAAGTGGTAAGACTCATGCTTTTCTTTTACCAATTTTTGATGGTTTAGATCTTAATAAGGAAGACGTTCAAGTAGTAATCACTACTCCTAGTAGAGAATTGGCTTACCAAATTTACGACAATGCCAAACAGATTGCAAAGTTTTCTGATAAGACGATCCATATCGGTAATTACGTTGGTGGGACAGATAAGGAACGTCAAGTTGAAAAACTTGAGCGTGAACAACCGCAAGTAGTAATTGGGACCCCTGGAAGAGTTTGGGATCTTGTGAAGAATGGTGATCTTGAGATTCATAGTGCCCACCAATTAGTAATTGATGAAGCTGATATGACACTTGATCTGGGATTCTTGGATACGGTTGATGAGATTGCCTCTAAAATGGCAGAAGATTTGCAAATGATGGTATTTTCTGCCACGGTTCCACCAAAACTAAAACCATTTCTTAAGAAATACATGAAAAATCCAGTAATGAATGATATTCCTACCAAAACCGTTATTAACCAAAATGTGTCAAACTGGTTAATTTCTACTAAGGGTAAGAATAAGAATGATTTAATTTATCAATTAATTACGATGGGCGAACCATACCTAGTTTTAATTTTTGCCAATACTCGTGAACGAGTTGATGAAATTTATAACTATCTAAAGCAGCAAGGATTAAAAGTTGCTGAAATTCATGGTGGAATGCAGCCACGAGTCAGAAAACGAGTCATGAAACAGATTCAGAATCTAGATTATCAATTTGTGGTTGCCTCCGATTTAGCTGCTCGAGGAATTGATATTTCTGGGGTATCGCACGTGATTAATGATGATATTCCCACTGACTTAGAGTACTTTATTCATCGGGTTGGACGAACTGGAAGAAATGGCATGAAGGGAATTGCCATGACCCTCTATGCTCCAGGTGAGGAACAAAAGGTTTCGGAACTGGAAAAGATGGGCATTAAGTTCATTCCAAAAGAGATCAAGCGTGGTGAGGTCGTTGATACGTATGATCGAAAGCGACGAATGAAGCGAAAAGAACCTAAAAATAAGTTAGATCCGACCATGATTGGTTTAATTAAGAAAAAGAAGAAAAACGTTAAGCCAGGATACAAGAAGAAAATTAAACGAGCCATTAAACAAAAAAGTGATGAAGATCGGAAGATTGAAGTTAGAAATCAAATCCGGGCTCGAAAGAAACAGAAAAAACGTAGTTCACAGCGTTATCAATAACATTACTGATTGACAGTGTTTTATTTTCTGGATATAATTTAAGTTAATTGGATATATCAAATTAATAAAGTACCACAGAGAGGTTTGGATAATGAAAACAGACTGTGCTAAGTTATTTTGATGCTGCCAGATAGTAAACCGTTTCCCACGTTATAGGGACTAAAGAGGTAATGAACAACATCGTTGCAAGCAAAGTGGTACCGCGTTCCGGCGTCTTTGCTAGCAATGGTGTTTTTTTATTTTTTATTTTATGGAGGATATCATGAAAAAACTAAGCAGTAGTCAAGTTCGTCAAATGTTTCTTGATTTTTTCAAAGAAAAGGGTCACACTGTTGAGCCCAGTGCTTCTCTAATTCCGAAGGATGATCCAACCTTACTATGGATTAACTCCGGTGTTGCTACCATGAAGAAGTATTTTGATGGTTCAGAAGTTCCAAGCAACCCAAGATTGACTAGTTCTCAGAAAAGTATCCGAACTAATGATATTGAGAACGTTGGGAAAACCGCTAGACATCAGACCTTGTTTGAAATGCTTGGTAATTTTTCGGTTGGTGATTATTTCAAAAAAGAGGTTATTCCTTGGGCATACGAGCTTTTAACTAGTCCCAAGTGGTTTGGATGGGATCCTAACAATTTGTATGTCACAGTTTATCCTGATGATGAAGAGACCAAAAAATTATGGTTGAAGGTTGGAATTGCTCCGGATCACATTGTGCCAGCTGAAGATAACTTTTGGGATATTGGTCAAGGTCCTTCAGGTCCTGATTCAGAAATTTTCTATGATCGAGGAGAAAAATATGATGATCTAGCTCCAGATGATCCTGAAAACTACCCTGGCGGAGAAAATGAACGTTACCTGGAAGTTTGGAACATTGTTTTTTCTCAATATAATCACACCCCAGAGGGGACTTATGAACCACTTCCAAGAAAGAATATTGATACTGGAATGGGTCTAGAACGAGTGGTATCCATTTTTCAAGATGCACCGACTAATTTTGAGACTGATCTATTTATGCCGATTATTAAGAAGACTGAAGAATTAAGCAACGGTAAGAAGTACGGTGGTAATCGGGAAGAGGACGTCCCCTTTAAGGTTATTGCTGATCACATTCGGGCCATTACCTTTGCCATTGGTGATGGAGCTCTTCCATCCAATGAAGGACGTGGTTACGTCATTCGTCGTTTGATTCGTCGTGCTACTGTTAATGGTCATGAATTAGGGATTAATGATGCTTTCTTATACAAGTTGGTTCCCGTTGTCGGCAAGATTATGCAAGCTTACTATCCTGATGTCCTCGAACAAAGTGACTATATTCAAAAAATCGTTAAAAATGAAGAAGAACGTTTTAATGCAACTCTAAATGATGGACTTCGGTTATTGAACGACATTATTGCTGATACCAAAAAAGATTCCAAAAAGGAGATTTCTGGTAAGGATGCTTTTAAACTATATGATACCTATGGTTTTCCACTAGAATTAACTGAGGAATACGCTGGTAATGAAGGTGTTAAAGTTGATGAAGAAGGCTTTGATGCTGAAATGCAAAAGCAACAAAATCGTGCCAGAAACGCTCGTGGTTCGAAAAAGTCAATGAAGGTTCAACGTGATTTATTGCTGGACATCAAAACACCAAGTGAATACGTTGGGTATAATCAGTTAACCGTTGATGCAACTAAATTGGATGACATTATTGCGGATGAAAAATTAGTAAACAGTGTGACACCAGGTGAAGGAGAAGTTGAACTAATTTTTGATAAGACCCCATTTTATGCAGAGATGGGTGGTCAAGTGGCTGATACCGGAAAGATTTATAATCAGAATGGTGACGAAGTGGCAGAAGTTGAGGATGTTCAAAAAGCTCCGAATGGTCAAAACTTGCACACGGTAAAAGTTATTAGAGATCTGAAAAAGGGTGAGCAGTACAAGTTGGTTGTTGACCGTAGTTTTCATGAGCGAGTTGAAAACAATCACACTGCCACTCACTTATTGGATCAGGCACTGCGAAATGTTTTAGGAGGTCACACTCAGCAAGCGGGTTCGTTGGTTCGTCCCGACTACCTTCGTTTTGATTTTACTCATTTTGGTCGAGTAACCGATGATGAACTGCAAAAAGTTGAAGATATGGTAAACGAAAAGATTTTTGCATCCATCCCAGTTCAAACGGTGGTAACTGATCAGAAAACTGGAAAAGAAATGGGTGCGATCGCCCTCTTTGATGCGAAGTATGGTGACGAAGTTCGGGTGGTAAAAATTGATGATTTTTCCATTGAATTTTGTGGTGGCGATCACGTTAAAAACACCAATCAACTAGGATTATTTAAGATCGTTTCTGAAACAGGGGTTGGTTCTGGTGTAAGAAGAATTGAAGCAGTTACCTCTAAGGATGCGTTTGATCTCTTAAATGATGAGGAACGTATGTTAAAGGAAATCGGAAAAACTGTAAAAGCTCCTACCACCGATGAGACTCCGGGACGTGTAAAACAATTGCAAGCCCAAATTAAAGATTTAGAGAGTCGACAGGAATCTCTTGAAACCAAATTGGCAAACCAAGAAGCTACTGATATCTTTAATAATGTTCAGAATATTAACGGAGTCACTTTGATTGCAGGAAGTTTAAAAAATGCTAACATGAACCAACTAAGAGAATTAGCAGATTCGTGGCGAGATAAACATGCTTCTGATGTATTGGTGCTTGGGACCGGTACTGATGACAAAGCTAATTTATTAGTGGCAGTTAGTGAGGATCAGGTTAAGTCCGGCATTAAAGCAGGCGATTTGATTAAATCGATTTCTAAGTATATTAATGGTGGCGGAGGTGGCCGTCCCAACATGGCTCAAGCTGGTGGAAAAAATCCAGCCGGAATTGAGGATGCGTTAGAGGCTGCCAAAGCTTGGATTGAGGAACGCAAGTAATAGTTGTTATTTGAAAATTAGTCGTGTATTATCATTTTTGTAGGGGAGGGATCTATGATGGAGCATAAACAAGAAGACGTTTCATTATTTGAAGACAAGTCTAATCTAGACATTCACAAGACGCTGGCAACTGTTTACCAAGCTTTAATTGAAAAGGGATATGATCCTTATGTTCAATTGGTTGGTTATCTAACATCTGGTGATCCAGCATATCTTCCAAAATTGAATAATGCACGGACACTTATGTGTCATTATGATAGAGAAGAAATAATCGATGTACTTTTACATTCATACTTGAAGGGTAAAACACCATCGATGGATCGGACGGCAGATCAGTGAGATTAATGGGATTAGATGTAGGATCAAAAACAGTTGGGGTAGCCATGAGCGATGCTTTGGGATGGACATCCCAGGGAATTGAAATCGTTAAGATTAACGAAGACGAAAAAGAATTCGGGTTAGACCGCATTGGTGAATTGATTAAAAAATACGATGTAAATGGTGTTGTAATTGGTTTGCCCAAGAATATGAATAATACCTCTGGTCCCAGAGTAGAAGCATCAAAAAATTATGGTGAATTAATTAAAAAACACTTTAATTTACCAGTTGATTTTGAAGATGAGCGACTTACAACCGTTGAAGCTGAGCGAATGTTAATTGAGCAAGCTGATGTTTCTAGAGCAAAACGAAAAAAGGTCATTGATAAAGTTGCAGCTGAATTGATTTTACAGAGTTACCTTGATCGTAAAGGTAAATTATGTAATTTCTAATTAGAAAAGAGGGCTTAATATGAGTAAAGAAAACGAGAACAACCAACAAGAACAAGTTACACTTGTCGACGAAGATGGAAATGAGAGTTTATACAATATTTTATTTACTTTCTCATCTGATGATTACAATCGTTCATATATCTTTATTTATCCAGCAACAGATGATGATAATGATGAAGTTGACATTGAAGCCTACGCGTTACCAAAAGATGATGATCCTGCCAATCCGACTGGTGGAGAATTAGAACCAATTGAAGATGATAATGAGTGGGAAATGGTTCAAGAAATGCTTGATACATTCCTTCAATCAGGTCAAGATCAAAAATAATTAATGGGTGCTGGATTACCAGCATCCTTTTTTAATTAATTCTAAAAGATTTTCATGCTAAAATAGAAACATTGGCGGGAGGTTTTAATTTGGCAGGTAAAAATAGATTTAAAACAAAAATTGGTGGGAAAGAATATACATTTATTGGTGATGCATCTGATGAACACATGGAAACGACTGCACGTATTTTGAATAATCAACTTGCACAGTTAAAGAATTTATCTAAAGGTGTTAGTAATGAAGATGCTGCCATTTTAATTGCGTTTAACGCAATTTCTGATCAATTAAAAAAGCAACTAGAACTTGATAAAATTAATAATAAAGCGGAGGATGGCGAAGATTAATGTTGTTTACAATTATTATCATAATTGTATTGATTTTTTCAATCGTAAATGGCTACCATCATGGACTTGTAAATGAATTATTCAGCTTTATTAGTTATTTAATTGCTGCTGTTATTGCATTTGTTTATGTAATTCCGGTTGCAGATTTCTTAAGGTCTGCATCTAATATGATTTTGGCGACCCATGCTTATGCCAATACTGGATTTTGGCGTGGTTTGTCGTTTTTAATAACTTTTGTAATTGTTGCGGTGGTACTCCGATGGGTTTCACACCTATTAAATCGGATTGCTTCGCTTCCAGTTTTACGTCAATTGAACTCACTTTTGGGTGCAGTTGTTGGTGCCATTATCAGTTTACTGGTTATGATGTTAATATTGGATGGATTATTATTAACTAATAATGATTGGGTTAACACTGAATATCAAAATTCAACCGTTTCACAGATGATAACGATGGATTCGCCGCATTTATTTAATCAAATGATAAATCGTTAAAATGGGATGAAAAAATGAACGAAAAAGTACTCGATACATTAGAATACGATAGAGTAAAACAATTGGTAGGACAGTTTTTAACTACTGAAAACGGATCAAGGGAACTTAAGCAATTAAAGCCAAGTAGTGATTATGACATAGTCTCACATTCACTGGATGAAGCTGATGATGGTTCTCATATTTATCGTCTAAATAAAATGATCCCAGTTCCAAGATTAGTTGATATTACGCCATCTATGAAGCGTTTAGCGGTTAATGCTGACCTGAATGGGACTGAATTATCTCAGGTTAATGCGGTTTTGCTTGCTAGTAAGCGAGTCAGGACCTTTTTTGCAAACTTAGATGATGACAAGGTTGAATTAAACGTTCTATACGACGAAGCCAAGGATTTCAATGATCTTCCAGAAATCTCAAAACGACTTCAAGCTTCAATTGATGAAGATGGTCGTGTATTAGACTCAGCATCCAGTGAACTGCGTTCAATTCGGAGAGAAATTACACGACTAGAAACGAATATCAAAACTACCATGAATAAGTATATTCATGGAAAGCAGTCCAAGTATTTAAGTGAACCAATTATTACGGTTCGAGACGGACGATATGTGATTCCAGTTAAATCCGAGGATAAGCAAAAATTTGGTGGGATCGTTCATGACCAAAGTACAAGTGGTTTAACGCTCTACATTGAGCCTCAAAGTGTGGTTTCATCGAACAATGATTTAAGACGTTCTCAATTAGATGAGCGTAAGGAAATTCACAAAATCTTAGGTGAGCTCTCGGATATGATTCGTCCTTACCAAGAAGAATTAATGGAAAACGCAGCACAATTAGGGCATTTTGACCTTATTAATGCAAAGGCTAAGTTTGCAGATCAAATGCATGCCACTAAGCCCAGTGTCTCAAAAGAAAATCACGTTAATCTGAAAAACGTTCGTCATCCATTGATTGATCAGAAAAAAGTGGTTGGCAATGACATTCAGATTGGTTCTGATTTTCGGCAAATTATCATTACTGGTCCCAATACGGGTGGTAAAACCATCACCATTAAAACCTTAGGAATTAACCAGTTAATGGCGCAATCGGGGATTTTTGTAATGGCCAATGAGGGTAGTCAGGTTGGTGTATTTGATAACGTGTTTGCTGATATTGGTGATGAACAATCAATTGAAGCCAACCTTAGTACATTCTCATCACATATGGATAATTTAATTAATATCTTAAAGCACATTACTAATCAGAGTTTGATTTTAATCGATGAACTAGGCGCAGGAACTGATCCTAAGGAAGGGGCAGCGCTTGCCATGTCTATTTTAGATAAAATGGGTGAATCAGGTAGTGAAGTTTTGGCTACTACTCATTATCCAGAATTAAAGGTGTATGGCTACAATCGACCAGAGACGATCAATGCTTCAATGGAATTCGATGAGAAGACCCTCCAGCCAACTTATAGATTGTTACTAGGGGTTCCTGGCCAAAGTAATGCCCTTAATATTGCTAAACGATTGGGTTTGCCTGACACCATTATTTCCGAAGCTAGTTCACTAATGGACTCTGATAGTCAAGATATTAATAGAATGATTAAACAACTTACCAAACAAACCAAAGATGCGGATGAACGAGCACGTAAACTTAAAGTTGAATTAGCTGAAAATGAGCGGCTTCATGCTGATCTAAATGATAAGCTTACTAAGTTTACTGATAATAAAGATTCAATGGTAAATGATGCTAAACGACAGGCTAATCAAATCGTCTCAAAAACACGACGGCAAGCTAACGAAATCATCAATAATCTTCATCAAGTCCAAAAGAGAACCAATCAGCCAATCAAAGAGAATGAGTTAATTGATGCTAAAGGGAAAATTAATTCACTTGAGCAGCATCCTGAGCTTAAAAACAATCGTGTTTTAAAGCGTGAAAAAGCCAAGCATCATTTTAAAGAAGGCGATGATGTCTTGGTAAAATCCTACGGTCAACGTGGTGTTCTGTTGAAGAAGATGGGAAAAGATAACTGGGAAGTCCAACTTGGGATCTTGAAGATGAAAGTTTCTGAGTCAGATTTGGAACAAACCCACAAAGAACCAGGTAAGAAGAAGCATACTCCTAGTGTAAGAAGAACCCGTTCTAGTGGAATTTCTCCAACCCTTGATCTACGCGGTGAGCGATATGAATCTGCCATGCAACGGCTTGATCGTTACATTGATTCTGCTCTTCTAGCTGGATATCCTTCGGTAACGATTATCCACGGTAAGGGTACAGGAGCTCTTCGAAAAGGTGTGATTAGTTACTTGAAACGAAACCGCCGAGTAAAGGAATTTGGTTTCTCACCGGCTAATGCAGGTGGGGACGGTTCAACTGTTGTGAAGTTTAAGTAGATTGTATGCAATTTAGTTGCATTTGAAACAACACGTGTTTATACTTACTCATAGTAAGAGAAATAAGGAGGCAAATATTATGGTTAATGAAACTAATGATGCAAACTTTAAAGAAGACACTGCTGATGGTGTTTCAGTTGTCGATTTTTGGGCTCCATGGTGTGGTCCATGCAAGATGCAGTCTCCAGTAATTGAAGACTTGTCAGAGGACCCAGAGGTTGCTGACAAAATCAAATTCTTTAAAATGAATGTTGATGATAATCCTAATACTTCACGTGAGTTTGGAATTATGAGTATTCCTACCATCATGGTGCTTAAGGATGGTAAAGTTATCGATCAAATCGTCGGCTTCCATTCAAAAGATCAATTAAAGAAATTGTTGTCTGCATATACAGCATAAAAAAAGAGCCCATTGGGCTCTTTTTATTTTGCTATATTAATTGTTTTAAAATCACTTGGGTTATTCACAGGAGCATTCGGATCGGAAACAACGTTAAAGTTCACACTGTTTAGTTTAATGGTGGCTTCACACTCGGTTGAAATTTGATCGATTTGTTGTTTAGTCTGTGCTAAAAAACCAGCTTCGAGCATGAAATCCGGATCCTTATTTAGTTTTAAGCGGGTCTCTACTTCTGGTCCACTTAGTTTCCAACTGATTTTTTTGATGTTTTCTTTTTTAAGTTCTAAATTACCAAACTGACTTTGCTTAAAGAATGCCTGAAGATCATCATTTGACGCAACTGGAAACTTGGTAGCAAGATCCTTGCCGGCCCAGTATAGGATGTCATGAATATCTTGGTCTAATAGATCTGGTAAAAGGCTGTCCCTTAAAAGTTCAATTCCCCAAAAAGGTGAATCAGAATGTTCCTTGCGAAATTTTTCGTATTTATTCATATCAGAGTCCTCTTCCAAAAAGATACTTTACAAATAACATTCTATCATAGACTCCCATGAAATAAAGAAGAAAGGGTAACTTGAACTCAATTAAAAAAAACGCCATAATTAAATTTGAAGTGAATAGGAGGGATATTATGAAGGTATCACCAGTAGCTTACATGGATTCTGGAGTTGGTGGTTTGACGGTCGCAAAAGTTGCGTTAGAAAAACTACCACACGAAAATATGATTTATCTAGGGGATGAAGCGCGACTCCCATATGGAGAAAAGACCACCGATGAGGTACGTCAATACTCTGCTGAGATTGGCCATTTTTTTGTTGATCAAGGTGCTAAAATGATGGTAATTGCTTGTAATACTGCCACTGCAGCAGCCCTTTCGTATTTAAGAAAATTGCTTCCAATTCCTGTGATTGGAGTAATTGAGCCTGGAAGTATGGCAGCGGTTAAAAAAACGAAGAATAAGAAAATCGGAGTGATTGCTACGAGGGGAACAGTTGCTAGTCATTCATATCGTGATACAATTCAAAAAATTGATCCCAGTATTGAAGTGAAAGAAGTGGCTTGTCCAACTTTTATTCCGTTAGTTGAAAGTGGAAAGTACCATAGTAAAGATGCACAAGCAAAAGTTCAAGAGGGCTTAAAGCCATTTCAAAACAGTGGAATCGATACGTTAATTTTAGGTTGCACTCATTTTCCAATTATTGCTGATTTAATTGGTAATGTAATGGGACTGGACGTAACTTTGGTTAATCCTGGATATGAAACGGTTGATGCAGTTGAAAGGGAACTAAAAGATACTGATCATTTGGCGAATGTAGCTCATCCCAGTGCTCAGTTTTATACCACTGCGGACGTCAAAAGGTTCGACGAAGTTGGTAAGCAATGGTTACACACGAATATTGATGCTAAGCTTATTCCCGTAAAACAATTGGAGAAATATTAATGAAAAATAATCAAATTGTGGTTGCTTCAAAGAATCCTGGCAAGATTAATGAATTTACGGAGATGCTTTCTAAACTTGGTTTAACCGTTAAATCGATTAATGATTTTGATAATGTTCCTGCCATCAATGAAAATGGAACAACGTTTGAAGAAAACGCGACCATCAAAGCCAAGGTTGTTTCAGAATATCTAGATTTGCCAGTTTTGGCCGATGATTCAGGTTTAGTTGTTGATGCCTTAAATGGAGCTCCAGGTATCCATTCTGCACGATATGCTGGTGATCATAATGATCAGGCTAATAAAACTAAGTTATTGAGGAACATGCAGGGAAAACGGAACCGGAATGCTCACTTCAATACGACTTTGATTGTTAGAAAGCCAAATGGGAAACAGTTAGTGGTTGTTGGAAGAGTGGATGGTCAGATCGTTGAAACTCCACGGGGAACCAATGGCTTTGGTTATGATCCCTTATTTTATCTGCCTGAGTTAGGTAAGACATTGGCTCAATTGACTGATGAGCAAAAGAATGCGTATAGTGCACGTGGAAATGCTCTCAGAAAGTTAACTGGTGTAATTGAAGATTGGTGGTAAAAAAATAAGCTATCACATATGTGATAGCTTATTTTTTAATTTGTTTTTTGTGGTGGAGCAGGAACTACCAATGGTGAAAGTGGAAGATTAATGCCAGCCTTATAAATAGCGGTGAGATAAGCCCCTAAGTACTTAGCATTGACGTCAAATTCGCGTTCACTTTTGGTGTGTAGGAACACAGAGATGGCAAGTGACCCGTCTTCAAGGAAGTTGGTTCCAAAAATGACTGGTTTTCCAACAATATCAGGATCATTTGGACACTTTTCTTCATTAACTGAAGCAATAATATCTTCAACTTTATGAATGGGTGTTTCTGGCGTGATTCTGATGTTGACGATTGTCATCATTTCACCACGAGATAGATTTGAAACCGTGGTAATATTCCGATTTTGAATAAAGTTAAGGGTTCCGTTAATACTAGTAATTTGAGTGGTCCTGATACCTACGGCTTTTACGTAACCCTCAATATTGTTAATGATAACTCGTTCACCAACGTCAATTTGGTGTTCAAACAAGATAAAGAATCCACTAACAATATCACTAACGAATCCCTGAGCTCCAAGTCCAATTGCTAAACTGAAGATTCCAGCACCAGCAAGCAAAGTTCCAACCGGAATGCCAATCATTGATAAAATTGAATATAACCAAAAGAAAATGACGGTATAGTAGTAGATATTAGTAGCAAGGGTATACATGGTTTTGTTTCTTCTCGCTGCAATTGGTTCGGATGTTCCGTTAATCTTTGGTAAACTATCCTTTTTTTGTGAAATATTAGTTTGACGTTTGTTGAAAAAATGTTTTATAACGGTTTTTCCAACTCGTACAATTATTAGAAAAAGGACTGAGACTAAAATAATACTTACAATTTTGGTTGTAAGATTTGAAAGTATTTTGGTCCAATCGAAACTCCTAAAGTACTTGGTTAAAAACGACGGATTAGCTACATTTTCCACTGACCCCGATTTAAGGACCGATGATGCTTTGGCAGAATTGGCTACCAATTGAATAAAAATGTTCATAATTTCCTCCACTCTTAATTTTACTGTTATCAATATTTTAACAGAGAAATCTCCTAAATAAAATTAAGCTTTTTAAATTGTCATATTGACAGGATAATGCTATTCTAAATGATGAAGAAGCCATTAGGAGGATAATTAAATGGGTATCGGTGAAGTAGCAGCGTTAATTGCTGCAATTGCGTTTTTAGTTTTAGTTGTATTTTTGTGTTTCTTCTTGATCAGGTTGTCAAAAACGGTTAAGGATGTCAGTGAAAGTGTTAATAGTCTTACAAATGATGCTAATCATATTAGCAAAGAATGTGAGCAAATTATGGTCATTTCAAACACCTTACTTAACAACGTTAATTCAAAACTCGATCAGGTTGATCCCGTGTTCCAGGCGGCAGCTGATTTAGGTGAAAGTGTTTCAGACCTAAATGAAGCAACAAGAAATGCAACTGAGAAAGTTAAATCGAAGAGTGGTTTGTTAGCTAAAACGTCTGCATTAACATTTGCTGGTAAGATGCTTGGCAGATTGTTCTCTAAACGCGACAAAAATTCTGAAGAAACAAATTAAGGGGTGGATTGGTTATGAATTTGAAAAAGGGAATGCTTTTAGGATCAGTACTTGGTGGAACTGCTGCTTTCGTAGCCTACAAACTATTAGATGAAGCAAAACAACGTGAAATTAAAGAGTGGATTCTAGACGCTACGGAAGATGCTAAAGACCGTGCGTTAGACTACGTTTACTATGCAAATGATACGGCTGAAGACCTTAAGGATCTTGCTTCAGATAAGATGGATGATGCTAGAGGATCGGTTCATAAAGTTAATGAATCTCTTAGTGATAAATTATCTGATTTACAGGAAGCTGTTAATTCTTTAAAATCTGATGTTGAAGAACATCCAGCACCTAAGAATGAATTAGATGATCTTGCTAAAGAAAAAGAATCTGATGATATTGTGATTGATCCAGATGATGCATTTAGCGATCAAGATCGTGCAGAGACAATTTATCCAGTTCACGAACACCATGAAAAATAATTTATTTACCCAAATCGGACGGACGGTCCGGTTTTTTTTGCTCTCTTGATGTAACCGATTTCACTTGAATGAATTCCTTTACTTTGATATATTTATAATAATTAGTGTACATAAGTGTGCTCATAGGAGAAATCGACTTTGAAAAAACAAAATGTGACAATTTATGATGTAGCTCGCGAGGCCAATGTGTCAATGGCAACTGTCTCACGAGTGGTAAATGGTAACCAAAATGTTAAAGATGCGACCAAACAAAAAGTCTTAAACATCATTGATAAACTTGACTACCGTCCCAATGCAGTTGCTAGAGGACTGGCAAGTAAAAAGTCTACCACGGTGGGAGTTATTATTCCGAACGTGACGAATACTTACTTTGCTTCACTTGCCAGAGGGATTGATGATATTGCGACGATGTATAAGTACAATATTATTTTAACTAATTCTGACGGTAATAATCAGCGTGAACTGACCTCAATGAATACGCTTCAGGCTAAACAGGTTGATGGGATTATCTTTATGGGAAATGAAATCTCAGAAGAGTTACGATCGGAATTCAAGAAGTCCCGAGCACCTGTGGTTTTAGCGGGTTCTGTGGATGCTAGTGGGAAGATTCCGAGTGTCAACATTGATTATAGACAAGCCGTGTACTCTGAAGTTACTAATTTAATTAATAATGGAAATGACCGGATTGCCTTTGTTTCGGGTCCCCTCGAACGTTCCATTAATAAGGACTTTCGTTTGAAAGGGTACAAGGATGCGTTGACTGATGCGGGAATCCCATATGAAAAATCATTGCTTTTTGAGACCGATGTCAGTTATTCTGGTGGATATGCTTTAAGAAAACGTTTGCAAAAGAATGAAGTAACTGCCGCAATTGTTACTGACGATGATATGGCTGCAGGAGTGATGAATTCGATGACTGATGATGGGATTAGTGTCCCAGGTGAATTTGAACTTGCAACTAGTAATGATACGAAGTTAACTGAAATGACCAGACCAACCATGTCAACGATTACTCAACCGCTTTATGATGTGGGAGCCGTTGCCATGCGTCTTTTAACGAAGTTAATGAATAATGAAGATATTGAAGAAAATAAGGTCTTTTTGCCTTTTGGTTTAAAAAAGCGTGAATCAACTAAATAGAACTTAACTTGATACTAGAGTTACTAGTTGCTATAATTAGAGAGTTAATATGTTTAAAAGAGAGAGGAGTTGCGATCATGTCAGGACATTCAAAGTGGCATAACATTCAGGGACGAAAGAACGCCCAAGATGCTAAGCGTGGAAAGATTTTCCAGAAGATCTCACGTAACTTATACCAAGCTGCAAAGGCTGGTGGAAGTGATCCAGAAGGAAATCCTCAATTACGACTAGAAATGGAAAAAGCTCGTGAAGCAAACATGCCGAAAGACAACGTTCAACGGGCAATTGACAAAGCTTCAGGTGTTGGTGGAGCAAAGTTTGAAGAAGTAACTTATGAAGGATATGGACCTGGTGGAACTGCAGTAATGGTATCTGCCTTAACTGATAATAAGAACCGAACTGCTGCGGCAATTCGTTCTGCATTTACTCATCATGGTGGTTCACTTGGAACTGATGGTTCAGTATCATATATGTTTGATCGAAAGGGATTCATTACTATTTCAAAGTCTGATACGGATGATGATGAAGATAGTATGTTGATGGCTGCCTTAGATGCTGGTGCTGACGATATGAAGTCGACCGATGATGAATATCAAATCCTTACTGATCCTGCAAGCATGGCGAGCGTTCGTGATGCATTACAAAAAGCAGGTTATAAGTTGGATGCTGAGGTTAAGTTAGTCCCACAGAATACAACTGAAGTTCCTTCAGATAAAGTTGAGCAGTATAGTGGTCTTATTGATGAATTAGAGGACAACGATGATGTTCAAGATGTTTATGAAGCAGCTGTTTTACCAAATGAAGCTGAATAATTAAATAATTAAAAAAAGGGTGCAATCTTTAATTAGATTGCATCTTTTTTTCGTATTTAGTTATGAAGGATGTGATGAAATTGAAAGTGACACAATGGTTAGATAATATTATGGAATTCGCGGTCCAACGCCAGGCTTCTGATGTTTTTATCTTACCAAAGGAAAATGAATATTGTATTAAAGTTCATACGGCGGTCAGGACGATTCAAATTACAAATTTAAGTACCGAAATGGCAAAACGAGTCATTTCGTATTGTAAGTATCAAAGTGGAATGTCAGTGACGGATAGTAGAAGGCCCCAGCTTGGTGCAATGGATTATACGATCAAAGATCAGAAACTTCGTTTGCGATTATCGTCGGTGGGAAACTTTAGCCAAAATGAATCGATGGTGATTAGGATTATCTACGATACTCATCAAATCGAGAGCGGCTTTTTTAATCCGGATCAAATTCAAAAGATTGAATCGGCTTGTAAAAAGCGAGGTTTACTTTTATTTGCGGGTCCCACTGGATCGGGTAAAACAACTACTATTTATCGTGTAGTTAGAAAAATCAGCAAAAATCAAATTGTAATGACAATTGAAGATCCAGTGGAGATCTATGAAGAGTCTTTTTTACAATTGGAAGTCAATGATCAGGCCAAGATGACTTATGCAGATTTGCTAAAAGTAGGATTAAGACAACGTCCTGACGTTTTTATAATTGGTGAAATTCGGGATCATCAAACGGCGGAAGTTGCAATTTCAGCTGCTTTATCAGGTCATTTAGTTTTAAGTACTGTTCATGCTAAGTCTCCTGATGGAACGATTCAGCGACTACTAGAGTTAGGGATTGACTTTGAACGAATTCAAGCGGCCTTAAACTTAGTGGTCTACCAACGGTTAATCCCAACTAAATCTAAAGGAAATTAAAACCTTATTAACCATTAAGGATGAGTTTAATAATCATCATGTGGAAAAAGATGATATGAGAGATTGGAAGGATCAGATTGAACTGCTTTTTAAAAGGGGAGTAATTAGTGAAAAAAATCGGGATAAATATTTTTACGGGTAAGCGGATTTCCATAAAACAACAAGCATTTTTGTTTTCAACCTTAGGTGATTTATTATCTACTGGATTTTCAATTCATCAGAGCTTGGAGTTTGTTAAAGTAGTCTCGAAACGGAATCAAATAATTGTAAATAAGATCATGCATGGTTTAGAAAGAGGAAATAATTTACCGGATTCGATGAAATTTTTTCTTAGTGAATCAATCTATTATCAGTTAAAAATCGCTGATGAGCATGGTGATTTAGTGAATGGAATGAAAGAAGTTGGTGACTTTTTAAAATTAAGAATTACACAAAATGAGAAAATCAAAGCAGTTGTGGTTTACCCCATTTTTTTGTTCTTAGTTTTATTTAGCATCATCTTTGCCGTTAAGTTCTTAATTATGCCCCAAACAGCTGACTTGACAGGACAAACAGGCACTAGTAACCATCATGTTATTTCGTATATAGTCTATGCTGTTGGTTTAACAATTATTTTATTGGGAATGGTTGGTTACCAAAACTTTAAAGCGAAGAAATGCATTGATCGCATTAATTTATTGGTTAAAATTCCCGTGATAGGACAGCTATTTAAAGCGTATTATCAATATTTTGTTACTTCTAATTTTGCTTTGATGATTAACGGTGGCTTGGACTTGAAGCAGGTCGTTTCAGCCTTATTAAAGTTTGATCGTCAAAGTCTTCTTTATGATGTTGGAAAAACAATGCGCGCAAGTTTTAATGAGGGAATGAATTTTGGGGCAAGTTTAGCACGCTATTCTTTTGTGTCTGAAGAAATGATCGTGTTTCTTTCAAACGGAAGTACTCAGTCGGAGTTAGCTCAAAATCTTAAGGCACTTAGTAGATTGAGCTTTAAAGAAATGATCCGTAAGTCTAACTTGTTAATTAAATTGATTCAGCCAGTTTCTTTTGCAGTAATCGGAATTTTAATTGTAGGAGCTTATTTACAAATGCTATTACCAATGTATGATTCGATGAAAGGACTTTATTAATGAATAGGAAGGGTTTTACTTTAATAGAAATGACGATTGTTTTGTTTATCATTTCATTGTTAGTTTTAATTATTATCCCAAATCTTAGTAATCAGAAAGATCATGCTAAGAAAATTCATGGATCAGCAATGGTATCTGTGATTCAAACTCAAATTGATGCCTATCAGGATGAAAATCACGATGGAGATGTAACAATTAATAAGTTAGTTCGAAGTCATTATTTAACTGGGAAGCAGGCTAATCAAGCACATGCTGAAAGAATCGTTGTGGTAAAAAATCATGCGATGCAAAAATGATCAACCTGGATTTACGTTAGTTGAAAGTGTCTTAGTGTTGTTTGTTTCGTCCTTAATTCTTGGCATCACGTTAGTAGCTTTCAATTATCTCGGTGTAATAGGAAATCAAGAGAAACGTTTCTTTGAGACACTTGATTCTGCTTGGAATGAGGCATTAGTTGAATCGCAAGCTCATCACCATTCAACCCGGGTATTATTTTACCCAAATGATGAAGTAGTGTTTGTGAAGCAGGAAAAGTCAAAGTTAAAAAATCGAGTAGTTAAAATGCCAAGGGGGCTAAGCGTTAAAAGTTATCATAACATTGAAATCAAAAAAGATGGCTACGTGAAACCGCAAACCATTAGATGGTCTTCAAGTGGACAAAAAAGATTAATTTTACAAAAAATTCAACTGGGATGGGGTGCGTATCACCTTGAAACTATTAAACAAAATTAGATTAGGATTTACTCTATTGGATTCACTGATTGGCATGGCATTAATTTGTAGTGGAGTGATTTTTTATTTGAATGTGAATGATTTTGAGCATCATTGTTTACAAAAAAGTAGGGATGAAATGCATGCGGTGAGGAAAACTTATGAGCATAAATTACTTAAAAAGTATCAGTAAACGGGCTGGTTTCTCGATCATTGAATCAATTTTTTCCTTGCTGGTAATTTCGATGGCCTTTGGTCTAATAATGTTGACCACGCAACTAGTTAGAAGTGAGAAGTGGGAAGATCGTGATGGAATTTTTTACCGTTATCTCGATGTGATTGAATCACCTGATTATCAGTTTAAAGTCATGAATGTCGAAAGAAATTCCGTTAAGCTTAAAAGTAAAAAAGAGAATAAAGAATACATTATGGAAAAATATGAGAACATGGTGAGGTTACGTGGGGTTAAGGGTGGACACATCCCAATTATTTTAAGGGTGAATCATGCTTCGTGGTCTACCCATCACCATGTTTTAACTAGTCGTATCAAAATTGATGGGGTTAATTATGAAGCCAAAAGTTATTTATAAAAGAAGGGGAAGTTTAACTTTAATTGCTATTTTATTTTTGCTATTTTTATCTGGTATAATCGTTTATCGCTACCAAAAAGTAGACTTTCAAATCCAAAATAATCATATTCGGACCGCAAAATATCAAAGGTTGACTAAAGAATTGAATAATTCTAAGAGATAAACGAGAAATCTTGAATAACGGACGTGAACTCTGGTAGTATTAACCCTAGATATATAAGAAAAGGGGTTGATATTTCTGTCTGAAAAAGAATCAATATCATTGTTTCAAGTTTTTGATCAATCCAGCAAAGTCTTGAGTCAAGCTTTAGGAACGTCGTATTTGGATGCTTTCATTGAGACGGCTGATAATATGATTGATAATAATACGGTTCGAGTTGAAGATGGGGTTCCTAAACCCAAAATAGTGGATGACCTTACTAAGCTATATCGAACGGTTGACTACCACAAAATGGATAACGAATCAATTCGACGAGCCATTCAAATGGTTATGATCCGAGCCACTAAAGAAGACAAGATTCAGGCAAATCATCAAATAACTCCTGATACAATCGCCTACATCATGGGATACATAGTTACGCGGATTTATGAACATGAATCCAGTGTTAGCATCCTTGATCCAGCAGTTGGAACTGGGAATTTACTCACAGCGGTTATGAATCAATTACATGATTCACTTCATGATACTGTAAAGGGATATGGAATTGATAATGATGATTCAATGATTTCAATTGCTAGTATTAGTGCGAAAATGCAGAATTTGGATGTCGAGCTAATTCAGCAAGATAGTATTGAACATTTGTTGGTTCCCAAGGTTAATTTGGTTGTTTCTGATCTTCCGGTTGGTTATTATCCAATTGATGAAAAAACCACGGGTTATGCTACTCGAGCTCAAGCAGGACATTCATATGTTCATCATTTACTAATTGAACAATCAATGAACTACTTAAAACCAGCTGGTTTTGGAGTATTTTTGGTTCCCAGCAACATTTTTCAAACTAGTGAAGCCAAGGGTCTTTTAAAATGGTTTCAAGATTCTGTATACTTACAAGGAGTCTTGAATTTACCAAAAGAGTTGTTTGCAAACGAAAATGCTCAGAAGGCCATTTTAATTTTGCAAAATCGTGGCGGAGATAGTCACCAAGTGCAAAAGGTTATGTTGGGAGAGTTCCCTTCATTTAAAGATACAGATGCCTTTCAAAAATTCATGGCTGAGATTGTTGATTGGGAAGAAAACGATTTATTAAAAAAATAGTTAAAAATAAGGAGATTACTCATGGGTAAAATTATTGCGATTAATGCTGGTAGCTCAACTTTAAAGTTTAAGTTATTCAAAATGCCAGAAGAAAAGGTTCTTGGTGAAGGATTAATTGAAAGAATTGGCTTACCAGAATCACATGTTGAAATTAAATATGATGATGGGAAGAAATTTGAGGAAACATTGGATGTTAAAGATCACGAACAAGCAATTCAAATCTTGTTAGATCAATTACTCGATCTTGACATTATTAATGACTATAACGAAATTACTGGGGTTGGACACCGAGTTGTTGCTGGTGGAGAATATTTTGATCAATCGGTAATTATTACTCCTGAAGTTCTCAAAAAGATTGAAAGTTTGGATGAGTTGGCTCCTCTCCATGAACCAGCTAATGTTTTGGGAATTAAAGCATTTGAAAAGGTTCTTCCTAATGTAACTAGTGTGGCCGTTTTTGATACTTCATTTCATCAAACGATTCCTGAAAAGAACTACCTATATAGTCTTCCATATGAATACTATGAGAAGTATCGAGCTCGTAAATATGGATTCCACGGGATCAGTTACCGTTATGTATCACAACGTGCTGCTAAGTTGTTAGGTAAGCCAGTGGAAGATCTTAAGATGATTATTATGCATTTGGGTGCTGGTGCTTCTATATGTGCTGTTAAGAATGGAAAGTCTTATGATACATCCATGGGGTTCACCCCAGTTACTGGCCTAACAATGGCAACTCGTTCTGGTGATGTTGATCCATCTCTTTTAGCCTATGTGATGGAAAAAGAGGGCATGACTGATATCAATGATATGATTAAGGTTTTAAACACGAAATCTGGATTGCTTGGTATCTCTGGAGTTTCTGCCGATATGCGTGAAGTTGAAGAGGCTCAAAAGACTAACCATCGTGCTAAGATTGCTCGTCAAATTTATGATAATCGAATTGTTCGTTATATTGGATCATATCTAGCAGAATTGGGTGGTGCTGACGCCATCGTCTTCACTGCTGGAGTTGGTGAAAACAGTATCACTGTTAGACAAGAAGTCACTGATCAACTTTCATACTTTGGCATTGGTGTTGACAAAGAAAAGAATAATGTCAGGGGAGTTGTTAGAGATTTAAGTGCCAAGGGATCAAAGATTAAGACTTTATTAGTTCCAACTAATGAAGAATTAATGATCGCTCTTGATGTCCAACGACTTGAAAAAGAAAGTAAAGAAAAAGCAAATAAATAGTTTTAATGAGAATCCACTCATCAAAGTGGATTCTTTTTTATCACGTAAATTTGGAATTTTTTAAATTTTTGGTAGTTTTTCTGACAAAATATCTGTATAATTTCCTTAAAAAGTAACAAATAGCTTCACGTATCCGTGTATAATGTAGGCATACGTAAAGAAAGGATGTTTTTGTTGGAAAAGAATACAAATAATGAAAACCAAATGTCACGGGGACTCAAAAGTCGTCATGTTCAATTAATGGCGTTAGGTGGAACCATTGGAACGGGTCTGTTTTTAGGTGCAGGACAATCAATTCACCTTGCAGGACCGTCAATCATTATTGCCTATGTGATTGCTGGAGTGGCTTGTTTCTTCTTGATGCGAGCCCTCGGTGAATTACTTTTATCGAATACTAATAGCGTTTCATTTATTGAATTTATTAACAAATATTTAGGGGAAAGAACCGGCTTTGTAGCTGGGTGGACATATTGGTTCTGTTGGATCGCCATTGCGATGGCGGAAGTCACTGCGGCTGGTTTATACATGAAGTTTTGGTTTCCAGGGTTACCACAATGGGTAACAGCTGCATTCTTGATTCTAATTTTGTTCCTATTGAATTCGATTACTGTTTCTGCTTTTGGTGAAACGGAATTTTGGTTTGCATTAATTAAAGTGGTTGCAATTGTGGCGTTAATCATCGTTGGAATTATTTTGGTGTTAATGCACTATAAGACAAGTGTGGGGTACGCCCAGGTATCCAATTTGTATTCTCACGGATTTTTTGCTCACGGTGCTTCCGGGTTTGTGCTTTCATTTCAAATGGTTCTATTTAGCTTTGCAGGGATTGAAATGATTGGGATGACCGCATCAGAAACACAAGATCCACAGAAAATCATTCCAAAATGTATTAATGAAGTTCCTACCCGAATCATTATTTTCTATGTTGGATCTTTACTAGCCTTAATGTGTATCTTCCCATGGCAGTACATTTCCGCTAATTCAAGTCCTTTTGTTCAAGTATTTTCGAATATTGGAATTAAATCAGCAGCTGCGATCATTAACTTTGTCGTTCTAACTGCTGCAGCATCATCGTGTAATAGTGCTATTTTTACCACTGGACGAATGTTATTTTCGTTAACAGATAAAAGTCAAAACAAATTTGCCAAGAAATTGGGTACCCTGTCCAAAAGACACATTCCAGCTAACGCAATTTTGTTCTCAACTATTGTGATTGCTATCTCAGTTGTGTTGAACATTTTAATGCCTGAAGGCGTGTTTGAACTGGTCTCAAGTATTGCCACTACTTGTTTCTTATTTGTTTGGTCATTGATTGTGATCACTCATTATGAGTATCGACGATCACTTACGCCAGAACAAACCAGTAAGCTTACCTTTAAGATGCCATGGTTCCCTTACTCCGACTTCTTTGTTGTTGGATTTATGGTTTTTGTTGCCTTTGTTTTGATTTTTAAAATGCAAACGTTAGTTGCGTTGATTGGTTCAATTATTTGGTTACTAATTTTGTATGGTTTCAAAGTTTTAAGCGATAAGCATAGGGAAAGAAAAGAAGTCGATGGTTAAAGTCATCGACTTTTTGATTATCATTATTAATGGATGTTAGAATAGAAAATAACGATAATTATAGAAGAAAATATTGAGGAAGTAATATGATGGATAAAGTAGCAATTTTGCATACCAATGATCTTCACTCACATTTTGAAAATTGGCCTAAAATCAGAAGATTTATGAAGTTAAGAACTAAACAATTGGAAGACAAGGGTTATCGTGTCTTTAAAGTTGATGATGGGGATGCCATTGATCGATCTAATGCATTGACCGAGGCCACTTCTGGCAAAGCAAATATTGAGTTGATGAACTCAGTGGGATACGATGCGGCCACCATTGGTAATAATGAAGCCCTTACTACTTCGCATGATGAATTGGCGCATTTATACGATGATGCTAATTTCCCCGTTGTTTTAGATAATGTGATTGACGAAAGAACTGGGCAACTTCCAAGTTGGGCAATTCCATATCGTGACTTTCTTTTAAAGAACAATGTTAGAGTTCGTTTTATGGGATTAACTGCTCCTTATCCGACTTATCAGTACATGGATTGGAATTCTCTTCCCATCAAAAGTACAATTGAACGTTGCTTGACAGCTTGGAAGGGTCAATATGATGTTTTGATCTTACTTTCTCATTTAGGGATTAATAATGATCGAAGAATTGCAAAAGCCTTTCCTGAAATTAACGTTATTGTTGGTGGTCATACCCATCATCTGTTAGTTCATGGTGAGAAAGTTAATCAAACCATGTTGACTGCTGCTGAAAAGTGGGGTCATTATGTCGGTGAAATTACGTTTGATGTCAATGATGATAAACAAGTCGAAAACATGAAAGCCCGGGTTTACAAAACTTCTGAAATGAAAGCTGATGTGAAAGATGCGGAAGAAATTGAACATCTTGAAGATCGTGGCGAAGGAATTTTAGCAAGTCAACGAGTCGCTGATATTCCTCATACGATGACTACTTCTTTAACGGATGACAATGAATTAGTCGACTTGGGACTTAAAGCGATTGAGAAAAAAGCCGGTACAACGGCTGCCGTTTTGAACACTGGTTTGTTTTTAGGTAACTTGGATAAGGGTGTTGTTGATAAAAATGAACTTCATAAGTTATTACCACATTCAATTCACGTTATGAAAAGTGAATTTTATGGTTATAATTTGTGGGAAGTTGTCATGGAAATGGAAAAGAACAAGGATTTTCTAGTTCGATTTGAACAAAAAGGAATGGGTTTTCGTGGGAAATACTTTGGTCGATTAATTTATGATGGAATTCGGTATGATCCTGAAAAAAAGCAACTGTTTTACCATGACGAACTCGTGGAGCCCGACAAAAAATACACAATTGCACTGATAGATCATTATAGTTTCATCCCATTTTTCCCAGCAATTAGCATTGTGGGAAAGAATGATATTTTTTATGATGAAACCCTCCGAGATGTCTTTGGTGATTATCTGGCAAAGAAATTTCCGTTAAAGGGAGAATAGTATGGATCATAATGAAATCGAGACGTTAATTGAGACCAGAAATGATGAACGAGCAGCATTAGCTGATATCAAGCAAGTGGACGAGACTACTTTAAGTGTTAATGGTCATGTATACGTGATTGAAACAAATGTTAGAAATGCTTTTGATTTGGGTGAATTTTCGAATAAATTTAACCCAATTTTGACTAGATTTGATTATATTGTTGGTGATTGGGGATACGGACAATTACGATTAAAGGGTTTTTATGGTGACTTTAGAAACGTTAGTAAAAGTTTACGCCATTCAGCAATTCCTGATTATTTGATTGAAGATACTAATTTTGGTTCCAATTACTTCATTTTGCATAATTTAGAGGCAGAGAAGGAAAAGAATTCAAGTCATAAATCTAATAGAAAAAAACAACGGTTTGGGATGAAAAATAAAAAATCCAAATCGGCTGGTGGTCATAATTCAGCTAAAAAACAACAAAAGAAGAGTTTAAAGACAAAACACTTTAAGAGTGGTAAACGTGGCTTTACCATTAGGCAGAAATAAGTGAGGATTAAATGAAGAAGTATAAGGGATACTTAATTGATCTAGACGGGACCGTTTACCAAGGAAAGAAAAGAATTCCTGCAGCCAAACGATTTATTGAAAGGCTCCAGCAAAATCACATTCCCTTTTTGTTTGTGACGAATAATTCAACGAAGATGCCAAGTGAAGTCGTTGATAATTTGGCGAATAATCATGGGATTGATGTAGAAGACAAGAACGTCTATACTTCTGGAATTGCAACGGCGGCCTATGTGAATGATGATGCTAAAGCTAATAACAGAACAAAGTCAGCGTATGTAATTGGTGAAAATGGCTTAAAAGAAGCCATGGAAGCACAGGGTTTTAATGTTTTCACGGATGATCCTGAATACGTAGTAGTTGGACTTGATCGTGATTTAACCTATCAAAAATTGTCACGGGCAGTTCTTGGAATCGCTCATGGAGCTAAATTCGTGGGAACGAACCCAGATGCTAGAATTCCAAGTGAGAATGGAATGTTACCAAGTGCGGGATCAATTATTGACTCAGTTCGTTATGCGTCGGGAGTTGATCCTATCATGATTGGAAAGCCACAGACTTTAATTGTGGAAAAAGCTCTGAAACAGTTAGGTTTAAAGAAGTCGGAAGTGATTATGGTAGGAGATAATTATGATACTGACATCATGGCGGGAATTAACGATAGAATGGATACTTTAATTACTTATACGGGAGTTTCCACCAAGAAACAGGTTGAGAAACGGGATGTTCAACCCACTTATGAGGTTAATAGTCTAGATGAATGGAATGTTTTATAGTCTAAAGGATATTGGAGTATTTATCCTAATCCTACTTTTTTTGATCACGTTTTCGGTCTTTTTTATTATTAATGCCAGTTGGTTGTATTACGTGACGATAGCGTTCATGGGATTAGCGGTTAAGTTTCATGTTTCAAACGGATTATTAATGGAAAATTTTCATAGGATGACTAATTTTATTCAAAATCCATTTACGAGTGTGCTAAAACTTAATCAGTTTCCCATTTCATCAAATGGAATGGTTCATTTTGAAAATGTCAGAACGTTAACGTTAGTTAATAATTTAGTTTTATTGATTACATTTATCAGTTTACTTATCATCATGTTTCGATTTAACTATTTTAAGAGAATGTGGAAATTACAGTCACTTTCAGAAGTGGCGATTTTAGTGACGGGTGTTTTATCACTGTTTTGTGTTTTGGATTTCCAAGATGTATTCATATATTTCCATGAAGTATTGTTTAAAAATCAAGACTGGATTTTTAATCCAAAAAAAGATCCGATAATTAATGTATTACCGGATCAATACTTTTTGATGTGTTTTGCACTGTTCTTTTTACTGGTTATTGTTGGTTTGATAATAGTTGCCATAATTGGTAAAAGGGAATTAAAAAAAGAATCTTTCTAGCAGATTAAATTCTGGAAGAAAGATTCTTTTTATTTTGGTGTTGAAACCTTGCTTTTTAGATAGCCAACTAAAGCGGGGATCAATGAGATGATAATGATCAAAATGATTACAAGTGAGAAGTGAGCCTGAACAAATGGGATGTTTCCGAAAAAGTATCCTGCTCCACAGCAAATTAATACCCAACAGATACAAGCGACTAAATTATATTTTAGAAACTTTTTGTAACTGAAGTCGGTTCCAGCTGCCACAAAGGGAGCAAATGTTCTAATAATTGGCATGAATCGTGCCAAGAAGATTGCAATTGCGCCGTATTTATTGAAGAACTCTCGTGCTCTTTTTAAGTCCCTTTCCTTAATGAATTTGCCGAAGAATTGATGTTCAATTAAAGCATTGCCAACTTTTCTTCCAATAAAGAAGTTTAATGAGTCTCCAGCTGCTGATGCAACAAAGAAGGTAAGAATGAAGATCCAAATGCTAAGACTATAATTTGAATTGGCTGATAGGGCTGCCGCAGCAAATAAAAGAGAGTCACCAGGGAGAAATGGTAGAATAACAGCACCCGTTTCAATGAATATAATTATAAACAAAATCAGGTATGTCCAATCTCCGAACATGTTTACAATGGTAATGAGATGCTTATCAATGTGAAGTACGAAATCAATTAAAAATTTAAAAAAATCCATATTTTTCCTCTTTTGATATATGTTTTTAACTATTTAAGTGTATCAATAAAATGTATTTTTTTGAATTTAATTTTGCTTTATTTAAATTATTTTTGATTTATTTAAAAAAAGTGTTGACGATTAAGGTTATAGATAGTATAGTATTAATTGTTGTCAAGAGCGGCATATCAATTTGGTTAAAATTAGTCAAACTTTTCTATTGACATTAATTTAACCACATGGTATATTAATATATGCGGCGTTGAGATGAAACGAAAGCCGTTATTAGTAAGAGTAGATCTTTGAAAACTGAACAAGATTTTGATTACAAGTGTAAGGTAGTTTTAAGTGTACAAGCTTAAAA
>NZ_JBWXUX010000039.1:0-246 GCF_059901375.1 Fructilactobacillus sp. X2R5C2
GTTCTTGCACATGGGCGAGAAGGTGCGGCGTGCTGCTTTTGTGGCAGCGGTAAGTTCCTACGGGCGCAGCCAGCTGTTTCGCTGGGTGGCGCACGAGCACTGGGCCAAAGTGAAAGTGGTGCATTGTGGCCTGGAGCGAGGTTTCCATGAGGTGGCGCCGGTCAACGTGCCGGCGGTGCCGCAGCTGGTGTGCGTCGGCCGGCTCTGTGAACAGAAAGGCCAGCTGTTGCTGCTTGAGGCGGCGCG
>NZ_JBWXUX010000040.1:0-245 GCF_059901375.1 Fructilactobacillus sp. X2R5C2
TAGTAGAACTGTTTGAAGAGGCCGGACTGCCAAAAGGGTATGTAAATGTGGTAAACGGTGGCGCCGAAGTTGGTGAATGGCTTTTACAGGATGAACGAATTGCCATGTATTCTTTCACTGGATCAGCAGGAGTTGGAAAATATATTAAAGAGAAAAGTGGAATGCGCCCAGTAGCGTTGGAGCTAGGGAACAATTCACCCAACATTATTCATTTTGATGCTGATTTGGACCAAGCTGCCAAGCTT
>NZ_JBWXUX010000041.1:0-245 GCF_059901375.1 Fructilactobacillus sp. X2R5C2
GTTCATAGCAGCCACCAGCACCGTATACTAATTTTTTACTCATTTTCTTATCCTTATTTAATTTGTTGCGTACCCATGTTCCAAACAATAGATTGTCCAGGATCTGGGTTAGCCATCATACGTAACATACCTACTGGTTCATCATATATTATTGGATATTGAGTAGCTGCGATTTGTTCAAAAAAGTTTGCTCCCAACGCATATTCTTGTGAATAGGGCACATTAAAATCCGTATTAGTTATACG
>NZ_JBWXUX010000042.1:0-244 GCF_059901375.1 Fructilactobacillus sp. X2R5C2
GTCCTGTTTTGATGAACTTCAGGAAGAATACCTTTCTGATTTACTGAAGCTTGAAGGAATTCCTTTTAATGAAACATTGCACGAAGAAATATTTGAAAAAGACGTGGAGAACAGAGAAAGAAGAAAAGCTGAAGTATTGGCAGAGCAAGCCAAGAAGCGGGCTGAAGAACAAAGGATGATCGATGACATCATCGGTAAGGCCTATACTCCATCATTAGGGAAAAAGGTTAGATATGTTTTGCAT
>NZ_JBWXUX010000043.1:0-244 GCF_059901375.1 Fructilactobacillus sp. X2R5C2
CTTCCGTGATGACCTAGCTTGATCACATCAACTCGCAAATCAGGATATTTTTGGATAATCTTAAGTTCTTCCTCTCGGTTCAAATCACCCATAAAAATCCACTTCAAACCGCCAATTTTACCAAAAAGTACCATGGAATCTTGATTTTCACCAGACCCACTTTTCATCGGATGAACAACTTGAAATGGGGAATTTTTAATTCGATTTCCAGTCTTGGCATCAAGCAACTGAAACTGTCCTTGAT
>NZ_JBWXUX010000044.1:0-242 GCF_059901375.1 Fructilactobacillus sp. X2R5C2
CTCTTAATGTTTTACCAGTTACTGTTAATCGATCAGGATGTAATGTACCATCTTTCTTCATTAATTCATTGATAATGGCTGGTACACCACCAGCTTGGTGTACATCATGCATAGAATATGATGAGCTAGGCGCAATTTTTGATAAGTAAGGTGTTTTTTTAGCAATTTCATTAATACGTTCTAAGTCATAATCCACACCAGCTTCATTGGCGATTGCTAAAGTATGTAACACTGTATTTGTT
>NZ_JBWXUX010000045.1:0-241 GCF_059901375.1 Fructilactobacillus sp. X2R5C2
TTGTTGGTGAACTAAGCAGTAAAGTTGCTGTGATTGACTACAACGAAGAGGCTGGATTATTCACGGTTCAACAAATTGTTTCAACCATTCCTGACGATTGGGAAAGTCACAACGGTGCTGCTGGAATCAAAGTTTCAAAGGACAACCGCTTTGTCTATGTCTCAAACCGTGGTAACGATTCAATTGCGGTCTTTAAGATTAAACCAAATGGTGATTTAAAACGAATTCAATTGATTTCAAG
>NZ_JBWXUX010000046.1:0-241 GCF_059901375.1 Fructilactobacillus sp. X2R5C2
GTATGCCTGGGTACGCCTGCTCTGGCGCGACCTGGAAGCGCTGCGCCGGCACGCCGACCGCATCGGTTCGGGCGATCTGCAGGCGCGCGCGCAGGTTTCGCCACGCTCGCAGATCCGGGTGATCGTCGACCATTCCAACCGCATGGCCGCGCGCGTGGCCGAGCTGGTGCAGCGCCAGCGCGATCTCACCCATGCCATTTCGCACGAACTGCGCACACCCATCGCGCGCGTGGCCTTCGGC
>NZ_JBWXUX010000047.1:0-241 GCF_059901375.1 Fructilactobacillus sp. X2R5C2
GCATCACAACCTGACTCAGGTTGGGGAGACTGACAATTGCCATAAAAATGACAACTAGCCAAATAATTAAAGAGAAAATCCTATTTTCGTGTAACGTCCTTATAAAATGTTTCATCGAAGAAAATTCCTTTCATTTTATTTCACTACCCCCTCATGCTCATTTTATATTAAATTAGTTCTTAAAGAAATGGTTTGCGCGTAAAAACAGCAACACAATGATGATAAAAATGATCGTGATGAT
>NZ_JBWXUX010000048.1:0-240 GCF_059901375.1 Fructilactobacillus sp. X2R5C2
TGCTGCGACGCGCGGTCGATGTGTTGGTCCGTGGCGGACGCTTCGTACCGCCGGAACTTCGCACGCCGTTGAGTCGATCGCGGATGCGGCGGACACCGGAGCCGCTGCTCGCAGCATTGAGCCGACGTGAGCGCGAAGTGCTCCGGCTGGTCCTGCAGGGCTGCAGCACCGGCGAGGTCGCACGGCGTTTCGGCCGTACGGCCAGCACGGTCAGTACGCAGAAGCGGACCGCCTATCGCA
>NZ_JBWXUX010000004.1:0-190746 GCF_059901375.1 Fructilactobacillus sp. X2R5C2
AATTTTAAGCTTGTACACTTAAAACTACCTTACACTTGTAATCAAAATCTTGTTCAGTTTTCAAAGATCTACTCTTGCTTGTTGCCGTTTAGTTATCACCAACGTAACACACATAACTATACTACATTGATTGATGAATGTCAACAGATAAACTCAATTAATTTAAATTTATTTAATTCAACATTTAATTACAAAACTCAAACAGCAATTAATATAATACAATATTCTCAGCTCAAACACAAGAAATACAATTAAAATAATTAATTCAGTTCATAATCAGTGACTATTAATTATTAGCAAATCACTTTATCTCTCTCACTGAGCATTTACTACTATACATGCGCTTAAATACTTTGTCAACACTTTTGGTCAAAAAAGGTCAAACTTTTTTATTTTTAGCTACTTCACAACTAACTTCTTTCATCAAGCCCTCTAAATAGCCATTATTCAATCAAAGGCCATGAAACAAAAAGAGCAATTGCACTTGAAGCGCAATTGCTCTTTTATTCTACTATATATTATAGTTATTTCTTTTTATCCTCATTTTGCGGATTATCAGTATTATCTTCTGGTCTCATAGTTGGGAATAACAAAACATCTCGAATTGATGGTGCATCAGTTAAGAGCATTACCAAACGATCAATCCCAATTCCTAGTCCACCTGTTGGTGGCATTCCATACTCAAGAGCTTCAATAAAGTCTTCATCAATTCCTTGAGCCTCATCATTACCCTCTTCGCGTTCCTTAGCCTGTGCTTCGAAACGTTGACGCTGATCAATTGGATCATTTAATTCTGAGAAAGCATTAGCGTACTCATTACCCAAAATATATAATTCAAAACGATCAGTAAATCTTGGGTCATCAGCATTTTTCTTTGCCAATGGAGAAATTTCAATCGGATGACCATAAACGAAGGTTGGTTTCTTTAATTTTGGTTGAACAAACTGTTCGAAGAAAGCATTAATGATATGACCAACTTTCCAATATGATTCATAGTGAACCCCATGCTCGTCAGCCAATTTCTTAGCGTCTTCGTCTGACATCTTAGGCCAGAAATCAACACCAGTATACTTCTTAACGGCATCAACCATATGAATTCGATCAAATTCTTGGTTTAAGTCAACTTCTTCACCTTGATAAGTTACCTTACCATCATCACTAACGGCTTTTGCAGCTGCTCTAAAGATTCCCTCGGTCTCATCCATTACATCATGGAAATCAAAATATGCGGCATAAGTCTCAAGTTCTGTGAATTCAGGATTGTGTTCCTTATCCATTCCTTCATTTCGAAAGACACGGCCAATTTCATAAACACGGCCCATGCCACCAACGATCAAACGTTTTAAATGAAGCTCGAGTGCAATTCGTAAGTATAAATCAATATTTAAGGCATTATGGTGAGTAACAAACGGACGAGCTGAAGCTCCACCGGCTGAAGTGTGCAAAACTGGTGTTTCAACTTCAGTAAAGTCCATTTTGTTGTCTAAGAAGTTTCTAACCGCCTTAATAATTTTGCTACGCTTTTGAAAACGTTCAAAACTATCTCGATTAGAAATCAAATCAAGGTAACGTTGACGATATTTTTGTTCTTTATTCTGTAACCCATGGTATTTATCAGGAAGTGGACGTAATGCCTTTGATAAAAAGGTAATCGAGGTTGCTCGAATCGTTAATTGGCCCATGTCTGTCTTAATCACTTCACCAGTGAAACCAAGAAAGTCTCCAATGTCGGCTCGCTTAAAAATATGGTATTGATCTTCACCCACAACATCTTTACGAACGTATACCTGGATCTTACCAGAACGATCCAAAATGTCAGCGAAGCCAACCTTACCTTTCCCACGTTTAGCCACCATACGTCCAGCAATGGTTGCTTTAACGTCTTTTTGCTCCAATTCTTCCTTATCATACTGGTTAAATTCTTTATCTAAATCCCTTGCCAAGTACGTTGGCTTAAAGGCATGACCAAAGGGATCAATTCCTTCATCCCTCAGTTCTTGCATTTTCTCTCTACGAACTTTTAATTGGTCGTTCATTTTCTTCTCTTGTGCCAATTCAAATCCCCCAAACTAGTAACTTACATTCATAATAACATAATTAATCATCGATATTATGCATTTTTCCGCGCATTTCGTTTTGCATCTTTTTCAAGAAAATCATCAAAGATCTGATCCATTTCTTCTTCAGACTCCGCATTATTTAATTTAACTTTCGTTCTTGCGGAGTGGGAAATTCCCTTTAAATAATACACAGCTTGTCCCCTAAATTGTCTCGGACCAACGTAATCACCTTTGATCTTAACCAATCCATGCAAATGCTCTTTAGCAGTATTAATCTTTTCTTCCACACTAGGTTCGGGAATTAATTCACCCGTTTCCAAATAACGCTCAGTTTGCTTCAAAATCCATGGATTACCTTCCACAGCTCTCCCCATCATGACCGCATCACAACCAACTTCATCAATCATTTGTTTTGCCTGTTGTGGGGTCGTAACGTCACCATTTCCAATGAATGGAATGGTCAAAGCATCAGCAACTTCTTTTAGGATTTCCCAATTAGCGTGACCTGTGTACATCTGCTTTCTAGTACGTCCATGCATGGCAACCGCAGAAGCTCCAGCAGCCTCAGCTGCTAACGCATTTTGAACGGCATAAACATGATCTTCATCCCAACCAGTCCGCATTTTAACGGTCACTGGTTTTTGAACCGCGTCCGTTACGTACGAAACCATTTCATAGACTTTATCCGGATCAAGTAACCATTTGGCCCCCGCGTCGGTTTTTACAACCTTATTTACCGGGCACCCCATGTTGATATCAATGATATCGGCAGCCGTTTTTTGATCAATAAACTTTGCCGCTTCCACCAGGGTCTCCTTAGTTCCACCAAAAATTTGAATACTCATTGGGTGCTCATTAGGATCAACATTTACCATGCTTAACGTTTTTTTGTTATTGTACATAATTCCACGATCAGAAATCATTTCGCAGACCACTAATCCGGCACCGAACTTTTTACAAATAATTCTAAAAGCTGAGTTAGTAACCCCAGCCATTGGAGCTACAACCAATTGATTTGGGATCGTTACATTACCAATTTTCCACTCCATTTTTTCACCTCATCTAAATTGTTTCCAAACATTTTATATAATACCATATTAAAACAAAAAAGAGCGAACCGCTCTCTAGCTCGCTCCGTAGTGTCATTTATCTTTATTATTTAACATTTCCACAAGCTCATCTTCTGAAAAATCATACTTTTTACCACAGAAATTACATACCACCTGAGCTCCGTGATCCTCATCAATTAATTGTTGCAAATCCTTTTTCCCAATTCCAGCAATGTCCTTGGCAAATCGTTCCTTAGAACAATTGCATACAAATTCAACGGGCAGATGATCAACAATATCCAGCTGGTCCTTACCAAACAACTCATCTAAAATATGATCTGGATTGGGATCTTTTTCCAGCATCGATGAAATGCTAGGAGCCGTTTTTAAGGTCTTTTCTAATTTATCAATGGCCTCATCCGAAACCCCAGGCATCACTTGAATCAAGTATCCGCCGGCACTTTGAACGTTATTTTTTCCATCAATATCAACGGAAACACCCACAGCAGATGGGATTTGTTCCGACTTGGCGAGATAAAAGGTAAAGTCATCACCAATTTTGCCACTTGCAAGAGGAACATCACTAGTATATGGCTCACTGGTTCCTTGGTTTTTAACAACCTCTAGAAATCCATTCTTACCAACACCCTTGGCAACATCAATCTTGCCATCTTGAGTTAAAGGAAGATTAACGTGTGGGTTTTGAATGTAACCCTTAATATGACCCTTGGCATCCGCATCAATCACCATTCCACCAACTGGACCTTGGCCATTTAGTCGAACGGTCATACTTTCCTTTCCCTTCAAAACAGAAGCCGAGAGCATCAAGGTGGCCGCAATGGTTCGTCCTAATGCCGCGGTTGAAGTGCTCCAGGTGTCATGAATTTTTTGAACGTAACTAACGATTCCCGTGGCATTTAACCCGTAAACCCGAAACATTCCGTCCTTTGTAAGTGCTTTAACTAATACATCATTTTTATCACTCATTTTATTCACTCCTTATATTAAAAAAGAACGTGGGTTATAATCCCAACGTTCTTTTTGTTTATTGATCTTGATTATCAGAATTTGGGTGATCTGAATTGTCATGATTTTCATCGTGTTTCTCTTCAGAATGATCAATTTCCTTTTCAAGTTTCTTTTCGTGTTCGTGTTCCTTTGCATCAATGGCTTTCTTAGCTTGTTCGAAAGTCTCATTTTCGCTTGGATACTCGTCACTATTTTCTGAATGTTCAGGCATCTTACCAGTCTTATACAAACTCAAGATTTCCTTTTCATCCAATGTCTCGTACTTGAGAAGTGCATCCGCAATGGCCTTATGCTGCTCACGATGACCCTCAATGATCTTCTTGGCTTCACTGTGAGCCTCATCAATAAAGTATTTCACTTCATCATCAATCTTGGTTGCAGTTTCCTGTGAGTACTTAGGTGCAGCATATGGATCTTGGTTAGGACTCTCAAGTTCAACGGTTCCAATCTTATCACTCATCCCGTACTGAGTAACCATGGCACGTGCAAGATTAGTAGCTTGTTCAAAGTCATTGGAAGCTCCAGATGATTCTGAATGGAAGACAACTTCTTCAGCCGTTCTACCACCCATTAATCCAGCAAGTTGTTCTTGAGCATTTTTCTTCGAAATTAATTGCTGATCTTCCTTTGGTAGCATGATGGCATATCCACCTGCACGACCTCTTGGAACAATCGTAACTTTATGAACAACTCGAGCATCATTTAGTACTAATCCAACAATGGTATGACCAGCTTCATGGTTAGCCACAATTTGACGTTCGTGTTCATTGATAACCTTATTCCGCTTAGCAGGACCGGCAATAACTCGATCTTCAGCTTCATCCATATCGGCTGCATTAATTTGATTATCACCATTTCTTGCTGCCAGTAATGCGGCTTCATTTAGTAAGTTAGCTAAGTCAGCTCCCACAAATCCAGGAGTTTGTTTAGCAATTTCATGAAGATCAACATCGGGAGCAAGTGGCTTGCCTTTGGCATGAACCTTTAAAATAGCCTCTCGACCACGAACATCTGGTTGACCAACTAAGATTTTACGGTCAAATCGACCTGGACGAGTCAAAGCTGGATCAAGAACATCAGAACGGTTAGTTGCGGCAATGACAACGACACCTTCATTCCCTGTAAAACCATCCATTTCAACTAATAGTTGATTAAGGGTTTGTTCACGTTCATCGTGACCGCCGCCCATTCCGGATCCACGTTTTCGTCCAACGGCATCAATTTCATCAATAAAGATGATTGCTGGTGCATTTTTCTTGGCTTGGGCAAATAAATCTCTAACCCGGCTAGCACCAACACCCACAAACATTTCAACGAAATCTGATCCAGATAATGAATAGAATGGAACATTTGCTTCACCAGCAACCGCTTTAGCTAGCAAGGTCTTACCGGTACCAGGAGGTCCCTCAAGTAAAACACCTTTGGGAATGACGGCACCAAGTTTAGTAAATTTCTTCGGATCCTTCAAGAATTCAACAACTTCAACCAGTTCTTGTTTCTCTTCATCTTCACCAGCAACATCACTAAACTTAACACTACTCTTGACTGGCTTAGCCTGACTCTTGCCGACTTTCATGACACCACCGGCACCACCGCCAGCTCCACCAGCTTGTTTCATCATAATGTAGAACAAATAGATGAAGATTAATAATGGTAGAACTGAGATGGCTAGGTTCAACCAAAAACTATTCGATTGTGTTTCTTTGGTACTCATCGGTACCTTGTTCTTGTTAGCCAACTTGGTAATCTGACTAACGGATGAATCGTTCTTTAAAACACTAGTAGTGAATCCATTTACCTTAGTGTAGTTATTGTTACTAGACTTGGTAAGTTTTCCATTACTAAAGTTAAGCGGAATTCCATTATTCTTCTGCTTAACATTTTGGGGTTTCTTGTACTGACCAGTTATTTTATATACACCGCCAGAAGGTTGAACAGAGAAATTCTTGACTTTATTCGTCTGCAAATCATTAGTAAATTGACTTGAACGAATTCCCTGAGTTTGAGTGCTTTGTGATCCGCCACCACCAGTGACCAACATAATAACACCCATGACAACCACAAAGATGATGATATAAAATAGACTACTCTTAAAAAGCCCATTTTTATTATTTTTCATTTGTGCCTCCCAATCTTATTTCTCGAAAAGATAACAAATAGAATGTTATCACTTTTACTTTAAATGAACGACCGTTTAGGCCGAATAAATTGAAGGTTTTAAAATTCCAATGTATGGCAAATTACGATAAAAACCCTTGTAATCAAGTCCATAACCCACAATAAATTCATTTGGAACATTAAATCCAACGTAATCTGCCTTAGCAGAAACGACCCGTCCCTCGGGTTTATCAAAAATGGTACAAACTTTAATTGAGTTAGCTCCTCGATCTGAAACTAAATCTTCGAGAAATTGAAGGGTTCTTCCCGTATCAATAATATCTTCAACAAAAATAATGTCACGACCACTAACATCACTGTCAAGATCACGGATGAGCTCTACCTTTCCGGTTGAGGCAGTTCCACCCTTATAACTTGAAACGTCTACAAAATCAATATCTAAGTATATGTCCATCTGACGAATAATATCGCTCATAAATAAAACAGCACCAGTAAGTACGCAAACCACTAGTGGCTTTTTGTCCCGATAATCATTACTTAACTGTTTTCCCAATCTTTTTACAGCAGCGGCAATGTCTTCTTGACTATACAGAACCCTCTCAATATCGTCATTCATTTGTTACATCCTTTCGCGTAACTAAAAGTTCATACCCGTTTGTCGCACCTGGCGACGACTTTCGACTCTCTTTGTAACCAATGATTGCTAAAACCTGTTCCTTACTATCTACCAACACCTTGACATGACGCCGTTTTTCACTTGGAACCTTTTGATTAATTAACAATCTTCTTAAACTTTGATGTCCACCATTTTTAAGTTCAATGGTATCAGTCGGTTGACCACTTCTTATAGATAAAGGAAATCGCGCAGTCGCTAAATCGAAGTAACTAACACGATCGAATTTCCCCTTTGGAACATGATTCTTATCAAAAATTCCAAAGTTAAATCCATTATTATCGTAGTTCCACGTGTTTAATTTTACCACAAACGAACTTTTATCACGGTCTTCATCGTAATTGTTAGGAGATTGCTTAAAAAACATGATACTATTATAACTTTTTTCAAAAAAATAAGCATTTGAAATTTGCAATTTTCCTTGAGGTTTTTCAAAATCTTTAACTAAAGTCATGATTTCTGTAATTTGGTTGTCAGAAAGAGTAACTGAAGTTGTCAGTTTCTTTAGTAACGTTCGCAGTAAAATTGGTAGTTGGTCTGTTTTAATTAAATCGGATCGAGCAATAACTCGGTCATTATTTACCTTGAGATCTTGATGCTGCAAAAATGTTGAGGCTAATTCTTCCGCCCCAGCAATCTCAGACTGTAAGTTTTTAGCAAAATTAGCAAGATGGGATATTACCTGAGGATTTTCTTTCATTAGGTTCGGTAAAATTTGGTTCCGAATTCGGTTTCGCAAAACCTCTTCTCCAAAATTAGTCTCATCTTCGTACCAAACTAACCCATGACTACGAGCATAAGCCCGAATATTATTTTTTGAGAAAGATAACATTGGTCGAATAATCTTACCATTATGAAACGGCCGACTTGGTTGAATTCCCTGGCACTCCATTAAATTTCCACTTCGAATCAGTTTCATAAGGACAGTCTCAGCCTGGTCATTGGCCTGGTGAGCGGTTAAAAGAATTGTGGCACCCTTTTCATCCATTACCTTAGTAAAAAAATGATACCGAAACTGACGTGCTTTGGCTTCGATTCCACTATGAATGTCATTATGGTCCCAATTTCCAACCATTAACTCAAGGTGATGGCTCCTACAATATTCAGTTATAAACCGCTCTTCAATGGTACTTTGCTCTCTTAAATGATGATTAACGTGGGCAACGATGATTCGAGGCCTTATCAGCTTAGGTAAATGCTCCAACAAGTTCAATAACACCATGGAATCAACCCCCGTTGACACGCCAACCACAACTGGTTGAGCTTCATTCCACCAGTGTTCCTTATTAATTAATGAATTAATTTGACGTTGTAAATTCAAATTAACCTCCAAAACAAAAAAGCCGAGCAGATTGCTCAGTTATTCGTTCATTAACTACGACGGCCACCACGGCCACCGCGTTTACCTTCTGTGTTTTTTTTGATTACGGACATCCGACTTTCACTTTCTTTCATGAAATCTGAAAGTAAGTCATCAAAGCTTTCATTCTTACCCTTATGGCCATTCCGATTGTCGTGGCCACCACGATGTCCATGATTCCCATTATTTGCGTGTCCATGGTGTGAATGCTCATCATGATTATGTTCACCATGATGTGAATGTGATCCTTCGCCTGGATGATCGGAAGCCTTGCGGATTGATAAGCCGATCTTACCGTCATCCCCAATGCTCAAAACCTTAACGGTCACTTCATCGCCAACAGACAAAATATCATGAATATCCTTCACGTAACCATCAGAAACTTCACTGATATGAACCAATCCAGTCTTGTGATCGCCTAGATCAATAAAAGCTCCAAAATTAGTAATTCCAGAAACTTTTCCAGTGACTTTCTCTCCAACCTTAATTGCCATAAAAAAGCCATTCCTCCTAATAAATGTTGAGTTAATTATAACATAATACTTCAAAGTAAAATAAAAGAAGATTACACAATCGTAACCCTCTATTCATTACCAATATTACTATTCTGTGGGAAACTGTAAACTGTTTCGCCCGGTTTTGTGTAATAATATTTGGCTCGCATCAATTCCTGAAGATAATTCTTGTTATTTAACAGCTTAATCTGTTCATTAAGCCCTTTTTCCTTTTGTTTTTCCACCCGATAATCCTGTTGCTTTTCAGTAATTTGGGCGTTTACTTCGTGGATTTGATTCATTCCATCAACAATTTGCCATCCAAGTGCAATAATAACCACGGCAAAAACCGCTACGATCGCCATGAGACGTTTAGTTCGTTTATTAACTTTAGGACGATTCTTTTGTTGATTTTCCTTATTTTTCCTTGAAGCAGAATTCAAATACTCTACATTATTATTTCTGTTCATCAGAAATGCCTCCACAAGTTTATATGATCATAATAACACAAGCCAATCCAGAATATAATATTAATTTAACAATAATTATTCTAATTCATCGTTTTCTGCTTTATAATCACGATCATATGTTTCGCTGATTGTTTTATACATGGTATCAGAATCAGCTTTTTTAGTAGTATCTAACAATTGCAAAACTTCTACCGTTAAATTCTTATTCCCAAATTTAATTAAAATCTGATCACCAACAGAAACTTTACTTGAAGATTTTGCTGGTTCTCCATTTACAAAGACCCGTCCCTGATCAGCAATTTTCTTAGCGATCGGACGCCGTTTTATAATTCGTGCAATTTTCAAAAATTTATCAATTCTCATTTAATCTTATCTCCTACAAATCGATTTAGAATCGGAATCATTTCTAATTCGGAAGCACTGAGGACTTTCCCCTTTAAGCACATTCCTAGGAACACAATGGCTCCCGCTGGGATGACCACCATCAATTTAACGATATCCATTAGTCTACTTCCATTACCCAAATAATAATTAAGTAACCATCCTAGTAATCCAACCACAATCATCATTACTATACTGATGGCCGCTACTTTTATCAGAAAGTCTACCCTAAAGATATGTTCATGAACTTGCTTGGGACTGGTATACCAGTTAACCAAAAGAACCACTGCTAAAGCAATGATGGTTGATAAAGAGGCTCCCATAATTCCAAAGTGAACAACAAATATTCTAGTTAAAGCGAGCTTACATAATAATCCAGCAAAAATCGCTACTGCCGTACTCTTAAAGTTATTGATACTTTGTAAAACCGAATTAAATGCGGTTACCATCGTTGCAAACAGGATACTGAGGCAATAAATGGCAAGGGTCAGATCCAAATCATAACTCCCGAACAAAAGGTGGTTCAGTTGAGGCATGATACTAATTAATCCAAAGGTAACTGCCATCGTTACCACCAGTGTAATCCGCATACTATGTTTTACCAAGGTCTTAAAGGACTTTTCTTTTCCAGTATGGTAATAGTAGGCCATCTGGGGAAGAATCGTGGACGAAATCGCCGTTCCAATTACCAATCCTAACTGAACAATGGGTTGTGCGCGATCATAGATCCCCTTCTGGGTTTGGGCAACGAGATTACTTAATCCGCTAGCAACTAGCCCGTTTTTCACTGTAAACGAATCCACCAGCTGCATTAAAACCATCAAAGCCGCTAGGATGCTTAAGACACCACCCTCTAGGACAATTTGCTTGGTTAAAGTCACATAGTTAAATTTTAAATCAGCCAAATGAAAATGCCGAAAAAGATGGTGAGATTGACCAAGCAAAATTACGGCCGCAAACACGGCAGCTACCGGTGCTGATAGCATGGCTAAAGTTCCCATGTGATATAAGTTCCAATGTTGAGCAGCTGCTAGGTAAGCAACCACGATAATCATGGCAACCCGGACTACCTGCTCCACTACCTGAGAAGTAGCCGTCGGAATCATCTGCATCGAAGACTGATAATATCCCCGAATGTCAGCTAACAGTGGCATTAATAAGAACATCCAGCTGACTGCTTGAATCACAGGTTTTAGTTCAAGATCTCCCATTAAAGTGGCAATTTCAGAAGAAAACAGTTGGAGACCGGCAAAGATCACCACTGCAATGATCGTCAAAATTACCATGATTTGAAAGAACAAAGTCTGCTTTGCTTCTTCCGTGTCTCGTTCCACAATCAGCTTCGAAATGAAAGCCGGCAGACCAGTCAACGCAAATGCTACTCCAATGCCATAGATCGGATAAACCTGCTGATAAATGTAGAAACCAACGTTTCCAACAAAGTTTTCCAGTGGGATGCGGTAAACCGCACTCAGCACCTTTGAAATAATGGCAGCAATGGAAAGAATCAAGGTCCCGCTAATAATTTTCTTATTTGTCTTTTGATTCATGCTCTTCTTGTTCCAATCTGATTTTACTTAAGCCACTAACAAACTTATATAACTGGCTTAACCAATCTTTGTCTTTCATCGTTGGTTGAACCACTAATTTAATCTGATAGCGTCCGTCCACAACCTTAACGGCTGATCGAAAGTCAGTATCAGCAATGGCCTTTAGGATATCCTTACTAGTGAACTTTTGGGTTCCCGTTTTACTGACGGTTACCATCAAATTGCTTTGATCCTTTCGAATTTTTTCAATCAAATCATAATCAGCCAACATTTTGATTCGGTCGATTTCAAGTAAATTAGCAACTTCAACCGGATACTCACCAAAACGATCAATTAAGTCACTTTGAAGTTCCGTGAACTGATCTTCGCTGTCCATCTGGCGAATCCGCTTATACAATTCAATTTTCTGTTGTTGATCTTCAATGTAGGTTGACGGCAGGTAGGCTTCAATGCCAAGTTCAACCTTCGAATCCGATTTTTCAACCACCCGATGCTGTCCCTTTTTCTTAGAAACCGCATCAGATAACATCTTAGTGTACATATCATAACCAACCGAATTGATGAAACCATGCTGCTGTTTGCCAAGCACGTTGCCGGCTCCCCGAATGGAAAGATCCCGCATGGCCATCTTAAATCCAGAACCCAACTCGGTGAAATCCTTAATGGCTTCCAAACGATTCTCCGAAACCTCAGTCAAAACCTTGTTAGGCTGATACATAAAGTAGGCTTGCCCAACTCGATTACTACGACCAATCCGGCCCCGAATCTGATAAAGTTGGGATAGTCCCATGCGATCAGCGTCTTCAACGAACAAAGTGTTAGCGTTTGGAATATCAACACCCGTTTCGATAATGGTGGTCGTAACCAATACATCATAATCGCCGTTTACGAAATCGTACAGAATTCCTTCCATCTCATTTTCAGACATCTGACCATTAATGGAAGCAATTCTTGCATCCGGTAGTAACGTCTGCAGTTTATCAACCGTTTGATCAATATCTTTGACCCGGTTATGCAGATAAAAGACTTGACCGCCCCGTTGCATTTCACGCCTGATTCCGTCCACGATGGAACCTTCATTTTGTTCCATCACGTAAGTTTGAATTGGATAACGATTAGCTGGCGGCGTCTCAATGACCGAAAGATCACGGACTCCCATCATCGACATGTTCAACGTTCGCGGAATCGGGGTTGCCGTCAACGTTAATACATCAACGTTCGACCTCAATTCCTTAATTTTTTCTTTGTGCTTAACCCCAAAGCGTTGCTCTTCATCCACAATGAGAAGTCCTAGATCATTGAACTTCACGTCTTTTGAAAGCAAACGATGGGTTCCAACCACAATGTCAATCTTGCCATCCCTTAAATCTTGAATGGTCTGACGAGTTTGCTTGGGGGTATCAAATCGAGACAACACTCCAACTTTAACCGGGAAACCATCAAAACGTTCCATCATTGTCTCATAATGTTGTTGAGCTAAGACCGTTGTTGGTACTAGAAAAGCGACCTGCTTTCCAGCTTCAACCGCCTTAAAGGCAGCTCTTAGGGCAACCTCGGTCTTTCCATAGCCAACGTCTCCGACTAATAAACGATCCATTGGATGTGGACTTTCCATGTCTTTTTTAATTTCATCCGTGCTCCGAATTTGATCTGGGGTTTCAGTGTAAGGAAAGGCCTGTTCAAATTCAGTCTGGTATTGATCATCAACCGGAAAAGCATAACCGGATTCAGCCTCACGTTTGGCATACAAATCCACCAAATCATCGGCGATATCCTCTACTTTTGAAGCAACCGAACGTTTGGTTTTTGCCCATTCGGTACCACCAAGTTTATTAATTTTAGGGTGCTTATCTTCTGATGAAACGTATTTTTGAACCAGATTTAATTGGTCAACCGGCACGTAAATTTTGGCACCCTTTTGGTAAGTTAAGGTCATGTAGTCCTGATGCCGACCATCAACTTCCATGGTTTTCATACCATCATAACGACCAATTCCGTGGTTCACGTGCACAATGTAGTCCCCGGGTTTCAAGTCGGTATAACTCTTGATTCGTTCTGCGTTTGAAAAAGTCTGTCGTCTTACTCGTTTCTTCTTTTTTTGTTCGTTAACCCGTTTAAACATGTCTGATTCTGACACAACTGCCAGGTTAGCAGCCGGAAGGTCGAATCCATCCTTGAGATTAGCGGACACAATCTGGGTTTTCCCCTTAATGATATTATCAGTGGTCGATTCAATGGCATCGACTCCAAAATCGTTTAAAGTTGAAGAAACTTTTTCAACCCGTTTTTCATCACCAACCGCAATTACTACGGTCCGTTTTTCGGTTTGATAACGCTGCATTTCAGCTTTAAACATCGGCATTTGCCCAAAGAAACGCTGCATGGGATGAACTTTAATGTCGATGATGTCGGAAAGCTTCATCCTTCCTAAGCCCTTTTGAAACAAAGAAAATAAGAGTGTGGCATGGTGATCATTTCTAGTAATCGTCCTAAAGTCTAATGACAACTTCTGATCGGAAAACAACTCATGATTGTCTGCAATCGACTCACGCCAGTTTTTTTCATCGTTTTCAAGTTGCTTATTAGCATCCCGAACCCGACTGTAGTCATCGTAGACGACCATTCCATTTTCAGGCAGGTAGTCCAAAATTGACGTTTCTTTTTCAAAAATAAACTGACTATACTCGCTCCACTTTTGATCAATCGATTTTCCCTTTAGTCCATCAATTACCTGCTGAATGTTATCAACCAGGATATCACTGCCATTATCCTTAATGGCCTGATCTAATCGTTTTTGAAGTTCCTTAATTCCATGCTTTCGGTCCGCCTCACTTGGCAAGAAATCGGAAGCCGGCAACACGTTAATCTCGTTGATGTTTTTAACACTTCGTTGCGTTGCAGCATCAAAATACCGCATTGAATCAACTTCAGTGTCGAAGAAGTCAATTCGAACGGGATAATCCGAGTTTAACGGATAAATATCCAAAATGGATCCCCGATTAGCGAACTCACCAGGAGCGGCTACCATGTTTTTTCTTTCGTAACCCATCTGGACTAACTCTTGCTGGATCTTTTCAAGATCCAAATCGTCACCCACCTGAGCATGTAATTGGGCTTGATTAAAACTAACTGGCTCAGGTAAATAACGTTTTAACCCCGCCGTTGAAACAATTACTACGACCGGTTTTCCAGATTCAAGCGCATTTAATGCCCGAACTCGCTGAGCTCGATATTGGGGTGAACTCGTCGCAATCTCCGCTGCCACTAACTCTTCAGCAGGAAACTCAAAGACTTGGTCTGAATCCATGACATCATTAAAAGACTCGGTCATTTGATCCGCATGATTCATCGTATCGGTAACGTAAATCGTTGGTTTTTGCTTATCATTAATTAATTGCTTTAAGAGTAGAGTCCGAGCGGAACCACTAGTTCCAGTAATTAGCTGCTTGGTATCTGGATCAAGCTTGGAACTAATCTTCTCATATTGTGGCATTTCCTTAAGTGTCTCATCTAGCTTCAAAAACTCATCCCCTCTCTATTTATTAATACGGATTAATTAAACTGATTTTCTAATTTACTAAAGTCGGTTCCAGAAACCCACTCGTTCAGTGCTTTCACCGCATGATCCTTGGCTTCACCAAACGGAGCACGCTGTTCTAAACTAAATTTACCTAATACATAATTAACGACACTCTCGCGTTTGGGATGGCTGGTTCCCACTTTAATTCGGTTAAACTGGTCGGTTCCCAGGTGAGCAATCATACTTTTAATTCCGTTATGTCCACCAGCAGAACCATGATTTCGTAAGCGAATGCGACCAACTGGGAGATCCATGTCATCGTACACAATCACTAGGTCGTCTAAATCCAACTTGTAAAACTGCATCAAGGGATGAACGGCCCTTCCAGAGTCATTCATCATGGTGGTTGGTTTAACGACCATGACTTTTTCGCCATTTACAATTCCGGTTCCGTACATGGCATCTAACTTTTGCTTGTTAATCTCAATGCCGTTTTGATCCGCAAACTGATCAACTACCATAAATCCGGTATTATGTCTGGTTCCATCGAATTCAGAACCGACATTGCCTAGTCCCACAATTATTTTCATCATTAATGTCTCCCATTTACTTCTAATTAACGCAAAATGGCCGAAATGAATATTCACTCGGCTTAATCATGTTTATTGTATCATAATAAATTAACGATTTGATTTGATACGCCACCACTTAACATAAGGTTCTGTATAATTAAATTCGTTCATGATATAATTAGTTTGTGAACAAACTAATTTCAAGAGGGAGAAATATTATGGCTGAAAAACATGAAAAAGTTGTTTTAGTCGGTGATGGTGCCGTTGGTTCATCATATGCATTCGCAATGATGCAACAAGGTATCGCCGAAGAATTTGTAGTTGTTGATATTGACAAGAACCGAACTGAAGGAGACGCATTGGATCTTGAAGATGCCCAACCCTTCACTTCTCCAAAGAAGATCTACTCTGGTGACTACAGCGACTGTAAAGACGCTGACTTAGTGGTTATCACTGCTGGTGCACCACAAAAGCCTGGTGAAACTAGACTTGACCTTGTTAACAAGAACTTAAAAATCTTGACTACCATCGTTAAACCAGTAGTTGATTCTGGTTTTGATGGAATTTTCTTAGTTGCTGCCAACCCAGTTGACATTTTGACTTATGCAACCCAAAAGATTTCTGGTTTCCCTAGAAACAAGGTCTTTGGTTCAGGTACTTCACTTGATACCTCACGTTTCCAAGTTGCTGTTGGTAAGAAACTAAACGTTAACCCTCAAAGCATCAATGCTTACGTAATGGGTGAACATGGTGACTCTGAATTTGCTGACATCGACGAAGCTTCAATCGGAAATGTTCCATTGGTTGAATTCGCTAAGAAAAATGGTGTTACCAAAGACGACCTGTTGAAGATGGAAGACGAAACCAGAAACAAGGCTTACGAAATCATCAACAAGAAGGGTGCTACTTTCTACGGAGTTGGAACTGCTTTGATGAGAATCTCAAAAGCCATCTTAAGAGATGAAAACACCGTCCTTCCAATTGGTGCTCCAGTTGATGGACAATACGGTTTATCCGACATTTATATCGGTACCCCAGCCATCGTCAATGCTTCCGGAGTTGCTAAGGTTCTTGAAGTTCCACTAAGTGATGACGAAAAAGATAAGATGAGCGCTTCTGCTAAGACACTTAAAGAAACAATTGATAAGGGTATGAAGACAATCGATCTTTAAAATTTAATTTTAAAAAGCAGACATTTATGTCTGTTTTTTTATGCTCTCAGTTATTTTGTGTTAGTATTAATTAAATATTACTTACGTGAGGAGCCTTAGCCATGATTTTGCAATCTTTAGTTAAACCTAAGAGCGACTTGATCACTGTGGACGAAAACACTGATCTTGACACTGCATTGAAATTAATGGAAAAGAACCATTTTCGTTGTATCCCCGTCTTAGATGCCACTCACAAGGCATTTAAGGGAAATATTTATCGAATGCACATCTACAAACATGAAGCTGACGGCGGCAAAATGTCCGACTCGGTGATGACGCTAATTCGGAACGAAACCAAGTTCGTTAACCTGAATTCCGCCTTTTTTAAGGTCTTCTTTACGATCAAAGATCTCCCGTACATTGCCATTTTAGACGAGTTCAATGATTTCTACGGAATCTTAACCCACACCAAACTGATGGAAAGTTTATCTCAGTCTTGGAACGTAAAGTTTGGAAGCTACGTAATCTCTGTAATTTCACCTGGTGAACGGGGTGATCTAGAAGAGATGGCCCACATTATTACTAGGTACACTGCCATTTCCAGTGTTATAAGTCTGGATTCAGTAGATCGAACTGGCAAAACAATTTATCGGACCATGTTTACCCTTCCTTCTAAAGTTACCAAGGAACGTTTGAATCGGATCATTGCCGCCCTTGAGCGCAAGGGCTTCAAGGTTCCCGAAGTAGAAGATTTAAAACAGGAGTCCAAAGAAACCCCCATTGAAGAAAATTAGATATAAAAAGGAACGTGGAATTATTCCACGTTCCTTTTTATATTATGTATCATCAGACTTCGTGTGTGCTCCGGCTGAGTCCCAGACTTAGGCTGAGACCAGCATCAACTTTTCTCATGATATCTTTACTTAAATGGGTGACATGATCTTTAAGACGCTGCTTATCAATTGTCCTAATTTGTTCTAACAGAATCACCGAACTCTTCTCAATTCCGGCGTTCTGAGGTGTAATGCCCACGTGCGTAGGCATCTTGGGCTTTGTAATTCGAGCTGTAATAGCAGCCACAATCACAGTGGGACTATAGTGATTTCCCACGTTATTTTGCACTACCAACACAGGGCGCATCCCACCTTGTTCAGAACCAACGACTGGAGATAAGTCTGCATAGAAAATATCGCCACGTTTAATCTCAACGTTTTCCATAGACTATTCCTTCCGCATAAATAAACTTACAGTCGTGACTTTTCGTTCTCATAGTCATCGAATAACCGCTTAGATACTTCATCTTCGCACGGAGAATACTCATCGACGATTAGCGAATTTAAGTTGGCCATGACTGAGTAGCCATAAATCAAAGAATTAATTAGAGGGTCTTTATCAAATGAGTCACAACTCATGGCAATCTTGTGGTTGTCAAAAGAAAGTCCCCGTTTGGTGGAATATTCTTCATTTTTCTGGATCCAGATAGGATTAATCACGTATTTGTATATCATGGAGATACTCCCTCTTACAAATATTTACTTCAGATGATCACTTGACCGATAAACACGTGGTAAACGGCTAGAATACTCACATGCAATCTCATAATGAATGGTATGACAATAGTCAGCAACGTCCTGTAAAGTAATGGTATGATCGTGATCGGTTCCAACCAAAGTAACCTTAGTTCCGATCGGCATCTTGTAAGGTAACCTAACCATTAGTTGATCCATACATACTCTACCAACGATGGGACAATACTGACCATCCACAAGAACTGAAAATCCCTGCATCGAGCGGCGAACACCGTCCGCATAGCCAACAGGAACCGTTCCAATCCACTCCCTTGAATCGGATGTATAAGTTGCCCCGTATCCAATTGAACGACCGCTCTGAACCTCCTTCACGTAAATTAATTCGCTCGTGAAGCTCATGGCAGGTTCCAACTTAAATGGCGACGCAATCGCAACCCCAGACGGATTTAAACCATAGCCAGCCACTCCAAAACGGACCATGTTTCCCCCCGCTGCCTTGTGCCACATACTAGTGGCCGAGTTAGCCACATGAACATAGCGCGGTTTCTCAGGAATTGCAGTCATCAATTCATTAAAATTGTCTAACTGATACTGAAAGTAATCATCATCAGTGCTATCTGCAGTGGAAAAATGAGTAAAAACTCCCTCAAAATCAATATACTCGCTAGTTCGCTTCAACTCAACTATTGCATCTTTAACTTCAGAAACGGTTTGTAGTCCGATTCGTCCCATTCCCGTATCTAGAGCTAAATGAACCCTAATCTTGTTTTTAAGTCCCAACTTTTGGGCTAATTCAGCTGCCTGCTTGATCCAATCGACTGAACTAACCGTGACTGAAACGTTGTACTTCGAGATTAATGGGACGTTGCTCAGATCAGAAAGCCCTAAAACGAGAATCGGCTCTGAAACAAAGCCCGCTTCTCTGAGCTGAATGGCCTCGTCCAAGATTGCAACACAAAAGCCAGTTGCTCCAGCTGCCTTAGCAATTCCGGCAACCTGAACCGCTCCATGACCGTAAGCATTGGCTTTAACGACCATAAATAAATCCGATTTCGAGTCTAAGCGTTTCCGCTCTTCACTAATATTATGAAAAATAGCATCTTCGTCAATCACTAGTTGTGCATTTCGGTTTTTTCCCACTGCCATAACGTATACTTCCTTGAATAAAGTACTATCTAATTATTCTTTGATGATTATTATAGCACTTAACAAATTAATTTTCTAAACAAAAAGAGAACCACTCGTGGTTCTCTTTTTTCTACTTATTCTTAATGACGAAACCCTTTGATTTACCGTGATTTCCACCGTTACGTCCTCGTGAATCATGACGTCTAGAGTCATGTCCACCACGACGATTACCAAATCGTTTGTGACTGTTGCGATCATTACGTTTTCCGTGATAACCACCACCACGGTGTCCGCCGAATCCACCATGATTCTTGAGTGGTTTTTCAGCAGTAATATGAACCTTAACTTGATCTCTTGTCATGTCATTTAACAATGCCGATACTAAATCAACACTGTCATACTTTTCAAGTAACTTTTTAGCAACTCGTTCAAACTTGGCTGTATCAGTCTTTTGAACCAGTTTCTCAATATCATTTTCTGCAAACTTTAACTGTCCAGCAAGTGCTTCATCCTCTGAAGGTGGCTTCAAAGGTAACATTCTCACCTTGGTCAACTTTTCAATCCCACGAAGGTAACTCATTTCGTTGGGGGTTACAAAAGTAACGGAAGTACCATGATGACCGGCACGACCAGTTCGTCCAATTCGATGGACATAACTCTCAGGATCCTGAGGAATATCAAAGTTATAAACGTAAGTTACTCCTGAAACATCAATTCCTCTAGCAGCAACATCGGTTGCAACTAAGTAATTAATTTTGTCGTTCTTGAACTCATTCATAATTTGAGTACGACGCTTCTGAGTTAAATCACCATGAAGGCCGGCAGCACGATATCCTCGTGCAATTAGTCCCTTGGAAACTTCATCAACTCGACGCTTAGTTCGACAAAAAACGATGGTAACTTTGGGAGTTTGAACGTCAAACAAACGTGTCATCGTATCAAACTTCTCATTGTCCTTTACTTTAACGTAGTATTGATCAACTAAATCAGTGGTTAATTCCTTAGACTTAACGGTAATCTGCTTTGGATCCCTCATGAACTGAACCCCAACTCGCTTAATGGGAGCTGGCATCGTTGCTGAGAAAAGCAAAGTTTGTCGATCACTTGGAATGTTCTTGATGATACTCTCGATATCATCTAAGAAACCCATGTTAAGCATTTCATCCGCTTCATCCAAAACAAGGTACTTAACGTGACCAAGCTTTAAAGTACGACGATTAATGTGATCAAGAATCCGTCCTGGAGTTCCTACCACAATCTGTGGTTTCTTCTTCAAATCTCTAATCTGTTGACGGATGTCAGAACCACCATAAACAACCTGAACTCGAGCTCCTTCAACCCCACCGAGTCGTTGCATCTCTTTTTGGGTCTGAATTGCTAGTTCTCTAGTTGGTGAAATGACAAGGGCCTGAACGTCTGGATTGTTCAGATCGATCTCTTGTAGAATTGGAAGGGCAAACGCAGCCGTTTTCCCGGTTCCAGTTTGAGCCTGTCCAATCACATCCTGACCCTTAAGCAATAATGGAATTGTTTGGGCTTGGATTGGAGTGGGTTCATCAAAGCCTGATTTCTCAATGGCTTTTAGTAGACTATCTGATAGTCCTAAATCTTTAAACTTCAAATGTGTTCCTCCTATTGAAACAACAACTGTGGATTCAATAATTTGCTTGAGAAAAATCCGTTTCCCGTAGTGCGCAAGTTATCTGATCCACACTTATTTCTAAATACTTCAGCGATTACGTGTCTAAAATATATTACACCATTTAACCAAATTTCACAAATCAAAACCGCTAAGCAAAACTATTCTAATGCTTTTAAAACTTGTTCTAAGTGAATCCCGTGACTCCCTTTGAGCAAGACCTCATCACCAGTAGATAACTGGGGGTCTAAGTCTTTAGCTAGTTGATCCAGTTGATCGGTTGCGTAATAATGGAGGTTATTTTGATTTGGATATTTTTTTTGTAACATTTTATATAATGACTTCATCAGCGGTCCAACCAGATAAACTTGCTGAATCAATTGGGGATTAATGGCATCTGAAATTCCCTCATGCATTTCTTGAGCATGATCGCCTAATTCGAGCATGTCACCCAAAACGGCAACTCGTTTTCCATCCAGATGAGTATCCTGAAAGGCCTTTAGCACCGCCTTTAAAGCGGATGGGTTCGAATTATAAACGTCGCTCAAAATCATCTCACCGTTTGCACCTTTAACCCATTCCGTTCGATTGTTAGTAAAATTCGTATGATCTAACGCTCCACGCATGTTGGCTGGTAAAATCTCAGCTAACTCACCGACTTCAATCGCAGCTAGGGCATTATTAACATTGTAATCACCAATTAACGGAATGGTGAACTTCATGTTGCCAAGTTTGTTGGTCTTAAACGTGGTCTCGTGATCACCATCAAACACGTCCTTTGGATAAATATCATTAGTATCTTTTCTTCCAAAGGTTAATTTTTCAACATCGAGTGCTTTAGCGCGTTCATTTAATAATGGTTCATCCCCATCATAGACAAACACCCCGTCAGGTCTTAAACCATGGGTGATTTCCATCTTAGCGTCCGCAATCTTATCACGGGTACCAAAGAACTCAATGTGGGCCTCTCCAATCATCGTAATGACAGCGATATCAGGCTTCACCAGTTTACTCAAGAAGTCGAGCTGACCCGGTCTATCCATCCCCATTTCAACCACCAAGTATTCAGTGTTCGATTCCATGGAAAGAATGGTGATGGGAACCCCAATCTCATTATTAAAGTTCGCATGCGTTTTGCATACATTAAACTGGGTGGCAAGAATGGAAGCAATCATATCCTTAGTGGTAGTTTTACCATTACTTCCCGTAATGGCAACCACCTTCGGATTAATCTTATTTAAGTAATGACTACTCAAGTCTTGAAGAGCTTTCAAAGTGTCATCAACTAAGATAACTGGGAATCCCTTTGGCGCGTCCTCACTTCTACTCTTATTCCAAAAGGTTGCACTAGCGCCGTTTTCAATGGCACTTGCAATGAAGTCATGGCCATCATGTTTCCCCGTAAGTGGCACAAACAGGTTGTTTGGCTTTAGCTTCCGACTATCAAACGAAACGCCCGTCACATCCACATTTTCATATTTTTTTGAATTCAAGTCGCCGTTGACGGCTTTGGCAATCTCTAAAAGGTTCATTTTCATAACAAAACTCCTATTAATTCGATCTAAATGCATTTAAAGTATATCAGAAAAAGTCCAGCAAAAAAGCGATTCGGTTCGCTTAAACCAAATCGTTTAATTCTCCCTCATCATCAACATCCTTGCGCAATTCCCACGTCTGAGTGGAAATATCATACGTGATCTGACCCACTTTCTCAGTTCCGGCACGTAGCTGGGCCTCAGAGTTCCAGATCACCCGTGGCGATTGTTTTCGATGCCTCATTAAGGGAATTTCCAGTTTCGGCTTTTCTATTTCTACCATATCACAAGGAATGATCACCCCGGTAATACCTAATTTTAATAACTTCGTTAGTGTCTGAAGATCCACGTCTTTAAAGGGGATTGACTTCACAAACACTCGTCTCTTGTTCCATTGTTCCTTTAAGTGACGTTTCAGACAAACGGCTAAAATTTGATTAATTTCATTGAAGCGACGGAGATAAACCTTGGTAAAACCAGTTGAATCACTCAAGAAAACAAATTGATTATTAATCTTAGCTGAAAACGGGCTGATTCCCGTCATGGGCATCCCCATGTGACTCAAATACAACAAATCAGCAATCTCGTCTTCACTTAAAGAATCCAGATCCTCTTTACTTTTAAAATCAACCCACTTTTTCGTACTGGTTCGATTATCAATCATGTATTCTCTAATCTCATTTTCCCCAGCAATTAGGTCAAACTTAGTCGACATATTAAAATCATTTGCGTTTTGGTAGTCATCATTCAATAAAATAATGTTTTGTGGTTCATTTTTAATTCCATTTAAAAAATCCGAGGGAAGAATGCCCCAGCTGCAAGCAAAATTCTTAACTGGATTAACTTGGAAATACACTGTATTAGTTAACATATTCTTCTACTCCAATACTTTCATACTCCCTTCATTGTAAACGAGACTTTTAACAACCATTTCCAACTCGTGATCCTTTCCTACGTTATAATTTCCGTTCTTTTTTATACATATAAAATCCGATTACTGTTAATATGGTAGTAATGATTTAATTTTGGGAGAGTGGATTATGAAAAAAACAAATGTTTTATTTGTCTGCCTAGGGAATATTTGTCGATCTCCCATGGCAGAAGCAATGTTTAAAAAAATGCTTACAAATGAAGGGCTTTCCGACAACTATTCGGTGAGCTCAGCTGCCACTGAAAATGATGAAGCAGGCAGCCGTCCTCATCCTGGTGCTCAAAAAACCATGGACGCCCATCATTTAGATTATCGTGGCAAGCGATCACATCCGATCACTGCAACTGACATCCAAAATGCTGACTATATTATTACCATGGATGATTATAATATCAGTGATCTTAAGGAAATGATCCCTCAAGACCAATGGGATAAACTTCATTTATGCATGGACATTGTCCCCGGCAAAAAAGGGGTCAACATCGTTGATCCTTGGTATACGCATCGATTTGAGGATACCCACCAAATGCTGGATCAAGCTTTGCCACTGTGGCTAAAGTACATGCAAGACCATCATAACAGCAAACGGGAAGGAAGCGCATCATTTGACTCAGAATAAAAATCAAATATCTGATCCGGTCCCACCAGAGATCTGGCACAAAAACTTAGTAGCTCTGTGGTTTGGGATGTTTATGAACGGACTGGGTTTCAGTGAAGTCATGCCCTTTCTGTCCTTATTCATCGCCACTCTAGGTCACTATAGTTCTAGTCAGTTAAGTATCTATAGTGGACTGGCCTTTTCGGCCTCTTTCATCGTTACTGCTGTGGTATCCCCAATTTGGGGATCACTTGCTGATCGATACGGAAGAAAAGTCATGCTTTTGCGGGCCTCCCTTGGAATGGCAGTTTGTTTGATCTTAATGGGATTTGTGACAGCCGTTTGGCAATTAATTGCTCTACGTTTCATTCAGGGAATTTTTTCTGGTTACATGAGTAATGCCAATGCCCTTCTGGCTACCCAGGTTCCAAAGCAAGAAAGCGGCAAGGCCCTTGGGATCTTGACGACTGGGAACGTTTCCGGAACACTATTTGGTCCGTTCATTGGCGGAATCTTAGCGTCCGTGTTCTCATATCGACTAACTTTCTTTATTACCGGTGGGCTACTTATTTCCGTGTTCTTTGTCACTTTATTCTTCGTAAAAGAACACTTCACCCCTGTTGCCAAAGAGGATAACCTCTCAACCAAGCAGGTCATTTCTGAACTTTCTAACGTTAAGTTAATCTTCGGAATGTTTTTAACCACCCTTATCATTCAGGCCTCAAACTTTTCCATCTCGCCAATTCTATCCCTCTATGTCAAAGAAATTATGCACAACAGTCCCCAAGTTACCTTTTACAGTGGAATTGTTGCCGCGGTTCCAGGGATAGCCACACTGTTTGCGGCACCTAAACTAGGTGCATTAGGCGACCGGATTGGGACCTCCAAGATCATGTTAGGTGGCTTCATCTTCGCCATGCTAGTTTACATCCCAATGGCGTTCGTCACAAACGTTTGGGAACTAATGGGATTGCGGTTTCTAATCGGAATTTCGAATGCATGTATGCTACCAGCCGTTCAAACCATTCTGGCTAAGAACACTCCATCCAACGTTACTGGTCGAATCTTCAGCTGGAATCAATCCATGCAGGCGGCCGGAAACTGTATTGGACCCATCATCGGTTCAATTGTTTCTTCGTTATTTGATTACTCAAGTGTCTTCATTTCAACGGCACTCCTAGTATTCATCAATTTTCTACTGGTACTCAATGAAACCAGAAATGAACAAAGATCCGTTAATTAAATTTAATCACAAAAAAAGAGCCAACCTAAAGTTGACTCTTTTTTGTTTATTATTATTTGTTGGCAAGACCATATTTCTTGTTGAAACGATCGACCGCACCATCTGCTTGGTTGAACTTTTGTCTACCAGTGTAGAATGGGTGTGAATCAGATGAAATTTCAACACGAATTAGTGGATAAGTGTTGCCATCGTCCATTTTGATGGTTTCATCAGAGGTTGCAGTTGAACCAGTAATGAACTTAAATCCAGTACTTGAATCTTGAAATACAACTTGGTGAAAATCTGGATGAATTCCTTTTTTCATAATATCTCGCTCCTTTTGCCCTAAACAACGTTCAGAGATTGATTATCGAATTATATCAACTAGAATAGCTTAACATTATTTTTTGACACACGCAATGGTACCTAAACTAGTCATCTTGATCGATCATTTGAACGTTGGCATGTAGGTTAGTTAATTTATTCGTAATATTGTCATAGCCACGAAGAATATTATCAGCATTCTCAATCGTGGTCTGTCCCTGCGCCATCAGTCCAGCGATGACTAGGGAGGCACCTGCTCGAATTTCTCCGGCTTGAACCGTCGTTCCGTGAAGATTGTCACTCTTACTGATGATAATTGAATTATCAGTGGGATTAACCCGAATATTAGCACCCATCTTTTGCAGCTGAGCAATGTGATTTTGTCGTTCGGGATAGATGGTGTCATGAATCACACTATCATCATCCGCCTTAAACAGCATCGGAGTAATTGGTTGTTGCAGGTCCGTTGCAAATCCAGGAAACGGAGCCGTTTTAACTTCAATCCCATTTAATTTTCCAGTCTTCGGAACATAAATGCTGTCTTCTCCGATCTCTAACTGAACCCCAGCCTCAATCAGCTTAGCAGTATAAGCCTGCAGATGTTCGGGAATCACGTTCTTTACGTTGATGCCCTTACCAATGGCTGCCGCTAACGTCAAATAGGTCCCAGCTTCAATCCGATCTGGAATAATCGTGTGAGTGGCCTTCGCTTGCAAATGGTTAACTCCCTGGATTCGGATCACATCCGTTCCAGCACCACGAATCTTAGCTCCCATACTATTCAAAAATGATGCAATATCAATAATCTCAGGCTCTTTAGCAGCATTACTAATCGTGGTGACACCATCAGCCTTGACGGCAGCCAAAATAGTATTAATGGTTGCTCCCACGGAAACCATGTCAAAGAAGATTGAAGCTCCATGGAGTCCATGCTCGGTCGCATTAATGTCAACCGAATCATCACTCTCACTAACTTCAGCTCCTAGGGCTTTAAAAGCCCGAATGTGTTGGTCAATTGGCCGTGGCCCAATGTTGTCTCCCCCTGGAAAACTGATCGTAGCGCGATGAAACTTTCCAAGAAGTGCCCCCATAAAGTAGTATGAGGCGCGTAAACTTTTAATTGCTTTACCGGGGAGTTCACCCTCGAGTATGTTAGTTGGATCAATATTTAAGACACCATCCGAAAAATCGGATGTTACGTTCATTGACTGGAGAATTAGCATGAGATTATGCACATCCAGGATATCAGGAACCATATCAAGTTCCACTGGACTATCCGCTAAAATGGCAGCCGGAATTAAAGCAACCGTGCTGTTTTTTGCTCCACCAACGGTGACGTCACCATATAGAGGATGTCCTCCTGATATTTTTAATATCGTCATAATTTGGTAATCCTCACTTATATCATATCTTTCAGTAATAATCATAGGAAAATTTGCACCAAAACACAATACAAAATGAGAAATTATTTTCTTAAGATTATTAGAAAGACCAATTATTTTTTGTGGTTATGCTTGTGTTCTTTGTCGGAAGCAGCCACGAATGCCTTGAATAAGCCTTCCGGACGATCCGGACGTGACAGGAATTCTGGATGATACTGAGCAGCCACGAAGAATTTCTTGTGAGGAACTTCGACCACTTCTACCAAATGATCATCTGGTGAGGTCCCAGAAACAACTAAACCAGCATCCTCAAGGTCTTTGCGAAACTTATTATTGAACTCATAACGATGACGGTGTCGTTCCGAAATTTCCTTCTTGTTATCGTAAGCACTAGCAGCCTTGGTACCCGGTTTTAACTTGGTTGGGTAAGCACCTAATCGTTGAGTACCACCAGCGTCAGTGACGTCATTTTGATCGGCCATAAGATCAATCACGTTGTGTTTGGTCTGTGGGTCAAATTCAGTCGAGTTCGCATCCTTGTAACCCACTACATCTCTAGCGTATTCGATGGTAGCAATCTGCATCCCAAGACAAACGCCTAGGTAAGGAACATCCTTCTCTCTGGCGTATCGAACGGCTTGAATCATTCCTTCAACCCCACGATTACCAAAGCCTCCGGGAACCAAGATACCATCCATTCCCTTCAACTTCTTTGCCACATTGTCTTTATCAATCGTACCAGCGTCAATCATGTGAATATTAACCTTATCATCAGCAGCGTATCCAGCATGCTTCAAAGCTTCGTTCACTGAAAGATAAGCATCATTTAGATCAACGTATTTTCCAACAATGGCAATGTTGACCTCACCCTTCAAGTTGCGGATGTGTTTCTCCATCTTCTTCCAGTCTTTCATGTCAGCCTCAGGAGCCTTCACATTAAAGTGTTTTAGAATTTCATCATCCATATCCTGTTTCTGAAAACTAAGGGGAATCTGGTACAAGTTTGGAGCGTCAATTGATTCAATGATGTCCTTAACCGGAACGTCACAGAACATCGCGATCTTTTTCTTCATCTCATCACTAACTGGTTTTTCTGCCCGAAGAACCAACATATCGGGTTGAATTCCAATGCTTCGTAACTCTTTAACACTGTGTTGGGTTGGTTTTGTCTTCATTTCTTTGGCAGCATGCAGATATGGAACCAGGGTTACGTGAATGTAAAAGGTGTTGTCGTCCCCAACTTCATGTTTCATCTGACGAATGGCCTCAAGGAATGGAAGTGATTCAATGTCACCAACCGTTCCCCCAATTTCAGAAATGACAATGTCGGCATCCGTACTCTTAGCGGCACTCATAATTTTCTGTTTGATCATACCGGTAATGTGAGGAATTACCTGCACGGTCCGACCGAGGTAGTCACCATGACGTTCCTTTCTTAGGACTTCTTCATAGATCTTACCGGTTGTAAAATTAGAATACTTGTTTAAATTATTATCAATAAAACGTTCGTAATGACCCAAATCAAGATCGGTTTCAGCACCATCATCGGTAACAAAGACTTCCCCGTGTTGATAGGGATTCATTGTTCCCGGGTCAATATTAATATATGGATCAAATTTTTGAATGGTGACATTAAAGCCACGATTTTTCAGTAATCTTCCGATTGAAGCAGAAACAATTCCCTTTCCTAAGGAAGAAACTACTCCACCGGTTACAAAAATATACTTAGTCATGCTCAAACTCCTCCATAAAATTTTGGTTATAACATAAAAAAAGCTCCCCATTCACTGAATAGGGAGCCATTACTTATTCGAAATACTTCACATGTCTGTAAAGTGCCCAAATAGAATACTAAGGGATTTTACAAAATTAGTCAAGTCTAATTCTTGTCGTCATCATCGTTATCTTTATCATCATGATCGTCTGGATCCACTTCCGAAAGATCGCCTTCAACACCGTCATCATCATCGATGGCGTCATCGTCAGTATCAGGATTTCCTTCATCCAGATCCTTGTGATATTTGTCTTTGTCATCATCAGAACTGTCTTCAAAATCATCCTGATCTTCTGGATCATCGTTGTCATAATCAATTACATCATCGTCGTCAGCAGCATCAGCCATAAAGGCGTTAACTTTACGATGCTTCTTTGGAGTATTGTTATTATCTTCTTCGCCCTCGTTGATGGTTGCTTCATTAATTGATTCATATGGGTACCAAGTTCGAAGACCCCAGACGTTATTGCCAAGGGAAATAAAGCTCCCATCGACATTAAGATCTGTATAGAATTGAGGTAAACGATCACGAATTACTTGGTTACTATCTCCCAAGTATTTTTGTACTTCGTTGGTTAAATCAACGAATGACATGGTTTTACCGGCGTCAGCTAAAATTGCATGAGCCACTTCAACCATTGATAATTCGCTTTTGTCTTGCTTGTCTAATTCTTTAAGTTCCAATTCGACCACGCCTTTCTAGATTCCTAACAGACTAATAATACTAGTTTAACATTTAAATTGCAATTTGACTCGGTAGTCACCAACCTTTTGTCCATTGGTATACAATTCATAATTAATCTCGATTATTTCAAGCCCCGTTTGCGCGTCTTTAGATTGTTTAATGCTCGTGGTGTGGGCTCCAATTTTGAGATTTCCATATGGGGTCCGATACAAGTCTTCAATGGTTTCATTGGGTTTAAAATGAAGTTCAAGGTGATTCTCACCAGCACGAGTCAACCGAATCGAATCTTTGCCGATCCGGTATGTCACTGGAACGTCGGGCTGACCATTTACGTGTTCCACGTAACGCAAATAACGGTTGCCATTAATCGTAACTAGCTGACCATTTTCTTCAAAGTGATGACGTTCGACGTTGCCATCCTGATTGATCTCGGTTGAAATCTCAACTTGCACTTTTTTGGTTTTTTCGTTTTCTGTCAAAATACCACCTCACCAGTTCAATGTTACGCCGTTAACGATGTAAATGCACTAACTTTGAGTTTGTCATGACGTTTATTTTTATTTCCGCTATAATGGAGAAAAACTAGTAATGAATGGAGGTCTTTTATTGAGGTATTACAGTCAGCCATTAAAATATGACAAAGTCTTTCGTGATCCAGTTCTGGGTCACATTTACGTTGAGCATCAGGTCATCTTAGATCTAATCAATACACCTGAGTTTCAACGTTTAAGACGAATCAAACAATTAGGAACAACTTCATTGACCTTTCATGGGGCAGAGCACACCCGCTTTAGTCATTCTTTAGGAGTCTATGAGATTACCCGCCGAATTTGCGATAATTTTCAAAGAAATTATCCGACTAAAGAAGCTGGCGACGGACTGTGGGATGATTCAGAACGAATCGTGGCCTTATGTGCCGCCTTGCTGCATGATGTAGGCCACGGAGCTTACTCACACACGTTTGAACACATCTTTCACACTAATCATGAACAAATCACCCAGCAGATCATCACGTCTAAAGAAACTGAAATTAACCACGTTCTAAGTCAGGTTGGTCCCGATTTTCCGGAACGGGTTGCTAGTGTCATTAATAAAACGTACGACAATCCCCAAGTGGTTCAAATGATTTCAAGTCAGGTTGACGCAGATCGCATGGATTACTTACTGAGTGATTCGTACTACACCGGAGCGCAGTACGGTAAGTTTGATCTGGATCGTATCCTTCAGGTCATGCGACCCTATTCGGGTGGAATCTGCTTTAGAGCGAGTGGTCTGCATGCCATTGAATACTACATTGTTTGTCGTTTTCAAATGTATCAACAGGTCTACTTTCATCCCGTATCCCGTTCGATGGAAGTCATTTTAAGTCATCTATTGATGCGTGCCAAAGAATTAGCTCTAAAACCTAACAGTAATTTTAAGCCTAGCCTCCTCATGCCAATCTTTGAAAATCATTATTCGCTTGATGATTACCTCCAGATTGACGACGGGGTCTTGAACACTTATTTCATCATGTGGCGCCGTTCAGAAGATCCTATCTTATCCGATCTAGCTAAACGCTTTTTGAATCGTCACCCCTTCAAATCGGCGAAGTATGACGATCAAACGGAGTTCTTAATTCCTAAACTACAGGAAATCATCGAAAAAGCTGGCTTTAATCCTAAGTATTACACAGCAACTGACAACAGTTTTGATCAACCATACGACGTCTACGATCCGAAAAGTAAACATCAGAACGCTCAGATTGAACTGATGGAAAATGACGGCAACCTCGTGGAGCTGTCCCAGGCTAGTGACTTAGTAAAAGCCATTACAGGAAAACTCATTGGGGATAAGCGCTTTTTCTTTCCCAGAGAAATGCTTAAACCAACCAAGAATGTTGAACTTTTTCAACCTCTGTACGATGAATTTCAAAAATACATTGATAATGATAACCTTATAATTCCAAAGGAGAACTAACATGGACATTAAATTAATTGCTATCGACATTGATGGCACCCTCTTAAACGAAAAAAATCAGTTAGCCCCAGCTACGATTAAAGCAATTACTGAAGCCCGTCAGAAGGGCATTAAAGTGGCCCTGTGTACTGGTCGTCCCATTACAGGTGTGAAACCCTACCTGAACAAGTTAGGAATCGATGGAAACGACGAATATGCCATTACCTACAATGGAGCCCTCGTTGAAACGGTTGACGGAAAAGTTTTAAGTAAAGAAACGGTTAAATACGATGATTTCTTGGAAATTGAAATGATGTCCAGAGAAATGGGTGTTCATTTCCAAATTGAAACGGTTGATTCTATCACGACCACCAACCGTGATATCAGTCCCTTTTCCGTTGAAGAAAGTCATTTAGTGTCAATGCCAATTAAGTATCGAACACCGGGCGAAATCACTCGTGACGTTAACATCTACAAGCTAATGTACGTGGATTATCCTGATAAAATTACTAAAGCGAAAGGAAATCTTCCTAAGTCTATCTATGAGCGCATGAGTGTTGTCCAAAGTTCTCCCGTCTTCCTTGAATTTATGAATTCTAATTCAAGTAAGGGAAACGCACTGAAGGCCCTCTCAGAACAACTCGGTTTAAAGCCTGATAATGTCATGGCAATCGGTGATCAAGGAAACGACCTTTCCATGATTAAGTTTGCTGGCCTCGGGGTCTCAATGGGAAACGGAATTGAGGAGATTAAAAAGAACGCCCAATTTGTTACCAAGCCTAATTCAGAAGACGGAGTAGCGTATGCCATTAATAAGTACGTTAACCAATAGTTAGAGCATAAAAAATAATCTTAGCTTATGAGAAACTTCAAAAGCTAAGATTATTTTTTTTATTGCTATTTTTTCTCGTCATCCTTACCATAGTCAAATCGATGACTAAACAATGGACTAACGGGACGGTTTTCATTAATTCTGGTAATTGCATCCCCGATCAGCGGTGCCACCGAAATCTGCTTAATCTTATCAATTTTCTTGTAGTCTGGTAACTGAATTGAATCAGTAACAACTAGCTTCTTGATTGGTGAAGCCTCAATTCTTTCGGTCGCAGGCCCTGAGAGGACGGGATGAGTACAACATGCGTATACTTCAGAAGCACCGGCATCCATGAGTGCTTGTGCCCCCTTTGTAATGGTTCCAGCGGTATCAATCATATCGTCAATCATGATACAACGTTTACCCTTTACGTCACCAATGATGTTCATAATCTGAGCAACATTAGCTTTAGGACGACGCTTATCGATAATTGCAATGGGTGCCTTCAAGAACTCAGCCATGGCACGAGCTCGACTCACACCACCATGATCAGGTGATACCACAACTGCATCTTTTGCAAGACCATTCTTAATGAAGTAGTCCGCAAGTAAAGGAGCACCCATCAAGTGATCAACGGGAACATCGAAGAACCCTTGAATCTGAGCCGCGTGCAAGTCAAGTGCAACCAGGCGGGTAATACCGTCTTTTTCAAGCATGTCAGCCACTAACTTAGCGGTAATTGGCTCACGACTTCGTGCCTTACGATCTTGTCTAGCATAACCATAGTACGGAATAACAACGTTAATGGTCTTAGCACTTGCTCGTCTTAGAGCATCGATCATAATTAATAATTCCATTAAGTTATCGTTAACGGGATCAGAAGTTGATTGGATAATATAAACGTTATCGCCACGAATGCTTTCCTCAATGTTAATTTGGATTTCACCATCACTAAAACGACTAACGGAAGCTTTCCCTAGTGGAACTCCTACTCGTTTAGCAATCTTTTCCGCAAGCGGACGATTTGAATTTAAAGAGAAAATTTTCAATTTTGGATCAGCATACTTTTCAGCCATTATAACCCCCACATTTTCTTACCTACCTAATCAGTTTCCATTATATTATTTTAATAAAATAATTTCACTATTTAGCTCAAATTAATTGGCACCTTTAAAGGGAAGTTTTTTATAGTAGCCCGGCTTGTTAGTCTGGCGTTCTCTAGCAATTCCCATGTCGTATTGGTTCATATCATCAGTAATGGTAGAACCAGCGGCAATAAAGGTATGGTCAGCAATGTGGACGGGCGCAATGAGGTTTGAATTGCTTCCAATGAACGAATCGTCACCTACCGTGGAAGTGTGTTTATGAGCACCATCGTAGTTGGCAAAGATTACCCCACATCCAATGTTAATGTGCTTGCCAAGCTTAGCATTGCCAACGTAGGTCAAATGGCCCATCTTGGTTCCCTCACCAATGGTGGCACTCTTAACTTCACAGAAATTCCCAATATGGACATTTTTACCAATCTCAGCACCTGGGCGAAGATGACTGTTCGGTCCAATGTCTGAACCCGGCATCATCTCAGCGTCCTCAATTACCGAAGAAAAGACATGAACATTGTCATGAATCTTACTTCCTGAAATCTTGGAATGGGCACCAATGACACAATTACTGCCAATCTCGGTTCCATTCTGCAGCTGAACGCCTGGTTCAATAATGGTGTCTTGACCGATCTTGATGTCACTATCAATGTAAGTAGCATCGGGGTTAACAATGGTAACCCCGTTTTTCATGTGGTAGCGGTTGATACGATCCTGCATAATGTGGGTTGCTCGAGCTTGAGCTACCCGGTCGTTAACTCCCATTGATTCATTGAAGTTAGCCATTTTGTAAGCCGCAATCGTCCGTCCTTCATTCTTTAAAACTTCAATGGCATCGGTTAAGTAGTACTCACCCTGGGCGTTATCGTTGTTAATCTTGTGGAGTGCCTCAAACAAGGCTTGATTATCAAAGACGTAAACGCCCGTGTTAATCTCATGAATGCCCTGTTCTTCAGAAGTGGCATCTTTTTGTTCCACGATCTTTTCAACAATTCCCAAGTTGTTGCGCACAATTCTTCCATAACCAGTGGGATCCGGAGCTTGAGACGTCAAAATCGTCGCTGTGGCTTTCTTTTGTTCGTGATATTCAAACAATTGTTTCAAAGTAGCAGCCGTAAATAGCGGAGTATCACCACTAATAACGAGGGTCTCGCCATCCGAGTCCTTTAAAAGTCCCTCGGCACGAGCAACAGCGTCTCCCGTTCCCAGCTGTTGATCCTGAACAACGTACTCACAACGATTACCAAGTTCATTTTCAACGTCCTCAGCACCATAGCCAACAATCGTAATGATGTTATCCATATCGAGTTGAGAAACCTGCGTTAACACATGGTCAACCATGGACTTTCCACAGATTCGGTGGAGAACCTTGTATAATTTGGATTTCATGCGGGTACCCTTACCCGCGGCTAGAATAATTGTATTTTTTGAGCTCATTTTTGTTCCCCTTGTAATTAATTTTAATTGGTACTCCCAAAAATCTTTTGGGCATAATTGCCGGGTTTAATCTCAATCTGGTCATCTTTAATATCCATCTTCAATAAAGAGGTAAAGTCAGTGACCCTTCTGTGACCAGGATCGTCGGTTTCAACGAAGACCGTACTACCCACGAGATGACAGTCAAATTCATCAATCAAGGAGGTCAACCCAGAAATAGTGCCACCTCCACGCAAAAAGTCATCAACGATCAAAACGTTTGAACCCGGTTGAAGGCTCCGTTTTGAGATGGTCATTCTTTTGACTTCTTGACTGGATGCTGAAACATAGTTAACACTGACGGTTGATCCCTCCGTAATTTGAGAATCATGTCTGGCAATTACTAGTGGCACATTTAAATACGTGGCAGAAGCTTCGGCGACGGGAATTCCTCTCGTAGCAACCGTTAGTACCGCGTCAACTTTTTGAAACAGGTATTGGGTAGCAATGATTCTCCCAATCGTCTTCAACTTCTCTGGTTGTCCTAAAATGTCTGACATGTAAACATAGCCACCTGGAAGGTAGCGATCGTTGTCATTTAAGGTGTCAGAAACTTCACCAATAAACTGATCAGCGGCTTCTTTTAAAATGTACGGTGTAAATTTAGCACCACCGGAAGCGCCAGGAACAGTTTCAACCAAACCAATTCCACGTTGTTGAAATGCTTGCTTCACGATTCCGAGATCTTCACTGATGGAAGACTTAGCGGAATTATATCGCTTAGCGAAAAAAGTTAATGGTACTAATGTATGAGGACGGTTTAATAGATAGTTCGTCATGTCTACTAATCGTTCACTTCTTTTAAATTTCATGCTTTCACCTCGTCATAAATTGGCACACAAGGAAATTTTAGCATAAATGTTCGTGTTTTACTTCACTTTATCGAAAAAAAGCCAAAAAAAGAGAGGTTAACTTGACCAGTTAACCCTCTACAAAGTGATTATAGATTAATGAACTAAAGTAAATAACGACTTCAATAACGGCGATGAAGAAACTAACCGGCCAGTTGGTGTAATATCCCAGGGTCAATCCAACCCAGACTCCAACCAAACCAAAGACGATCGCTAGCCCAATCATTTTACTAACCGAATGAACGAAGTATTTGGCACTAGCGGCGGGAAGAGTCAAGAGAATAAAGATTAACAGTGCTCCCACGATTTGAGCAGCTACCGAAACACTCAAAGCCAACATCACCAAGAAAATTAATGACAAAATTCCACTTGGAATCTTCTGAGCCCGTGCCCCAACGGCGTCAAACGAGTCAAACTTTAAATCACGATAAATAAATAAAGTCACAATCAGGACGATGACTGATAACCAAATCATCTGATGAACTTCGGAGGCACTAATACCGACGATACTTCCGAACAGAATATTTGTCGCATAACTGGCACTACTATTCGACAGCGCCAGAAAGAGGACCCCAAGTCCAATAAACAGTGCTGAAACCGCACTAATGGTATCTTCTCGCCTTTCTGCAACCGATCCAGAACTCATTTTTCCAACCAAAACGGAACTAATGGTGGTAAAAAGTAGCATTCCATTTAGAGGACTGATTCCAATAAACATTCCAAATGAAGCTCCCGCAAATCCAATTTCGGACAAAGTGTGAGTTAAAAATGGCATGTTTCGAGAAACCACAAAGACCCCAATGACTCCACATACAACGGCAATGATGGTACTTGCCAAAAAGGCGTTCCGCATAAATTCAAAACTAAACATCAGCTTGCCCCTTCCAGAATTCCTCAACATTTAGGTTACTAATTGGTCCAAATTCATAATTACTTGGTCGCAAGAATAAGTATTTGTTAGCAAATTTCTTGGCCAGCGGAATGTCATGGGTAACAAAAATTACGGTTAATCCATGTTTAGAGTTGAGGTGGGAAACGACGTTTAACAGACTTTCCTTCGCCTCTGGATCAAGACTAGCAGTTGATTCATCTAAGATTAACAAATCCGGCTGAACCACTAATGCCTGTGCCAGGTAAGCCCGCTGCTTTTCTCCTCCAGAAGTTCGTCCCAGTGGTTCCTTTGAAATGGCATTCAAATTAGTTTCTTTTAACACCTCATTTAATCTTTGGTGTTCTTTTTTTGAAAGCCACGGTAATTTAAAGCCGCTAAAAGCGAGTGCCACAAAATCTTTAACCGAAAGTGGATACTCAGTATCAATGTTTCGAAACTGGGGAACGTAACCGATCTTAACCTGGGAACGATTCGGAAGAAATTGAACCTTCCCACTGGTTGGCTTCAATTGACCTAAAATTACCCGAACAAGGGTTGTTTTACCAACCCCATTTTGTCCCACAATACTTAAGAAATCGCCCCGTTGCACGTCAAAACTTAGGTCATTTAAAACGTGCTTTTCAGCAAAATCAACGGTTAAATTCTCTACTTTTAAAATTAAGTCATCCATTATTAAACTCCTATTATTCTGAGTCCTTTACTTGTACCATCTTACTCATTAATGATGGAAATATAAAGTAAAAAAAAAGACCTCTCGGTCAATTTAAACAAAGTTAATCTCGATGTTCTTGGTTAAAATATCGGTATAACTGTATGATACTTGTCCTAACTTCTCGTCGGAATCAAGCGTAATTAAAAATACAGCGGGAAATGTCTCAGACAAGACACCATCGTACTCATTTGTTCGTTTTCTTCCAGCTTGTGCAGTTACATGGATTTCCTGTCCAATGTGATTATCTAGAAATAATTTAATCTTAGATAGACTAGTTGGCATCATCAATCACCTCACGTACTACTATTATACATTAAAATCAATATAATGTAAAGCTAATGGACGTAAATACCACTATGACAGTAATCCACTGGCATGAAACTGATTTGCCATTTCAACAAATTGATCCACTGATAACTGCTCAGGTCGGTCCGATTGATTGATGTTCAACTTCTTCAAATCAGCTTTAATTTGCGCTTTAACTGCTGGTTGTTTTCCAAAAATCCCCTGAAGATTATTCCATAAAGTCTTGCGACGGTGCATAAAACAACCGTGCGCAAATCCAAAGAAGGCTTTTTCATCGTAGGCAACCACATTTCGTTTTTGCTTTGGAGTAAGTTTGACTACTGAAGAATCCACTTTTGGGGACGGAATAAACGATTGCGCCGACACGTTAATCGCAATTTCCACGTTCTCAAGGTACTGAGTGATGACCGTCAGGGCACCGTAGTCACGATTCCCAGGCTTGGCACTAATCCGTTCCGCTACCTCTTTTTGCATCATCAAAACCGTCGCATCGAAGTTCACGTTTCCCTTCAAAATATCCATAAGAATGGGTTTAGTAACGTAGTAAGGTAGGTTTGCCACCACCTTTAGACGGTGCTGTCCGTCAAAATTTTCTTTGATCAACTTAGGCAAATTAGCCTGCAAAAAGTCTTGGTTAATCACCTTAATATTATCGTACGGACTAAGAGTCTCATCCAGAATTGGCAGTAAATTCTCGTCAATTTCAAATGCCATTACTTCATGAGCCGACTGGGCGATTTGTTCCGTTAAGGCCCCAATTCCAGGACCAATCTCAATCACATCATCATCCGTCGAAATATCGGCAACTTGCACAATCTCTTTTAAAACCCCTAAATCATTTAAGAAATTCTGACCAAGGCTTTTTTTAGCGTTTAATCGGTAGCGATTTAAAATGGCTTGGGTTCGTGCTGGACTTCCAATTGCGGGAATTTTACTCATTTATAGCCCTCCTCATCATCAATTTGTTTTAACGCATCATTGAACTGCTTTTTAGTGATGCCAAACATGCGAAGCCTTCGCTGCATTTGTTTGGCATTCACGTAACCAAGATGGAGAATTTCTCCCATTTCAAGGCGACGTTCCTTGGCTTCCTTAGTTCCTACCAGGCCAGCTGCAATTAAATCCTGTTTACTAATTACTTCGGGATTTTCGTCACTCTCAGTGTAAACGGATGAAAGGGCATCCTGAATGGCCTGAGAACTAGCGTGTTCTACGCCAAGTGAACCCTGAGACGTATCAGGAACCGCATCAGCCTTCTTTAAGAAAGCATGCTTAGCTTCTGGGATCTCATCAGAAATGATCTTACGAATTTTTTCACCAGAAAAGTCGGGATCAGTAAAAACAATCACCCCACGGGTTTGAGCCAAACGATCAATTAAGTCGAGGGTCTCATCGGAAATTGCTGAACCACGCGTCTCAATGGTGTCAGCATCCACCGCTCGTTGAATCTGTTTGGTATCATCTTTTCCCTCAACCACAATTACTTCTTTAATTCTTTTCATATTAATTTTCCAATCCAAATATTCGATTTGTGTTCGCATACGTTGCCCTAGCAACCACATCCGGGTCAACGTCTTTAAACCGCGCTACTGCCTCTAACGTATACAAAGAATAGGCCGGCTCATTTTGACGTCCTCGAAATGGTTCTGGGGTAAGGTACGGAGCATCCGTTTCAACCAAGATCTTATCCATGGGCGTTAACCGAGCTGCTTCATGGACTTCCTTGGTCTTTTTAAAACTTACAACTCCACTGTAAGAAACGACCATCCCCAGATCAATGAACTTCTTCATCCACTCACTATCGCCGTTAAAACTGTGGATGATGCCACCAACCTCTGAGATGTGTTCATCCTTTAAAATGCGGTAGACATCCTCAAAAGCATCCCGATTATGAACCGAGATCGGTAGATGCATGTTTTTAGCAATCTCAATCTGTCTACGAAAGACTCGCTCCTGCACGTCTTTGGGGGTCGTATCCTGAAAATAATCCATCCCAATCTCACCAACAGCAACCACCTTCGGATTTTCGAGTTGCTTTTCCAACAGTTGCTCCTGGTCTTGATCGTAATTCAGCGCATCTTCCGGATGCCAACCCACGATCGAATAAAGATTATCGTATCTTTGAGCGAGTTGAAGTGACCGTTCATTTAATTCGGCGTTCGAACCTACGTTAGCCATCCTCACTACTCCAAGTTTTTGGGCGTGATTGACGTATCCATCAATATCATTTTCAAATGGTCGATCGTTTAAATGGGTGTGAGAATCAAATATTTTCATTGGATATCCTTTCATAAGCGAAAAAGTTTCACTAATCATCGACTAGTGAAACTCTTCTATCTACTCTAAAGTACTGCCATTATCTAAGGTTTGATCAACAGTTGCGACCTTAATTGAACCGTCATTTTGTTCAACTGACAAAATCATTCCCTGGCTCAATTGTCCACGGAGCTTTTTAGGCTTAAGGTTAGCCACAATGATCACTTTTTTGCCGATTAGTTGCTTGAAATCTGGATACCATTTGGCAATTCCAGAAACAATCTGACGATCACCATCGTCACCAGCATCGAGTTGAAATTTAAGCAACTTGTCCGCATTTTCAACCTTAGCAACGTTTTTAACCTCAGCTACCTTCAACTCAACCTTTTCAAAGTCATTGAAATCTAACGTTTTCTTTGCTGACTTTAAAATGGTCTTTTGGGGATCAAAGGCGGCTTTCTTTTCGTCGGCACGCTTCATTGCTGAACGTCCCTTTGTTTTATCGGATTTTGTCATTTGGTCCTTGATGAATTGCACTTCAACGTCCCGATCTAATCGAGGAAAAATGGGTTCACCATTTTCGATGACCTTTTGTTTTGCGGGTAAACCAGCCAAATCAGCATTCTTGATGTCGAAATCGGCCATTTGATCAAGGCCAAGCTGACGATCCATCTCATTAGCTGCGTTCGGCATGATTGGACTGACCAAGATAGCAATCAAACGTAGACTTGCTACCAAGTGGCTCATCACGTTTGCTAGTTTAGCCTGATCATCCGGGTTATCCGTATTTTTAGCCAGTGTCCATGGTTCAGTTTGATCAATATACTTATTAGTCTGGGAAACAAGCTTCCAGATTTCAGCCAATGCATCTGATAAATGGGTGTCATTCATTAACCGCTTAAATTCGGTAACGGTCGTTTGGGCCACCTTTTGTAAATCAACACTTGGTTGATCGTCTGACTCATGGTAAGCAGGAGTGATGCCACCCTCATACTTGTTAACCATGGCAATCGTCCGGTTCAACAAGTTTCCAAGGTCATTAGCTAAATCGTAGTTGATCCGATCAACAAAATCCTCTGGAGTAAAAATTCCATCACTTGCGAAGGGAATTGCTCGAATGAGGTAGTATCTTGTGGCATCTAGTCCATAACGATCAATTAACGTCTCTGGATAAATGACGTTCCCCTTTGATTTGGACATCTTACCGTCCTTCATGGTTAACCAACCGTGTCCGTAAATTTTCTTTGGAAGTGGTAGGCCAAGGGCATGCAAAATAATCGGCCAGTAAATGGTGTGAAAACGCACGATTTCTTTTCCGACCATTTGAAGGTCAGCAGGCCAGAACTTCTTGAACAACTTATCATCATCGCTGTCGTATCCAAGGGCAGTGATATAGTTTGATAAAGCATCAATCCAGACGTAAACCACGTGTTTAGGGTCAGATTTCACCGGAACTCCCCAATTAAAGGTGGTCCGAGAAACCGCCAAATCATCTAGACCTGGCTTTAAGAAATTATTCACCATTTCATTCATTCGTGAATGAGGTTCAATAAAATCAGGATGTTCCTTGTAGTAGTTCATCAGCCAGTCTGAATATTTACTCATTTTGAAGAAATAACACTCTTCGTTAACCAGCTGAACTTCATGGCCAGAAGGAGCCTTTCCGCCGATTACCTTCCCGTCAGCATCGTGGTAAACTTCCGCTAATTGGGACTCAGTAAAGTACTCCTCATCGGAAACAGAATACCAGCCAGAATACTGACCGAGGTAAATATCTCCTTGGTCTAATAACGTTTGAAAAATCTTCTGAACGGCTTTCACGTGCTTGTCATCGGTCGTTCTAATAAAAGCGTCATTTGAAATATCGAGGTTAGCCCAGAGGTCAGAAATTTGGGTGGCCATTTTATCAACGTAACTCTTGGGATCAACCCCCAATTTTTCCGCCTTTTGTTCAATCTTAAGACCATGTTCATCGGTTCCAGTCAGGTAAAAAACATCATAACCAGATTCACGCTTAAAACGAGCCAATGCATCACAGGCAACCGTCGTGTACGCGTTTCCAATGTGTAATCTTCCTGATGGATAATAAATTGGTGTTGTAATGTAATATGTTGGTTTTTCAGCCATCCCAATTCTCTCCTTTACTTCATATCGTACAAATTCAATCGTATTAATATTATACTACTTTTACTTTTTAAAACAGATCGAGTTGCATGGGAGCCAATCCACCAAAATTCAATCCTAAAATCTTTTTTAATTGTAAGGCATTATCAGCCGCATCATGGCCAGAATTATTGTTAAAAATAACGCAGACCACTTTAGCTTGCTTCTGCAGATCATTTGCGACTTCCGCAAAGTGCTTCAGTTCATCTTCGTTATAACGGTACAGAGTTCGTTTTTTGCGCCACTGAGAGCTCTTTTCAAACCAGCCCTTCTGGTTCTGTCCATGCAGTCTCATCATAACGAAGTTTTTATCCGTCACAAAGGGCTCAAATGGCACTCCATCTGACAGATTGTGTGGTTCGTCAACTACCACTTCACTCATTTTCAGGCTCTTTAAATAGTCATGAACATCGTGCGAGATTTCATCGCCATACCAACTCGGATTCCGAAATTCAATCGAGATGGGTAAACTTCCCATCCACTCGCGAATTAATCTCAGGTAGCGAATGTTATCGTTATTTAAGCGAAAATATGGCGGAAATTGAAATAAAACGGACGCCAACTGCTTGCTGTTAACCAGTGGATCCACCATTTCGCCATATCGCATAAAGGTCTCTCTTCGAACCTGTTCATTGTCCTCACCGAATTGAGGCAAATGATGTTTTGTCATTAAATAGTTTGCTTTCAGTATAAATTGAAAATTATTTGGAACCTGTTTTTGCCAATTCTCCACCGTCTTAATTTTGGGAATTCCGTAAAACGGATTATCAACTTCCACAACGGGAAAATGTTGGGCATATTCAGATAAAGTAACCTTACGATTCTTCCCATGAATTAACGATGGATGATCGGACCAGGTTGTCAGTCCAATTAAAATCACGTTACCACCTATACTTTCAGTTTATCAAAGAAGTCAACGGCATCTTCTTGAACCATGGTAAATGGAAAATCAAAGTGAAGAGCTTCCTGATTAATCGCAATGACATCAGCATTGGGATTTCGATAATCCAATAGTCCCGCAAACGGATAAACTCGCATCGATGTTCCTACGATCACAATCAGATCACTCTGACTCATCAGTCGCACGCTGTTTTCAACCGTCTGGGTGTTGATTCCTTCACCATACAAAACGATGTTGGGTCTCAGGATTCCACCACAATTCTTGTGATACATACTCTTCATGTATTCATGATAATCAACGTGTTTGCCACACTTTTGACAGTAGATGTCGTACAAGTTACCGTGAAATTCATTCAAATTCTTAGCGTCCGCTTTTTCGTACAAATTATCAACGTTTTGCGTGATGATACTAGCACGATTTTGCCGGGTTAATTCAGCCTGCTTTTCGTGAATGACGTTTGGTTTAGCATCTGGATAGTACATATTCTTTTTTACATATTCGTAGAATACTTCTGGTTCATTTACCAAGCAGTCATGACTCAAGTAATATTCGGCTGGTTTATTGCTCTTGTCATTCGTATACAAGCCGCCCTTTGAACGATAATCAGGAATGCCAGATGGAGTTGAAATCCCAGCACCCGTTAAAAATACGATGTTCTTAGCATTATTAAACTTTTCTTGAATATTATCTTGATTCATATTGTCACCCTATCTCAATAAATATGGAATTCTTAAATCTTGATACAATTCTTTCACTGTCTTAGAATACAGTTCTTTAAAATAATCTTCACTAGCCTGTTTACCCGCTGGTCCACTTGTCACGAATGAATTTTGATCATCTGACTTGGTGAAACCAACGTAGGCTCTTTTCCCAGTCTTAGTTTCTTTTAGTTCTGAATGATAAAGGTTAAAGACCTGTTTTACTTGAAGGCCTAGTTGCCGTTTTGAAAAGACGGCTGTCATCATTACAAAGTCATTTAGTTGAAGGGGTGGAAGTCCCCACTCCTTCATCTGCTTATCAAAATCACGATATAATTTTACAACATCACGTCGAAGGGCAAACGGAGAGTCAACTGGCTTTCCGGTTAACATGGCGTATAATTCCTTAGCCGCCTTCAAAGAAATCGGAAAGCTCCTTTGAAACACGTCAGCAAACTGATCGAAATGGTCACCAAGAAAAATCATTGCATCTAAAATCGTGACGAGACGCAGTGGCATTTCATCGTCAACCTTCCCTGACTCAGGGGTGATCGTCTGTCTGACACCCTTAACATATTCCTTTTCGATTCTCTCATCAACTAAACCGTGTTTTCGTTGCTCAGAATAAACCACAAAATGACAAACGTCATCGTACAACTCGGTTCCCATGTACATTAACTGTTCATCAAGTTGCTTATCCCCACTAGTAAGGGGAAAGTAAATCTGAGGAAAGCCACGCAGTGTCATCAAGAGATGAAGCAACTCATGAGTGGCAGTGAAATCAGGCTCGGTCAGGTCGTTAATCTGGACGTAAAGTCGATCACCATCTTGAACCACCTGAGCTTGATCATGACGCACGTAACCAGACTTTAAGTTGCCAATGAACTGGACCTCAACGTCGCCCGGGAAAAAGTGACTAACATCGTTAATTAAGCCCTGGGTCGTTTTACTTAGTTGGACATTATTGTTATTTTCGGCCATTTGATCCAAACTTCCCTTCTAAAATTCGTTGCGTATTTTCTAAATTTCTTTGATTTTTCGGTAATTTTTTTAATTCGTTAACCACGGTATCAAGCTGGTAACTGGTTGCCCCCGCAGACATAGCAAGGGACTTCATCTGAAGGTTCATGTGACCACGCTGAATCCCGTCGGTCACAAGCGCCTTTAAGGCTGCCAGATTTTGTGCCAGTCCGACCGCCGCGATCACTTCCATAAACTGAAGTGCTGAATTAACGTTTAAAATCTGATAATTAATTCGACTCATGGCAAAGAGATGGGTCGCTCCGCCAATGATCCCTGATGGAACTGGGATGGTAATCGTCCCAGTGAGACCCTTATCTGTAACTTCCCACTGACTAAGGCCTTGGTACTGACCCTTACGAGCTGCATAAGCGTGTACTGCACTTTCAACGGCTCGCCAGTCATTTCCGGTTGCAAGCAACACAGCATCAATTCCATTCATAATTCCTTTATTATGAGTAGCGGCTCGCTTCGGATACTTTTGGGCAATCATCGCTGCCTCTGCAATCTTTTTAGCCACCGTTTGACCATCTAATTCACCACGTCTCAACGCGGAAAATGGTACGGTTCCGCTGGCTTGAACCAGGTTCCGATCACCATAGTTTGAAAGAATACTCATTAAGGAAGACTGATCCGTATTAAGTTCAAGATAGGTCGAGAGGGCCTCCAACATCGAATTAATGATGTTGGCCCCCATTGCATCCCCCACGTCAACAAATAGTTCAATGGCTAGGTAATGCTCGTCAATCTCAGTCACACTAAGATCACGAACCCCTCCATATTTCTCAACTGTGGGATGAGCCTTTCTAGCAACTTCCATAAGTTTCAACCGATTTTCTTGAACCCACCGCTCAAACTGAGCGGGACGATCCACCCTTAAAACCACTTCACCAGTTAAAACGCGACTCTGGGCCTTGGCGTGAATGCCACCACCAGCCCGTAACATGTTAGCACCGTTGCTTGCAGCGGCAATAACTGATGGTTCTTCAATTACCATGGGAATCAGGTGTTCCACTCCATTGATCACAAAATTAGTGGCAATTCCCTCTGGCAATCCGTAGTCGGCCAAATAATTCTCAATAAGGTGACTACTGGTATCGTCAAAATGATGACGAATCACTTCAAGCTGAGATCCATCTAGGTCAGCAAACTGGGCAACCTGCTTTAACCGTTCATGATATGATTTTTTGTAAAAACCCTTAAAATCGTTCAAAATGACACCTATTTCCTAAAATGAGGATTATTCTCAATGTATTCGTTAATGAGTCCCTCACGAACTCCGCCATTGGAAAAAATAACCCGCTTGGAGTCAATAAAGTTCATCATCACCGTCAGACACAACGAACCACCGATGATCACATCGGCTCGGTCGTTTTCAAGACCATTGATTTTCTGTCGTTCTGCCAAATTACGGTTCAAAAACGTCTCAACCGTGACATTGACCTGCTTTCTGGTTAACTGAAAATTCTGAATGTGGTCAACATGACTAAGATGTTGATAACGCCGGTTGATGCGCGCAATGGCGCGAGCTGCTCCACCGATCAACACGATGGGATAATGAAGGGGCTTTTTAATCCACGGAATCCGACTGTAGACTTCCGCAATGTATGACTCCGCTTCAAATAAATTAGCGGCGGTTATATGATCAATGAGATGAAATTGTTCCGAAATCTTAACGGCTCCGATGGGAACACTCACACAATGAATACACTTTTGATTTCGTACGTGGATGATCTCCACACTGGCTCCACCCACATCCATCAAAAGATAATCCTTTACCGCTAATCGATCTGAAATTCCGAGGTAATCGTAGTAGGCCTCTTCTTTCCCGGTTAACACGCGCACTTTAATGTGGAGCTGCTTATAGACATTTTTTAAAAAATCTTTTTGGTTTTGAGCTTGCCGCACCGCCGCCGTAGCGATGGCTCGCACCACCACATTTTTATACTTTGAATACTCTGACTTAAAGGATCGAAGCGCTGAAATAGTACGATTCATTGCCGTTATCTGTAAAATATTATTTTGTCCGATTCCCTCAGATAATCTGGTATCGTTCTTCACGCGTTTTATCTCATGGTAACTTCCATCTGGATCAATGCAATAAATTGCCATTCTAACTGAGTTCGAACCGATATCAATGATGACAAAGTTCTCCATTCGATTCTCCTCCTCAAGTATTTATTCGTATTTTATGCTTTGAAAATTTATGCTACTTAAAGTAGTTAATTCCCATCGCATCACGAACTTCTTCAAGAGTGTTTTCTGCAACAATGTTAGCTGCGTCGCTGCCATCCTTTAAGACCTGATAGACATATTGGGGATCTTTTGCCAATTTTTCTCGGCGCTCTCTGATTGGTTTGAGTTCATCTTGTAAAACTTCGTTTAAATACAACTTAATTTTAACATCTCCAAGACCACCATGTTGATATTGCTCTTTCAGTTCGTTAACTTTTTGTTGATCTTTAGCGAAAATATCAAGGTAGGTGAAGACGGTGTTACCCTCCACTTTACCGGGATCCTGGACGTGAATATGATCTGGATCCGTGTACATGGACATTACTTTCTTTTTAATGGTGTCGGCATCATCAGCCAGATAGATCGCATTGTTCAACGATTTGCTCATCTTAGCATTTCCATCTAATCCTGGAATTCGACCCCGACCCTTTGGTGGGAAAAAGCCTTCTGGCTCAACCAACACATCCTTGTGGTAAGCGTTATTGAAACTTCTCACGATCTCGCGCGTCTGTTCGATCATTGGTTCCTGGTCCTCTCCAACTGGCACCACGGTTGCTTTAAAGGCGGTAATGTCAGCCGCTTGACTGACCGGATAGATGAAGAAGCCAGCTGGAACACTTTCACCGAAGTTTTTCTGTTTAATCTCGGTCTTAACGGTCGGATTACGTTTTAAACGTGAAATCGTGACCAGGTTCAAGTAAATCATGGTTAATTCGTTTAAAGCTGGAATCTGAGACTGCACGAAGATGGTTGATTTAGCTGGATCAAGCCCAACTGCCAGGTAATCTAAGGCTACTTGTAACAGACTATTTTGAATCTTCTCTGGATCACGAGCATTATCAGTCAACGCCTGCATATCGGCGATCATGATAAATGGATCATAATTGCCTGAATTTTGGAGCTCAAGTCGACTCATTAATGAACCAACGTAGTGTCCAATGTGAAGCTTGCCGGTCGGACGATCACCGGTCAAAACAATTTCTTTTTCTGCCATTATAATTTCCCCTTCTTTAAGAAAAAACGCCCTATTGAATAATCAATAGGACGCCTGCACGTGGTACCACCTAAATTGCAGAAATTTTCTGCCACTCAAACTATAAGGTAGTTAACCATTAAACCATTTCGTATCGTCTGGCTAATCTCAATAAAAATAGCCTCTCTGTCATTTGACTCTACTACTTATTAATTCAAATCTATATCAACATTATTTTATGCGATTTAAGGAGGGTTGTCAAAGCACGAAAAAATTGACAGTCCCGGCTTTTCAAATTAGAATTATTCACGAATTAAAGGGAGGAGTATGCACTTGAATAAGGATGAAAGAAACAAAGAGCAAGAGCGTGTTACCTGGGTTTCGCAACAACTAGACGAAAAAATCCAGGACACCCAAACTGAATACCAAAAAGCCAAGGCAGAAACTCAACGAGTTCAAAAGGACTATGGGACCAACACCTCTGCCAACTACTTAGAAGCAGACGATCGGATTGAAACCAGTGCGGATCTTCAACAGCAACGTAGTCTTACCAATAAAGTGGTCGAGGATCAAGCCATCGTTGAAAGCCAATTAGCAACTTATCGCGACCTACGACAGTCACCCTACTTTGGGCGCATCGACATTCAAGATGAAGGCTTTTCTGACGTGGACCACCTCTACATTGGGAAAGCTTCTTTCATTGACAAAGATGGCGAGTTCTTAATCTATGATTGGCGAGCTCCCATTTCGAGTGTCTACTATAATGGGACCCTTGGCAAAGTCGCTTACGATACTCCCAATGGCAAGCAAAATACCGATCTGCTAAAGAAACGTCAGTTTCAGATTAAGAACGGCAAGATTATCAACATGTTTGATACTAACGAAACGGTCGGCGATGAACTGCTTCAGAGTGCCTTAAGTGATGAAAACAACGAAAAGATGCAGAACATCGTGGCTACCATTCAACACGAACAAAATGACATCATCAGAGATACCAACAGTAACCTATTAGTGGTTCAAGGAGTCGCCGGTTCAGGAAAGACATCGGCTCTCTTGCAGCGCATTGCTTTTCTGCTGTATCACAGTCGGGATTCACTCAATGCCGACCAGATTCTACTGTTTTCGCCCAATCTTTTATTTAGTAACTACATTAAAGATGTGTTGCCAAGTCTAGGAGAACGGAACATGCGTCAGGTTACGCTGGCCGAATTCTTTGCTCACCGCCTGGAGGGCATGAAGGTTCAAACCTTATTTCAGCGGTATGAAGATAACGATCAAGATTTTGATCCCGCTCTCCGCGAATTCAAAAACAGTCAGAATTACATTGATCAAATTGAGGACTACGTTAAACGGTTAACTCCTGATCGCATTAAGTTTGATGACATTCACTTTAATGGCGAGGTCTACTTTTCAAAGGATGAGATTCGAGAAGTTTACGCTGCCCTTCCACAGGGGATGACCAGCAGTGAAAAACTGCTTCAAACCAAAAATAAGCTGATTAAGCGCCTCAAGAGTCGGATTCACAACGAGACCAAAAAGAAATGGGTTGCAGACATCATCGACACCATGAGTGATGAACAGTATCACAATCTACTCGGCGCAAAGCACCTAAACGACTTTGAGGAACTCGATGACGAACGGGATTATATTGCTACCCAATTAGTTAAAAATCGTCTAAGCACGGTCTACGATGCCATCTATAACGACGAATTTTTAGATCCCTACGTTCAATACGCTGATTTTCTTGACCATGTTAAGCTACCGAACCAGGTTGATTCGGACCAGTGGAAGCAAAGTAAGAATGACTTTTTAAGTCACATTGAATTTCACCAGATTGGTTTAGATGACACCGCTCCGTTACTGTACCTCCGGGATCGTTTCAGTGGTGAAAATAAAAACGTCAACATTAAGTACCTCTTTGTCGATGAGATCCAAGACTATTCCATTGCCCAAATTATGTATCTCAAACTCATCTTTCCGCGCGCTAAGTTCAATCTAATTGGCGATAGTGAACAGGCCATTTTTAAGGATGTGGAATCTGCTCAAACATTACTAGATAAATTGAATGATGCGATTCCAAGTAAACGTTCCCGTTTGATTCAATTAAATCGATCGTATCGTTCTACTTACCCAATTACCTCGTTCGCTAAATCCCTGCTGCCCGATGGCAATGACATTGAAGCTTTTAATCGTAACGGTGATAAGCCGGAATTGATCGTCAAAGATGGTTCAGAGGAATTGGAACAAACCCTCCTCAGCGTCATCAAGCAACAACTTCAAAAGCACGAAACCGTGGCTGTCATCACCAAGGATGCTGCGTCTGCCAAGCGGGTCTACCAGAAAGTGAACGCCAGGTTCGATGCCACCCTCTTAAAAGATAGTGATCGTGACATGACTTCTCCAGTCGTGGTTCTCCCGGTCTATCTTGCAAAGGGACTCGAGTTTGACTCTGTCGTTGCATGGGATACATCCAAACGAAACTATCCTAATGAACATTCACTTGGAGTCCTTTACACAATCCTGACACGGGCCATGCACTCGTTGACCCTGCTGTGTAATGGTGAGGTTTCCCCGTTAATTCCTAAGCGGGCCATCAGTAATAATTTAATTAAAGTTAGTAAAAATTCAACGGCTGAATAAAAAAATCTCACTACACAGTAGTGAGATTTTTCAATTAATTAACTTGATCAAACGAACCGGAAAGCCATTCCCGGGAGTCGAACCCGGCACCTTTTCCTTACCATGGAAATGCTCTACCTACTGAGCTAGAATGGCATTTTCATTTTACCACACCAAAAATGTTACACTAGGATAGAATTCGACAAAGATTAGAAAAGGAAGATAAAATGAAAAGACACTTTAAGATTGCCCTATTAGTAGCCTGCCTTGCACTATTCATGATTCCACTAGTGGGATGTCATCAATCCACGTCCAATGGCTCGAAAAAAATTCAGGTCGTTAGTTCCGTTAATTTCTACGGTGATGCCGCTCAAAAGGTGGTTGGCAAGTATGGTCATAATACTTCAATCATTAACTCTGACGTTGACCCCCACGATTTTGAACCAACAACTAATAACGCGAAAGAAGTTGCTAGAGCAAACGTGGTCATTGCCAACGGAATTGGATATGATGATTGGATGAAAGAACTGATCCACAACGCTGGTAACGATCATCAACAGGACATTAACGTTGGGGCATTAATGCACAAAAAAGATGGTGATAACGAACACATCTGGTATGATCCTGAAACCATGGATCACCTCGTTGATCGTTTAGTCACCATCTATAGTAAGATTGATCCTGACCACCGTGACTACTTTAAAAAGAATGCTCAGGAATACAAGAATGAGTGGGGAAAGACTCAGCAGTTAATCAAAAAACTCGCCAAAAATTCACACGGTCAATCAGTTGCTACGAGTGAACCAGTCTTTGACTACTCGCTTGATGCCCTTGGGTACAAGCTCAAGGATTACGGCTTTTCTAATGCAATTGAAAAGGGTGTCGATCCCTCTGTCAATGATATTGCCGAGCTTCAAAGCGATATGCGCAATCATAAGATCGCCTTCTTCGTTAACAACACTCAGTCTGACAGTCCTGTGGTTACTCAGATGGTTAAATATGCTAAAAAGTACAACGTCCCAATTCTAAACGTCTCTGAAACCGCACCAAGAGGCCAAAATTATATGCAGTGGATGACGAATCAGTATCGAGAACTAGAAAAAATTCAAGATCAACAATAAAAAAACGATGCTCAAAAATTTGAGCATCGTTTTTGTTTTATTTAACTCTTAAAGCTTGATCCATGGCTTTTTGTTCCATTTGTTTTTGAACTTTAGCCTGCATCTGAGCCTTAAAGTCACTCATTGCTTTCTTCTGCAACTTAGCTTGATCAGCCTGTGACATCTTTGGATTTTCTGCCATGGCTTGCTGCATTTTAGCAGTCACGAACTGTTTTCCAGAAGCAGCTGTCTGTTGCTGAGCCTGTGGATTTTGTTGTGACTTCTTCATCTGAGCCGCCTGCTGTTTCATAGCTTGCCCAAATGCTTTCGCCTGTTCAGGTGTGAAGACCATGTATCCAGACTTTACGTGGAAAGTATTGATTCGTTTAATGAAGGATTCCTTTTGTGCAAACATAAAGAAGACCTTATAAAACGAATTCTTATAAACCCAGTCTTGCTTCTTAGTGACTAGTTGATTAGAAGTGCCACCCTGTTTAATTTCATTAGTAGTGTCAACCGCCGGGGTTACGGTTGGCTTCTTTTGTTGCTTGTTCTTCTTATAAATAACGACTTTATTATTTGTCTGACCAATCTTTTTGTATAACAACATGTTAGCTTGGTCATTAACCGAGGTAAATGAAGTCGTTTGCGTGGTGGTTTTCTTCTTCATCCCCAAGTGATTGTGATAGTTACCGATCATTAGTCCAATACTAATGATAATCAGTAACCCAAATGAGATGCCGATGATATTGGACCACTTTTTATTAGTAATCAAATTCCAACTTAAGAAGAAGCCAACTAAAAAGATAATAAATAAAATAAATATCATTAGTCATTGCCTCCTTCATCATCATTCTTGTCAGCAGGAACCACGTATTTACCCTTCTTTAAAAGGAAGGTGCTCAAAAAGGCAATAGCAGAAATTACGAAAGCAATTCCAAAGGCTGCCATGTATCCCTTCAAAGTAGCGTTAATTGCACCGGATTGGTAAGCCAACGGATTAATCTTAAGCAAATGCTTAGCTGGCATATGATTGCTAGTAACGTTGGATAAGATTGAAATCATGACCGCCGTAGCGATTGAACCAGAAACCTGTCGAACCGTGTTATTAGCGGCAGTTCCATCACCCATCCGTTTGATTGGTAAAGCGTTCATTCCAGACGTCGTCACTGGCATCATTGACATTGAAACCCCAAACATTCTTGTAGCGTAAAGAATCGTTACGTACAATGTTGGCGTATCTTTAGTTAGAAAGATGAATGGGAAAGTTCCAACCGTCAAAAGGAATAGACCACCCATGGCAAGTCTTCTGGCACCAAACCGGTCAAAGAGTTGTCCTGTAACTGGACTCATTAATCCAGTTAAAATCGCTCCAGGCAACAGGGTTAGACCAGAATGGAAAGCACTCATTCCCCTTACAATCTGAAGATAAAGTGGCAAAACCATTTCAACTCCGACCATGGCCATGAAGACAACGGAACTGATTAAGGTTCCTAGTCGAAATTCACGGGCTTTAAAGACATCGAGATTAAGGAAGGGATGCTTCATAACTAGTTGACGCCAACCAAATAGAATAATGAAGATGACACCAATAATCAGCGACCAGATTACAACTGGACTACCCCAACCGTCGTTTCCGACTGATGAGAATCCATAGAGCAAACTACCAAAACCAATGGTAGAAAGGACTAATGAAAAGTAGTCTAGTTTACTCTTCTTGGTTGGTAGGACTGGCTTAACGAAGAAGAGACCCAAAACGATTACTACTGCCACAATTGGTGCAATAATTCCGAATAAAGACCGCCAAGATGAAATGTCGATGACCCATCCAGATAACGTAGGGCCAATGGCAGGTGCTAAACCAACAACAATGCCGGCTAGTCCTAAGGCGAATCCACGTTTTTCAGGTGGGAAAATCGAAAGCATGATGGTCTGAAGCAGTGGCATAGCAATTCCCACTCCGACCGCTTGGACCAAACGTGCAATAAACAGAACGCTAAACGTAGGTGCCACCCACGCCGTGACCGTTCCGATTTCAAAAATGATCATTGCCGATAAATATAACCATTTAGTGTTAAAACGTCCACTCAACCAGGCACTAACTGGAATCAAAATTCCGTTAACCATCATGAATCCAGTCGTTAACCACTGAACGGTTGAGGTATTAACATTAAACGCATGCATCAACGTTGGAAAAGCCGTTGATAAAATGGTCTGATTCAGAACCGTACAGAAGGTTCCAACTAAAAGAATAATGACAAACATCGTCCGATTATACTTTTTTCCATTTGCATCAACAGCTGGAAAATTATGCATTATAAATGTACCCCTTTCAAAACTTAATTAGTTTAACTCGCGTAAATTGCGATACTGTTAACTATACAACTATCTAATGTATGTGTCAACTTAATTGACACATACATTATTTTACATATAATGAATAGTGTATCATTTAACGGATGCATCGAGTTTGACAAAATAAAGAAAGTAGGTGCGCATTTGGAAAATGAGAATGATCATGACGTAGCCGATCTTAATGGTCGGCTTGGCAAAATCATCGAAAAGAATAACATTTCGGTTGGAATTGGTGATATTTCGAAGTGTTCGGGCATTCCACAGAGTAAGATTCGCTATTGGGAACAACGGGGTTACATCTCGTCGCTTCCCGTCCAGAAAAATCAAAATAAACGGTATAGTATTCATACTCTTATTACCGTGCTACTAATTAAATCATATCTAGAATCAGGTTTTACCTTAGTAACCGCAGTTAAAAAAGCCGAACGTCATGAGAAAATCAGTCAAGTTTTTAAGAAACTCATTCTTGATCGAGTTAAATACGTTAAAACTCGAGATGGTAATTATTGCATCAATATGGGAGCACTATCAGATGACCCAAGTAAATCAGTGGTGATCCAAATTATTGATGGTGACACTAAAATTAAATTAATGGACACAAAAAAAACACTTCCTAACTAACGGGAAGTGTTTTTGCTTACTAATTAACGTTAAATTATTTGTCTTCGCCTAACTTAACCTTGTCTAAAACATTTAAATCTGAGTCAATGTCGTAAACAATTGGTTGACCAGTAGCAATTTCAACATTCATGATGTCTTCATCAGAAATTCCTTCGATGTACTTCGTTAAAGCACGAAGAGAATTACCGTGAGCAGCAACAATAACGTTCTTATTGTCTAAGAGTTTTGGAGCAATGTGGTCTTGCCAGAATGGAATAACCCGTTCCAAAGTAACCTTGAGGTTTTCACCACCAGGAATTGCTTTAGGATCCAAGTCAGCATAACGACGGTCTTTAGCAGCTGAGCCCGCATCATTTGCGTCCAAAAGTGGAGGCAAAACATCGTATGAACGACGCCAGATGTGAACTTGTTCTTTACCAAACTTTTCAGCGGCTTCGGCCTTGTTTTGACCTTGAAGTGCACCATAATGACGTTCGTTTAAACGCCAAGATTTTGTAACTGGGATCCATAATTGGTCACTTTCGTCCAATACGTAATCCAAAGTCTTAATTGCACGCTTTAAAACTGAAGTGTAAGCCTGATCAAACTGAATTCCTGCTTCGGCAATCAACTTACCAGCATTCTTAGCTTGCTTAACTCCCTCTTCACTTAAGTCAACGTCAACCCAACCAGTGAATTGATTTGATAAGTTCCATTCGCTTTGACCGTGTCTAACAAATACTAATTTAGCCATTGTAATACCCCTCTTTTGTTTTAATCCAAGTTTATTTTACATCATTTGAAGCATTTTTTCATTAACTTACTGATCCATCCCGGCTTTTTGTTCTTACCAACATCATCAACGTTCTGAACTCCCAGAACATCCAACAGGAAGGTAAAGATAGGAACCGAAACAATCAGGCCCCATGTTCCAAAGATGTGTTCACCAACCAGTAAGACCACAAAGGTGAAGAAAATCGGTAATTCAGTCTTAGCCGACATAAACTTAGGGTTTAGGACATAGGCTTCAAGTAGGTGAACCAACATGATGATGATGAAAATATAGATTACGTATCTAAAGCCACCGACCGTGTAACCAACCAGCGTCAGCGGAATTAGCGAAATGATCACTCCAGCAACAGGAATCAAACTAAGAAAGAAGATCATGACCGCCAGAATCAAAAGTTGTGGAATCTGCATAATCCACAGGCAGATCGTCGTAATGGTGGTATTACAGATCGCGATAAAGAACTGCGCTTCAATTACCACCCCGAACGTCTTCACGAACGTTTTAGCGAAATACAAAATGTCTGAGAAGAACCAACCAAAGGTGCTGGTTAGAAATTTTTTCGAAAACCGTTTGACCTGCTTCAGTTCGAGGGTAAAGAAGAAACTGAGAAGAAGTGACATGAACATGGCAATTCCAGTTGTTCCAATACTAGTAATGTAACTAAAGATCAAGTTCATACTGCCCTTAATCTGATTAGGAACGTTAAAATTCTTTAATAACCAGAGCACCGAGGCCCTCACCTGTGGATTCTTGATCGAATGGGGGCTTTCATAGAACGTTATCAGGGTCTTGGTCGTTTCCACCCCCTGCTCGGCAACTTTAGGTAGGTAAAGGACACTCACCAGGATAATGGCACCAATGATCAACAAGTAGATTACAATCACCAAAATAGGAATTGGGATCTTAATTCGAGCGCGAATCCAGAGCACCAGCTTAGTGATTAGTAAGGTAAAAATAAAGGTCAAAAGAATGGTCGTCATCATTGAACGACATAGGTACAGTACCAAGATAATCAGCAATAAGACCGTTGCTCGTCTTAGTTTCGTGTTATTTAAAAATTTCTGCCACCAGTTTGTAATATTATCCATTTTTAATTTAATTGATCCTCTTTTCCAAAGTTATGATTTTACCTCAAGATGAAATGGTAACTCTTAACCCAGTAGCCTTCTTTGGTACGTCTGGAGTCCCTAGATTAGATGTTTTACCATTATTTTTCGAACGATTATTAGATGAAGGCACCACATGATTAACCTGTGCCTTCCTGTTATGTGATGAGGAATTTGATCGTTAATGTTACTTACACTTGTATATTCATGAAATAAGAAAATGGAGCCACCTAACATGACGATGATCACTATCACGATGATCCAAAGCCACTTCTTTTTCACGATTATTCCTCCATTTCAACCATAAGATGGAATGTTTTTATTATACCATCGATTGTAATTTGGTGAAATTTGTGTCAGTCTATTTTACGAGTTTCACAAAAAAAGGTTATAATGTCCTTATAACTATTGAATTAAAGAGAGGTTTTTATATGCTTGAAAAGACGTTTTATAGTGAATTTATCAAACACAGTTTTAATATTCCACTAAAGGTAACTTACTGGGACGGTTCAACTAAGACTTATGGTAAGGGTGAACCCAAAGCTCACATTACCATCCACAAAGCTATTCCAATCAAGGACATTACTAACAATGCTTCGATTGCTTTAGGTGAAGCTTACATGGACGGTGTCATCACCATTGAAGGAATCTCATTGGAAGACTTGGTTGCGGCTGCTTACCTTGATACCAGCAGTTTTCTTCATAACAAGAAGTTTATCAAATGGTTGCCAAAATCATCTCATTCCGAAGCTGCAAGTAAAAAAGATGTCCAAAAGCATTATGACATCGGAAACGAATTCTACAAGATTTGGCTTGATAAAACCATGACTTACTCTTGTGGTTACTGGGAAAGTCCCGAAGACAGTCTTTACGACGCCCAAATGAATAAGGTTCATCACATCATCAAAAAGTTGAATCCACAGCCTGGTGGTACCCTACTAGACATTGGTTGTGGTTGGGGAACCCTCATGCTGATCGCTGCCAAAGAATACGACCTAAAGGTAACTGGTGTTACCCTTAGTCAGGAACAATGTGACTACGTCAACGAACAAATCAAGAAGTATGGCTTAGAAGATGTCGCTGAAGTTCGATTACAAGATTACCGTGAACTTCCAAAATCTGAGAAATGGGACTACATTACCTCAGTTGGAATGTTTGAACACGTTGGAAAGGAAAACCTCGACGAATACTTCAAGGTGGTTTCTGATCACCTCGCCCAAAACGGAAACGCTTTGATCCACGGAATCACTAGACAACAGGGTGGTGCCATCAACGGTTGGTTGAACAAATGGATCTTCCCAGGTGGCTACATTCCCGGTTTGACCGAAAACTTGGATCACATTATTGATAACGGGATGCAAATTTACGATCTTGAATCACTAAGACGACACTATCAAAAAACTACGGAAACATGGGACAAGAATTTCAATGCTCACAGAAAAGAAATTGAAAACATGTTTGACGAACGTTTCTGTCGGATGTGGGACCTTTACTTACAAGCATGTGCCGCATCATTTAAGGTTGGAAACATCGACGTTATGCAATACTTAATTTCCAAGGGACCTGCTGGTGCTTCACTACCAATGACTCGAGATTATATGTATAAATAACTTTACAGATATTAAAAGACGTAACTTCAATTTTTGAAGTTACGTCTTTTTTATTGATTAAGTTAAAGGACAAAAGTTAGTAGAAACACGGCTGCTAATCCAGCCATCACCGAAACTAACATGGATCGTGTCCAGTAAGCAATTCCAATCACTAACACGGCAGCAATTAGCTCTGGTCCCTGACCACTGATTGAAAAGGCATAGGATTGATTAATGAAAATATCCTTTACGACCAATGAAGTGAACAAACAGATCGGGACAAACTCCATCCATTCGGTAAACCATTTTGGAATTTTACGTTTCCTAAAAAATGCTAGTGGTATAAACCTTGGAGCTAAAGCAACTCCGAAACACAACAATATTAACAGAAAGTGCTGCATCGCATCCCATTTCATAACAATTCTCCCAACTTATTCCTTTGGTGTTCCCGCAGGGTTTTTAAACGTCTTAAGAAAAATACTCTTTTTGTGTGTCTTATGTCTTCGACTCCGAAAGTACTTATCAAGTATGAAACCGACAAATGAAGCTACTAAGGTCGCCGCTACCAATCCTAGCGTTGATTTGGTTAACACCAGGAAGAAGATCGCAAGGCCAGCAGCAAGAAATGCGATGAACACTTTTAGCAAATCCTTTAGTTGCATCACAATCATGTATAAGAAAAGTGCGGTTAATGCAAAATGCACCACGGTTAAATCGATGGTTAAAGCTGAACCAATCAAACTCCCTACCAGATTACTAATGGTCCAGAAAAACAGCGTAAAATGTTCAACTTGAAGAGCGTCCTTGGGTGTCCACTTCTTATCCGTTGAAAACTTCAGATAGTTCACGGCGTAATTCTCATCATTTAGCGAACAGGCAAAGAAGAACGTAAAAAGCGTATTCTGTCCATGAAGATACTTTGAAAGACTCGAGCCTAGCAAAGCGTATCGTAGTTCAAGGAAAAATAGCATCAAAACGATCGTTAAAAGTGGCGAATTAATGGTTAACATAGATGCGATCAAAAATTGAGCTCCACCAGAAAATACCAGTAGTGAAACCAAGATCGTGTTAAAAGTGTTAAACCCAGCCGCATGCAATAGAATCCCACAAGCTAATCCAATGGGAATATAGCTCAAATCTAAAGGAAATGAAACCTTTAAATTCTCTTTCCAAGCAGGTTCGTTAGGATTCGGTACTAATTTTGTCAATTGAAATCCTCCACTTGATTTCTCGAATAAAATATTTAAAAAAATTAATCAACTTTTTGCGTACAATGTTTATTATAAGAAAAAATGGTGAAATAACAAACCATAATTTGATTCTAACGGTAATTATTAGAAAAAGCTAACTACATCACGATACAATCTCACAAAGAAATTAACCTTATCAACGCTTTGTCCGGTAACGATTGGTGCCTTACCACCACTCTGATTTAAGAACTCAACTTTCTGATTTTTTAATCCAACTTGATTCGTTCCGATTTTTTGATTTTTCAGCACCGGAGCCGTAATTTCATTATTTTTTGAAACCTTGGGATCAAGCTTAATCTTATTGGTAAACTGAGCTGGTTGAGCAATTTTACCCCAAAGTGTGATGGATTTTGTCATTTTAACCTTAACTTCTTTTTGTTTTCCGTTCCTTACCCTTAATTTAAACTGATCATTATCGTATTTCATGGGACGGTAATTCTTTATGACATGCTCCATCAGCTCTTTGGTAACCACAAACCGTTGGTTGGGCTTTGCGCCCATGATGACGGTGATGATCCGATGACCATGATGATTATCTAGGGTTCCCGCAAAGTTCTCGCCCGCTTTTTGGGACGTTCCCGTCTTGAGACCATCCACATTTAAAGCCGGATCATAGTACCGCTGGCCCTTTAACATTTCGTCAGAAGTCTTAACCACTTCTTTTTGCTTCCCAGAGACATCACTGAACGTGTAACTTGCTTGCCTCGTCGTTTTCAAAATTGCAGGATCTTTGGCAATAATTTTCTGGGAAATAATGGCAGTGTCTCGTGCCAACATTTCGTTTTCGGCGTCTCCTTGAACCTTTGGTAAATTCATGGGAGCCACTTGCTCATTCGTCAGACCACACGCATTATAAAATTGAGCGTCTCTAATTCCCAGTTCCTTAGCGGTAGAACGCATCGTTTTTGCAAAATTCTGACTGTTGCCAGCAACTTTATCACCAAGAGCCATGGCACTGGCATTAGCTGATCCAATTAAAGCGGATGAATAGAGGGACTTCACCGTATACTTCTTATGAGCATCTAGTTTAACGTTGGTAAATCCCTTCTTGGTACTTAACTTAGCTACTTCTGGTGAGATGGTGACTTGATCATTCCATTTTAGTTGATGATCGTGAACTCGCTTCTGGACTATGTACGCGGTGAGTAACTTACTCATCGATGCCGCCGGCAAATTCTTGGTGGCATTTTTTTGATAAATAATTTGACCCGACTTGGCATCGACCGCAATTGCTGACTTACTGTCGATCCCATCTGAATTAGCTTGAGCAAGGGTTTCTGGCACCATCGCAATAAGCGCAACGACCATAATTAAAAATGAAACAATCAGCTGGTGGGTATTCGCATTACTTTTCTTGTTTTTCATTTGCCTCTCCTGTCATACGTTTATTTTTCTGTAACGGATGATTAACATCTAACGGAAGATAAATCTTAAATGCGGTAAGTTTTTTGGTTGACGAAACGTTAATGTATCCGCCCTGGTTCGTCACGATTTCACGGACGATGGCAAGACCTAACCCGGTTCCACCAGTCTTGGTATTTCGTGATTCTTCAACCCGATAGAAGCGGTCAAAGATGTGTTCTAGAGACCGTTTGGGAATCTGTTCCCCATCATTTGCGACCACAATTTCAACGCCATTTTTACCCTCAGGTTTAGCGGATAAATAAATGTTCTTACCACCCTTTCCGTACTTAAACGCATTAGAGATCAGATTATTAAAGACACGACCCAGGAATTCCGCGTTGGCTTTAATCCAAACGTTCTTTTTTAAGGGTTTCATCTCAATTGACATCCCATGTTTAGAAGCGTCCAGCTTAAACGATGCCTGCAATTGTTCTAACAGAGCGTTTACGTCGATATTATCAATTTCTTGTGATGGTTTCGATTTATCCCCTGCTTTAGCATACTCAAACAAGCGATCAACCAACTGCTTCATTTGTTGCGCCTTCAAATATGCAATGTGAGAGTATTTTAAGATTTCATCCTGGTTTTTACACTGACCATCTTCGATAAGGCCAAGGTATCCCAAAATCGATGTTAAAGGAGTTCGAAGATCGTGGCTGACACTGGTCACTAACTTGTCCTTTGAGACCTCCACCTTTCGTTCGTCATTCATGGATTCAATTACACTATCAACCAAGGCATTAATGCTTTGGATAACCCGTTCAGTATCACCCTTCAACTCAAACGGAATTCGATGATCAAAATGTCCGTTAGCGATGTAGTGCAGCTCCGAAATGATATGACGTAGTTGCATCTGATGATAACGACGGATCAGCCGCCAGTAAATAATGATGACATCGATGACGCCCATCGCCACGATGAAGAGGTTCTCCCAACTTAACAAATGGAAGTGCATCGGACCAAACGTAACCGATTGTTTGATGATAAAGATCCCATCTCGAAGTCCCGGGTTACTTTCAATTGATTGGGTAATGATAACGGTAATGGCCAGGTTTAAAAGGAGTAATAAGATTAAAGTAACTACTCCCTCACCAAATAATTCAGTTTTTTCCTTTGTTGTTAATTTCAAACCACAGGTTCCTCTTTATGCTTCTACTTTATAGCCAACGCCCCACACGGTCTGGATGACTTTTTCACCACCAGTTGCCTCTTCAATCTTATCGCGTAAGTGACTTACGTGAACCATAACGGTTTTAGCGGAAATAATACTTTCCTGTTTCCAAACCCGTTCAAAAATTTCATCAGCCGAAAAGACTCGATTAGGATGACTAGCAAGAAGATACAGGATTCCAAATTCTAATGCGGTTAGCTGAATTTCCTTGCCATCATCTGTCTTCACCTCATGAGAATCCTTGTTAATGGTAAGTGGTCCCACGTTCAAAATGTCGGGCTTGGCTTTAGTAACATCGTTCTGACTCCGACGAAGTAACGAACGAACTCGGGCCATGATTTCAAGGGGGTTAAATGGTTTGGTAACGTAATCATCAGCTCCCGATACCAGTCCTTGAATCTTATCCATGTCAGCCGTTTTGGCAGATAAAACGATAATTGGAATCTGAGAATCTTTTCGAATCTCCTTAATCACATCAATTCCACTCATTCCGGGCATCATAATATCCAAAATGACAAGTCCAATGTCAGGTTCGGTTCGTAGCAGTGAAAGGGCATCATTCCCGTTATAAGCTGAAACTGGTTCATAACCTTCATTTTTAATATAAATTTCTAATAATTGTGCGATTTCTTTGTCATCATCAACAACTAAAATTTTCATTTTAATTACCTCTAATTCACTATTTTTCTTTAGTTTATCAGATTGAAAATAGAGATTAACCCAAATTGTTTTAACATTATAAACATTTAAACTTTTACATCAAAAAAATCGTAGACCGGTTGATCCACGATTAATTAATTAGTTTCGGTTTCCAGTAAAGAGTCCATTGGTAATTGGGAAACGATGACGCATGTACAGAATTCCCGCAATTCCAATGACACCGATCACTGCATCAACGATCGGACCAGTAATTGGATTAATTATTCTTGGAATATAAGTCCCACCAAAGAATACTAGCATCCAAATGGCAAACAATAGGACCATCATCAAAGCTCGAATAATCCCGTTGTACTTGTGTTTAACTCCAGGTGCAAAGAGGTTGGTCATCAGTGGCATCCCTGCTCCAGCAACAATTGATGAAACAATGATTCCGGTAATTCCCATGACACCACCCTTTGATGCCTGTGAGGAGTTGATGAAGAACATCGCAGCATATAAGAAACAGAACAAAACCAAGAACCATAAGAAATTGTACGTCGCATCAATGACATAGGTCATGGGTGTCAACTTTTGTGGTTTCTTGGGTGGATGAACCGTAAGCTCGACTTTTTGCGTTACCGTGCCGTACAAGTTCTTAGCGGTCACCCCGCGCTTCTGGGCTTTCTTTAATTCATCAACCATTTCACTAATCTTGGTAGCCTGTTTTTCTGGTTCCAGTTTGGTCTCAGACAGTTCCTGCTTGAATTTGTACATATACTCAGCGTTTCGCTTGGTTAGACCAACGTGATCAAATTGCTCCCGTTCAGCAATCTTAGTATTTGAGTGATGTTGATGTTGCTTAGCTTTCGCATTTCGTTTTCGATTGTCTTCCTCGCTCATAGTTTCCTCCTAAACGTTGAATCTAAATTCGGCAATGTCACCGTCTTGCATGACGTAGTCCTTACCTTCAACCCGTAGTTTTCCAGCATCCTTAACGGCATTTTCACTACCATATTTATCAAGGTCATCAAATGACATGATTTCTGCTCGAATAAATCCACGTTCAAAGTCAGAATGGATAATACCAGCTGCTTGAGGAGCTTTGGTTCCCTTCTTAAAGGTCCAAGCCTTCGTTTCCTTACCACCGGCGGTAAAGAACGTTTCAAGACCGAGTAATTTGTAAGAAACCCGAATCAATTTGTTTAATCCTGGCTCAGTTACGCCTTCCGCTTCAAGAAAATCAGCCTTATCATCGTCGCCTAGTTCCGCAATTTCTTGTTCGGTTTCAGCCGCAATACCAATGGCCTGAGCTCCATGTTTTTTAGCATAGTCATTAACCAGTTTAAAGTACTTATCGCTGGCAGGATCAGCCATTGAAGCTTCACTAATGTTAGCAACATACAAGACCGGTTTCGATGTTAACAGGAACAATCCCTTCACGATTTTCTGCTCATCTTCATCAAAATCAATGTCACGAACTGCGCCGCCATCTTCTAGAACCGGTTTAATTTTATTTAAAACATCCAGTTCTTCTTTGGCTTCATCAGATCCCTTGGCAGCCCGTTGAACCTTGCCAATTCGTTTATCAACGGCATCCAAGTCGGCAATTCCCAATTCGACGTTGATAGTTTCAATGTCACCAACTGGATCCACTTTCCCAGTTACTGAGGTAATATTGTCATCGTCAAAAGCACGTACCACGTGCACGATGGCGTCAACCTGACGAATATTTTCCAGGAACTTGTTTCCAAGTCCTTCACCTTTACTTGCACCCTTTACGATTCCCGCAATGTCGGTAAATTCAAAGGTGGTTGGTACCACTTTCTTGGCTGGAATTAGTTCTTGAATCCGATCCAGTCGTTTGTCTGGAACTTCCACCATTCCAACATTTGGATCAATCGTTGCAAAAGGATAGTTAGCCATTTCGGCTCCAGCCTTTGTAATGGCATTAAAAAGTGTTGACTTACCAACGTTCGGCAACCCAACGATTCCCGCTGTTAAAGACATCCTGTTTACCTCTTTTTAATTAATTTTCTGCGTGCTTCTCTAATACTTTTTTTAAACGTTTCTCAAATTGTCGTCGACTAATCATAACGATATGGCCACATCCCGTGCACTGCACCTTAATGTCAGCACCCATTCGAATGATTTCCCATCGATTGGTTCCACATGGATGAGGCTTCTTCATTTCAACGATATCATGCATTCCATACATAAAAATATCCTCCCTAGTCGAGATGAATATCCAATAAATCTAAAATCCGGTTTAAATCATCAGTTGACATATAATCAATTTGGATCTGACCCTTACCAGCTTTAGTATTCGTTTCGTTGATCAATACTTTCGTACCAAACTTATCCTGAAGCTGATCCTCACTCTCTTTAATGTAGGGTGATTTGGTTCGCTTGGTTGTCGGTCGCTTGTTTTTCGTTGAATTGGACTTATTAGCCCTGGCAATTAGTTTTTCTAACTGTCTAACCGTCAGGGTTTCGTCCTTAGCCTTTGCAGCTAGACTCAACAGCTGAGACTTCTCTTTTACCGAAAGCAAAGCTCGCGCCTGTCCCATTGACAACTGCTTTCGTTGAAGCATTTCTTTCACTGGTTGAGGAAGTCCCAATAACCGTAAGTAGTTAGCGATGTATGGTCGACTCTTACCTAATCGTTCTGATACCTGAGCCTGCGTTAGATTCAGTTTGGTCATTAAAGTATCATAGGCCTGAGCTTCTTCTAACGGATTAAGATCTTCTCGCTGTAAGTTTTCCATGACAGCAATTTCCATCATTTGTTCTTCAGTAGCATCACGAACAATGGCTGGAATCTTGGTCTTAGCGGCAGCTTTTGAAGCCCGAAAACGACGTTCACCAGCAATAATCTGGTAACGATTTTTATCAGTGTCATGTCTGACAATGATTGGCTGAAATACCCCTGATTCTTCAATCGATTTCGTTAAATCATCCAGGGCTTTTTGGTCAAACTTCTTTCGTGGTTGATAGGGATTAGGTGAAATCTTAGTTAGGTCAAGATCAACGACCGCTTCGTCATCATTGTTAACGTCATTGTCCTTAAACAATGCCTCAATTCCACGTCCTAAGCCCTTGCTATTTTTGTTGGTCATGGGCAGCTAACACTTCCTTTGTCAATTCCATGTATACTTTGGCACCTTTTGATTTAGCATCGTAGTCAATGATTGGTAATCCGTGACTGGGTGCTTCCGATAAGCGAACGTTTCTTGGAATAACGGTCGTATATACCTTATCCTTAAAAAACTTACGAACTTCACTATTAACTTGTGCTCCAAGATTAGTACGGGAATCAAACATCGTCAATAACACTCCCTCAATTTTAAGATTGGGGTTAAAGTGTTTTTGGACTAGTCCAATGGTATTGAGCAATTGACTCAATCCCTCCAGAGCATAGTATTCCGATTGAACCGGAATAAGGATTGAATTACTTGCGGTAAAAGCATTAATTGTAATTAGTCCCAGAGATGGTGGACAGTCAATCAGAATATAATCATATTGATCAGAAATACTATCAAGTGCCGACTTCAGTCGGGTTTCTCGTGCCATCATGGGTGTTAATTCAATTTCAGCCCCAGATAGTTGGATGGTGGCAGGAACGATATCAAGATTTTGATGTGAGGAGTGTAAAATGACGTTTTCAATTGGCTCTTCGTTAACTAAAACGTCATAAACATCCTTATTAATTTTTTGCTTGCTCAGACCAACTCCGCTGGTGGCGTTTCCCTGTGCATCAGCGTCAACCAGTAGAACTTTTTTACCTTGAGTAGCAAGATCAGCACCCAAGTTAACAGCCGTGGTAGTCTTTCCGACCCCACCCTTTTGGTTTGCAAGCGATATAACGGTTCCCATGTTGTTCCCTCCTTGTTACGTGATTACTTAAGTGGATCCTTATTAGGGGTTCCAGCTTTTCTTGGATATTTCTTTGGTGTTTCCTTCACTTTATCAATCACAATGATGTTACGAACTTCGTTGTTTTCCGGTAACTTGAATTCGAAATCGTCTTCAACTTTTCCACCTAAGGTTGTAATGGCGTGCTGAGCCGCCTTTAATTCTTCGGGAGCTCGAGCCGCTTTTAACGCAATCAATTTGCCACCGATCTTAACCAATGGCAAACACAATTCTGAAAGAACGCTTAGACGAGCAAGAGCTCGGGCCGTTGCGAAATCAAACTTCTCATGATCCTTCGATCGTTTCCCACCGAACTCTTCGGCGCGGGCGTGAACCAACCGCACGTCCTTTAATCCCAGTTGGTCGATTAATTGTTGTAAAAAGATAATTCGTTTGTTGAGTGAATCCACGATGGTAACCTGTAAATCAGGATTAATAATCTTAAGTGGCATGGAGGGGAAGCCAGCTCCTGCCCCAACATCCACGATTGATTTATTCTGAAGTAATTCAGGAATGTAGAAGGCTGGGGTAAGTGAATCATAAAAATGTTTGAGATACACATCATCTTGTTCCACAATGGTCGTTAAGTTTACCTTTTGGTTGTAAGCAACCAGTAGCTTGTAATAAGTGGCAAACTGTTGCTCCTGCTGACTCGACAATTGCAGATCATGCTTTTCCAATGCGGCTTTAAATTGTTCTGGATTCATTAGACTCTCCCACGATGAACAAAACGCTTCCACGTTCTGTTTCATCTAATTCAACAAATTAGATTCTTATTTCATTATAACGAAATTTTAAAGTTTTCGTTACCAAAAAAATAAAAAAGTCGAGAGATTATCAAGTGTCTAACTTTTATAGAGCACTTCAATCCTTCTCGACTCTTTACTACTTTTTCATATTTTGAACTTCTGTTTTAAACCAGCGGTTAAAAGCGGCAGCATCAATATCAACGGCCACATCAGCGTTGGTTTCACCATTATGATAAGCGCCCCGAATGTCACCAACCGTCGCCCCATTAGCGGGTCCCGTAGTTTGAATATCAATCCACATTGGTTCAGTGGTGAGATCTTCGGGATGAAGCAGGTAGAAGATGGTATTAACGTCATGCATGGCGACGCCGTTCTCGCTTTGATCACTATCGCTGGTAATAATATCATGCAACATCTTTCCCGCTCGATTCATATTCTGAATCTCTTCTAGGGTTTCATTGGTTAGGAGAGCCTTTTTCGTAACATCCAAGCCAATCATCACAATGGGAACGCCACTTTGATACATGATTTTAGCAGCATCGGGATCGGTAAAGACGTTAAATTCTGCCGCACTGGTCATATTACCACGTCCCAGAGCGCCTCCCATTGCCACAATTCGGCTTAATTTAGATTTAACTTCGGGATATTCTGAAAGAAGTAGGGCTATGTTAGTGTAAGAACCAGTCGCAACTAGCGTCACCGGCTCCTCACAATTCATGATGTGTTCGTGTAAAGCTGCGACCGCCGTTTTCTTTAACGGTGATGGTAAATCATCAGAAAACTCATAGCCACGCATTCCCGACTCTCCGTGAATGCGAGCCGCGTCTTCAAATGGTTTCACCAGTGGGTCTTGTGCTCCGGCAGCTACTGGAACAGCATCACCATCATGAAAAAAGTTAATGATCTTGAGCGCATTGATCGTGGTTTTATCAACCGTCACGTTTCCAGAAACGGTCGTTACCAGGTCAACGTCTAGTTCTGGATCATTTAATGCGACTGACAGAGCAGCTGCATCATCGATGCCTGGATCCATATCCATAATGATTTTTTGCATAATATCCCTCCGTTACGATTATGTGATTATCATTTAATTTTACCACACGCTTAACCTTATTCTTACTTTTGAAACCAACAAAAAAGAGCCCGCTAAACCGGCTCTTTCCTTAAATACGGAATTAAACTTTTAGAGGGACGTTTAACCTTAGCTAAAATCCCCAGTCCGTCTAATACCGTTCCACCAATCACACTGACACGATCAATATCCTCAATGTGTTTTCCATTCGATTGATTATCGTATAGCATTACTGGTAAAATCTTGTAAGTTGATAGTCCATCCTGGGTCTGCGAATCGCCCACCCGACTGGATGTCACAATTAATAAATCATCATCTTCAAGAGAATCCATCAGTTCACCTAACATGACGTCGACCTTTTTTAATTCAGAAGAAAATTGGTCAAGGTCGCCCTCCATGGCAGCCGCCTGCAATTCTGGAACTTGAGCGTAAATGAAACCACTTCGCATCTTTTCCAGTTGCTGGTTCAGTTCCACAAACGTTGCCGTATTATTTGGGACCTGGATTCGCTTAGAGAAGTCCTGGACCTGAAGGTATTCCACAAACCGTGAAATGATGACCGAACTCTTTTGGGCTTTGTAAACCTCTTCAAATACGCTTGAAACGCGCGAATTAACGGCACAATCAAACATTTCACGCAAACCAGACGCTGGCTTATTTACTACCGAATTAGTCCGAACCAAACCATATGCGCCAACCGGATTAACTTCATCTGAAGAATGGTCACCGTTGAAAAAAATGTTGAAAAGTCCTAAACGTCTAAGGGTCGGTAAATCTGACTTTGAGGACTGATTCAAAACGTGTGAAAGGATGTTGTCGCTTGAGGCGTTGAGTTGTTCTGCCTCGTTGTCCGAGCGTAAACCAAGTGATGCCAAATCCACAACAATTACTCTTTTATAACTCACGTTTTCATCTCCCGTACTCAATAAAATTTAATTGTATACTATCATGCAATAATAAGCCGCCCATGTCAATTGACTTAAGGGGTAGAATAAAAGTATCAAAATTTAAAATCGAGGATTAAAAATGAAACCAATTAACGAAGACAACATCATCTTACTAGGAGATTCTTTAACCCGTGGTTTCGATGGGGAAAAGGATCTCGTCTATAACTGGCCATACTACTTAGGCCAATTTTTACCATTTAAATCAATCACTAACGCCGGTCAGAACGCTGGTACGATCACCGGTAACTGCGAGCTAGACTTAACTTATCAGGTTGATCACCACAACTTCAAGAACTACGAGCTGGCCACGATTTTTTACGGTACCAATGACTTTGCCCATCGTTATGAAACTCTGGAAGTGGTGGGAAGGATGCTCGACCAGAACATCAAACAAATTAAGGCCGAAAATCCCTCCATTATGATTTTAGGGATCCTGCCATTAAATCGCTTCGATGGTGGGTCCGATAATTATAATGTGGAAGGACTTGCTCACTACACGTTTGGTCAATTACTAGATCGTCTCATCAAAATCTATCACCAAAATAACATTAACGTCTTGAACTGGCGGAAAGTTGCCCCTACTTTGGTTGATAACAGCAACTATCAAACTCGCCTAAATGATCATCGGCTCCATCCCAACTCATCAACCTACAAAATGATGGCCAAGATCATCGCAGAATTTATTCAAAAAAACGTTAATCAAAAAGAGCCCTAGTCGGCTCTTTTTTAATTATTTTACTTCATCCAGATTTTGCAGTTGAAGCTGACCATCAACAGATTGTTTAACGTCAGCCCGATAATTGGTGGCTTTAGTGGTCTGTTGCCCCTTATCATCGGTCGTTTGGGTCTGGACCTCAAACTCAACGTTCGCTTTACCCTCACCGGTACTTTGCACTTTTTTAACGTTGGCCGTAATTTTACGATCCTTAATCTTATCAGTGTGATCCTGCTTGGCAATCGCAATCATTTTGCCATAAGCAGGATTCTTTTTCCCATCAATAAAGTTTTGGTCATACTGAGCCTTATCAGCCGAGGCATCGTCAGAAACATCCCCGTTAATGGGATCCCAGATGGCGTTGATCAGGTTGCTAGCCGCTTTCTTATCCACTAACTTGTCAAACTTAATGGTAATTTGGGAGTTGTCATTTTTCATCGTAAGGTACTGTACCTCACTTTGTATGGGCTTGCCATTCACACTCAAGGTGGCCCAAATTGATGAATTGGCATTAATTGGCAGGTTCTTAATCTCGGCTTTCCCACTTTTATCAAGGTTAACAATGGGATGATTGTCAACGTACACCACGGCACTGGGCACACTTTTAACCCGAAATGAAACCACCTTAAAGTTCAAGTGAGCCGTGTCATCTGATTCCAGTAGACTAAACTGTCCGTTCGTTTCAAGTTTTTTCCCGTTTGCTTCCGCCGTAGCAGCAACCTGGTGGACGCCTGGAATTAATTTTTTAACCTTTAATTTACCATGATCGTCAGTCTGACCAGCCTTTTTCCCGTCGACCGTTACCTGAGCGTGTGGCAAATTAGTTTTAACGCTTGGTGCAACTGGTTTGACCACTAACTGGTAACGGGGAAAGACCAAGAAGTTTTTCCCCGTTTGTTCGTAAGAAAAGGCTTGACTGATTCCATCCCCGCCACTCATCTGCATTTTAAGATTACTAATGGCACTAGGATGCTGATCGAAGTAAGTCATCACGGGTTGAACGGTTTCCTCGTCAGGAGTTCCCTTTTGACCCACAATTTTGATGTTTGCCATGACGCTTTTTTGCTGATGCCCCTGTAATGCGCTAATTAAACGCTCTCCACTAGCTTTCTTGGAGTAATAGTTGGTTCCAACGATCCCAATCGTAACAACAATTATAATTTCAAGAACTATCAGGAACGCCAGAAACTTATGTGATTTATGCTTTGTATCCACGTGTACTTCCACCCTTTATATCAATATAGGGAAATCATAACATACGCCAAATAAAAAGAAACGGAGCGAATGCTCCGTTTCTTTTAGGTTTGATTAACTATTATCGGTACTGTCTGACACTTTTTTAGTTGATTGATTACTCTTAATAACAAACGGTAAAGCATCTGAATTATCACTTCCCGGTTTCTTGACCAGAATCGCATTGTACTCAAAGGTTTGGTGATGAACCGAAACCCCATTATCATCATTATAGAAGGTGTAATCAACGTGATAAGTGACCTGAGTCTCACCACTATCATAGGGAGCCACGGAGTCAGTTGTCTCTTCCGTATCAAAGGTATCAATCTTATCGTTATCGTTATAACTCTTTACCATCTTCAACATATCCTGACAGGCTGGATTATCATTTCCACCATCAAAATATTTGGAAAGATCGACTCCATTATCAGCACCACTAGCGTCAGTCCACAGGCCATGTAAGACCTGATCTGCCTGGTCCTTCGTGGCAATTCCATCAAATTTTGGTTCGATCGTATTGTTATCGTCGGTCTCCTTTAGACTATATGGCTTACTAGCAATAAGCTTTCCGGACTTCCCCTTCATCTGAACCTGGACGTTCATGTTAGTACTGAAAGGATAATTAGAAAGTTTCAGGTTGCCATTATCACCGATGGTACCTACCTTTTTATTTTGAATTAATACGTCTGATCCCGGTTGCCCCTTCACGGTGAAGGTGATGATACGAAGTGGGAGAGATACTGAACTAGCCCCATCAATCCAATCAAACTGACCGTTGTTGTGCAGTTCACGTCCGTTCACTTTACCAGACGTCGTAATGTTATAAAGGCCGGGAGCAAGTGGTCCAATTTTCTTAGACTTTTGGGCTCCCATGTTGCTAGTAACCTGTTTACCGTTCACACTTAACGAGACCCCGTTAAGATTAGTAGAAACGTTAGAATAAACGGGTTTTACCATCAGTTTATAGCGAGGAAAAATTAGCCATGCGTTCCCATCCTGCTTGAACTGTAAGTTATCAGTTACTGGGCTGTCATTATCCCGCATAAATTGACTTCTTAACTTCGACAATTGGTCCTTGTTACTAGCGTAGTAGTTAGTGGTAGGTTTCATTGCCGCCCCACTAATTTTGAAGTTGGGATCATTTGTTTCTGCCATGCCTGCCAAACGCTTTTCCTGATCATTTTTCATCGCTGAAATGACCCGATCAACTTGGTTAGTCTTGGAATAGTAACTTCTACCAAAGAAGTAACCACCGATCAGTGCCACTACTAGCACCACTACGACAATCCACACCACTTTTGTTAGTGGTTTCATTTTCTTATTTCCACGGGGATGATTCCCATTACTGGTCCAACGCGGTGGAACGTTATCAGCGACAGCTTGCTGCTGACCTCCGCGATGAGCTTGTGATCCACTGGGAGTTAATTTATATCCACAGTTCGGGCAAAACTCATCATTGGCATTAATCCGATGTCCACAATTGGGACAAAAAGAAGCTTCTTCACTCATTTTCTTTCCTCCTAGTAGTCTTGATTCAACGAGTCCATAAATCTACCAATTAATTCTTGGCCTAGATTAGACAGTTGAGAAGATAGACTACCCCACAAAAGACTGACACAAACAACCGCAACGATGGCCACGACAACGGTAATCACTAATAAAACGTAAAAACGATCGATCGGACCGAAATCCTTTGAGACCAGCACCTCATAGGTTAACGCCCATCCTGAAATGGTAATGGCCAAGCTCACCAAGTAGAGTCCAATCCACATTAAAATTCCAGCTGGCATCACAGCGGCAAAGATAATCCCTACCAGCAATAAAATAATGCCAACGTTCAAAAAACGACCGTACTCATTCGTGTACTCACTCAAACTCATGGCGTTGTTCATGACAAAATGAATGCCAACGTAGCCCAAGATCCAAGATAGTAACCCAAGAAGTGCGATGATTAATCCCAGTCCCATCAAGCTGGTATTAAATACCCCGTTCATTTTATGGAGAACCGAATATGGGATGGATTCATTCGCCAAACCTCCATTGATTCTCATGGCTAAAACGAACGAAACCAGCCAAGTTAAAACGGTAAAAACACCTAGGGAGATGTAACCAAGATACTTTTCACCTGGAACTTCATACTTAACAGGATGTTTGACCGATGCTACAAAGTAGGTAAAAACGTTGTTCAAGCCATTAGTAGCGTCCGACTGAGGACTACGTGGTTGTTGCTTTTTCTTTGATTCATTATGTACGTTACTACTGTTACCAGAGAGCTTAGTTCCACACTTAACACAGAACTTAGCCCCCGGCTGATTATGAAAGTGACAATTTGGACATTCATTCATGTTCATTCCTCCATTAAATAAATTATTAAGATTTTCTTACGTTTACATTATCACATACTAATCAATTCAAGAAAAGGTTGGTCAGTTACATAAATAAAAAAATCAATTAATTAACCTTAGTTATCCATGGCATAATAGGATTTTGTCGTCATCAAGGTAGAGTCTCTTCTACTACAATTAACTTTTACATCATTTAATTGTTGATTATTCACATTATTTATTTATAATTATTATTATAAGATAATTAAGGAGGAATCATCATGATTTACAGTACTGGAAATGATGTTTTCATCGATAATCAAAGACTTTATAATACCGTTCAAATGGAGATGCAAAACTCCAATAACTTTTACGAATTCGCCGTTCACATTTCTTATGCCTTAAAGGGAAAACTGTCCATCAAGGAGATCGCCCAAATCATTGAAGCCGCTAGTAATAATAATCTAAAAGTATCGGAAAATATTAATGTTTGTCCAAAAGCCCTACAAGAAGCAATGGATAAATCTCAATATTTATAGAATCATCCTTACTTTTTAAAGGTTAAGGATGGTTCATTTTCTCCAAACGTTGCCGAAACGTTTCTCTCATACTATGATTAAAGTAACAATTAAAATTTCACTTATTTAAATGGAGAAAAAATGAAAAACCAACGTAAAATAATCCGAAATGTTAATGACATCGTTTGTGGTCTGGCCTTAGTGATCGCCATCATGTTTGCCCATTTCAACATTCTACTGATCACCGTCCTAGTCGTCTTCATTGATGAAATATGCTGGGGCATGTTCGGCAGAACCACCAAAACCAAATGGTATTTAGCAGCCGCCATCATGGGGCTGATTGGTGCCGTTGGTTACAACTTCATCTAAAAATTGGCAAAAAAATACTAGGACACATGTGTTCTAGTATTTTTACGTTCAATTAAATTATTCTTTTTCCATTTCAGTTTGGCTGACCCATTGATGGTTCACGTATTCTTTACCACCATTAGTTGGAGTGAAGGTAACAGCATAAGCAGGACCGTCACAAACTTTCACGATCTTACCTTTGGCACCTTTCATACCTTTCATGTGATCGGCTTCAACGGTGACTTTTTCACCTTTCTTCAAAGCAGCTCCTGGTTTGTCAGCCTTGAGTTGATTCTTGGTAACGAATTCATGGTTCTTAACTTCTGCCTTACCATCGGTTGGCTTGTAGTCAATTACATAAAGTGGTGAATCATAAGCGCCGGTAACTTTGGCCTTGGCGCCTTTCATTCCTTTCATGTGATCGGCATTTAATTTAACCTCAGAACCAACTTTGTACTTCGGATTTTTAGCAGCTGTAAGATCAGTTGGTAGTGCCATCTTGTGCTTCATTTGCATGTTCATGTCCATGGACTTATCACCTTTGGTCTCTTTCATGTCTTTTTTGCTCATAGTCTTTTCACTACTGCTACTAGACATCTTAGATGATGAGGATGACTTTGAATTACTCTTACTTTCACCACAACCAGTAAGTACTAGTCCAACACTAGCCACGGCGGCTAATGTAAATAACGTTTTCTTCATTTTCATTTTGAAGAGCTCCTTTGATATTTTATGATGTTTCAACTTTTAAGATAGCACCGTTCCCGTCAAATAGGTATTAAAACGTTTCAATATAAGTTTATTTTAAGAATCTTAGTGATTCCTTCAAAATTAAGTCAGATATTTGCACATTACCGCGTAAAAGTTCATGCTAAATGTATATATTTTTATGTTTGAGAGGTGAAAATTATGGGTACAGAAAGTTTAATTATTTCTATTGTTGCATTAGTGATTGTTCTAATCATTCTAATCGCCTTAGCTTGGTTATTCTACAAGTTCCTTGGTGGCAGAGACAAGGCAGCTTGGAAATCATCAATGCAAATGGCATTTACCATTGCCTTTGGAATTATCATCGCGTTCATCGTCATGGGCTTATTCAAGATGATCGTTGCTGCCATTGCTGCCATGATTGGTATGCAAGGCGGAATGATGTAAACTACTAAAATAATGCCAATGGCATTATTTTTTTTATTCTAATTTAAGAAGAGTGTGAATTATGAAAGTTAATATCTTACAACATACCCCTGATGAAGGTCCTGGCGCCATTGCTGATTGGATTCATCAAAATCAACATCAAATGTCCATTTACTACCCAGCTCAGTTTGGTGTACTTCCCGATGTAAACGACTCTGACATGCTCATCATCCTAGGTGGACCGATGAGCGCCAATGACAACTCAAGCTGGATTAAAGCGGAACGCCGACTCATTTCACAAATGATTGATCAAAATAAACCAATCCTTGGGATTTGTTTTGGGGCTCAACAAATGGCAAAAGTCTTGGGCGCCACCGTTTCTGATTCACACGTAAAGGAAGTTGGTTGGGCTCCCGTTTATTTAAAAACGAATCAAATTGAGGAGCTCGCCAGTGAACTAGTGGTCTTTCACTGGCACCAAGAATCGTTCGAGATACCGAAGGGAGCCACTTTGTTGTACTCTAGTGAGCACCTCATTAATCAGGGATTCATTAAGAATAATTTGATCGGACTTCAATTTCATTTAGAACCAAAAGCTAGTAACGTCCATGAGATGATCATCAACGATTATCCGTACCTCGCAAACTCCGTTTTCCATCAATCGCAAGCCGATATTTTACATCATCAAATTTCCAAACAAAATCATACTAATTTATTTAAACTCTTAGACTACATTGCAAAGAAATAGCATCCCACTTTTCGTGAGATGCTATTTTTCTTTTATTTAAAGGCAAAATACTTTGAAACAAAGTAGTTGATCACAATTGCCATGACCTGAGTCCCAACGACACAGATGAAACTGTTTAAAAGAATGGGACTACCAATCAAACCGTGCACGATGGGCAGCTGAAAGAGCCACGCTGAATAATTGAAATGATCAAGGAACAGAATTTTAACAAAAAATTGGGGAAACTTATCGATCATAACGTACGTCATTAAGAAGTCTAGGACTAAAACGAACAACCGGCCAGCCACAAAGTTCACAATCTGAGCCTGAATGGTTTTGGACTGGGTGCCACTGTTAAAAACAAAGTATTTGTTGACAACAAAGGCAAACGCAATTGACAAAACCTGCGCAATCAAAACGGGAATGAAGTTGCTGGTAAAGATCTTCATCGAAACAAACCGACTCACAAAGTAGACCAGCGTTGTCATTGCTCCCCAAAATAAGTATTCAATTTTTTCATCAAAGACTAATCTTTTTACGATATCTAAGTAATTAGTGGTATTAGCGTCATTTGTATCATTCATTATATACATCAAACTCCTTCTTAGTTATTTTATCACAATAGATTGAACTAAAAATTTGCGATTTCCTTAAAACTTAATCTTTTCTGTCGTGTTAAAATAAAATCATTATTTAATGAAGGGATTTGACATCATGAGTTTAAAGACATTTATTGGGCTAGTCATAATGATGGTAGTGGTCTTTATCTTAGTTACAATCATTACGGTTATGATCAGTCTTCACCGGGCCAAAAAACGTCAGGAAAAAGAAAACCATCATCAAGACGTAAAGTAGGAAATCAAAGGCTAAAAGTACGACTGACATCAATAAAATTGTATAATGAGTAAGTAGAACAGCACGTGATTTTGAACCAGGATGGATGCCATGAATCACATTATTTTAGTGACCGAGAAACTATCGTTAGCACTTAGTTTTAATCAAACCTTTAATGACAATGGATACTTCGTCGATGACCTTTACGACGTTTCTAACTTGTTATCCTCAATTCGTAAATATCACGAACAGGCGATCATCTGGGATCTAGCAACGGTTTCAATTGACGAGTTAATGAAGCTGGTTCCAAAAATCCGAGTCACCGCTTCCCTTCCCATTTTTGTTTTAGATGAAAAAAAGGATCCCAGAGTCGTCACCCAACTATTTAAGGCTGGCATCGATGACTACATCATCCAACCATACGATGCTAATGAAGTGCTCCTTAGAATGAAGTGTCGGACCCGGTTCTACCAGGATCAGACGTTAAATCAGCCTGTAGAGCGTCAGGACTCCCAACGTCCACCCTATTACTTTGGTAACATTGAAGTTGACCTAGATCATAAGACGGTCAAAAAGAATGGGACACCCCTTCGACTGACACCCAAAGAATTCAAACTACTTGAGTACTTTTTAAACCATCCCAAACACATTCTAAGCCGGGAACAAATTCTAAATGGCGTCTGGAACGACCTCTACATCGATCAATCTTCGCGAATGCTCGAAATGCACATTAGTCACTTAAGGGACAAAATCGAACCCAATCCTAAGGATCCGACGTTCATCAAAACGATCCGTGGCTTTGGTTATAACTTTGAAGTGGATCTTAAAAATTAAATATCAATCGCAGTGCCTCAATCAAAATGATTGGGGCACTTTTTATTTTTACCAAACATTTACACAAAAAATCCTAAAATTTACTTAACATTTACATTCACTTTATATACTTAGTTCGTAATGAAAATACGACCACTCAAAAGGAGATTTTGGACATGTCATTTGGCAAAAAGGGAATTACCGCACTCATCTTAAGCTGCGGGTTCCTCGCACTTGCACTAACCGCTTGCGGCTCATCTTCTGCCACAAAGGCACAAAACGGTAATAAGATTACCGCCGTGGGATCCACGGCTTTACAGCCCTTAGTAGAGCAAGCGAGTCGCGAATATCAGGTCGATCACCCCCACGTCAACGTTAACGTTCAGGGAGGCGGGTCCGGAACTGGCCTGAGTCAAATTCAGCAGGGAGCCGTCAACATTGGAAATTCTGACGTCTTTGCCTCCGAACAACCAGGCGTGAACGCCAAGGAACTAGTTGATCATAAGATTACGGTGGTCGGAATTGCCCCGGTCGCTAACAAAAAGGTGGGCGTTAAAGACTTGTCGATGAAGCAACTAGAACAAATCTTTACTGGGAAAGTTACCAACTGGAAACAGGTTGGTGGAAACAACGTCAAGATTGTGGTCATCAATCGTGTCGAAGGAAGCGGAACGCGAACAACCTTCGAACAGTCTGTCTTAAAGGGGCAAAAGGCCGTTAACGCTCAACAGCAGGATTCAAACGGAACAGTACAACAGATTGTTTCATCCACTCCCGGAGCGATTAGTTACCTATCGTTCCCCTATCTCAACCAGAAAACCCAGAAAATCTCAATTGATCACGTCACTCCTACAGATCAACACGTGGAAAATAATGACTGGAAGATTTGGTCATACGAACACATGTATACCAAGGGCAAACCAGTTGGCACCACCAAGGATTTTATCAATTACATGCTTTCGGATAAGGTGCAGAAACGACTCGTCAAACAGATCGGATACATTCAGGTGCAAAACATGAAGTTTGAAAAGAACGCCGACGGTCACGTCCAAAAGATTAAATAATTAAGAAAGTGGTTTTTATATGAATGAAATTAAAGAAAAATTACTGAAACCATCCAAGGAAACCCATCAGGATCAAATTGGACATTTAATTAGTTTAGTATGTATTGGCTTTATTGGCATCTTAGTGGTTGCCATCCTCTTCTTTATTACCACTAAGGGACTGGCCACCTTTACCACCGACCACGTCAACGTAATAGACTTCTTCACCAAGAGCGACTGGAGCCCAAGTCAAAAGGGGCCAAACGGGAAACCAGAAGTTGGCGCACTAGCGATGATTGTTACTTCATTTGCGGTTACCCTTCTGTCAGCCATCTTGGCCACTCCCTTTGCGATTGCGATGGCCCTCTTTATGACGGAAATTGCTCCTAAACGGGGCCAAAAAATCCTCCAACCGGTCATCGAATTACTCGTGGGAATTCCATCCGTTGTCTACGGTTTCATTGGCCTCATGGTCTTGATCCCAATGGTTCGAACCGTGTTCGGTGGAACTGGATCGGGAATCCTACCGGCTACGATCGTTTTGTTCGTCATGGTTCTTCCCACCATTACGTCAATGTCAGTTGGCGCACTCAAGGCCGTCCCCCGGGACTACCGAAGTGCAGCTCTTTCACTGGGGGCCACGAGGTGGCAAATGATGTATAAAGTCGTTTTAAGGGCTGCTACCCCTGGGATCTTAACCGCCATGATTTTCGGAATGGCACGGGCTTTCGGTGAAGCCCTAGCCGTTCAGATGGTCATCGGAAATGCGGTCCTGATGCCAACTAGTCTAACTAGTCCAACGGCCACTTTAACTAGTCAGTTAACCACCCAAATGGGAAACACCATCATGGGGACTCTCCCTAACAATGCCCTTTGGACGCTGGCACTGGTTTTACTGGTAATGTCACTGGTTTTCAACGTTATCGTGAAATTAATTGGAAAGAGGAGTGCATTTAAAAAATGAAAATAAATGCCAAAAAAATCAATAAATTGGCCATCGGGACCATCTGGGCACTCGTTAGCGTCGTGGTTTTAATCTTAATCTTCCTGCTGGGCTACATTTTGGTCACTGGACTTCCTGATATTTCGTGGAAATTTCTAACCTCAACCTCGAGTTCAATCAGCGCGGGAGGTGGAATTCGTGACCAACTCTTTAATTCCGTCTACCTCCTGGTCCTAACGATTATCATCTCTCTCCCCATTAGTCTGGGAGCTGGCATCTATCTTGCCGAGTATGCCAAGGATAATTGGATGACCACCTTAATTAAAACAGCCATCGAAGTGTTAAGCTCCCTTCCATCGATTGTTGTTGGTCTCTTCGGATACCTGATCCTAGTAATCAAGTTTCAATTGGACTACTCCATCCTGTCGGGTGCCATTGCACTTACAATCTTTAATCTCCCATTACTCACAAGGAGTGTGGAAGATTCCATTGAAGAAGTCCCTAAGCTGCAACGTGAAGCCGGACTGTCTCTGGGACTCTCAAAGTCCAAAACCATCGTCGGCGTGGTCTTGCCACTTGCCATCCCCGGAATTATTACCGGTGTCATCCTTAGTTCTGGGCGAATCTTCGGTGAGGCCGCCGCTTTAATCTACACTGCAGGGCAAAGTGCCCCAATCGTAAGTTACACTGATTGGAACCCGTTCAGCCCCAGCAGCTTTCTAAATCCCATGCGTCCTGCCGAAACACTAGCGGTTCACATCTGGAAACTGAACACGGAGGGAATTGTTCCCGATGCTCACATCGTTTCAAGTGGGGCATCAGCGGTCCTTATCATCGTCATCCTGATCTTTAACCTGTCATCTCGATTTTTCGGTAACTGGGCATACCGCAAGATGACCGGAACAACTAGAAAGAAACGAGGCTAACTCATGACACAACCAGACTACAACTTAGATCAACATCAAATTATCGTGCCACCAGGTGAAATCGCCCTTGAAACCAAAGACGTCAACGTTTTCTATGGTAAAAAGCAAGCCACCTTTGACACCTCACTAGCTTTTCCGCGTTTTAAGATTTCCGCCTTGATCGGGGCCTCTGGATCGGGTAAATCCACCTTTCTCCGGTGCCTCAATCGGATGAATGACGGTGTGGCTACCGTGACTGGTGCCATTATGTATCGTGACGTCAACATCAATCAGAAAAAATTAAACGTCTACGTGTTAAGAAAAAACATTGGGATGGTGTTTCAGCACCCTAATCCATTTGCCAAGACCATCCGGGAAAACATTCAATTCGCACTAAAAAAACACGGAGTAAAGGATCAAACGGTTCTAGATCAACGTGTCGAACAAAGCCTAAGAGCAGCGGCTCTATGGGATGAGGTCAAGGACAAGTTGGATACAAGTGCCCTCGAATTATCAGGGGGACAGGCGCAACGACTGTGCATTGCACGTTCAATTGCCATGCAACCAGACATCCTTCTCTTGGACGAGCCGGCCAGTGCTCTGGATCCCATCTCAACCGCCAAAATTGAGGAAACACTCCTAGAACTTAAACAAAAGTACACGATCATTATTGTGACCCACAACATGCAACAAGCGGCTCGTGTGAGCGACTACACCGCCTTCTTTCATCTGGGGCACGTGATGGAATACAAAAAGACCGCTGACATCTTTACCAGACCGCAGGTAAAAGCTACCGAGGACTACATTTCCGGCAACTTCGGTTAAGGAGAAGTAAATGACAACTAAAACAGAAGCAAAAGAGATCATTAAAACTGAAAACGTTAATCTATACTACGGGGAACGAAAAGCACTTCACGGAATCAACCTCAACTTCAGGGAAAATGAGATTACCGCCTTGATTGGACCATCTGGCTGTGGAAAATCAACGTACCTCCGGTGCCTTAATCGGATGAACGACCTCATCCCTAACATCACCATCACCGGTAGTTTCACCCTCAATGGTCACAACATTTATGGTCCAAAGGAAGATACGGTCCAGCTTAGAAAGGAAGTCGGCATGGTTTTTCAACAACCTAATCCCTTCCCGTTCTCCGTGTACGACAACGTCACCTTTGGCCTAAAATTAGCTGGAATTAAGGATAAGAAGACTCTAGATGAACGAGTTGAGGAATCTCTTAAACAGGCAGCAATCTGGGATGAAGTGAAGGATAAACTGCATAAAAGTGCCCTCTCGTTTTCTGGTGGTCAACAACAACGAATCTGTATCGCCCGACTGCTAGCAATTCAACCAGACGTCATTTTATTGGATGAGCCAACGAGTGCGCTAGATCCTATCTCTAGTCAAATGATCGAAGATACCCTCCTTAACATTAAGGATAGGTACACCATCATCATCGTGACCCATAACATGTCACAGGCCTCCCGGATCTCTGATAAAACGGCCTTTATGCTGAACGGCCATTTGATGGAAGTTGGGGACACCAAGAAAATGTTTCTAACCCCCGACAAGCAGGAAACCAGTGACTACCTCAACGGAAAATTTGGATAAGGAGAACAATCATGGGAGCATTATTTGATGACGAACTAAAGAAACTCAAAGGACACTTTATGGAAATGGGATTTGACAGCAGTGAGCAAATCTATCAGGCCACCAAATCTTTCATTGACCATGACAAGGATCTAGCACGCAAGATTGTGGCTGAAGACCCTAAAATTAACAACGAAGAAATGGACTTAGAAAAACAATCCCTGCAACTCATCGCGTTACAGCAACCAGTTGCAAGTGATTTCCGCCAGATCATCAGTATCTTAAAAGCCAGTACTGACATTGAACGCATCGGTGACCATGCCAACACGATTGCCAGAGAAACCATCAACGCCAAGGGCCACGAACGCATCCCGGCGGTCGAAAAAGTCATCAGTGAGATGACCGAACAGGTCCGTACAATGCTAGAACAGGTTCTTGAAGCTTTCTTTGAGGGCAATGCTGCCGAGGCTAAAAAGATTGCGGACCAGGACGAATCGATTGATAAGTACTACCATTCCACCAGGAAACTGGTAACAGAGTCACTAAAAAAGAACAGCCAGACTGCTCAAGCGGCCTTGAGTTACCTCATGGTGATTCGACTCTTAGAACGAATTGGCGATCACGTCGTCAACCTTGCCGAATGGTTGGTCTACAACCAGACTGGTAAGATGGTCGAACTTAGTCATAGTACCAATCATGAAGAAGAATATTTCGAAAATGGCCAATAAAAAAGAGTTCCTCCTGAAGAAAATCAAGAGGAACTCTTTTACTTAAGTATCTTACATACTAATCCTTCGCCCGGTCAAAGAAATCAAGAAACAGCTGTTCCTGCTTCCGGTCTTTTTGCCATAACAACTCCGGGTGCCACTGCACTCCCATGATGGTAGCCGCATCATTTTCCACGGCTTCGACCACTCCGTCGGATGAACGAGCCGTCACGTGAACATCAGAAGCGACCTTTTTTAGCGCCTGATGATGAATGGAGTTCACGACAAGATGACTTCCAACCGAATGTGCCAATGCACTATCACTTCTGACCCGAATCTCATGAAAATTATCCTTAGGATGCTCGTGATAAACGTGTTGAATTTCGGACTCTGGAAAATCAGTTGCAATGTCCTGGTAGAGCGTGCCACCAAGGGTCACGTTGATCAACTGCAGTCCTCGGCAAATTCCCAACAACGGCTTTTGCTTTCGCATCATTTCTCTCACTAGCCCCATTTCCCATTGATCATGGGGAAGATAGTGGGCTTCCGCTTTTTGGTTAGTCTCTTCATGAAATAATTTAGGATGAACATCCTGACCACCGGGAATGATCAGCCCATCGATTAATCCCACATAATCAGGAATCATATCAAAACTAGCCATCGGGATAATAATAGGAAGAATTCCATGTTTTTGTAACAAATCGATGAAAACCCGCGCCGTATAATTAGCGTAATCCAGGTTATAGTTTGGCGTGGGCATCCGATTAACGTTTGCAGCAATTCCAATTTTCATAATTCACCCTCCTAACCATTGCATTAGACCTAATTAATAAGAGCTATTCTGACATTAGTCTAGAATAGCTCTTAGTTAATTTAAATTTTAGTTTGCCTCAAACTTGTTCCAATTTCAACCGTTCGCTCCTATTCGGAACTCAAGCTAACAATTGGATCAAGCTTAGCAGCCTTAGCAGCTGGTGCCAGAGCAGCCAAGAGACAAATAAGGATGAAGACTACGGCGCCCGCAATGGCATTCATCGGTGAGATCTGAACAATTGCGTACTTAATGGCTCCGCTAGAAACCGCGTCCGCTCCCCATTCAGCCAGATAGGCAATGATGACCGCCAAGATGGAAGAAAAGACTCCCAAGATAAGGGCTTCTGAGAAGAAGAGGTTTCTGATGTTCCCCTTGGTAAAACCAAGAGCTCGCAATATTCCAATCTCCTTAGTCCGTTCGGCAACACTGATGTAAAGAACCACGATGATCATGATTGCTGATACAAGAAGCGAGATCGCGGCAATTCCAGCCAGAACCCAAACAGCCACATTAATGTAGGTATTCAGTGTTGAAACGATGGCTCCTGCACCCGTAATCTGGTACTTAGCCTGCTTGTTGGGGCCCTTCAACGACTTAATCTTATCTTGAACTGGTTGCACGTTTGGAACCCCACCGGCGATGTTAACGGCCGCAAAGTTTGGCTCATACTTCATCGAAGCACTACTAAACATGGATTTCATCGTATTAGAGCTGACCAGCGCCATTGGATTAATGTCACTGGTAACCCCGCTCACAGTAACTTCCTTGGATAAGACGTGAGGTTGTCCGTTGTCATCTGGAGCGTTCGCAAACAACTGGATCTTCTTCCCAGTCATGTCGTAAGGCTTGTTTTTATTAAAACTTTGAGCCGTTTTCTTATTAATTAAGACCTGATTATCTTTAGTAGGAATCGTTCCGCTTTTAATGTTTTTCTTTAAAATGGCTCCCTGATAATAGGTTTGGACGTACTGAACAGAGGCCGTCTTGTCAGCCGCTTTAAACTGCCCACCGGATAAAAACTTCCCTAAGGTTGAACTCTTGACGTTCTTTAAGTCATTTAACTGGCGGTTGTCCTGATTCGTCATTAAGGAATTCTGCGGACTTGGATTCTCACCCTGCTTCTGTTTTCGACTGACTTGAATGGTAGTGGGGTTAACCTCCGAATAAATCTCATGGTTAATGTATCCCCTCACACCATTTCCAAGTCCCAGCATGAAGATCACCGAGAAAATCCCAATGGCAGCTCCAAAGATAATTAAAAGGTTCCGCTTAAAATTGTACTTAAAGTGTTCAAACGCCATTTGAAAAATCGAACCCAATTTAGCCGGACGTGATTTAAAGGCTGGTTTGCTTTTCTCAACTGGATAGGCTGGCTTTAAGATCTTATCTTCGTCGATCTTTCCGTCCGCCAGATGAACGATCCGGGTTCCATAGTTGGCCACGGTCTGAGAATGGGTAACCGCAATGACCAGTTTCCCATCCTCAGCAATTTCGTTCATTAATTCAAGAATGTCATCCGTGTTCTTAGCATCTAATGCCCCGGTTGGTTCATCAGCAATGATGATGTCCGGATCGGATGCCAGTGCTCGAGCAATCGAAACTCGCTGCATCTGACCACCAGATAGTTGGTTGGGATACTTGTTCCGGTGATCGTACAATCCCACTCTCTTTAAAAGCTCGATCGCCCGCTCTTCCTGTTGCTTATGGGTCAGAGTCGTCATTTCAAGTGATACCATGACGTTCTCTTGGATGGTAAGGTGATTTACTAAATTGAAATTTTGAAAAATGAATCCAATCGTACTCCGCCGATACTCGTCAAGTTGTTTACTGGTATCCTTCTTTAACGATTGGCCGTTAATTAAAACATCGCCCGAATAGTCACTGTCTAATCCTGCAATGATGTTCATCAAAGTGGTTTTCCCACCACCAGATTCACCCAGAATTGAAACAAACTCTCCGCGATCGAAGTTGAGACTGATTCCGTTTAAAACATGAAAATCTTGGTTATCAATATGATAGGACTTTCGAATGTCTTTTAGTTCTAAGTATGCCATATGTCACTCTCTCCTTCTTTTTTGGTATTATCCATTGTAAACTTTTTTATCAAAAAGTACATTTTAATTAGAAACAGCCAGCTTCCTTAAGATAAAATTAAAAAAATAATTTTGTGAAATATTTTCCTTGTCATCTTTTTCATCATTATAAAATTAATTGCTTAATTCCCGTTATCATGCCGTTATTTATTTCACTTATCGAATTATGACCTTGTTCAATTTCTAATTGTATAAAAATGCAAGGGCATATGACCTTGCAAACGGCATTGAAACGGTTTACATTAATAATTGTAAACATATCTCCTCATAGACAGTAGAATTCATAAAATTTTGCTTTTCTACCCATTATGTTCAGATTGTAACGATATTAATCCATCAACTTTTTTGAAAGGAAGTTATCTTATGTCAAAAATGAAAGCTTTAGTTATGACAGCTAAGCAACACATGGAGATTGAAGACAGAGATGTCCCAACTCCTAAAGACGACGAAGTCTTAGTTGAAACTGCCTATGCTGGTATTTGTGGTACTGACCACGCTTTATACAATGGTCTTCCCGGTTCAGCTGATGCAACTCCTCCAATTGTTTTAGGTCACGAAAATTCTGGAGTTGTTTCTGCCGTCGGAAAGAACGTTAAAGACTTCAAGAAGGGTGACCGAGTTGTTGTTGACCCTAACATCTACTGTGACAAATGTTTCTACTGTCACACTGGTCGTTACGAATTATGTGAAAACTTATCAGCCGTTGGTGTAACTAGAGATGGTGGCCTTGAAGACTACTTCACTGCTCCAGAAAAGGTTGTTTACCACATTCCTGATGAATTATCACTTCAAACAGCATGCTCAATGGAACCACTTTCATGTGCCGTTCACACTATGAAGATCACCGAAAACATTACCCCTTACCAACACGCTTTAATCATTGGTGATGGTTACATGGCTAAGTTATTCGCTCAACTTCTTAGAATTTATGGTATCCAAAACATTGACATGACTGGTCGTCATGATGACAACCTTGCTTGGGAAAAGAAAGAATTGAACCTAAACAAAGTTATCAACACTACTAAAGAAAAGATTACTGACAAGTACGACATGGTAATCGAATGTGTTGGTAAGCCTGAAACCCAAGAACAAGCTGTTGAAGCTACCAACCCTGGTGCTCAAGTTATGATGTTCGGTGTTGGTGCACCTGGCCAAACCTTCAACATGAACACTTACGAAATCTTCAAGAAGCAATTAACTATCAAGGGTTCCATGATTAACCCACACAGTTTCGAAGATTCAATCGCCCTCCTTTCAGATGGTTCTGTTAAGGTTAAGCCTTTCCAAAACAACATCCTTACTTTAGAACAAGTCCCTGGCGTATTAGCCGGTACCGACAAGGTTCAAGGCAAGTCAATTGTTAAAGTTAATGGTGATCTTAAATAATTGAACCAAAATCTGATCGTGGAGGAAAACTATGGCGAAAAAAACCGCTAATAGAAAAGCAAAACGTACCATTTCCATGACAGCTTCAATTATGTTCTTTATCCTTTCATTAATAATTAATTCTGCTGGAAATGTTTTAACTCTAGTAACAACTGCTAAAATTCATCCATCTTTTCTAGGTTCAGCATATTGGACGGCAGCTGAAACTAACCTTGGAAATGCCTTTCATTGGAACTTATTCTGGGCCTTTCTAATCTTAGGAGTTGCCATTACCATTTTGAATGCTTTCTTAGTTGGCCACTGGGACTGGGGACGTGCCATTGGAAACGTAATCTTCATGGTTCCGTTCTCAGCACTGATCCAAGTCTTCGATGATTTCTTCATGGATGGTTCTCTTCCAGTCATTGGAAAAGTATCATTCTTTGCCGGATTCCCAGAAGCAAAGGGTTGGATGATGGTTGTCTTCTATGTCCTCTTGAACTTCTTTGGAGTGGCATTGATCGCAACTGCCATCTCAATTTACCAACGGGTTAACTTGGTATTGCATCCAGCCGATGACTTAATGCAGATCTTAAGGTTTAAGTACTTTAATGGTGCTGCCGGAAAAGCAATGTGGGCTTCATACATTCCGCCTACAGTAATGGCCGTGGTTGCTTTTGCAATGACACGTCAATTTACTAACTTGGGACTTGGAACGATCTTCGCGTTTCTCTTCCAAGGTGGAATCACTGGACTCGCAGATAAATACGTCTTCCCACACCTAAAGCATCAAGCTCTAGATGTCGGTGATGATGAATCAACAGTTGCCGAAGATATTGACGAAACTGATGTTAAAAAATAAGCAAAATAAATAACCGACCTCAATGAGGTCGGTTATTTTTATTACATATTCTACTTCAAACTTTTCATAATTTCACTGAGAGCCGGTTGACCATATACGTTATAACGTTTCTTATAATCATCAATCGTCTTCTGGTCAAACTGTTCTGGATCAAGTGGAACAAAACTCGTATCAATCGGATCAAAAGCCTTAATCTTGGCATCAATCACGATTGGTTTCGTGTTCCCTTCCGCCTGCATTCTGTCGACTTCTTCCATGGCAGCGTCCAGTTCATCTTGGCCTGATACTTTAAAGCCATGGCCCCCTAGACCATCAGCTACTTGAGCAAAATCAGCTTCATACAGTTTCGTTCCATAGTCACTAATATCTGATTGGGCGTCTTCGTGTTCAATGTAACCAAAGCGATCATTAGACAGAACCACATTGATAACTGGTAGATTGTACTTGGCCTGGGTCAAGAGATCTTGCATGACCATGGCGAAACCACCATCACCTGAAATCGACCAAACCTGACGATCCGGATAGGACAATTTGGCGGAGATAGACGCTGGAAGTCCAAAGCCCATGGTTCCAAACCATGGTGACATGGCAAACTTTTGCTCCTGATTAAGTGGTAATTGACGAATAGAATGCATCGTGTTGTTTCCAACGTCAAGTCCGTAAACCGCATCTGACTTGGAATGATCAGCCACGGCCTTCAAAACGGTCTCAGCTCGTAAGCCCTCGTCGTAATCAGTCGCAATGCTATCGAGCCATTTCAACCAGTTTTCGCGATCCAATCGAGCCGCCTTCAAGAAATCACTCTTAGGAAGCTTTACCCCTGAATCAATTAGCATCTCCAAAAATTCTTTGGCGTCACCGTGAATGGTCAGGTTAGCCTGATATTGGCGCCCTAAATCCGCCAGGTTATTGTTAACCTGAATGATCTGTTTGTCTTGAGGCATGAAACGAGCAAACGGAAAGTCGTTTCCTAGCATGATAATCAGGTCGGCAGCCTGTGAGACTTCAAATCCAGGTTTTGATCCAAGCCGTCCACGAGCTCCCATGTAGCTAAGATTGTCGTTGGGCATGATCCCAGTTGCTGGAGCGGTTGATAAGACTGGCATGCTGAACTGATCAGAAGCCTTCACGATTTCATCTCGAGCTCCCTTAGCACCTTTTCCGTACCAAAGAACCGGATGCTTGGCTTTCTTAATCATCTTGACGGCTTCATCAACGTCAGCCTGCTTTGGATTAACCGTCTTAATGCTGCTTGAAACGTTTGCCGTTTTAATTGGTTCATAGTCAATTTCAGTTCCAAGGAGATCGTTGGGTAAGATCACTACCGCTGGACCCTTCTTTTGATAAGCCGTTCTGATGGCTTCATCAATGATCTTGGGAATCTGTTTGGCAGTGGAAGCCTGTCGATTGTAAACGGAAACGTCCGCAAACATCGGAAGCTCGTCCATTTCCTGGAAGAAACGCGTGTTCATCATGGGTTGTGGAACTTGTCCAACGAGTGCCAACATCGGAGTATTATCTTCCTTAGCATCGTATAAACCGTTAAACATATGGGTGGCACCAGGTCCAGCTGAACCAAACGATACCCCGATCTTTCCAGTGTATTTGTGGTCAGCTGATGCTGCCATGGCTCCCACTTCTTCATGTCTTACCTGAACATATTTAATGTTGTCTTTTTCTTCATCTAGTGCATTCAATAAGTTATTCAAAGAACCAGCCGTGATGCCATATAAGTGATCGACATCCCAACTCTCAAGCACCTTTACCAGTGCTCGACTTGCTGTCATTTTACTCATAGAATCCCTCTTTTCATTTTTCAAACTTAACCTTTAACCTAACTGAATTATAAACCACTCAGTTCATTTATCCTATTATTAACAATAAAAAAAGACTCCACTCGGGAGTCTCATTTCTTGGTTAATTCATATCTTTCAACTGATCGTTTTTGTTATAAAAGCTGTGATAACCCATGTAGCAAGCAATGATGGAGCTAACCGCCGTGATTCCTAATAGCATAAAGGTTACCATGATCTGATACTTAATGGCCTTAACCGGATCAACTCCAGCAAAGATTAAACCAGCCATCATTCCTGGTAAACTAACTAATCCAACGGTCATCGCCGTATCAATGGTTGGTTGCATCCCAGTCTTGATACTGTCTCGGACAATGTCGGAGCAGGAAGTCTTAACGTCCGCCCCTAAGGCTAACTTCTCAATGATTTGTTGTCTGCGATCTTTAAACATGGAGTTCATGCTGCGATAGCAGAGTCCCAGGGCAACCATTGAATTACTGGCAACCATTCCCGTAATCGGAACGACCTGCGATGGAATGAATTTGATGGCACCAGCAAAAACCAGTACGGCAATTACCACCAGGGTACTGCTACCAAGGGCAATGATGGAAATGGGCAGCGCGTGCTCCATTCCGTTACTTCGTCCCTTAGCATTGTAAGCGGCATTGAACAAAATAATTAAAATCAAAGCGATGGTCAGAAAAAGGTTGTTAATGCGAAAGACAAATCGCAATACATATCCAACCACGAATAATTGAACTACACAACGGATGGTGGCAATGATAATAGACTTATCAATGCCTAGTTTTTCCTTCCATCCGACAAACAATGCAATTAAAACCAGCAGCCCAGTCAACGCAAGCGCTTGGTTTGAAACAATTAAATTAGGCATCTTTATCTCCCTTCACCAGTCGACCGTCAACAATTGTGACTAACTCAGTTGCATGATCAATTTCATCCTGGTCATGAGTGATCATGATAATCGTTGTGTGATCTCTCTGATTGATGTAGTTAATCATCTTATGCACACTTGCTTTGGTCTTCTCGTCAAGTCCAGTCGTTACTTCGTCTAAAATGAGCACTTCTGGAACAAACATGATGTTTCTAATCAGTGCCACTCGTTGACGTTCCCCACCAGACAAGTTGTCAACGGTTCGATCCAAATCACCATCACCTAAATCCACGGTTTGAAGGGCTCTTAGAGCATGATCCTTGTTAAATGGTTTATTCCGAATTTGATACGGGAACTCCAGATTATCCTTAACCGTGTTGCCAAATAAAGTTGGTTGTTGAACTGCGTACGATACTTTTCTGCGATATTCAATGGGATCTAGATCCGCGACGTTCTTTCCTTCAAAAATTACCTCACCGGAAGTTGGGGTGAGAAGATCCGCCAATAATCTAACAAAGGTCGTCTTTCCACTTCCTGAGGGTCCAGTGATTGTAACGATTTCTCCGGCATCAACGCTCCAGTTAATATCCTTGATGATTTCGCGACCATCAGCACTGTAGCAAAGGTTCTTAGTTTCTAATATTGCCATTTTGACACCTCTCTTTTCCTCTTAATAAATTAACAGTATGATTATACAACACTTTTGTATCATATATGAGTCTGCTATAATGGCGTAGACGTTATTATGAAGAAAAAAAGGAGTTCTAATGAGTTATAAAAGAGTTAGAAACAGTTCAAAGAGATCGTCAAATGTTTCAGTAGAACTCCACCAACGAGTTACAGTCACCATTAAACGTCTCGGAATTAATGGCGAAGGAATTGGTTATTTTCATCGTAAATTAATCTTTATTCCTGGTGCGTTAGTGGGTGAATTAGTTCAGGCTGATGTGACCGAAATCAAGCCAAAATATTTAAGGGGTACCCTGATTCAAATCGATAAAACCAGTCCATTTCGAGTTCAACCACGCGATTCATACGCTGGTGAGGTCGGTGGCTTTGAATTAGAAGATCTTGCCTACCCTAAACAATTGGAATTTAAACGCGATTTAGTTAAACAATCATTAAGAAGATATCATCCCCGTGCTTACGATCACTACGACGTAAGGGATACCATCGGCATGGATAATCCATACGAATATCGAAACAAAGCCCAGTTTCAGGTCAGAACTCAGGCAGATGGCAAAGTCATCGCCGGGTTATACAAAGAGGGAACCCATGAAGTAGTTGACATGGAAACCTGTTCCGTTCAGTACCCGCTAACCATGAAGGTCATGCGTGCTCTCGTTAAAATGGTCCAAGAATTAAACATTCCAACGTTTGTTGAATCGAACCACTCAGGCATCTTAAAAACACTGGTGGTTAGAGCGGCCCTCAACACCAACGATGTGCAAGTGGTCTTTATCACCAACACACCCAAATTAATTAAAAAGCATCAATTACTGGAGATGATTGCTGATCGGCTTCCTGAGGTTACGTCGGTCATGCAAAACATTAATCCGGGTGATTCACCACTGATCTGGGGTGAAAAAACGGTTCATTTGGCGGGAAATGACAGTATCACCGAGAAAATCAATGGTCTCTCATTTGAATTGTCACCACGGGCCTTCCTCCAACTCAACAGTATTATGACACCTAAGCTCTACAATTTAGCTGGTGAAGCACTTAACCTTGATTCAGACGATCGTTTAATTGATGCTTACTCGGGAGTGGGTACCATCGGTTTGACGCTAGCCAACCAAGTAGCCGAAGTGAGAGGAATGGATACCGTCCAAGAAGCCATTACTGACGCCAACCACAATGCGGAAATCAACCACATCGATAACGCCCAGTACTACTTTGGAAGTGCAGAAGATCTCATGCCCCAATGGATGGCGGAGGGCTGGCGACCAACAGCTCTCGTGGTTGATCCTCCACGAGTTGGTCTTGATCAACACTTAATCGACGCCATTTTAACCTGTAAACCGGCTAAATTCGTCTACGTTTCATGTAATCCATCGACGTTAGCACAAAATCTGGTACAACTTACCAAGTCTTACAACGTCGACTACTTACAACCAATTGATATGATGCCCCAGACTCCCCATGTCGAGGTCGTCGTCAAATTCACTTTAAAGTCTTAGAAAGGTCTAATTGTCAATGAATCCATTTGATAACGACAATAATAATGGGAATAACGGGATGAACAACATGTTCCTTCCACCTAATTACGCTGTCGTTCAGAATAAAGAAACCCAGGAGGTTAAGGTCCAAAAAGTAGGCTTCTCATTTACCACGTTAGTTTTTGGAATCTGGCCTTCTGTTTTTCGTGGTGATTTCTATAACACCCTATGTATGATTGGCGTTGACTTCATCTTGGCAATGGTGTTAACCTTCTTAACCGGACTTAACATCGCTGCTTCTGCCTACGAAGTTTTTCTAATCATGCCCCTTGCATGGAGTTTCGTCTACAACATGATGTTCTTTAGACACCTCCAAAATAAGGGCTTTGTCCCGATCGATAAAAGATCGGCTGAACTTTTAAAACGAAGTCATTACTTTAAATAAACGAATAAAAAAACACTTCACATTATGTGAAGTGTTTTTATTTTGAGATTAATGATTTATAGCATAACGGTTACGGCAGCAGCTGCGATGATCAAAGCTAAACCGATCAAAGTAGCAACCATTTCCTTTGGAGTCTTCTTCTGGTGTAAGAAGTAAACACCGGTCAAGGTAGCAACAACTACTGATACCTGTGATAGAACGAATCCAGTGGAAAGACCTAACATAGTTGGTTGTGCAGCAATCAAATATGAGAATGCGGCAACTGCAAAGAAGAAACCAGCGATAATCTGTTTGTATGAAACAGCTTCAGCAAAAACATTTTCCTTCTTCATGTTCATCAAACCGTAGATAACGGCCATCAAAACCATTCCGACAGCTTGTGGCAAGAATGCTTGCATCCCGCTCATTGGAGCAGTTTGTGGTAAGAAACCCTTGGCCCAAGTTAAGTTATCAACTTGTGGAGCGGCTGAGTACAACCAGTAACCAATTACACCAATTAACTGTAAGATAATGGCTTTCTTCAAAGCACCCTTATCAACGTTTTCTTTGTTTTGGCTCCAAGTTGTAAGCGTAGCACCAATGATGATCACGATCAAAGCAAGAATTCCAATGATCTTGTGACCAATCCCAGGCCAACTACTTAAAGCAAATGCACCCCACAAAGCAGTTACGATCAACTGGAATGCGGTGGTAATTGGCATAACTCTTGAGGATCCGATCAAAGAATAACCTTTAAAGGCCATGATTTGACCGAAGCCCCAACCCATACCAGACAAGATTCCGTAGACCAAGTTCCAGCCCATTGGGAATCCAGCTTTGGTGAATAATAAGACAACAATCGCAAAGATCAATGTACCAACTGTGGCACCAAAGATTTGGTTAGTTGGTTTACCACCAATTTTTGATGAAATGGTTGGAAATAGACCCCAACCGATCACTGGAATTAATCCAATTAATATTGCTTCAAAACTCATATCCCATACCTTCTTTTCAAAATTCTTTTTGTAACCTTTATTTACGAAATTAATTATAACACGGTAAAATCAAAAAGAAAACGTTTTCATTAAGAAAAACTTAAAAACTTGCCGAAGCAAGTCTTAGTTAATTGGTTTAAAAGCTTGGGTGGCACGGACCGCCCTTTGCCATCCTTGGTACAATTTAGCCCGTTCAGCTTCCTTCATATCAGGGGTAAAACTCTTCCCTTCTTCATAAATGGATTGAACTTCATCTAAATCTTTCCAAAATCCGGTTGCTAATCCACTTAAGATGGCAGCTCCAAATCCAGTGGTTTCCTCGTCACTAGCTCGTTGAACCGGAATGTTCAAGATGTCAGCCTGAAATTGCATGAGATAACTATTCCGACTGGCACCTCCGTCAGCCCGAATCTGTGGAATTGTCAGTTTCGTGTCCGATTCCATCGTGTTGATGATGTCCTTGGTTCCGTACGCAATCGATTGAAGGGTGGCCTTAACGAAGTCATTACTATTGGTTCCTCGGGTAATGCCAAAGACCGCTCCCCTCACATTTTGGTCCCAGTATGGAGCACCAAGCCCGTTAAAGGCTGGTACGACGTAAACCTCGTTGTGATCCGTTGAACGCTTAGCCGCCTGTCGTGATTCGGGGACACTGGTAATGATTTTCATTTGATCCCGTAACCACGTTAAAGCACTTCCAGCCACAAAGATTGATCCTTCAAGTGCATACGTGATTTTCCCGTTGATACCATATGCGATGGTGGTCAGCAGGTTTTCGTCAGAATACTGGGGATGATGACCAGTATTCATCATAATAAAAGCTCCGTCACCATAAGTGTTCTCAACCATGCCCTTTGAAAAGCCCATCTGACCAATTAAAGCGGCTTGTTGATCACCTGCAATTCCCGCAATCGGAACACTGACACCGTAAAACTGATAGTTCTCCGTAGTACCGTAGACCTCATCAGAAGCGTGGACCGTCGGGAGCATCTTCTTTGGGATGTTTAAAATACTCAGAATTTCGTCATCCCATTTTAGATCATTGATGTTAAACATCATGGTTCGACTCGCATTGGTGTAATCAGTGATGTGGTACTTTCCTCCTGAAAGCTTCCAAACCAGCCAAGTATCAATGGTCCCGAATAACAACTCCCCGTTTTCGGCACGCTTTTGTGACCCCGCTACGTGATCCAAGATCCACCTTAACTTGGTGGCCGAAAAGTACGAATCAATCACTAGTCCGGTCTTCTGATGGACTAAGTCCTCATAACCGTCATTTTTAAGCCCCTGGGCAATGGCATTGGTCTGTTTTGATAACCACCCAATGGCGTTATAAATGGGCTTGCCTGTAACCTTATCCCACACTACCGTGGTCTCACGCTGATTAGTAATACCAACAGATGCAATGTTTTCCGGATGAATGGAAGCATCAATTAAGGCACTGGCAATCGCAGATAGAACGGAATTCCAGATCTCATTAGGATCTTGTTCTACCCATCCATCACTATTAACAATTTGAGGGACCTCTTTATAACTTTCGATCACCTTTCGCCCGCTGTGATCATAAATGATTGCCCGGGTACTGGTCGAGCCTTGATCAATCGCTAATACATAATTTTTATTAGTGGACACCATTTTCATCCTCATTTCATCATATTTTGATATTTATACTAGCACGATTCAATCATTCCAACCACTTCTAAATTATAAAAAAAGAAAGCAGGAAAACCTGCTTTCTTGATCTCGTTATTCAAATTAACGCTTTACTTCAACTCTGATATCAGCATCAATATCTTTGGGTTCAACTTGTTCGTCATAAGAGAAGTCAGCGTCCTTAAAGTATTCCTTGATTTCAGCGTTGATTTCGTTTAAGTCCCGAACGTCATTATCCTGCCGTTTGATAAGTAAAGTGTACTGTTTGTTGTCTTCATCAACGTTTTCAAAATCGTATCCAACGTCAACCGTATTCAAAATTTCTTGAATCATTTGTCTTTCAGTCATTGCCATAATTCATTCTCTCCTTAATAAACTTCATATCCTAAGCTTATGCTATTTTCTAATATTTGTAAAATCATACCGCAAAAATCATACGAAATAAAGTCTTCATGATATAATCATTGTATTACACTGCAATTGAAAGGTGGATTCCATGAAAAATCAAAGAGTTTTAACAATTCCAACGGGTGAAAATTTCCGTGAACTAGGTGGATACCCGGCTGCCAACGGTCAAAGTGTCAAATGGCACAAGTTACTTCGGGCGGGCCATCTCGGTTTGCTTAGCAAAAGTGATTTAAAAACCCTGGAGAATTACGGAGTTCGTTATGATGTTGACTTACGAAGTAAACCTGAAGTTGATATGTTAGCTGATCAAGTTGAAACTCAAAACATTGAATATATCTTCGACCCCGTCTTTAAAGAAGACGCCACTGATAACTCTAAAACCCCAGCCGAAATGAAAGACCTCCTTGAATCCCATCCGACTTACGGACGCGACCACATGGAAAACGTCTACCGAAGTATGATTAACACTGAGCACTGTCGTCGATCTTTTTATAAGTTATTTCAAATCCTACTTAAAAATCACCAAGATGGCCAGTCCGTCATCTTCCATTGTACGGCTGGAAAAGATCGCACCGGAATGTCAGCCACTTTCATTCTTTCAGCCTTAGGGGTTGATCAAAAAACGATCGAAGAGGATTACCTGTTGACCAATCAGGTATCCAAACCAGTGATTGATGCCCGGCTAGAAAAAGCCAAGGAAGAGGGCTACACTGAACCAGCCTTAAAGAGTTTACGCTTCCTTTATAGTGTTTCCCCGGACTTTTTCAACGCCGCTATGGATGAAATTAACAAGTTATATGGCGGAATGAAACAATTCCTTCATCAGGGAATCGGTTTAACTGATAATGACATCAAAAAGTTGCGTGAAATTTATCTTGAATAATTCAACATTGTTAATTAAGTAAACTAATGATACGATAAATTTATTCAATTAGTTTTATATCTGGGTGTAAAGAAAATTGGCGGTTGCTGCGAGCCATGCAGGATATAAAATGAACTACCTAAAACATAACAACAAATAAGTGCAGGTACACTCGTATCTGAACGTGGGTGGTACCGCGCACAAGCGTCCCAGTAGTGAAATCACTACCGGACGCTTTTTATTTGTCCAATTACAAGGAGGAAATTATGAACATTATCGAAGACTTAAAGTGGCGGGGTGCCATTAACCAAACCACTGACGAAGCCGGACTCGAAAAACTAACTAACAAGAAGAAAATTGCTTTGTACTGTGGAGTGGATCCAACCGGTGACAGTATGCACATTGGCCATCTGATTCCCTTTATGATCATGGAACGCTTCTCACGGGCTGGCTTTCACCCCTACATCCTGATCGGTGGTGCAACTGGTTCCATCGGGGATCCCAGTGGTCGAAACACCGAACGTCCCCTTCAGACCAAAAAAATGGTGAAACACAACGTTGAAGCACTGACGAATCAAATGAAACATCTTTTTGGAAGTGACAGTAACATTCACATCGTCAACAACTACGATTGGACGTCTAACATGTCACTCTTAGATTTCTTGCGGGATTACGGAAAACTCTTTAACGTTAACACCATGCTATCTAAAGAAGTCGTTGCTAGTCGACTCGAGAAAGGCATTTCATTTACTGAATTTACCTACCAGATCTTGCAGGCCTTAGACTTTCTAACCCTCTACCGTGACCACGACGTTCAACTTCAAATCGGTGGTGGTGACCAATGGGGAAACATTACGGCCGGAATTGACCTGATTCATCGGATTGAGGGACAGGACGCCGAGGTCTATGGTTTAACCATCCCGTTGATGCTCAAATCTGATGGCACTAAGTTTGGAAAAACCGCCGGTGGTGCTGTTTGGCTTGATCCTAAAAAAACCTCACCATACGAATTCTACCAGTTCTGGCTCAACCAAAATGATGCTGACGTGATTAAGTACCTGAAGTACTTCACCTTTTTACCCCAAGCTCAAATCGATGAATTGGCCCAGAAAGTTAAGGATGAACCATGGAAGCGTGAGGCCCAAAAGACCCTCGCCCGGGAAGTTACGAAATTTGTTCACGGCGAAGACGCCGTTAAACAGGCTGAAAACATTTCTCGTATTTTATTTCAGGGCAACGTTCAGGATTTATCCACTGAGGAAGTTAGTCAAGCCTTCAACAGTGTGCCAACCACCGAAATTAGTTCTGATCCCATTAACGTCATTGACTTGATCATTGCCGTTGGGGCCGATAAGTCCAAACGCCAAGCACGAGAGGACGTTAATAATGGTGCAATTACCATCAACGGCAGTAAGGTGACCGACGTTGACACCACCATTCAACCCCAAGACCACTTTGATGGTCAGTTTGTAATTATTCGTCGTGGAAAGAAACGTTATTTCCTCGCCAAAGTTAAGTAAATTAATCCCAGTGTCGTGTTAAACACGGTACTGGGATTTTGTATCAAAAAAGGACGAAGAAAATTCTTCGTCCTTTTGCATCTTGTTTTTCGTTTGAGTAATTGTTACCTAAAAGCTAAATCTTACCAGTAATTGTGTGATGCTCTAAATTGAGCAGCTGCAGCAACTGAACCGTAACGGGAAACAGCGTATTGACGAGCTACCCGTTCTTGGTTAGCTGGAGAGTAGTCACCATTTAAGTATGATGAAGATAATTGGTATTTACCAATGTACTGACCATTTCTGGCACTGTATGAGTTACCAGATTCCACTTGTGCGATTGATGCTAAACCAGAATCATCGCCAGTGTTACTTGCACTATTGTTGCTTGCAGCTGGTGTAGCAGCAGGCTGTGCAGTAGTGGTTGTAGTAGTTGCTTGTTGTTGTGTTTGAGCAGGTTGTGCTGCTTGTGCGGTTTGCTTTGGTGCAGCAGTGTATGAAGCATTACTACTTACCTGAACTGTTGGTTGTTGTGTTTGAGTATTGTTACTTTGGTAAGTCATGTTGTTTGCGTTAGTAGGTAATGTTAACTTCTCTCCGACATGAATCATGTTAACGTTGTTAAGGTGGTTAACTTTAACAATGCTGTTGACGCTAGTGTTGTGTTGCTTTGCGATTTTTGAGACTGTGTCGCCGCTCTTAACGGTAACTTGTTTAGTGTTAGTGGCAGCGTTAGCGTTGAAGCTAGCGGTCATTAATACTCCGGCTACTGTGAAAATAGATGCGAAAAGCATCTTTGCGTTTCTAGATTTTAATAAAATGATAAATCACTCCTATAAATTTTTGTTACTTCCGTTTTCTTAAAACTGAAATATACTCAAACAACAATTTCATATTCTAAATATTGATATTTACACACCAAAAACAGCAATGTTAAAAAAAAAGAATATTTTGTCACGTTGTAATCTTTATGTAACAAAAATCAAAAGAATGCCCGTTTTTTAGGATTGATATCTCATTCACAAACTCATTTTTAGCAAAAGAAAAAGCCTTCTGCCATAAAAAAAGTTATTCAAAGCATAAGACTTTCCTTAAATTCATTAAAATTAATGGTTAACTAATAGTCCATTTCAATCATTTTTCGGCTAATTTACGGTCCAAATAGTGCTCCAATTTGCTCTTCGGATACACTCCGGTAACCTTTTCAACTCCCTTTCCGTTGCGAAACAGAACTAGCGTTGGAATACTCATTACCCGATATTTTTTTGCGATGTCTTGATTATTATCAACATTTAACTTCGTAAACTTGATTTTACCATCATACTCTTTTTTAAGTTCTTTCATGATGGGTGCCACCATCTTGCACGGTCCACACCACGGGGCCCAGAAGTCGACTATGGTCATTGGACCCGCCGTTTCCGAGGTAAAATTATTCTGATTTAGATCCACTGTCATCGTATTTTCCCCTCCTTACGTTAATCAAATGAATTATTAAGGTCACTCCGATTGTAACAATCACCAAAATTCCAAACCACCCTGCTGGGATCTCAATATCAATCATTGGGATTGATAAAAAGAGCTTTAAAGCGATGATAATGATTAGGAAATAGGCCATGGGCTGCAATTCTGGAATCTTTTTCATCAGCATCATAATAACTTCAGCCACTCCTCGCATTGCTAAAATTCCAATCATCCCACCAATCAGTACGATAACGGGATTGGGTGAGATGGCCAAGGATGCCAAGACCGAGTCAATTGAGAAAATAATGTCCATAAATTCAATTTGAGCCACTACCCACCAAAAGTATCTCCGGGTGTGGTTCTTTTTGTTGGGTTTTACCTGATGCGTGTGACTCTTCTTATGTCGATTTTGATGCATATTATAGAAGAAACTAAAAGCAAGATAAAATAGATAAGCGGCCCCTAGGACTTTAATAATCCAAAATTTAATCAGGTACACTCCGACCCCAATGATTAAGAATCGAAAGATGTAGGCTCCCCACATTCCGTAAAATAAAGATTCTTCCTGCCATTTTTTGGTAGGAAGAACCTGGGTTTGAGCCGCTAAGACGACCGCATTATCAACGGATAAAAGACATTCAATGACTACTAATGAGAAAATAATCAGCCAGTCGTTGCCAGACGAGATGACCGTCTCCCAGTTGTGTAGATCAAAAAAAGGACCATATAATTTAGCGATTAGGTCAAACAATCAAAGATTCCTCCATTTAATAATTATTAATTGCCTTAACATCATATTTCATTAATTTGTGATTAACAATGACCCCAATTAGCTTATTGGCGTAATCTGGGTCAGTAGCATAACCATTTTTCTGCAGTAAGTTAGCCTCTTGTCTGAAACTTGTAATTCCGGTTTTCTTTAAAAACTTGGTGTTCAAAGTTTCGTTGTGATCTTCAATTGCATCGGCAACTGATGGATATTTTCGAAATTGTCCAACTTCGGTGGTCTTCTTGTTGTTGACGTATTCCGTCGTATCATAAAAAATCGACTGTCCATTATAAGTTCCCTTTATTCCGAAGGGATTATTAGCTTTCTTATAAAGCTCCGATTGTCCCCAGTTGGATTCCAAAATAGCTTGTCCAATTACAACACTTGGCAATACTTGCTGTTTTTTCTCGTAAATTTTAACGGCTGGATCACCAATCTTTTGAATGAACTCCTTATGTTGGGTCTCAATCTCTTTTTCCCGTTTCTTAGTATCATTATTCATCTGTTCCTGACGAACCTGATAAGAATGATTAATTAGCATGTGCCGAACCTTAAAGGCAGCAAACACTAACAACAGAACTACAACAATCCCAATGACGATTGCAATCCAAATATTTTTCTTTTTATTGTGTTTCACGGACAACATCTCCCTATGTGGTTATTATACCTTAGCAAATTATTTTTTGGGTAAGTATTTATAATTACTTAAAAAGTTTCTAATCTATTTATAATTACGCACTATAATAGAAGAAACTGTTTAGAAAATCGACTAATTTAACCATTTAGTGTAGTATGAAGTTATCTGAAAACATAATACTGGGAGTGGTTTGCCATTGATCAAAATTGAAAAAATCAACGACAATATTAACTGGATTAAAACCATTGATTGTCGTCCAGCTGATAAAGAAATCTTAAAAACAGAATATCATTTAAATAACGAAATGCTTTATTACGCCCTTGACCGTCACGAAAGACCGCGAGTGGAATATTACGACGATGAAGGAGTCCTTCTCTTCATTTTTGATGTCGCCGAACCAACTCGTTTTAACGGTGACGTTTCCGCCGAACCGATTGGAATCATTACTCACGGCAACATGTTGTTCACGTTTACCGCGGATAAAACTAATTTTGTAAATGAACTGATCTCATCAATCGTAAAAAAAGCCAGCAAAGAAGAGTTTGAAGCGATGCAGCCCATTGACGTGATCAACAAAACACTGTACCAACTATCCGTCCAATACTTCGATTACATCAATCAAATCAATAGTGTCAGGACCAACATTCAGCGTAACCTGCGTGGCAAAGCCAACAAAAGTGCCATCAACCATCTTTTGAATCTTCAAACTGACCTGGTCTACTTTCTGACGTCCCTTGGATCCAACAACGACATGATTAATGACTTCAAACGTCGTTTCACCATGGATCTAACCGAAGATCAAAAAGCCGCCGTTGAAGACATCAGCATCGAGCTTCAACAGGGACTCTCAATGGCTGAGATGGCCAACGCGGCCACTCAACAGGTTGCGAGTGCCTATTCCAACCTCCTTGATAGTGATCTAAATAACACCATTAAGTTTTTAACCGTTTTTTCGTTAATTTTAAGTGTTCCGAACATCGTCTTCGGTTTTTATGGTGAAAACGTGAAGTTGCCCTTTATGGATAAACCGTCAGCGTGGATCATCACAATTATCATTACGATTATATTTATTATCATCGTATTGCTCTTTTTACGCGCAAACCATTTCTTTAAGAACTAATTTAATATAAGATAAAGTTAGGGAGTAGTGAAATAAGGCGAAAGGAACATGTTGAATGAAACATTTTATAAAGACGTTACACGAAAATAGGATTTTTTCTCTAATTATCTGGCTGGTGATCATTTTTGCGGCGATTGTCAGTCTCCCCAACCTAAATCAGGTTGTAATGGAGGCTGGTAATCCCCAGATGAGTTCCAAGACACAGATGTCCAAAGCACAAAGACTGGAAAATCAGTGGGGCGGAGGACTCGACGGTACGAAAAGTATGAACGTTGTCTACCACGCCGATAAGGGTCGGATTACCAATTCCCAGCAGAAACAAATCTACGCAAAGGTTGGTAAGATTCAGAAAAGTAACGGTAATAATGGGATTAGCCGAATTACAACGGCTCACACCAGTCCCAATGGCGCCTCTAAGTTCATTTCTGATGACCAATCCACTGAGATCGTCAACATTCAAGTCCCAGAAAGCAACGCCAAAAGCTCGAGTTTTGCGAACTCCATTCGCAGTCAGTTTAACGTTAATGATGGCCTTAAGACTTACGTCACTGGTCCGCAACTAATCAATCAGAACAACAACGAAAACATCCTCAACGTAACCAACATTGTTACGATTGCTGCTTTCGCACTTGCATTACTCTTTATTGCCATTGCATTTCGATCCATTTTGGCTCCCATTCTGTCGTTTATCACGATGATGATTGCCTACCTGGTATCACTGAGCGCAACGGCATTGATGGCAACCAGACTAGCATTGCCATATTCACCATACATTCCACTACTAACCACTTTAGTAGTCATTCTCTTTGGAACCGTTGCTAGTTTCTTCTTGTACCGCCGATTTGAATTGGTCCTTAGAAACTCAAATGATGAGGACATCGACCCGAGTAAGGTTGCCACAAGGAGTCTTGTTTATCCCTTTACCGCAGTAGCGGTCATTACCGCCCTGGCGTTTGGGTCACTCTACCTTCTTGGCTTTAGTTCCGTGAGAGCCATGGGGAGTATGGCGGTGGTTGTCATAATCACCTTACTGGCTGTAATGACCATCACACCCATGTTTATGCAGTTACTGGGACCAACCTTCTTCTGGCCCAAGAAAAAGACCCTAAAATTAGTTAATGAGGGCTTCTGGAGTAACTTAACCCACATTTCACTATGGCAACCAATTGTTGGTCTAGTAATTGCGGCGGCAATAACGGTTCCGCTAGTAGCGTTTTACCGTTCTAACGTAACTTATCTTCCAAACAATAACTTAACTGCCAAGAGTCAAGCGGAAACTGGAAGTCGGGTTCTTCAGGCCCATTTCAATCAGGGTAAGCCGACTCCGGTCACGATTTACATTAAAAATAATCAACCCTTTAATAATGACAACACCATCAGTCCAATTGACGAAGTAACCACGAAGCTTCAGTCCCAAAAGAACGTTTCCCGAGTTTACTCCGTTACCCAACCTGGTGGAACCGAAATTAACAAGTACTACCTAAGGGATCAACTAAGTAAGACCGCTTCAACTTTGAAGGGCATTAGTAACTCCTTATCAGGATCACAGCGAACCCTGAAAGGTGCTAATCGAACTCTGAAACAGAAAAACATTAAGAATCAAACCAAGTCGGTTAATGCTCTCATTAAACAACTTGACCGTATTAATAACACTAGTCAACAGGCAGAAACCAATAATTTCCATACTTTCTCTCCCCTTGAGACAGCTCAATCGTCCAAGCAGGCTGAGAAGTCTAAGGCTCTTCGAAAGAACCTTTCTCAACTTTCTGATCAATTGAGTAATACCAGTCAGAGTCTAAACAAGTTGAGTAATCAAATTTCGGATGCCCAAAACTCAGGAATTGATGCCCAAGAATCGGTTCGCCAGTATAGTAACCAGGCGGCCCGAGTTCGAAGTGAAATTGCTTCGGTCAACCGAACTTTAAAAGAAAGTAAGCGTAAATTAACCCCCATAACTGGTTACATAACCGGAGTGAAAAAGTCGAGTGCTGGTAACACCTTCTACATTTCACCACAACAGATTAATGACACTGACTTTTATCAAACCAAGTATAACTTTGCCAGTGAGAATCAAAAGATTACGAAACTAGAAGTTGAGTTCAATGATGAACCAACTGGTAACACTAATCTAAACAACATTCATAACATGCAAAACACGGTTAAGACCCAGTTGCAGAATACCAACTTAAGAAACGCAACGGTGGCCTACACTGGACAACCAATTGAAAACGCCAACGTGCAAACTAACTTCGACCGTGACTTTATGGTGGGAACCCTCATGATCTTAGCCATCGTCTTTGTTGGTTTAATCATCGTTAGTCGTTCGATCCTTCATCCATTGTGGTGGCTCATTACCTATGTAATGAGTGCACTAGCTGGTTTACAAGCCACTCAACTCATCATGCACTACACTACCAATGATGGTCGATTAAACTGGGAGGCCTTCATTGCCATGATAGTTCCCCTCGGAATCATCGGAACGTTTGAACTCACCCTCTTAGCCGTTTCATATCGAAAACAAAATCCTGATATGTTGGGATGGCTGCATAATGGCATTCATTCGTTTGGGAAAACCGTTAGTTACGTGATGTTTTCCACCATCATTATTATGGCGTCGCTCTTCTTCAGTCTCTTACATTCACTTGACTTCATCGGATTAGCGATCATCATCACCATTATTATTTTCAACGTGATCTTGCCACTTGTCATGGGTGGACTCGGTAAATTATCCGTTACATTGCCACTTGCTCAGTTGCATCACTTACCAGAACATAAAGCTAAAAAATGAGAATAGAGTAAAAGCCATCAGTTGAAACTGATGGCTTTTTTTATTATGCTTCAGGGTTATCTTCATGAATAGATTTAAAATAAAATCCCAATATAATCAACGATAATACCATTGACGTCAAACCGAATAACACAAAGGTTACTTGAATGTTAAGAATTTTTGAGAATGCACTAATGAATAACGATTCAAGTGCCATCAAAAGGGCCGTAATCAAATTACAAAATGACATCAGTGTGACTCTCAATTGGGGCACTACGATATCCTGTAACTCCGCATTCAGAGACGTATCCCAAAGTTTCAAAAACAGAACTAAAGGTCACAAATGCAATTAACGCAATGATAAAATTCGAAACTCCTAAAAATAATGACATCAATAAACCAATGATCATACTTGAGAAAATCACTTTAAGTCGACCAAATTTTGCTACCACTTTAAACACGTTGACTGAAAAAACTGCTCCAATTATTTCAACGATTGTTAGTACCAGCGCAATTCCACTAGTTTTAAAACTTGTAATCTGAGAAAGATACAAGGAACCATACTGATACATGATTGATGCCGTAGCTTGCGAAATAGCTACTACTAAAATCAGCTTCTGATAATTTCTATTACTAAATAAGAATGACTTTAATTGTTTCAAGACACCAGGCGCATTTGGATCGGCTGTAACCTGCTTTGGTTTGATTAATACCACCGTCATGATTGAAAGAAGATGCGCTATGATTGAAGCCATGAAAACCAGGGGCCACGAAATATCCGCTAAATATCCACCAACTAAATTACTAAAAGCAATTGTACAAATCATGATAGCGTTGTAGCGTCCCCAGAATTTCTGGTAATTTTGCTCATCATCCGCTTCATAAATAACCGCCTCATCGGTCCCAGAAATCAATGAGAGACCTAACCCAAACAGCGTGAAGCCGCCAAACACTAAAAAGTGATTATGAGCTACAAAGAAAGTCGCACCATACAACACGCACATGATCTGACCTAATATTAAGGTCGTCTTATAACCCAACCAATCGGCAATGATACCTGATGGTAATTCACAGACAACCTGTACGATATTAATTACTAGTTGGAGCATTGCAATCTGACCAACAGACCATCCCATGTGTTTCAAATAAAGCATCCAAATCACTAATTCAAAAGTCAAATTAGAGAAGAATGCATACGTATACATTTTCCTGATATTTTTCATAATTTCCCTCATTTCAACTTAACCATTCCGAATGAAGTTGAGGGAATTCAATCACTAATTCAGGAGAAATGATTCACCCAAATAATCAAATGAAATAAGAACTCAACTTCACTTTGCGACTATTTGGGCAAATGTGTTCCTCTGAATAAATACCGTTTGGTGCATCTGTAAAAATTTAATGTCAATTTCTAATAACTTCTTATTCATTTTATGACATCTCCTATGAATAATGGTTGTCCTGAAGTATATCTCTTTTAAATTTTAAAAACAATCACCAAAAAAAGAGTCCGCACATCTGCGAACTCCTTTCTTTAAGTTGTTAAATTTTAAAATATAAACAAAACGGAGACGAGTATCAAAATTGATACCAACCCCAGCATTGTCAAAATGACTTTTTCAAGCAACGCCATTATTGAATGACCCTTCCTAGCACTCTACTTTTTTACTGACAATCAATATGCTACCGTACATGAGCGATTCCGTCAAAAAATCACTGAGAATCATGATTCCTCCCAGTGATTTTTAATTAATCTTCGATTGTTTTAACGCGGTATTTAACGTCTCCATTATCGCCAATATAACCATATAAACGTTTAGTATGGGCGTCGTCGAAATATCCCATGTCAGCCATCCGTTTTCCGTCAACTTCATGACATCCATGGTCAACCCGTTTAAAAAATGAATACAAAAAAGCAATCCGTGACTTAAATTGGGTTGCCTTTTGGTAGGCCGTAGTTAAGGTGTAACCGTCATCTAGATAGTATTTCATTAATTTAATAAGCACAAAATTTGAAAAATCAAACACTCGCGATGCGAGTTTCTCCACCCGCGTACTCTTAACGTATCCCTTTTTCTCCCAATATCGGAGTTGCCGCGGTGATACGCCAGTCATCTTACTAACTTCACCAATTCGAAAGATAAAGTCTTGCATGTTAAAAGAACTTATTAGCTTGTCGTCGGTATCGTGCATTTGTCGCCTCGCCTCCACTACTTGTTGTAATCAGTGACCTTGATTTGATCGCCATCAACGCTCATCTTAGTAATACTTCCGTTTGCAGGACGCTTGGTCATGTCATATTGACCGTCAGAAAAACGTTCTACCAGACTAAGAAGGGTGTTGCCGTGACTTATCAGCAAAGCATTGTCACCATCTTTAATCTTTTTATCATGAGTAATCATTGAAAGACCTTGGTCGAGACGTTTCCAATAGTCTTCCGCATTTTCAGCCATATGAAATGGATCAGCCTCTTTCATATAGTCCTTGGCGGTATTGATATTATACTTGGTAACGATGTCCTTAAAAGTGGGAACCCCGTGAGGTGCACCAGCTTCGTACCAAGCCTCATCCATATTCAGTCCTTCAAAGTAACCATAAAATTGTTCACGAAAATCAGGAGATACAACCGGCTCATTGATATCCGATGCTGAATTACCATTTAAGATAATTTTAGCGGTGTCTTCTGCCCGAGTGGTGTCACTGCAGTAGGCTTGCACAAATTTAATGTTAGATAAACGCTTAGCGGTATCTTTTGCGCCAGAAATACCCTTAGTGGTCAATGGTGAGTTACTCCATCCCTGCAACTTATTGAAAATATTAAAATATGTCTGTCCGTGTCGGACAACATACAAAGTAAATTTTGCCATAGTGTCTCCTCCTTCATTCACCCCTTAAGTATATCACTTGTGAGCTTTAACTTTTCTCTAAGATTCCTATCGATCCTACCCAAATTTAAGAAATCTGATAAGATAGAGGTTGGACTTAAAAAGGGGACTTTATACCTTGAAAACGATTAAGAAAATTCTGTCCAAATGCAATACTAGAATTGGATTTTTTATCTTATTAGTAGTGCTTTTTTGGGCTAAAACTATATACGCATACTTTACTGATTTTAATCTAGGAGTCGACAGCGGTTTTCAACTGTTTCTCCTCCTAATTAATCCCATTGCAACCGCTGTACTCATGTTGGGTCTGGCTCTCTACTTAAAGCCAGCCAAACTTTTTTATCCAGCCATTTTATTTCTGGATTTCCTAAATACGGTACTCTTATACCTCAACGTCATTTATTTCCGAGAATTTACCGACTTCATGACGGTTTCCACCATGACTGGTTACTCCAAGGTCAACCAGGGATTAAGCGGGAGCTCATTAGCGCTTACCTCACCCCATGATGTTTTTTACTGGGTTGACATTATAGCTGTCATCTTACTTTTGTTATTCCGGGTAATCAAAATCGATAAGCGGCCACTGAAAGCCAGCGTTGGTTTCGCGGTTTTCTCCTTAGGATCATTGATGCTGGTTGGAAACATCACCCTGGCCGACATGGATCGACCCCAGTTGCTTACCAGAACGTTTGACCGAACTTACATTGTTAAGTACCTAGGTTTGGATTCATTTACCGTCTATGACGGTATTAAGTCCCAACAGACTAACAACATGCGAGCCAACGCCAACAAGTCTGACCTAACGGGAATTCTCAAGTTTAATAAAGAACATTATGCAGCTCCCAATAAGAAAATGTATGGGATGGCTAAGGGTAAAAACGTCATCATCATTCATCTAGAAAGTTTTCAACAGTTCACAATTGATAAAAAAATTAACGGACAGGAAGTAACTCCTTTCCTTAACAAGCTGTATCACAGTAAGTCAACCTATTCATTTGATAACTTCTTCCATCAAGTAGGACAAGGAAAGACTTCAGATGCCGAAAATATGCTCGAAACCAGTACCTATGGATTGCCACAGGGATCCCTTTTCGCCCAACTTGGAAGTGACAACACCTTCCAGGGTGCTCCTGCCATTCTGGGTCAAAAAGGATACACGTCTGCCGTCTTCCATGGAAACGTTGCTAGCTTCTGGAACCGGAATAACACGTATAAGAACTTGGGTTACGACTACTTCTTTGATGCGAGCTACTATGACACTTCCGGTGATAAGTCCACCGGATATGGATTAAAGGATAAGTTACTCTTTAGAGATTCAACGAAGTACCTCCAACACTTACAACAACCGTTCTACGCTAAGTACATTACGGTTACTAATCACTTCCCTTATCAGCTTGACGATGAGGATCAAAAGGATTCTGACTTTAAGGCTCCAGACACCAATGATCAAGCCGTCAACAACTACTTTGTAACGGCTCACTATCTGGACCAATCAGTTCAGGAATTATACGCCTACCTTAATAAGGCCGGCCTCCTTAAGAATTCCGTCATCGTTCTGTATGGAGATCACTACGGGTTATCCAATTCTGAAAACACGAGTTTAGCTCCGCTGCTTGGCAAGGATCCAAATAACTGGAACGATTTTGACAACGCTCAACTCCAACGAGTGCCATTTATGATTAACATGCAGGGAATTAAGAATGGCCACGTTGACCACACTTACGGAGGCGAAATTGACGTTCTCCCTACCCTCATGCACTTGCTTGGGATCAGTTCCAAAAAGTACATTCAGTTTGGAACTGATCTCTTCTCCAAACATCATGATCAGGTAGTGGCCTTCAGAAATCGCGACTGGGTTTCTCCTGAATATACTTCCGTTAACGGGACCGTCTATGACAACAAGACTCAGAAAGTGATCCGCCCTGATAAGAAATTGAAACAGAAGTTTGAGAAAACCCAAAATAAAGTGAACGAGGAACTCTCATTGTCAGACACTTTAAACGAACAAAATCTTCTTCGTTTTTACCATCCCAAGGGCTTCAAACCAGTCAATCCTCAGAAGTACAACTACGCTAATAGTTTAGATCATGAGGAAAATATCGAGAAGAAGCTGGGTAAGGCTTCAACTAGTCTTTACTCTAAGAATCATGATAAAAGCACCACGAAGTTGTACCATACTGATGCACCAGAAATTTATCATGGCTCAACTGATTCTAATCGGATTCAGATCACTAATCCTGATTCAAACAAAGAATAATCCAAAACCACATCATCTGATGTGGTTTTTTTAATGATCATCAACGCTTTAAACGTGTGCTATAATGCGGTCAATACTGGAAATGGAGGCTTTACAATGACCCAATATACAGTTACCCAAAGAGCTAAACAATATAAACAACCACGGGGAGGATTTATTCCCGTCGCAAGCCTGAACACTAAGCAATTTAAAGACGATGAATTTCTACCGATTGCTTCCGAAAACATCACCCCGAGCTTCATGGGTCTAGTAGTCGATTACCTGACCCGATTCGAAGTTACTGGAGACGTCGTGGGTTCCTTCGGCATTCCTGAGATTGGTGCACATAACGTTGATCTCCTGGCAGCCCAAAAGACCGGCCATCCTTACAATGGTAATATGAAACGTTTTAAGGAACTAACAAGTCAAATTAAGGGCTTGGATGATCAGAGCATTCAATGTGCCATTCAGCTGGTTAACTACGACATTGCCTATCGAATGGATCCTGCCTACTACGTTCCCCGCCCCAAGTACCAAGCAAACCAAGTGACCTTGGAGCACATCCAAAAAATGGTTAAACGTGGAGCGCAATTTTTACACGCCGCTGCCAAGGGTGGCCCCATAATGGTGGATTTTGATTTTCCGGGTGCTTATACCGAGACGGTGGTTAATGGTGACGGTGACTACCTCACCAAAAATGGTCTCTGGGACTTCAAAGTTTCCAAGGCTAAACCCACCAACAAGTTTACCCTTCAGATCTTGATGTACTACATCATGGGGATGCACTCCGAAAATCAATCATATTTTGAAACGGTTAAACAGCTGGGGTTATTTTATCCCCGCCAAAATCTGCTGTACTGGATTAACGTTTCTGACATTTCCAAATCAACCATAGCAACGGTAACCAAAGATGTCATTGGATACTAAAAAAGCTTCTATCTAAATGGATAGAAGCTTTTTTGTTAATTCTGATTTGCAATGGCCTGAACAATTACCACGTGACCCTTCAATTCATAATCTTTAACTTGTACGGGTAAAATATAAGTATCACCCTTCTTAACTGGATATGCTGTCCCATTAACAACTAGGGTTCCATCGCCATCAACCACCACATTAACGGAATAGGTGGTTACGTCCTTAATTTTAGTGTCATTTTCCACAGCAATCTGATAGACGTTAAAGTATTTTGACTTTAGTAACCGTAGTCGATCGGGATTGTCAGGATCTGGAACCCGTTTGGTTTGATCCTTTGCGGGTAAAACGTTGGGAGTATTGGTAACCTTAATCGCATCGTCAATCTGGAGGGGCCGTTTTTTGCCAGTCTTCTGATTAACCCGATCAAAATCATAGAAGCGCAACGTATTGTCAGAATTCTGTTCGACTTCAAGTGCCACAATCCCCGCTCCAAGCGAATGAAGGGTACCAGCCGGAACGTAAATCATTTCACCGGGTTGGACGGTCTGCGTCTCTAAAATCCGATCAAGTTCATGATGTTTAATCGCATTCCGAATCTCATCCTTACTTGTTGCCGAATGACCATAGTAAACCTGCGAATCCAGTTTGGCATCCAAAATGTACCAACACTCGGTCTTTCCGTTTCTTTCATTAAAATACTTTTGAGCGTTCTGATCACTCGGATGAACTTGGATGGACAAGTTTTCCTTGGCATCCAGAATTTTGACAAGTAACGGAAAAGCGACGTGAGCCGGATGACCACCAAATAGTTCAGGATGTTTCTTCCAAATTTCTTTCAGAGTCTGTCCGTCGTACGGTTCGTTTTCGACTACCGACAGATCATTACCATAAGTGGACGCAATCCATGCTTCCCCAACATGATCACTATTTAGCTGATAATGATAGCGCCTCAGTTCGGTGCCACCCCACATTTTATCCTGTAAGACAGGTTTTAAAAATAACGGAATTACCTTGGTTGTCATGATTTCACTCCTTCAGTTAAGAAATTACAATCAACACCATCATAGCATCATGTTAACGTTTTCACAACATTACCAAGGTTAATTTCAACAAGTTCCTTAATTTATTTTCGATGTAATGAAGTACTGTGAACAGGACCCCTTCGATCAGGATAAATTTCCTTCATCAAAACATTAATAGCCGTTGGCGCCTCACCAAAGCCCGTTGCGATCAAGTCTTGCTTACCAGGATAAGTAATCTGATCCCCGATGGCAAATACTCGCGGCACACTCGTCTCAAACGTCTGGTTAACCTCGATTAAACGATGATCCAACGCTGGTTGAATCTGCCACTCTTTGAGTTGTCGATTATTAGAAATGAAGCCGTAGTTCACTACCAGGTCATCAACCATCATCGCCATCTCGTCGTCTTCCGTCTTGACTTTCTTGCTGGTGACTTTCAGTCGATTGTCAACTTCATCCAATCGTTTAATTAAATATGGCGTAACGACCTTAACTGATGACTCTTTTAAGCGATCCACCATGTATTCAAGACCACGAAATTCGTCACGACGATGAAGTAAGTACACCTTACTAGCAACCTTCTCCAGCATAAGTGCCATGTCAACGGCCGAATCACCGCCCCCAGCAACCATGACGTCTTGATCCTTAAACTGATTTAAATCATTGATACTATAAAAGAGGCGTTTCCCGGTCAATTCCTTGGCATTATCAGCCCGTAACTCACGTGGTTTAAAGGCCCCATTCCCGGTCGCAATTATCACGGCCTTACTTTTGGTGACCCCATGATTCGTCTCAATCTCAAAATAATCATCTTTTTTGACCACGTCAGTAACCTTGGTATCAACTTTCTGATCAACATCCATCGTATCTAGTTGTTTCTGAAGTCGGGTAATGAGTTCATCACCCGTGACCCCAACAAAACCCGCAACATCTAAAATGGTCTTTTCGGGGTACAGAGCTTTCACCTGTCCTCCAAGTTCAGGAAGACTTTCAATAATCTGGGTTTGGGCATCCCGTAACCCCGCGTAAAAGCCCGCAAACATGCCGACGGGGCCCCCGCCGATAATTGTAATGTCGTACATCTTTTCCATTTTTATCACTCTTTATCTAAATTTAACTTCAATCAAAGTTTACCATGCTAAATAGAAATAATGAAAATCAATCCATTTTCTGTCGCATTTTACTCAAGTTTAAAGTATTATAAAGTTGTACTGGAACTGAAGTTAGACAGGAGGACTTTAAATGAGTACCAGAAAAATGATTCTAGACCTCGACACTGGAATTGATGACTCAATGGCTTTAACCTATGCGGTTGGCGATCCAGCGATCGATTTAATTGGGGTTGTTGCTTCATACGGTAATATCGAAGCGGAACGAGCTGCGGTTAATACTTTAAAGATTTTAGACTTACTTGGTGCTTCAAGCGTTCCAGTCTTCATTGGAGAAACTCATCCCTTAAGTGAAGATTACGTGCGCATGCAGGTCAGTGCTGATATTCACGGTGAAAATGGGATTGGGGACGTTACCCTTCCCGATCCAAGTGGCGCCGTTCAAGACCAAAACGGAGTCGACTTCATGATCGAATCCGCCCAAAAATATGGCAACGATTTAACCATTGTCCCCACTGGTCCTCTTACTAACCTAGCCAAAGCGATCAAACAAGCTCCTAAGGCAATGGCAAAAGTTGGCAACGTTACCTTAATGGGTGGCGCTTTAACCGTCCCTGGGAACGTCACTCCGGTTGCCGAAGCCAACATAAATCAGGATGCCATTTCGGCTAACGAAGTCTTTACTAGTAACTTAAACATCAACATGGTGGGTCTTGATGTAACCCTTCGGACCCTTTTGACTAAGAAAGAAACCCAACAGTGGCGTGATTCTGGAACGACAGCTGGTAAAAAAATGGCTGATATCGTTGATTTCTACATCAATATCTACGCTGATATGTATCCAGAACTTGGTGGGTGCTCCTTACATGATCCACTAGCCGTTGGTGTGGCAGTTGATCCTAGTTTCGTCAAGTTCATTGATATGAACATGGTGGTCACCACCAAGCCTGACGCATACTACGCCCGCACAATTGGTGACAAGAATCGCTTAGACGATCCCAATACCAACGTTAAAGTGGCCGTGGCGGTTGATTCCAAACGGTACTTAAAAGAATTTATGAAGAATATGAATAACGCGTTTGCGACAATGTAAAATGGACTAAAAAATGAGCTAAACAATCGTTTAGCTCATTTTTATTGCATATGATGCCTATTTCACTTTAAAATACTTCTGCAAGAAAGCGGCTACCCCATCGTCATCATTCGACGTGGTTACGTCCGTTGCGATCTTCTTGATTGGTTCCTGGGCGTTGGCCATGGCAACTCCAACTTGCGCCTTCTTGATCATGCCAGCATCATTTTCGGCATCCCCAAACGCCATCAAGTTAGAAAAGTCATCACCATAATGACTCAGAAGGGCTCCCAGTCCATAAGCCTTATCAACGTTAGGAGCCAAAAACTCTAAGATTTTGGGCTGTGAACGCACGATATGATAATGGTCCCGAACGGTTGCTGGCATATCCTTGATGGCTCGATCCAACACGTCTGGTTCGGCCGCAATGACCGCCTTCGAATAACTTTCATCGGGCATTTCAGAAAACTTCGTTGGTACAAATTGCATATCAGCATTCAACATTTGTTGGTAAATGGATGGTTTGAGATCAGAAATGGGATAAACCTGAGTGAAATCCAGAATATCCAACGGAAAACCATTCTTTTTAGCATATTCATACAACGGTTTGAACGCATCCCGGTTCATTCCACGTTTAAACAACTCATGCTTATCGGTATTACGAACCACTAAACCACCATTAAAGGTAATGGTGTAGTCATCAGGATCATCAAGGCCCAGTTGTTTAATGTACTTCCAAATGGCATTGATCGGTCGTCCGGTACAAAGAACCACTTTAATACCCTGTTGATGTAGTTTTTTTAGTTCGGCTTCATTTACTTTACTGATCTTCTTATCACTGGTAAGCAACGTTTTGTCGAGATCGAGTGCGATCATTTTAATCATTTTAATCATTTTTATTCCTCGTTATTTTATTTATATTATTTATAAAAAAACGCCCAACTGGGCGTTTTCTTTGTTTAAGAAGTCAACTTTGACTCTAATTGTCTCAACTCTGCCTCACGAACATCGCGTGGTAAGAATCGTCTAATTTCTTCTTCGTTGTAACCAACCTCAAGTCGTTTGTCATCAAAGATAATCGGACGCTTGATTAGGTCGGGGTACTTAACTAATAGATCAACTAATTCTGTCAAAGATAAATCATCTAAGTTAAGATGAAGTTTCTTAAAAACGTTTGATCTTGTTGAAATAATATCTTCACTACCATTTTCCGTTAAACGAAGAATTTGTTTTACCTCGTCAGCGTTAAGTGGGTTAGAATTAATGTTTCGTTCCTTAAATGGGATATTATGATCTTTCAACCAAGCACGTGCTTTTCGACTTGATGCGCTGCTTGGTGCAACATATAAATTCAACATATAATAACCTCCTCATGTCTAACATTGAACATGATGCGTTTAAATAGGTACACGTGTACTTACTAAACAACTAAATTGTATCATATATCCCGACTTCGTCAACGGTCTTTTGAACTTAAATAAAGCCCGATTTCTAGGTTTTATTTACACTTTCGTTAATAAATATTATAATTTTATTATATAAAAGGGAGAGGCCAAACTATGAAACTCAAAATACTATGTACGAGCGATATTCACGGTTATTTAGCGCCAACAAATTACGTTAAACCAAATGAAAACATGCCCTTTGGTTTAGAAAAGGCAGCAACTACAATTAAGCAGGAACAAAAAGATTCCGACCACACTTTAATTTTAGATGATGGTGATTTTTTGGAGGGCTCGCCTCTTGCCTACTATTCGGCTGAAGTCGTTAAACATCCGAGTGCCAAACCCATTAATTCGGCATACGACACGATTAACTATGATTTTGGTTCCCTTGGAAATCACGAATTTAACTATGGTCAAGCTTACCTTAAAGACACCATTCAAAACACCAAGCGCCAGTTTGTGTGTGCCAACATTTTAAACGAAAATGGCGAACCAGCGTTTGGCAAACCATATGCCATAAAGGACTTTGGTGATCTAAAAGTCGGCGTACTAGGACTGACCACCCAGGCCATTAATCAATGGGAAAATAAGGCCAACGTCAAGGGACTTCAGTTCAAGTCAGGACTTGAGACCGCACAAAAATACGTTCCAATTATGAAAAAAGAGGCTGACATTATTGTCGTTCTGTATCATGGTGGCTTTGAACGCGATAAAGCGGGCAAACTCAGTGAAAAGTTTACCGGTGAAAATGAAAGTTACCAAATCTTAGAACAAGTTCCTGGAATCGATGCGCTAGTCACTGGTCATCAACATCGCAAGTTAGCCAATCATCTCTTCGGGGTCCCATACGTGCAACCTGGTCATCGCGGAAATTACGTGGGTAAGATCACTCTTGATATTGATGACGATAAAAAAGTTACCGACAGTGACGCTAAACTCATCTCAACAGCACAAAACAAACCCTATCAACCAACTAAGAATATTGTCGATCCCATTGATCAACAAGTTGAACGGTGGCTCTCAAAGCCACTTTCCAAAATTAACGGTAGTCTTCGTTACAAGGACCCGTTTAAAGTTCGGACCCAAGGTTCATCGTTCATCAACTTCATTCAAAGGGTACAAATGGAAACAATGGGGGTCGACATTTCGGCCACTGCCCTTTTCACCGATGAGGCCCATGGATTCGAAAATCCCATCACCATGCGTAACATCATTACCAATTATGTTTACCCGAATACCCTCGCCGTATTGAACATTACCGGTAAGGATCTAAAAGCCGCCCTTGAAAAGACGGCCGAATACTTCGCTTTAAAAGATAAACAGATCATTGTTAACCCAGCTTACAGTTATCCCAAACACAGGGATTACAACTATGACATGTACGCTGGCATTGATTACACCATCGACGTCTCCAAACCAGTTGGGTCACGAATCACGAATCTGACCTATCACGGTCGTCCCGTAAAAGATCAGCAACCACTTAAAATCGTCCTAAACGCGTATCGCGCTGTTGGTGGCGGTCATTACTCCATGTACGATGAAAGTAAGATTGTCTCTTACAACACCATTACCATGAGTAATCTCATTGCCAAGTATCTTCAAAGTCATCCAATCATCGATGCCAACAACCGCCAAAACTTTAAAGTTATTTCATAAAAAAATTCCTTATCACTTTAATTTACGTGATAAGGAATTTTTTTATCCAGCTTTTTTCTTTTTATTATTTTTAGGCTTACCGCCAACGTACTGAACCGCCTGAAGTTGTCTAATCGTCGTCACTTTAATCTTACCAGGATACGTTAACTCATCCTCGATTTGATCTTTAACCTCATTGGTTAATTCGTCGCTGCCAGCATCGTCAACCTTTTTCGGGTCAACCATGATTCGGATCTCTCGACCAGCTTGAATGGCATAACTATCTTTAACCCCGGGATGTTCGTTCGCGATCTTTTCGAGACTCTTCAAACGATTAATGTACTCTTCCACGGATTCACTTCGGGCGCCCGGTCGAGCCCCTGACATCCCATCAGCCACTGCAACTAAGACGGCGTATGGATTATCAGGTTCAACGTCACCATGATGAGAAGCAATCGAATTAATCACAATGGGATCTTCATCATAGGCTTCGGTCAACTTCACACCAAGTTCAACGTGGGTTCCAGCAACCTCGCGATCAATCGCTTTTCCAATATCATGAAACAATCCGGCCCGCTTGGCCATTCGGACGTCTAACCCTAGTTCCGCAGCCATGACAGCTGATAGTTCCGCTACTTCAACGGAATGTTCAAGAACATTTTGGCCATAAGAGGTCCGAAACTTAAGGCGTCCGACCGTCTTCATCAGATCAGGATGGACCCAACCCAGGTGTAAGTGACTTACAGTCATCTCCCCGGTCTTTCGGAGTTCATCTAAAACATCCTGTTGTGTCTGATTGACTTCGTTTTCAATCACACCATTGTTCACCTGCTTGATAGCCAGTAAATCATTAATCGAATTCCTCGTAATTTCCCTTCGAACGGGATCATTAGTACTGATGATTAGAGTTTCTGGACTTTCAGGATCAAAGATTAAATCAACTCCAGTCAGAGTCTCAATCAAGCGTAATCGCTGATCATCTTTTCCAGCAATCTTGGCACGCATCCCCGCGTCTGGAATGATCACCGAACGTTCAATATGATCTCTTGGAACATCGATAGGACCACTTTGAACGGCCTCAATCATTAAATTCTGAGCCTGCTTGGCTGCATTTAACGTCACTAGGTCGTTATTTTCTTTCACAGTGGTATCAAAGTCTCGTTTTAAGTCAGCTTCAAGACTCGCCAAAACGAGCTGTTTAGCTTGATCCTCCGTCAGCTCACCACGTTCGTGGATGACCTGTCTTCGTTGTTCCTCAAGTTTAACAACATCATTGCGCGCTTTTTTTAAGTTTTCCACCAGCAAACCGTTATTATTCTTCTTGGTTGCTAACGCAGCTTCTGATTTATCTAATCGAGCAATGGAAGTTTCTAGGCTCTTTTCTCTGTGGTCAACTCGCACCGTCCGACTCTGATTCTCTTTTACCTGAGCGTTGAGCTCGCCCTCTTCTTCTTTTCGATACTGTTCAGCAGATGCTTTACTCTTACTTTCGAGCTTTCTTTTGGTATCATCGATCTTAACTTGGTTATCATCTTTGATCTTGTCAGCAGCATTTCTAGCCGTTGCAAGCCCCTTGTAAACGTGGTTTCTGCGAATATAATAACCGACTCCCGCACCACCAAGGATTGCGATAATAACCACAATGGAAGTTATCAATTGGACACTTCCTTTCTTTTCAATTCATTTTCATCTAATTAAATAATAACATTTAAATCTTTATTTTAAAATAAGTCACTCGTGCTTTTTGATGATATCATGAAGTATAATGGTATTAAGGAGTGATTCTATGTTTCCTGAAAGACTCAGAGCTTTACGAACCGGTCAGAAAATCACGCTAACTGACCTTGCAACTGGATTAAACACCATGTTTCCCACTGACAAAGAGCACGAGAATACGGCTTCCCAGATTGGTAACTGGGAACGTGGGATTCGTAATCCTTCTTATATTGAAGTGAAAAAGTTAGCCGAATTTTTTGGTGTGTCAATGGACTATCTAAGTGGTCGCGTTGATCATGAGGAGTCGGATCTTTCCAAGTTATTTATCTCCGGAAAGCAACTCTTCTTTAACGGTGAAGCCATCAATAATAACGATCGCTACGAGATCTTTCAGTTGATTAACGGGTATCTTCACGGGAAACAAAACCGCGGCGATGACCATGAAAATCAACAGGAATCGCTTGATTTACATTACTAAGGAAATTATATGGATAAACGCAAACTCATAAAAAAACTAAAAAAGAATCATCAATTAAAACGAGCCACACCGACTTACATCACTAACATGGAACACTATCGGGATGAATATCGGGAATATCCTGAGATTAAGTACCTGATTAACAACGTTCTGGCAGCTGACAAACTGCTCACCGCCGGTCGCTTGCCCCAGGATCTTCCCAAGATGATCCTACCTGATAACATTCAAGACCAGATTTACAAAAAAATTAACTCGAAGTACGAGATGGATGACTCCAAGGGCGATCAGGAATGGAACCGGCTATCGGCTGACCTTCCGGAACTCGACAAACAGCTTCGTGACTTCCGGGACTATCTTGAAAATCAGTTTGGCATGTGGGCCTACATTTCTTCATCATTTACGTATCACTTGGCCCAATACCTGAACGGACACCCTACTTTAGAAGTAATGGCTGGCAACGGCTACATCTCGAAGGGACTCCGTGATAATCACGCTGATGTGATCGCAACGGATAGCTTGGAATGGAAAAATGAGAACGAGACCGGTCGCCATCCGGTTACTAACGTTGAGCAATTATCAGCACTTGATGCCTTTCATAAGTATCAGGATCAGATTGACTACGTTATCATGTCATGGTCTCCTGATGGGATTCCCATTGATGACGAACTCTTACAGGCCATTCGTAAGGCCCCGCGTGACATTAAACTAATCGTAATTGGCGAAAAAGACGGAGCAACGGATTCGAAAGCGTTCTGGCAAGATGTTCATCTCTATGATGACGAAGGAATTAAGAATCTTAATCAGCATTATTCAAACTTTGATTTAATTCAAGATCACGTTTATTTAGCAAAATAAAAGAGCCTCCAACAAAAGTTGGAAGCTCTTTTTGGCATCTGAACTAGTCAGACGGACTAGCGAAGTGTTCACATCACTTGCTAATCAAACCATCTGCAATCCGGCAGGTAAACATGGTTCCCACAAATCAGACTAAAAAGTCTGTTCGGCTCGTCGCACGAAGTTAGTGTAGCATATTTTGAAATTAATTACTAATCAGAACGCTTGTCATCCTGCTCATTTGCAGCAATCTGATCCAGTTTATCCTGGGTCCAGTCAACAAATTGGGCAAGGTAGGTTCCGTCGGGGTCTTTCACAAAGCTCGTTGAATCAGCTAACTCATCAATTCGCATTTTAGAACGGTTAACGTCTGGTGAAACGATAATCATGTAGACGTTAATGGGCTTCATCCCATCCCCAACCGTGATCTTAGCGATGTTTTTAGCGTAGTCTAACGGCAAGTTAATGACCGAGGTCTGCAGTTCCAACTGGATATCATGATCAGAAACCTTAATGCTGGCACTGGCAATGCTGTCCTCTTTCAAATTTGTCGCGATAAAATCTGTCATTTTTTTCAAGTTACCCTTTAAATCAGCCTCGAGCGCCTTTAACTTCATTTCCGTTGCTTGCTTTTGAAAATCATCGTTTCCAGCTGCTTCCACAAACTCTTTTTCGTCAATTTCCATTTTGTTCACCTAACTTTATTTTCTAAATTTCATATAATGGGCCACCCGTTCCTTGGTCGTGGCCTTTCTGACCTGGTACGCAATCGTAAACCAGTAAACGTTCACCATAATCGCTACGATCACTAGCACGATCACCGCAATTTTTAGTGGCCAGCCCGCGTGACTAATTGTAATCATGGCGATGATGGCCGCAATCAGTCCAATGGTGTAGATCACCTGCACGGCTGCCAACAAATAGTATCCCAGTCGACTTTGAAACGCAACCAGAATCATAGGAATCAGGTACATAATCGCCGCAATGGCCGAAGTTCTGATCAGACCATTGACACTTACCCTAACCGCCAATCGCATTACCGGCAGGGTCATGATTACATTTACTATCCAAAACAGGACCAATGAAATTAATGCCCACGTCAGCGTCTTTTTTCTTTTCATTTTTACCCATCCTTTTAGGTTAAGTATAACGAACTTCGCAATTTGATACCAACAATTTTTGATTTGGCTAAATCCGTTACGTAAAACCCTAAAACATGGTATAGTTAGTGTATAAGAAAACAAATGAGGTGAGCTAAATGGCCAAGAATTACAAGAGAATTTTAGCACCGGTCGATGGTGCTGAAGACACAATGCCTGTTATGAGTCGTGCGATTACAATGGCTAAACAAAATGACAGTCACTTAGATATTTTAAACGTAATTGAAGTTAACCAATTCAACCGTAGTTACGGAGATGCAATTACCGCCGACGCTGTTTACCAGTTAACTGACAAGACAAAGAAGATTCTTGAAACTTTGAAACAACAAGCAACTGATGCGGGTGTTTCCGACGTATCAATTCATATGCGTTTTGGAAATCCTAAAAAAGTCATTGCCAAGGAATTTCCAAGCGATCACCACGATGATTTAATTATCATTGGTGCTACTGGTCTCTCAGCCGTTGAACGATTGATGGTTGGCTCGGTCACTAGCTACGTTACACGTGCCGCAAAGCAAGACGTGTTAGTCGTTAAATAGTCATCATTAGTTTTGTCCACTTTTTAGTGGGCTTTTTTATTTTGAGGAATTTTATGAAGAACTGGAAATATCAATTAATTGTACCTAACGTAGCTGAAACTACCGTTCGTGAATATTTACACGAATATCTCCTTATTCCTAAGCATCTTATTTTTTCCCTTAGAAAAGCTCAACGGGTTCTGGTCAACGGGAATTATCGTCCCATGAACTTTCCGATCCACACTGGTGATCGGATCATGCTCGATTTTATCCCTGCGGATTTCCAAACTCCCTTTCCACATGTCATTCCCGATGCGTCGAAACCACTAAAAGTGGTGTACGAAAATGAGGATCTGCTGATCGTCAACAAAAATCGGGGTGACAAGACCCACGCTAACCAGCCTGGCGAAGTTGGCGCCACGTTAAATCAAGCAGAAAATTACCTGCAACCAGCAGCCGATGCTTACATGGTTCACCGGCTGGATCAACAAACCAGCGGAGCTATCATCATTGGGAAGAATCCGGCGGTGGTTCCGATTCTCGTGCGCATGATTAAGGATAAAACCGTTAAACGGACCTATCTTGCTTGGGTTCATGGCAGGTTAAACCAGCCAACTGGAGTGATTAATGACCCGATTGGACGTGATCCTAATGATCGGCGTAAACGGAAAATTAATGGAGTTCACGCCCAGTCTGCCCTTACCAACTATCGCGTAGTTCAAAGTGGAACGACCGCTACCCTAGTTTCCCTCCAACTACAGACCGGACGAACGCACCAGATTCGGGTGCACCTGGCATCCATTGGACACCCCATCATTAACGATCCCTTGTACGATCCAAACGCTCAGCCTGGTCATCCAATGCTTCTTCATTCTTGGAAAATCAAAATGTTAACACCATTTTATTATCAGCCTTTAGCGGTTTCTGCCCCGCTGCCACCTGAATTTAATATGTAAACAAAAAGAGCGAACTCATAAGAGTTCGCTCTTTCTAATTAATTAGTTCAATTAATTATTTTTTAGCTGGTTTTCTAAGTGGTTCCCATTTCCAGTTTTCAACTTCTGGCAAGTCAGTACCATACTCTCTGATGTAGTGGTCGTGCTTGTCTAGCATGTTGTTCATGTCTTGGATAAATCCAGTACCCTTAAGGGCATATTCTGGAATATCAGAAACAACTTCCTTAGACAGGTTGAATCTGTCTAATTGGTTCAAGACACGCATGTCAAATGGTGTAGTAATATCACCATTTTCACGGTATCCATGAACGTGAACGTTCTTGTTGTGACGATCGAAGAAGATAGTTCTGATAATGTCTTCGAAACCGTGGAATGCGAATACAACTGGTTTGTCTTTAGTAAAGAGTTGATCGAATTCCTTGTCGCTAATACCACGAGGGTCTAGTTCAGGGTTACGTAACTTAAGCAAATCAACAACGTTGATGTAACGAATCTTCATTTCAGGGAAACGCTTGTGCAAGATTGAAATTGCGGCAAGAGTTTCAAGAGTTGATTCAACACCAGCAGATGCCATAACAACATCAGGTTCTTCACCATTGTCAGTTGAAGCCCAGTCAATGTAACCGAGACCATTCTTAACAAGGTTTGAAGCTTCGTCAATGTTAAACCATTGTGGACGTGGGTGCTTTGAAGTAGTGATCAAGTTAATTCTTTCATAACTATCAAATGCTTCGTTACCTACAGCCAATAATGTGTTTGCATCAGCTGGGAAGTATTCACGGATGAACTCAGGTTTCTTCTCAGACAAGTGGGTAATCATACCTGGATCTTGGTGAGTGTAACCATTGTGATCTTGTTGGAATACAGTTGATGAATCGATGAAGTTCAATGCAGGGTACTTGTTTCTCCATTCGAGTTCAGAAGCTTTTCTCAACCACTTGAAGTATTGAGTAAGCATTGAATCTACAACTCGACCGAAGGCTTCGTAAGTTGCGAAGAATCCATGACGACCAGTAAGAGTGTATCCTTCAAGCCAACCTTCGTCTTGGTGTTCTGATAATTGTGAATCAATCAAACGGCCATAGTGAGCCATGTACTCATCATATGGTGGATTGATGTTTGGCATCCATTGACGACGAGTAACATCGAAGAGGTGCCATAATCTGTTAGACCATGTTTCATCAGGACCGAATCCACGGAAGTTATTAGGATTTCTCTTAGTAACATCACGTAGCCATTCTGACCAAACAACCATGTCTTCGTTTTCAGTAGCACCTGGAGTCTTGATGTCAAGAGCGTAATCACGGTAGTCAGGTAAGTCTAATGGCTTAGGGTCGATACCACCGTTAGTGATTGGGTTGGTTGACATCCGTTTGTCACCCTTAGGAGCTAACTCTCTAAGGTATGGCTTTAAAGTACCATTTTCATCAAATGATTCTTCAGGTTTGTAACTCTTCATCCATTCTACGAATTCATCAGCAGTACCCATGTCGTTTGCTGATAGTGGAATTGGAACTTGGTGAGCTCTGAATGATCCTTCAATTGGAAGGCCTTCAGCGTTCTTCTTAGGACCAGTCCAGCCCTTAGGTGAACGGAAGATGATCATTGGCCATTTTGGTTCTGTTGCAGTTTCTGCAGTTTGGTTCTCACGAGCGTTCTTTTGAATTGCTTTAATTTCTTCAATTGAAGCATCCATAACTTTAGCAAGCTTTTCGTGAGTTTCCATTTGGTCAGTACCGTAAGGCATGTTGGTTTCAACGAAACGAGGCTTCCAGCCCATACCTTCAAAGTACTTAGTAATGTCTTCGTCAGTCATACGAGCTAAGACAGTTGGGTTAGCAATTTTGTATCCGTTTAAGTTAATGATTGGTAAAACAGCACCATCAGTAACAGGGTTGATGAACTTACTTGACATCCATGAACCAGCCAAAGGACCAGTTTCTGATTCACCGTCACCGATTTCAACGGCAGCGATAACATCAGGATTATCAAAGATCGCACCAACACCATGTGAAAGTGAGTAACCTAATTCTCCACCTTCATGAATTGAACCTGGAGTTTCAGGTGCAGCATGTGATGCAATTCCACCAGGGAATGAGAATTGCTTGAATAGTCGAGCCATTCCGGCTTCATCTTGAGAAATTTTTGGATAGATTTCTGAGTAGCTTCCATCCATGTATGAATTAGAAACCATAACTTGGCCACCGTGACCTGATCCTTCAATATAGAACATATTAAGGTCGTACTTGTTAATGACACGGTTCAAATGGGTGTAAACAAAGTTTTGTGAGGCAATTGTTCCCCAATGTCCAATTGGCTTAACCTTTACATCTTTAGAAGTCAAAGGCTTCTTAAGCAAAGGATTAGCACGTAAAAATAGCTGACCTACTGACAAGTAATTTGCAGTATTCCAGTATTGTTGCATTTTTTCAAAATATGATTTGGAATCATAATCTACTGCCATGCTATAACACTCCTTTTAAATAATCGTCAGCTCGAAAACGAACTGAATCTAATCTGTTTTTGAAAGCGCCAAACTTATTGGCTTACCTACAACAACTATGATAAAGACTTTTGGTGAAATGTCAACCAATTCGACAATTGATACGAACCAATTTTGAGGCCCTAAAAACCCCAATTTCAAGCCTTTTTTTGCAAGAAAAAAGCCCTCAATTTTGCAATTGAAGGCTGAAAATATTTTATTCAATTCCACGAAGTGCTTTATTAATTAATGCACTAATAACTGATGGTGAAAACAGCCCCATAATTTGGGCAACTTGAGGAGCTGAAGTATCACCTGTAAAGATGACATTCAATGGGAAGTAAAGTTTTTTACCCTTCATCCCAGTTTCTTTGCCAACTTCATTTACAATCGGACCATAATCTAGTCCTTTATTTTGACCATTTTCACTGGCTTCATGAATCTTGTCTTCCAAAGCGTTAAACAATTTTTCCAAATCTTCGTGAGAAAAGTCATTTAGTTTTGAGTAGTCAATGTCTTGACCCAGGATGTTGTAATAGAAGTCCACGTATTCCATGATCTCAGTCAACTTGAACACACTGTGCTTATAAATATCAATGACGTGTTCAGCGTAGTCGTGGAGGTTCGGAATATCATCTTCCTGAATCTTCTTGGCAATTGGGGTCTGACCCTCTTCAACTAGTTCAACCACGCGATCAGCAATCTCACTTGACGACATGCTCTTAATGTATTGTGAGTTAATCCAATCGAGCTTGTGCTGGTCAAAGAATGCCGGTGACTTTGACATCCGTTTAGGGTCATAGGCTTTGATCAGTTCATCCTTAGTGAAGATTTCTTTTTCACCAACTGGAGACCAACCCAAAAAGGCAATAAAGTTAAAGATGGCTTCGCGTAGGTATCCTTCACGCTTATATTCGCTAATAAACTGAAGGGTATCCTTGTCTCGCTTACTTAGTTTCTTACCAGTCTTGGGATTGTAAATCAGTGAGATGTGACCAAAGTTAGGGTGTTTCCAACCTAAAGCATCATAAACGGCCATTTGTTTTGGCGTGTTAGCAATGTGATCGTCACCCCTTAAAACATCGGTGATGTCCATCAAATGATCATCGACAACTACGGCAAAGTTATAAGTTGGAAGTCCATCACTCTTTTGAATGATGAAATCGCCACCTAAGTTATCAGAGTTAAATTCAACCTTGCCTCTTACAATGTCATCCCATTCGTAGGTGTGATCCTTTGGAAGGTGCAAACGAATTGTGTATGGTAACCCCTTGTCTTCAGCAGCTTTGATATCTGCTTCCGAAGCACCATACCAACGACCATCATAATGAGGAGCTTCCTTATTAGCACGCTGCTTATCACGCATTTCTTTTAGTTCATCTTCGGTAGCAAAATCTTTGTATGCGAGGCCCTTATCCATGAGTTCAGTAATGTACTTATCGTACAGGTCTCTTCGTTCGGTCTGATGATATGGAGCATACTTAGGGTTAGGCTTATCAGGACCTTCATCCCAATCAATTCCTAACCACCGTAAGTTGTCCATCTGACTCTTTTCACCACTGGCAACGTTTCGCTTTAAATCAGTATCTTCAATTCGAAGAACCATCGTTCCACCGAAGTGTTTTGCAAACAAATAATTAAATAAAGCCGATTGTGCATTTCCAATGTGTAAAAAACCAGTTGGGCTTGGTGCATATCTAACTCTAACGTCCTTTTTTGCCATCATAATACTTCCTTTTTTTGCCAACATTGGCACTCTTTTAAATCTTTATGTACATTAAAATTCAACTAATGTACGTGACTACAACAACTTTATTATATCACTTTTGTGAATTTCAAAAAAATTAGGACTGACCATCATTTAATTGTTTAAATCCACAAACGTATTGTAATTAAAGTACTTGTAATGAATCCGCATGTTCGAAATCTCAAACGGTGTTCCATCGTCAAGAAAGAAGATTCCACCCATGATCACCACTGGCTCAGTTGGTTTTAACCCTAAGAGTCTCTGGTCTTCTGTGGTCGAGGGTTGGGCCTCAATTGACATGTATGATTTCGTTCCCGTTTTGTTAAGTTTCTCCTCTAAATAGTTAAAAATCGAACCACTCACTACCCGCTCATTCATCTTCGGAGCTACCTTTACCGGGATGTAGCCCGACTCAATAATAATTGGTGTGGAGTCAACCGACCGCAGGCGCTTAATCTCATACACCTGATCTCCGGGATTTAAGAAGAGGTCCTCCGCAATCTCAGCAGTTGGTGAAACGACTTTAAATTCTAAGAGATCAATCTTAGGGTCATATCCCTCTGTCTTCAGGTTGTTAGTAATCCCCAAATTTGAACCCTCATAACTAAAAATGGATTTATTCTTTAAATACAGGGGGTTGATGAAAGTTCCCGACCCCCGTTTTTTAAAAATAATTCCCTGCTCGGCTAGAATGCTCAGAGCCTGTTTCACGGAACTCCGACTAACACGATACTTAGCACTTAAAGTTCGCTCGTCTGGCAAGCGGTTCTGCTTGAAGTAATTGGATTCAATCTTCTTTTTTAAATCATCCATTACGCGTTTATAAACTAGATCAGTCATTCAAATACTCCTTACCGGACGTTTCCTACTTAACATTCTACCATACTAAGATACTAGTTCATTTTGACAAAAAAATAGAGCCTCGACAACATCGAAGTTCTATTATTGAAATTAATTATTCGTACTGATCAATTTCCTTTTCGGCGTTTTCATGTTCTCTCATGAAACGCTTATTACTCTTGTAAAGATCCCACATTACCCAGGCAAGCAAGGCCAAAACAAGAACAATCAGAATGTATGCGATTCCGTTCCCCATATCGGTCTGAGCTGGAGTTGGATTATCGCCGAAGAAGCTGACAATCTGACTTGGTAAACCATAGAGGTTCAAGAAAGTCAGTGCGATAACGGATGCCCAACCAGCAACCTTAACCCAGAGTGAGTTTACAAATCGTTTCCCACGCATCTCAAACTTGCTGTCAGTGAAGATTAGAAGTGGCAGCATTGAGAATGGTAGGGCAAAAGCCAGAAAGACCTGCGAGTTATTCATCAGCGTATTGAGCGCCTCATGCTCCTGAACCGCTGGCTTTCCACTACTCAAAAGCACACAGATAACAACTGGGATAATTGAAATGACACGGGTTACCAAACGACGGGCCCATAAAGGCATTCTCATGTGAATAAAGCCTTCCATAACAACCTGACCAGTTAAGGTACCAGTAATGGTAGAGTTTTGACCAGAAGCAAGCAATGCAACGGCAAACAGAATTGATAGAACCCCTGTCTTAGCAACACTTGCTAACAACGGGTTCGTCATGAATTGAGGATTCTTTAAAGCATCGAACAAACCGAAGAATGATGGATCTTTAACGGCACCTGACTTGAAGACCGCAACCCCCATGATCAATAGCAAAGCGTTAACGAAGAATGCCATTGATAACTGGATGTTTGAATCCCAAGCCGAAAACTTAACTGAACGTGCAACTGAATCTTCATCATTATTGTCGGTGTCACGAGTCTGTGAAATTGCTGAATGCAAGTACAGATTATGTGGCATAACGGTCGCACCAATGATACCTAAAGCACCACTCAATGGTGTCTGACCTCCAACGTATGGATGAGTTTCAACCGTTTTAATGTTTGGTACCAAGTTCAAGAAGACCTGTGACCATCTTGGGTTTGATAGAGCAACTTCGTAGGCAAATACCAAGAAGATAACACAAATCAAACAGACAACAATGGCCTCAATCTTTCTAAAACCGATACTAGTTAGAAGTAATAGTACCAAAACATCCAACACGGTGATCAAAACGGCAATCAACAATGGAATATGGAACAACAGGTACAACGCAATCGCCGCACCAATAACTTCGGCAATATCGGTCGCCATGATCGCCAACTCAGTGGTGATCCAAAGGACGATTCCTAACGTCTTACTCGTTCTTGCTCGAATGGCTTGCGCTAAATCCATTTGTGTCACGATACCAAGTTTAGCCGCCATGTATTGAAGTAACATCGCGATCAAACTTGAAATCAAGATAATTGACATCAGCAAGTATCCGAAATTCTGACCACCAGTAATTGAAGTGGACCAATTTCCGGGATCCATGTACCCCACTGCAACTAGCGCTCCGGGGCCTGAATACATGAATAATGTTTTCCAAAATCCCATTCCTTCTGGAACTTTAACGGTTCCGTTAATCTCTTGAAGGGATTTACCGTTCGCATACTCGATTAGAGCATGCTTTTTCTTTGGTTCTTGTTTCTCGTCTTTTTCACTCATTTTCCTTTGCATCTCCCTTCACGTTGATTCTACATAAATAAGAATTAAAAGTAAATAAAATTTTTACTTAGATTTTAGTAATATGATAAAATATCTCCGAGAGGTGAGCAGTTTGGCAAAGAAAAAGAAGAACCAAGTTCATAAAACACTAGTCGAACAAATCCTAGAAAAGCACAACATTCCATTTCAACAGATGATTTTTGCCACCCACGCAGAAGGTGACGTCCAGCAAATTACCACCGATGAGGCCGATGTGGACCAACACTTAATTTACAAAACCCTCGCCCTAACCGGAAAAACAACGGGTCCTGTGATCGGGGTCGTTCCACTTGATGAACGCTTAAGCTACAAAAAGTTGGCGAAAGCTTCTGGAAATAAAAAAGTCGGCATGGTTCCGTTAAAAAACCTCGTTAACACAACTGGATACAAACATGGAGCTAACACCCCTATTGGAATCTATGAACAAAAGGGTTATCCCATTTACATCGATCAAGAAGCCCAAAAACAGGGTGAGATCATTGTCTCTTCTGGTCAAATTGGCCGGTCAGTCAAGGTTAATGCCGATGCCATGGCCCAATTAGTGCACGGTCATTTTGCCGATATAACTGAATAAACTAAAACGTCGATACGATCGTATCGACGTTTTTTTATTGATCCCATTCCTGCTTGAATTCCGTTACGAAATCTCGCATGTACTGGGTTCTTTTCTTTCCAATTTGTTTAGCGGCATCCGTATTCAGATCGGATGCAATCTTGAACAGCTTTTCGTAAAAATGATTGATGGTAGTGTCATCAACTGCGTTGCGATAGGCTGCTTTAGTGGTTAAATCACGGGGCTTGATGTTGGGATCGTAAATGGTCCGTCCGTGAGCACCGCCATACTGAAATGCCCGCGCAATCCCAATGGCACCAATGGCATCTAGTCGATCGGCGTCCTGAACAATTTGCCCTTCCTTTGATAAGGACTGCTTGTGTTCAATGTTGTCACTAAATGACACGTGATTGATGATATCCATCACCTGGTTAATTTCATACTGGTCAAAGCCAAACTCTGTCAGCTTCGCCTTCACCTCATCACGCTTAGCATCCGGATCAGATACAATCTTATCGTCAAAAACATCGTGCAAGTACGCCGCCGTCAGTGCAATCTCACCATTAGCAGGTTCCGTTCCCATCAGTTGGAGCACCATGTTAGCCACCCGTTGAATATGGTCAAAACCATGGCCACTCCGATCCTTACTCATGTTTTCTTTCGCATACGTTCTGACTTTCGCAATTTTATCGTTCAATTATCTCACTCCCACAAAATAACTTACCATATTACTTTCAAACAAAAAAGAAGCCGTTTAAGCTTCTAACCAATTATACGATAAAATTAATGACTTCCATTAAGATTGGAACCACTACCACAAACAACACGGTACTGGTTACTACCAGATTGGTGGCGTAGTCCACGTCGCCATGCGCCTGACTAACCAGAATTGGTAGAACGGCTAGTTCGGGAGTAGCGGACTGAATAACCAAGGTCCCAAACTCGGGATATGTTACCGAGATTCCTGAATGCATAAAGACCAGTAACGTTCCGATCATAATAGCCGGCGCAATCACAAATCTTCCTACTAATCCAGCAATTGTATCTTTATCAAAATGAATTGAGGAAAGGCCAGCATCAGCTAGAATGATTCCAATGTAAATTAACGCCAAGGGCGTCACAAGTCCACCGATCATGTTACAGGTCTTATCGATCCACATCGGTAGTTTCACGTTAATAATTACGATCCAAGCCAATCCGAGGATAAATCCGATCAGTGGTGGTGGAAGAATTTGTTTCAAACTAAGTTTCTTCTTACTGTCACCCTTTTCCTTAGTTGGGTCATCTCCAGAAATGAAGAAGATCCCAATCGCCCAGGTTGAGACGGTATTCATCACATAGTAAACCAGAAAATAGGTCATCCCAGAATTACCAAACAAGGCAATGTTCAGTGGTAATCCCATGAAGATCGTGTTGGCGTTCACCGACATGTTAATAAAAGCTCCTCGACGACCCTTTTTGATTCTCAAAACAAACACTAACAAAATGGCGATAAGGTATCCCAAAGTAAAACTAATTAACGTGTACAGAAGTCCACCGGCTAATCCGACCAATTTCCCCCGGTTTAAATTATCTAAGACCGAGATAAAAATCGAGACGGGCAACGCGATGTTCATAATTAGAAACGAAACGTTTCCCTTAAAACCATCCGTCATCTTTCCAGAACGACGAATGAAATACCCTAAAGCAATAATAATAACAATCTCAGCGACACTCTCTAGTGAGGCAATAAATGCGGTCACTGTTTAACCCCTCCAATTAATTAATAAATTAAGTTGTACATAGTTCTACGTTAACACTTTCAAAACCCAGCCGCGTCTTTTCCCAAATAAAAAGAAGCCATAACTCATATGGCTTCTTAATTAATTATAATCTATACAATGAAGTTGATGATTGCCATCAAGATTGGTACCACAATCACGAACAGGATCGTACTGGTTACCACCAAGTTGGTTGCGTAATCCACGTCTCCGTGGGACTGGCTAACCAAGATTGGAAGAACAGCAAGACCTGGAGTTGCGGATTGAATTACCAATGTTCCAAATTCGATGTTAGGAATTCCAGCACCAGTGTGCATGAAGACCAACAAGGTTCCGATCATAATGGCCGGAGCAATTACGAAACGGGCAATCAAAGCGGTGATGGAGTCCTTATCAAAGTGAATTGATGAAAGACCAGCATCGGCTAAAATAATTCCAATGTAAATCAGTGACAATGGGGTTACTAGCCCACCAATCATGTTACAGGTCTTATCGATCCACATTGGTAACTTAACGTTCACAATTAGGATCCAAGCTAATGCGATCAAGAAACCAATGAGGGGTGCTGGAAGTAATTTCTTCCAGTTAAAGCTGCCTTTACTTGAACCCTTTTCCTTAGTTGGATCGTCTCCAGAAATGAAGAAAATTCCAATGGCCCAAGTTGAGATGGTGTTCATCACATAGTAAATCAGGAAGTAAGTCATTCCAGAAGTCCCAAACAGTGCCATGTTCAATGGTAAACCAATGAAGATGGTGTTGGCGTTTACCGCCATGTTAATGAAGGTCCCACGACGACCCTTTCTGATCTTTAAGATGTACACAAGGGCGATGGCAACAATATAACCTAAAGCAAAACTGATTAGGGTATAAAGCAATCCACCTGCCAGACCCACTAACTTTCCGCGGGTCAAATTATCTAATACTGATACGAAAATTGAAATTGGCAAAGCCACATTCATGATTAAGAATGAGATATTACCCTTGAAACTGTCGGCAAACTTACCCGATTTTCTTAGGAAATAACCAAGCGCAATGACAATGACAATCTCAGCGACACTTTCTAGTGAAGTAATAAACGCTGCCAATGTAACATTCCTCCAATTATTTGTTTAAATTAGTTAAATCTGGGTATACTGGATACCATTTTTCGTCTTCAACCGCCGACTTAACGTCAGAAATCTTTTCTCTAGTAATGCCTTGATCAACCGCACTTTGAGCAACGGCAATGGCCACTGTCTCAGAGAATTCAGTTAATTGATCCACTGGAGGCAAGATTGCGGCACCAGGAACCTTTGAGTCCACAATGCCACCAAGTGAGTGAGCAGCGGCACTAATCATGTCGTCATTCAACTTAGTTGCGGTGGCGGCGATGGCACCTAATCCAATTCCTGGGTATACCAGAGCGTTATTGGCCTGTCCGATCTCGTACTTCACACCATTGTATTCAACGGGAGCACTTGGGACACCAGTAGCAACTAAAGCACGACCATCGGTCCACTTGATTAGATCTGGGGCAGTTGCTTCAGCTAATTTAGTTGGGTTAGAGATTGGCATGATAATTGGACGTTCCGTGTGAGCGGCCATTTCTTTAATGACGTCTTCAGTGAAGGCCCCGTGTTGAGTCGAAGTTCCTATCATAATTGATGGATGAACGGCCTTTACGATTGAAAGTAAGTCAGTGAGGTCTTCCGAGTTATCAAATTCAGAACGACTCCGTGCAAATTCCTTTTGGCCAGGGGTTAAGTCGCTCATGTCATCAAACAAGAGACCCTGCTTATCAACCATGTAGAAGTGTTTCTTAGCGTCTTCTTCAGATAGACCAGCTTGAACCATTTCTTCACAGACTCTTTGAGCAATTCCAACTCCAGCGGTTCCAGCTCCGAAGCACAGGTACTTCTGATCGGTCATCTTTTCACCGGAGATCTTGAGTCCACCAAGGACACCGGCAAGCACGATGATTCCAGTTCCCTGAATGTCATCATTAAAGACCAAGTAGTCATCCTTGTACTTATCCAAAATGTTAGAAGCGTTAGCTCGACCAAAGTCCTCAAAGTGGAGGTACAAGTTTGGGAACAAGTCTTCTGCTTCCTTAACAAACTTGTCAACGAAGTCATAGTACTTTTGGCCGTAGTCACGGTCTTGGTGATTACCAAGGTAGAGTGGATTGTCTAACAGACTCTTGTTAGTAGTTCCAACGTCCATAACAACGGGAAGAACTTCTGATGGGTCAATACCGGCAGCGGCACTGTAAACCATTAGCTTTCCAACGGGGATATCAATTCCTTGAGTACCCCAGTCACCGATTCCGAGGATTCCCTCACCATCGGTTACAACAATCAACTTGATGTTGCGTCCGGCAGCAGTGTTCTTCAAACTTTCACGGATGGTTTCTGAATCATCGTGATCAATTGATAAGAAGGCTGCGTTTTGTGGATTAACATACAATCGTGAGTAGTTTTCGATTGAATCCGCAATCGTTGGATCGTAGACAACGGGCATGAATTCAGTTACGTGTTTAGCAAACGTAGCGTAGAATAAAACTCGATTTTCATTAAAAATACTCATTAAATAGACTCGTTTGTCGAGATCACTACTTTTGTGTTGGTATTCGTCATAAACATTTTCAACCTGTTCGTCTAGGGTTTGAACGTTTGGAGGAAGCATCCCCACTAGTCCTAATGTTTTTCGTTCGTCTTCAGTAAATGCGGTTCCCTTATTGATAAAGGGATTATTCAATATTTCTTCACCTTTAACCATATTTTAAGACTCCTTTTTGTAGTAAAATGGTTCTTAATTGATTCTTTTAAATATTAAGTCATGCTTAAAAATATAGTCAAACGCCAATTATTCATAAATTTAATTTATATGAGGATAATATATGAAGCTAAAAGATTTAATGTACTTTAACAAGTTAGCAGAGCTCAAAAACTACACCGACGTTTCGCAGTACTACGACGTGAAGCAGCCAACCGTTACCATGGCAATCAAGCGGCTCGAAAATAACTTTAACGTCGAACTGGTTAACCGTAACCAGTCCCACCACAACGTCAAGTTAACCAATGCCGGACTAAGACTAGAGGAACACGTTAAGATCATTTCCGACCAGGTCAACGAAATCGAGCAGGAGATGGGCAGTGCCAACGACCATGTGATTCGCTTCGGATTACCACCAATCATTGGCAACTACTATTTCCCCAAATTAGCCAGCGAATTACTTTCCCTCGGCATCCTAAATGACATGGACAATTCTGAAAGTGGTTCTCAGAAACTCTTAAGTGAGCTAAAAGACGGCCACATTGATTTGGCCTTGCTTGGTTCAAGTGCGCCCCTTGAAAGTAGTGAGATCAGCTCCAGAATCCTAACCTCTGATACCTTTAAAATTGTGGTTAATCCCAAATCACACCTGGCCGGAATGAAGTCAGTTCGTTTTGCAGATTTAAAAAATGAAGAATTCGTCGGTTTATCCGACGATTTTGTTCACACCAAGGTTTTTTCTGACATGTGTGACCTTCACTCCATTCACCCCAACATCAAGTACCACACTTCAGATATTGAGCTAGCTAAGCAGTTAGTCTCCGAAAACGTGGGAATCACCTTTCTGGTCGGCAATGCCATTAAGTCAACCGATCCCCTCATCTCAATCCCGATTAACGATGCCAGTTTACCCCCATTTTACGTTTCCATGGCGTATCGAAAGAGCCACGTCCTATCACCGAAAGAAAAAGAACTCATTAACGTCTTAACGAAATCGATCACACAAAAAAAGTAGGAATTCCATTTGGAATTCCTACTTTTTCTTTCTTTAATGTAACTTGTTAGTTAAACTTCTTTGTCGGTTTGTGTCTCAACTCCAACCCCTTCGTATTCATCAAGAATCATCTTCTTGAGGTCTGCGATTAGTGGTTCCTTCGGGTTAGCAGTTGTACATTGATCAGAGTATGCCAGTTCAGCAAGGTGGTCAGCAGCGGCTTCAAGCTCTGCCTTACTTACCCCTTGGGACTTCAGATCTAACTCAACCCCAACGGAGTGAGCTAATTCGATGAAGCGATGAACCAAGGCTTCCTTTAATTCTTCATTGGAGTTACCTGGGAGACCCAAGTATCTTGCGATGGTAGCGTAGTCATCATCAGCTCTAAATGATTCGTACTTAGGCCAAGTAGCGATCTTCTTAGGCTTCTTGAAGTTGTATCTGATGACATGTGGCAAGGTAATGGCGATGGCAAGTCCGTGGGTGATCCCGAATTGACCCCCAATTTTATGAGCAATTGAGTGGGTAATTCCCAGGAAGGCGTTCGCAAATGCCATTCCGGCAATGGTAGAAGCCGTGTGCATCTTGTCTCTGGCTTCCATGTTGCCATTGTATGAGTCGGTCAGGTTATCAAAAATCATCTTGATTGCTTGTAGTGACAATGGACGAGTGTAGTCAGAGGCCATGGTTGATACGTATGACTCAATGGCATGAGTCAAGGCATCAAGACCTGAAGCGGCAATGGTACCCTTTGGAACCGTCTTAACAAATTGTGGATCAACAATGGCAACATCTGGTGTCAAAGCGTAATCAGCAAGTGGGTATTTCACGTGCAACTTCGAATCAGTAATAACTGAGAATGGAGTTACTTCTGAACCAGTTCCAGAGGTACTTGGAATGGCAACCATTTGTGATTTTTCGGGTTTGTTGTAACGGTAAGCCCGCTTTCTGATATCCAAGAACTTCTGCTTTGCGCCGAAGAAATCAGTTTCAGGGTTTTCGTAAATCAACCACATCATCTTAGCGGCATCAAGTGGTGATCCCCCACCTAAGGCAATGATGGTATCAGGTTTGAAAGCGTTCATTTGAGTAACACCAGCATTTACCATGTCGGTCGTTGGTTCACCATGGATATCGTCAAAGATGTAGTATTGAACGTCATCTTGTCTACGGTTCAATTCATCTAAGACCTTATCAACGTAGTGATATTTAACCATGGAAGGACTAGTAACAATGAAGGCCTTCTTGATACCTGGCATATCGTGTAAGTAACGAACTGAGTTCTTTTCGAAGTAAATTCGAGGTAATTTAATCCATTGCATATTATTTCTTCTCTTTGCGATAGTTTTAATGTTCAACAAGTCATAATCAGTAACGTTATGGGAAATTGAGTTTTTACCCCATGATCCAGTTCCAAGAGTAAGCGATGGAGTCATGTTGTTGTACAAGTTACCAACTCCGGCAAGTCCAGCTGGAGAGTTAACGATGACACGAGAAGCCTTAACGGCTACCCCAAAGTCAACGGCCAGTTGGTCATCTGAAGTCTGAATGGCTGCAGTATGACCTAAACCACCATAGTTCAATAATTCAGCACAAATTCTGAAGGCATCCTTGTGGTCCTTTGATTTGTAAACTGAGAGCACTGGTGACAACTTTTCACCAGACATTGGATACTTGGGACCAATACCGGTCATTTCAACGGCTAGAACCTGAGTGTCCTTTGGAATCTTAATCTTGGCCATGTCAGCGATTTGTTGCGCGGTAGCACCAGCAATTGGACCTTTTACACTAAGACGCTTGCTATCAAACATGGCGTCCGTTAACTTTTGTTTTTCGTTTTCGGGAACAAAGTAAACACGGTTTAATTCAAGTTGTTCCTTTACATCCTTGTAGATGTCAGCGTCAATGACGGCACTGTTCTCAGTGGCACAGATCATCCCGTTATCAAAGGTTTTTGATAACACAATGTCATTAACGGCTCGGGGAATGTTAGCAGTCTTTTCAACGTAGACAGGACCATTACCAGGACCAACACCTAAAGCTGGCTTTCCAGCTGAGTAAGCGGCCTTAACAAGTCCAGGACCACCAGTAGCAAGGGTAATGTCAACTCCAGGATTTTGAATTAAAGCGTTCGTAGCTTCACGACTTGGCTTTTCGATCCATTGAATGGCATCCTTAGGAGCACCAGCCTTAACGGCAGCATCTCTTACAATCCGTGCAGCTTCAATTGAGGATTGAAGGGCTTGGGGATGCAAACTAAAGATGATGGCGTTTCTAGTCTTCATTGAAATGATTGCTTTAAATAAAGTCGTTGAGGTTGGGTTGGTAACTGGTGTAATTCCAGCGATCACACCAAGGGGCTCAGCAACTTTAATCAAGTCATTTTCAGAATCTTCTGAGATGATTCCAACGGTCTTATCATTACGAATGTCGTGCCAAATTTCTTCAGTTGCGAACAAGTTCTTGATAGCCTTGTCTTCTTCAACACCACGTCCAGTTTCTTCGTACGCCATTTTGGCAAGCTTTTGGTGGGCGTTTACACCTGCAAGAACCATAGCGTGAGTAATCTTATCAACCTTATCTTGGTCGAAGTTACTCATCTCGTCTACGGCAATGCGAGCTTTTTGAACTTTTGCATCAATATTCTTTTCGATCTCGTCAACATTGGGTTGTTGCTTTGCATCTGTCATATTTCCAGCCTCCAACATTTTCTTGTTATTTCTTTCACATTTAATATCTTATCATCATCTTTTTTAAAAAGCAATGGTTCGTTGTTATTTTTTTCACTTATTATTCTGGCGGTGGTCTAACTCTTAAAAAGTAAGTAATTGGGTTTAAAGATACTATTGTTACGAAATACACTAGCAAGCGTTAAAAAACAGGTAATCCTCAGTAAGGATTACCTGTTTTAATAATTATTTATTGAAAAATTGGTGCCGAATGAGATTGACACATTTCTGAATCCCTACAAACGAGAAGTCCGTTGTAAGTGCCAAAAGGAGTCCAATTCCTCCAACTGACCAGGTAAAGATCGTGACCAGTGAAAAGATTTTACCCAAGAAGATGAAGACCGACAGGAACAACGTCATACTTAAAATCACGATGAGCAGTTTGTAGCGGTTAAATGGCCGACAAACCATTATGAGTGCTAGCCAACAAATGACTCCCGTAATCAAAACGCTTAAGGACGACGTAATCGAGGTATAGAGTCCGAGGATGTCGCCAATTACCCCAATTACCAGGATGTAAAACACGACACTCAATGCAGCTGGCAAAGAGATCTCATAAATGTTAGAAACAAATTTGTCCTTTAGAGCCCGGTAGTTTGGTTCGAGCGCTAGTAAGAACGATGGAATTCCTACCATTAAATCGTTAATTGGTGTCAGTTGAATTGGCTGAAACGGATAGTTCCTGGCAAAAAACAAGAAAATCACGCTTAACATAACCGAGAACATGGTTTTGATCAGGTACAGACAGGCAATGCTGTCAATGTTGTTGATGACCCTACGTCCTTCGTTTAGGACTTTAATGAGGGCATCAAAGTTGGAATCGATAATGACAAAGTCAGCAATACTTTTAACACTCTCAGAGCCAGAGGCCATCGCAATGCCACAGTCAGACTGTTTTAAGGCCAACAGATCGTTGACCCCATCACCAGTCATGGCAACCGTCCGTCCATTTTCCTGCAACGCCTTAATGAGACGCTGTTTTTGATCGGGCTTAACCCGACCAAAGACAACGTACTTTTTAACCAGGTCCTGATAGTTGGCATCGTCACCAACGGTGGTCATGTCTACGTAATCAGAATAGTTTCGAATTCCAACCCGTTTGGCAATACTTGAGACCGTCACCGGATCATCTCCGGAAATAACTTTCAAGTCCACTCCCTGATTGTAAAAGTACTGAAGCGTATCTGAAGCGTTGGGACGAATCACATCCGTAATCAGAATCAGGGCAATCAATTCACTTCCTGAGATCCTGTCTTCATTTAATTGATCAACCTTGGCCAAAGCAATCACTCGGAAGCCTTGTTCCGCGTAGTGTTGGACTTCTTTTTGTTGCTGATCGTTTAAATTAAGAATAAATTGAGGGGCACCAAAGACATACTTACCCTTGTCATCTAACTCGGCCCCACTCCACTTTCGTGCGGAGGAGAACGGCACAATCTTGGTTGCTGAGTATGGATGATCTGTAAAGTGATCTTTTAAGGCGGACGCCGTTTCGTTATTATCATCAATCTCGTTTACAAGGGATCCCATAATGGCCGTGATCTGTTGATCATCATAATGAGGGACTTCCCTAATTAACTTGTTGAACTTTAATTCACCACTGGTAATCGTCCCGGTCTTGTCCAAACAAATGGTGTTGACCCGGGCAAGCGTCTCAATGGAAGATAAATCCCGAACAAGCACCCGCTTCTTAGCTAGATGATAAGCGGAAATGGCCAACGTCACTGAGGTTAAAAGAACGAGTCCCTCTGGGATCATTCCGATCATCGCAGCCACGGTTCCAAGAATGGCGTTATTAACGCTCACCCCATGCATCAAACGAGAAACAAAGAGGGCAATTCCCAATGGAATAATGATAATCGTCAAAATTTTAATGATTTTTTTGATTAATGAAATCAGGACACTGTTCTTACTCTTATCAGTTTTAGCCTGATTTGTAATCGTGTTGACGAAGGTTTCATCACCAACCTTGGTGGCCAGCATAAAAGCTTTTCCACTGACCAAAAAGCTTCCGGAGGTGACTTGATCCCCGTCATTTTTCTCAATCGGACTGGATTCACCAGTGATCTGGGACTCGTCGACTTCGATTCCCTTGGTTTCTTTGATTACGCCATCGACGGGAACCTGGTCACCGCGATCCAACTCAATGATGTCACCCAACACGATCTGATCGGGTTGAATTAATTCATTTTCACCATTTCGTCTGACTTTCACTTTGCTTTGAGACAGTAAAGCCATTTTGTCAACTTGACGCTTCGAACGAATCTCCTGGAAGATTCCGATTGCGGTGTTAGCTATGGCAATCACCAGGAACAGCATGTTGATATAGCTGCCGGTGTAAAAGACCAGGATACCTAATACCACGTTAATTACGTTAAATAACGTAAACACGTTTTCAACTAAAATCTGTTTCACTGATTTGGTCAATGGCTTGGGTTCCGTGTTTTTATAGCCGTCGTCAACCTGCCTTTTTACTTCAGCGGTCGTCAGTCCCTCACTGGGGTTAACGTTATCGATATTAATCTGATCATCTGCCATAGTTCCACCTCCAATATTAATTAATTCATTTCTAATCTAATTAATATTGTATAAGAAGGCATTCGATTTTGCACCACTAATGAAAGAGTTTTAAAAAGAGTTAAAAAAGAGACGATCCAAATGGGTCGTCTCCTAAAATTCGATTTAAATTTGATTATTCAATTTCAACGTGATGATTCTGGGTCTCTTCATCTTGTGACTTTGGAAGTGTAATGGTTAATACACCGCCGTCGTAGTCAGCTGAGATTTTCTTTTCATCAACGCCAGGAATATAGAATGAACGGTTAACGTCACTTGATGAACGTTCTCTGCTTAAGATACGTCCGTAGTCACCTTTGTTTTCTTTATCAATGTCATGAATTGCATGAACAGTTAAAGTGTCATTGTCGTAACTAATGTCGATATCGCTCTTCTTGAATCCAGGTAGTTCTGCTTTTACAACGTATTCATCATTTTTATCTAAAACATCGGTTTTCATTTTATTGTTTCCGGCAACTGAATTTAATAAACTTTTACCAAAGTCGCCGAAAAAGTCATCCATTGGATCGTAATTTGTTTTTCTTACATCGTTTGCCATAACTAAAACCTCTTTTATTTTTTATTTGCTAATCTCTTAGCACCTTCTATACTACGGATGAGGCTCCGTTTATACAAGAAATTAGCTCATGTTTAAGTGAAAAAAAGTGCGATTAAGAAACGTTTGGACCATTTATTTAAAAATCTTCATTAAAGGCGGCAAAAAGGGACCCAAACTAATTAATCAGAATAATTTTTCCATTTGTCCCTCTTTGTGATAAAATCAATTGATTATGCTATTCATCTTAAATACTTAAAAAAATGAATAAATACGTTATAATATAATTACTGTTTAAAATTTTGAAATGAGGAATGAACTTTGGATACCGGTCAGATAATACTTGATCTAATAATAATTTTAATAACGTTCTTCTTTGCCGCGTTCTTTGTCGCGTGTGAGTTTTCGTTGGTTCAATCAAGGCCAAGTGCATTACAAGAACGACTCGATGACGAGGACATCAGCGCTAGCAAGAAGAAGAAAATCAACCGTGAAATGAAGATGGTTACCAACCTGAACGAATACCTTTCTACCACTCAGGTAGGGGTATCGCTTGCGGGAATCATCCTTGGTTGGATTGGTGAATCATTTGTCATTGGAATCTTAGTTTCCGTTATGGAATTAAAAGATTTCAACGTTAACCCCGCCACTGCCCACAGTGTTGGTGCGATTATCGGGGTCTTACTACTTACCTACTTAGAAGTGGTCTTCACTGAGATTGTGCCAAAGAACATCAGTATTGACATGCCTTTGAAGGTATTAAATGTGATTTCTGGTCCACTCCACTTCTTTCACATCTTGTTCTACCCGTTTGTTTGGTTACTGAACGTCTCAGCTACGGGAGTAGTTAAGTTACTTGGAATTCCAGTGGCCAACGAAAATGATGAGGCATTCTCGCAGTCAGAAATTCTAAGTCTTTCCAAGGATGCCGTGAAAAACGGAGACTTGGAACGAAACGATTATCTCTACATGCAACGTTCGTTTGAACTAAACGATAAGGTTGCTCGAGACATCATGATTGACCGAACGCAACTAGTTACCATTGACATCAACGATACCGTTCAAGATGCCATTAACGTCTACATTCAGAAGAAATTCAGTCGAATTCCGGTAGTTAAGGATAACGACAAAGATAATATTCTGGGTTACGTATATAGTTACGATCTGGTTCGTCAGTCACAGGTCGATTCCAACGTTAAGGTTGGAAAACTGCTGCGAAAGATCAGCACGACCCCTGAAACCACACCCATTACGATGGTGCTTCAACAAATGATCAAAATGCACCAACCAATCGTAGTGGTAATTGATGAGTATGGTGGAACTTCCGGCTTGATTACCGATAAGGATATCTACGAAGAGTTATTTGGCACCGTCCGTGATGAGATTGATCCACAGGTCAATGAATACATCTTCAAACAACCTAATGGAACTTTCCAAGTCAACGGGAAATTAAACACGTACGACTTCGAGAAGTACTTTGACGTTGAAATGCCCGCCTTCGACGACTCTGATATCGTCACCATCGCTGGTTTTATTATCGAACAAAATCCCCACATTAAGGTGGGCGATGTGGTAACGATCGATGGCTTTAAGTTTAAGGTGCTTGATTACAAGAACTCCTTCATTAACTGGCTTGAAGTCAACAAGATCGAACCCAACGAAGAGGACGATGATTCGAACGCTGAGGACGATTCAAAAGATAAATAACTAATCTATCACCAATAAAGCCGAGGTAACCCCTCGGCTTTAATAATACATAGGGGAAATTTGCATCATGAACAAAGTAATAAAGAAATGCCCAGCATGGCTCTTTTATAGTCTTATTTTTTTTGTAATTACCATGGCATACGTTTGGACTTTTTATCTAACCGGTAATTCACTGATCTGGGGAATGGACGGAATTGCCCAACATTATCCCATCCTCATCAACTTTAAGCACATGCTGAGCGAATTCTTAGCTCATCCCAGTCATGGCTTTACCAACTGGTCATTTAACATTGGACTGGGTGCCGATCAGCTAACCAGTTTCTCGTACTACGTAGTCGGAGACTTTTTTAACTATCTCATTGTCCTCTTTCCCGATCACTTACTTGAATTAGGCTATGGACTGCTGGTAATTTTGCGTCTCTACGTAGCCGGGCTAGCCTTTTTACTATTTGCTCACCAATTTAACTTTAAAAAGATTAGTTTGGTTCTGGGTACCCTCACCTATACGTTTGCTGGCTATTCGTTATACGCAGGGATGCACCATCCTTTTTTTATTCTCCCGATGATTTTCTTTCCACTAATCTGTTATGGCGTGGAACGGATCATTCGCAATCACTCGATGATGCCTTTGATGCTGGCGGTGGCTCTTACCTTTCTCAGTAACTTCTACTTTGCCTACATCATTGGACTTGGTAGCATTATTTACGTCATTATCAGGTATTTAAGCATCCGCAAAGACCCTGATTTTCACTTTGTTAGATCAGTTGTCAAGATGGGAGCGGCCATTTTGACTGGAATCCTCATCAGTGCGGTCATCTTTGTTCCGACCCTACTCTTTGCCATGAAGTCAACCAGAATCACATCAAACTTCGCAAACGGCTACCTCTTTTATCCCCTCTACTATTATCTCTCGATCCCAAGTAAAATCCTCGGTAACGGCTACCTAACCATTAGTTTCTGGCTCATCATCAGCATTAGCGGTCTCAGCTTTTTGGGAATTGTTTACACGCTCTCTCACTTCAAAAAGTATCGCTATCTAAACTATGGCCTCATTGTCGTGTTCATTGGAGCCTTAATCCCCGCTTTTGGAGCGGTTTTTAATGCCATTTCTACCCCATCAAATCGGTGGGTCTGCCTTGGACTATTGCCAATCGGACTGGCAACTACCATTTTTGCCGAGCACATTTCCACCCTTTCAAAACGGGATCTTGAAATTATGATTGGCGCTACCATCGGACTGATCATCGTTATCTGGGCTTCCCGTGGATTTATTATGAAATTAAGTGCACATGACTACGGCGAAATTATTTTACTGTTAGTCCTAGTCGGCATCATCCTGTGCGGTCAGCTCTTTCACTGGAATCAGCGCCTGACCATGGGGAGTGTAACCGGCCTTTTAGTAGTCAACTTGATCTCCCTTGGCGTTGGGTACTACAGTCCCAACATCTCTGGCTTTTCAACGGGAATGCTTAACAAGCAGGTTGCCACTAATTTTGTTAACAACTTCTACAATGGTGCCAACAAGTACGTCGAACCCCGCCTCAATGGTGAGCGAACTGTGCTCGGTAATCGCTACCACTACGCGGGTCGGAACGACGTTAATTTATCCAACTACTCCAACGTCAACACCAATATCCCCATGTTATTTGGGACGCATGACATTTCATCATACTTAACGGTGGAAAATGGGGCCATCGGTCAACTAGAAAGTTCCGTTCAAAACAACCAAAGAACCTTTAACGCACCGGTTGCCCAAAATGACTACCGGACAACGTTAGATAACCTCATGGGCGTTAAATACCTCTTCATTCGAAACGGTCAGCAAGACAAGTCGCAACCATTTGGTTTCAAGACGGTTAAGGGTAAAGACCGTAAACCACTGTTGTTTACGGCCAATAATCCTCTCGTTGACGACAAAGAACCAGATGGAACGCTTGTCCTCCAAAATAAAAACGCCCTTCCCCTGGCTTACACGCAGGAACAAACGGTGTCAGACAAGCAGTATCAGGCTCTCTCGCCAACGGAACGCGAACAGTCAATGATTAGTGGAGCTCACATCGCCAAGCCCGTAAAGGGGATTTCTGCGGCTAAACTGAACGATAAACAAAAACAGCTTGATTACGAAGTAAAACCCGATTACGAAAAAACGTTAGATAATTTTGATAAATTAACCACTTTTACTAATAATTCCAAACGGGTCGAGTACAGTGAACCAAGCGTTAACCACACGTCACCGGATACGGCACAAAAAATTCTTGATGAAAACGTCGAGCTAGAAACTGAGACTCAGAAGCAAAATGCAGACGGATTACACGTCATGACCAAGGATGTGCTTGGTAAACCCATTCCATACTTCCTTAAGCTTAAACAGCCTAACCGTACTAAGAACGCGGAACTTTATTTACAGCTAGATGGCATCAAAAGTCATGATTACACCACCGACGCCAAAAACGCGATGGTCGAAAGGCAACACGCCATTAAGAACGAACCCTACACCCGGATGATGAAACTAAACCAGATGAGGAAAAATCTTCATACCCCATTTGTCAATCAATACTCGTTTAACGCCGCTACCAAGGGAATGAAGAATGGATATTCTCAGTATGGACGGGATAATCTTTCTAACTACGCTCAGAAAAAGAACGTTCTCATTAACTTGGGTTATTCTCCAAAACGACGGGGTCAGATCAAACTAACCTTTGACGGTGTCTCACGACTAAACTTCAAACACGCCCGTTTGATCACCGTTCCGTTCGGCAATTCATACGAGCAGCGGATCCATAAGTTACAACGCAACCGGCTTCAGAAACTAAGAGTTAAAAGGAATGAAGTCAAGGGAATCAGTACCAATCCGAAAAAATCCGTTCTGACTACGTCCATCCCCTATTCACCAGGATGGAAACTCACTGTGGACGGAAAGTCAGCCCCAACTCAAAGGGTCAATACCGGGTTTGTCGGTGCGATCCTGCCAGCTGGTAAACATCAGATTCGGCTAAGGTATCAGACTCCGGGATTAATCCTGGGATCAGTCGCCAGTGTCATTGGAATCATCATTCTCATAATTAGTTCAATCGTAATTTGGATCTTCAAAAAAAGAAAATAAATTAAAAGCGTCCGGATGATAACTTCCAGACGCTTTTTGATTTCGATCAACTCCGAAAATTTTGTGCATTTAAACCTGTTAAAGGTTACACTAATAGTGATTATTTTCGTATTTAGGAGGTTATTATCATTAAACCAATTCGCATTTTATACATCTCAATTGCTGGAAACACGCGAAACTTCGTCGAAAATCTAGAAGACTACGCCGAAGACCAGCACCAAAAAAATTCTGATCAACCACTCATTGAACTCACCGAAATCTCAGATCAAAGTGACTTTGCCGACGAAAAGTCACCATATTTCGTTTTTGTCCCAACTTATCTAGACGGAGGAAACGGAATTGACAATGGGGTCAAAGAACTGATGACCAATACCATGGGCGAGTACGTCGCATACGATCACAACGCTGATTATTGCATGGGAATTGTCGGCAGTGGCAACCGCAATTTTAACATTCAATTTTGCCTCACCGCCAGAAGATATGCCGAACGTTTCGACGTTCCCGAGATCGCCGAGTACGAACTACGGGGAACCGATCGTGATGTATCGCGGGTCTATCAAACCATGATCAAAAGAGCGCGGGAATACGAGGACGAGCAGGCTACTGCTAAGAAATAATTAAAAACAAATAATAAATGGCAATTGATTAGCATTTCACAATACTATCTGGTAGGATATCCATAATCGATACATTAAGTTTTGGATTTAGGAGGTCATATCATGAAAATTATTGTTGTTGGTTGTACTCATGCGGGAACCTTTGCTGTTAAGCAGATCTTAAAAGAACATCCCGATTATGATTTAACGGTTTATGAAAAAAATGACAACATCTCATTTCTCTCATGTGGAATTGCGCTCTATCTAGGTGGTGAAGTCAAGGATCCTAAGGGTCTCTTCTACTCTGATCCAAAAGAATTAAAGGGTTTAGGTGCTAACGTTCAAATGAAACACGAAGTAACTGACGTTGACTCCGATAAAAAGGAAATCACCGTAAAGGATCTTGACTCCGGTAAAAGTAAAACTGAGAGTTATGACAAACTGGTCATGACCAGTGGTTCTTTGCCAATTGTTCCCCCGATTGAAGGAATCCATAATGATCACGTTCGCCTCTGCAAGAACTGGACGGACGCTCAGGTCTTATTCGATGATGCCAAAGACGCTAAGCACATTGCGGTCATCGGAGCCGGATACATTGGTGCCGAGCTAGCCGAAGCTTACTCTAAGACCGGTCATGAAGTCACCTTAATCGATGGTGTGGATCGAGTTTTAAGTAAATACTATGATCCCAAATTCACCGACATTGTCGAAAAAGACTATAAAGATCACGGCGTTAAATTTGAAGGTGGCCAAATGGTCCAAAAGTTCACCGACAATGGTGATACAGTTTCGATCAAAACCACTAGTGACGAATTCACCGCTGATCTTGCCATCCTGTGCATCGGTTTCAAGCCCAACACCAGCTTACTAAAGGGACAAGTTGAAATGCTGTCAAATGGTGCAATCATCGTCGACGACTACATGCACTCATCGAACCAAGACATCTACGCTGCGGGTGACAGTGCTGCCGTCCACTACAATCCAACTCATAAGAATGCCTACATTCCACTCGCTACCAATGCCGTCCGTCAGGGAATTTTAGTCGGAAAGAACATTGAAAAAGATACCGAGAAGTACATGGGCACTCAATCTTCATCTGGTTTAAAATTGTACGACCGGAATTTGGCTTCAACTGGTTTGACCATGAGTGCTGCCAAAGCTCAGGGCATTAACGCACACCAGGTTATTCTCGAGGATAATTACCGTCCCGAGTTCATGCCAACGACGACTCCGGTCCTGATGTCACTGGTTTACGATCCAGATACCCGTAGGATTTTGGGTGGAGCCTTAACCAGTTTGTATGACATTTCGCAGTCAGCTAACGTCCTTTCGGTTGCCATTCAAAACGAAAACACCATCGATGATTTAGCCATGGTTGATATGCTGTTTCAACCAAACTTTGATCGTCCGTTCAACTACCTCAACCTTTTGGGTCAGGCAGCTCAGGAAAAAGAAGCTCAAAGTAAGTAGTCATCCGTAATAGTTATAATATCGAATACAAAAAAAGAGCTCTACATATTATGTAGAGCTTTTTTTAATACTATTATTGTTCGTTAAATTGTAAGTCCAAGCTAATGTGCTTACCATCTTTACTATCAATAACACGTGAATCAACAAAGACACTGTTCTTCTTTGTCTTAGTAATGTTGTCGGTTGGGTCAACATCAACTAAAGTTTTAAAAGCGGCATCAGTTAATTTTGATAGTGGAACGTATGGGATGAACGGAACACCCAAGTATGAGTGTAAGGTTTCATCATATTGGTCACGCAAAACGTTCATTTGGTCCAAAACGTCTTGGAGATCTTTACCAAAATCGGAAACGTCCAAGAAGTAAACGTTTCTAACTTCGTCAGTTTGTTCCCAAGGTTGGTCGGTCAAAATTGCTGATACTAAATCAGCCATCTTGTCTTCGTAATCTTTAATGTCATCGAGTTTTTTAATCATCTTTTTTTCGCTCATGTCATTCTTCCTCTCAATATTCAGTCTGATAGTTAATAACTATCACTTACATTAAATATAGTATCACATTTCGGGGAACTAATCGACAGTTGATCTTTCCCGTCCCTCTGGTTAACAAAGTTGGATTCTTTTTGCCAGATTAATGAATCATGGTAAGATAATTAATATAAACTACTAAAGGAGCACTTAACTAATGAATAATGAAACTGTTGGTAGTCGGATGGATCGAAACGTTGGTAATGTAATCATTAACGTCGTCAATAAGAACGATCAAATCCTTACCAACCCCTTGAAATACTCGGGAGCACCGGGAAAGGGATTTTCCATCGAAATCCCCGATTTAAACGGTTACGTTGTCCAAGGACTTAGCGGAGATCAAAATGCCGTGAGCTACCTTACTAACGTTACTTTTAAGCGTAACATCGACTATCCAGCCAACGTTGGTCAGGTCGTGGCAGTTAACCCAGCCGAAAAGATCAATGGGACGTTTGCCAGGGGAACGCTTAACTATAATCTGGTTTACGCTCCTAGTGCTAAGGTCGTTTCACCAAACGCCGATCGTGTCGCTTCTAACCAGGCAGCTCCCTCCAAAAAGAAGCACCATTGGTTTCGCTGGATTGTCATCATCTTCCTCATTATTATTCTGCTAGGGATCTTTGGTCTGTATCATTCCGGTAAAAGTGCACAACAACAAGTTAAACAAAATCCACCAGTGGTGGTCAAAAATTACAATAACAAACCCGCAAATAATGCGGATAATAGTACCCCAGCAAACAATTCTGATAACGGCAAACCACAAAATAACGCTGATAATGGTGGAAATGCTGGTAGTAATGATGCTAACCAAAAAGCTCAGAATGCTATCAATAACGCCAAAAAAGAAATTGAGAGTCATATTGATAACAATAACCGAAATGACATCCAACAGGTTATCACGACAATTCAAGATGGTTTCAACATGCTGGCTGCTAAAATTCAGTCTTACATCGGATTTCTAACGTTAAAACTTAAAAAGAGCGTTTCTCATTATGAGAAGCGCTCTTTTTGCTTATCTTTCTTTATAAGGTAGCATGTATTTCTTTAGGGCACGACCAGTAAAGGATTGTGGAACTTTCTCCGATCCCTCTGGAATACCACTGTAGAGAACGTTTCCACCGTAAATTCCGGCTCCTGGTCCCATGTCAATCAACCAGTCCGCTTGACTAATTACGTCTAAGTTATGTTCCACGATGATTAAACTATCACCATCTGCGACCATCCGTTTAAATAACTTCAAGAGGCGCTGGGTGTCGTTCATGTGAAGGCCAGCCGTTGGTTCATCAAGAAAGTAAATTTTCCCCTTCTCTTCCAACATCTGAGCTAACCGTAGTCGTTGTAATTCACCACCAGATAACGTCGTCAGGGCCTGATTTAAGGCCAAATAGTCTAGACCAACTTCGTTCATCTGTTTCAATGGGTTAGCAATTTCAGGAACATCCTTGAAAAAGGTGGCTGCTTGGGCAACGGACATTGACAAAACATCAGCAATGTCTTTTCCATGATACTTGTAACTAAGTGCTTCCTGGCTATAACGCTTACCGTGACACAGCTCACAGGTCTGAACTACCGGATCCATAAACGCCATGTTGGTGATGGTAACACCCTTTCCCTTACAACGAGGACAAGCACCCTTGCCGTTGTAACTGAAGAGTTGCGTAGAAACGTTATTAGCCTTCGCAAACAACTTTCGAATTGGATTTAAAATGTTGAGGTACGTCACCGGCGTGGATCGAATGCTGATCCCGGCTTGTTTCTGAGTCAGATCCACGTAATCACCGTTTAGACGGTCTTTCATGGCCTCAGCCAGTGAACTCTTTCCAGAACCAGCTACACCTGATAGGACGGTCATAATGCCCGTTGGCACCTTAACACTTACGTCGTCAATGTTGTGCATGTGAACGTGCTCTAAGTCAACAAAGCCCTTTGGTTTCAAGGGTTTGGCAAAATGATGGGGAGCTCGTAACCATTTTCCGGTAAGCGTGTCAGAATCTAAGACTTCAGGATAGGTACCAGAGAAGGTAATTTTTCCACCGTCAGCTCCTGATTTAGGTCCCACTTCAACAACGTGATCCGCAATCGACATAATTTCTGGATTGTGATCAACGATGAAGATGGTGTTACCCTTCTTTTTCAGGTTAATCATCGCCTTTTTAATTAACGCAATGTCATGGGGATGCAACCCGACACTGGGTTCGTCAAAGACATACAAGATGTCCGACAACGAGTTCGTCAGATGATTAGCAATCTTGATCCGTTGAACTTCACCACCAGACAACGTGCTGGTCGTTCGATCTAAAGTCAAATAGCCCAGTCCAATGTCCACTAGGGGTTGAATCTTGGACTCGAGACCCCGGATGATTTCATCCCCCAGATTATCTTTAATCGAATCGAGAAAGTCCAGAAACTGAACCAGATCCATCTGCGAAACATCATTAATGTTAAATCCATTAATCTTAACGCTCAAAGAACGGGGATTGAGTCGGGCTCCTTTACATACCGGGCAAACCTCACGTGTAACGATCTCACTGATGGCTTCCTTATGATGCTTTCCCTCTCGACTGTTGATAATGGAACGTTTGATCCGCGGAACGACCCCTTCATACTGACTCGTTTTGTAGTAATCTGGGGCATTGTACAACTTTTGTTGGGGTGCGTGCATTAACAAGTCGTACTCTTCTGGAGTGTAATCTTTAATCGGCTTGTCGTTATCAAATAACCCACTGTAGCCGTAACCACGCCAACGCCAGGTTCCTGGTCCAAAACTAACGAAAGTAATGGCACCATTATTGAGAGATTTTTTTGGATCAATTAGCTTTGATTCATCCACCTCGTCAACGTAACCTAATCCCTGACAGTAGGGACACATACCCTGCGGCAGGTTGAACGAGAAGACCTCCGAATAACCCACAAACGGCTTCCCTACTCGTGAAAAAAGTAACCGTAGTAGCGAATAAATCCCCGTGTAAGTGGCAAGGGTTGAACGAGCATTCCCTGTCAGTTGTTTCTGCTCAATCGCAATTGCAACGGGCAGATTTTTAATGTCACCGACGTGGGGTTGTCCGTATTTAGGTAAATACTGTTGCGAAAAACTGGGAAACGTTTCGTTTAATTCACGACGCGACATGGCCGCAATCGTATCAAATACTAACGATGATTTACCGGAACCGGATTCACCAACGAAAACGGTAATCTCATGCTTCGGGAGTTTTACGTTAACGTGTTTTAAATTATTCTGATGTGCATCAGAGACATCAATTGTATCTTGGTAATAAGTATCAACCATAGTTCACCTCACTAATTCTTCTGTGTTCTACTCAACTTTCTTGCTTCGCTCATCACACAGAACAACGCGAACAAGATCAGTCCGCCGGATACAATGAATAGGGCGGGATAGTTAAAGAACTCTACCATTAAACCACCAAAAAGCGGTCCAACGGCTCTCCCAAGGGACATAAAAATATTAAAGAGTCCCTGAAACTTCCCTTTTTGTCTGGGATCCGCCAATGTATCGATCCAAGCTGGAATTCCTGGCAACCCATTCATTTCACCAAAGGTCAAAATGACCATGATGATTACAAATACGGCGTATTGTTTAGCAAATATTAACATAAAGAAGCTGAGACCGAAAATGATTACCCCAAAGGCAATTTGACGACTCATCTTAAAGCGGGCTCCGATCTTATTAATAATGGGCTGAATGAAGACAATCAGGAGTCCATTAATCGTCCACAGAAAACTGTAATTCTCAAATGAAATTCCCAGTTGGGTCATGTGAACTGACATAACACTTTCCCATAAGGTGTAACTCATATAAATACAGAAAACCATGATACAAATTAGCCAGATGAGTTTTAGTCCACGATTCTTCTTTTGTTGAACGACATCATCGTCCTCAGAACGTTTTACCGCGGTTGGTGCAGGACGATGTAACTTAATGTTAAATTCAAAAATGGTCATCAATAATAAAACAATGTAAAAGCCAGTGGCAACGATGAAGACAACCGAAATTCCGTACTTCATCAAAAATCCTACCAGTGCGGTTCCAACTACGACACCTAGGTTTAATCCGACGTATAATGAGTTAAAGACGTAGCGAGTACTCTTGGACGTAATCATCGAAGCGTACGAGTTCAATAGCGTCATGCTGGATCCATTTCCTAAACCGTACAGTAAGAGCATGATTCCGAAAATCGGCCAACCATGAAAGAAGATCAGGGTGACAATTGAAGCCATTGTGATCAAAACACTGATGATGGCTGTCTTATACGGTGACCAATGATCAAAGAGATACCCACCAAGATAATTGCCGATAATCATAAACATTGACATGGCAAACAAAACAATCCCCGCGGTTGTTAGTGACTCATGAAGATAATTATGCATGTAGACCGTCGTTAGTGGCCACATAAATGATGACCCAGTATTCAGTAGTAACGAATAAATTAAAACCGTACTAAGCCTTAATTCTTTTGGTTTTCCTTTTACCATTTATTTGCCTCACTTTCCCATTTTTTCGATCTTTACTAACTTTTTCACGCTATAGCGACCATAATAAAAAGGGATGCTCAACCGTAGTTGAAATCCCTTGATAATCAGCAATGCCTACTTTTTAGAAGCACGCTTCTTTTCATTATCTCGTTTTTTGGCAACTATTCCAGCTACCATTGAACCCGCTACCAGCACCGAAGCAACACTGGTCAACAAAATTTTCATTTTATTTTTCATAATGTAACTCCTCTGCTTTTAATCCCTACTTATAGTTATATCTTGTTTATAACAAAAAAGCTACTTATTTTTTTAATTTATAATTTTTATAATATAAGTGGCGCTGGTTACACCTTACATACTGTGTAACCGCACTTAGTTAGCCCTGATTAGCAACACACTGCGGCGTTGGGACTCCCAGTGGAATTAAATTTAATTTTAACTGGGAAAAATTTAGTCCTTCTACTATAATTAAAATCTATAAGGCAAATTAACGAAACGTTAATTGGAGGGAGAAACACATGATTCACATTGTTACCGATTCAACTGCTCAATTAACACCAGATGAAATCAAAAAAAATAATCTTACGGTGGTACCGCTTCAGGTTACCATCGACGGCAAAACTTATAAGGACGGCGTTGACATTACCCGTCAGGAATTTTCCGATCACCTTGCAAACGATAAAGAGTTCCCAAAGACCAGTCAACCTTCTTTGGGTCAATTCATTGAGGCATACGAAAAAATCCAAAAGGAAGATCCAGACGCTTCGATCATTTCCATTCATCTCACTAAAGTTTTAAGTGGAACGGTGGAAACCGCCCGAACCGCTGCTAAACAGGTTGGTGGCGAAATCGCCGTTCTTGATAGTGATTCAACTGATAGTGGCCTCACCTTTGCCGTCATGCGCGCTAAAAAATTAGCCGATGAAGGGAAATCCGTTGCCGAAATCATGGATAATTTAAAATCGTTTGTACCCACCATCATGACCTACGTCTTTATCAACAGTTTTGACTACATGGTTAAGGGCGGTCGTGCCAGCCGAGCCGTTGGTTTTATTTCATCACTGATCCAACTTAAACCAGTGATTCAATTAACCAAGGGAACCTTGAAGCTTAAGTATAAATGTCGGGGTCTGAAGAAGATGACCAAGATCGCTAATCAAGTGACCGATGAAATCATTAACAACAAGGATATTTCCGAAGTTGGACTATCCTACGTTGATGATGGGACCGCCCCCAAGAAGATCGCAGCTAAGATCAGGGAAGCTCGACCAGACATTGACGTGACCTGTCGTTTAACCAGCCCCATCGTTATGACCCACGTTGGTCCCGGTGGATTTGGTTACATCTTTGCCTAACTAAACGTAATTGTGGGAGATCGAACGGAAACGTCCGGTCTTTTTATTTAAAAACGATCCATTTCTTTCCTACTAAAACTTCTCATTATCTATTTATGGTAAATTAGCAGTTAACACCGTGTCAACATGTGGGTATAATTAAGTTATTACATTGAACGGAGGACTTTTTTATGCCATCATCAACCTTTTTAAACCTACCGCAGGCCAAAAAAGAGCGCATCAATGCTGCCCTTCTCAATGAATTTTCCGCCCATCCGTTGGCCGACGCTCAGGTGGCTCGGATCATCAAGGATGCCAAGATATCGCGGGGAGCTTACTACAAGTACTTCATTACCCTCACGGGCGGTTACGACTACACCAGAAGAATGGTCCTATCAACGATCCATCGGCCGTTTGCTGGAAAGCGACTTAACCAGTTACAGCCCACCGACTACGTCAATGCCGCCCGTTCGTTTCTAGAGGATAGTTCAGAAAGTGAATACTTCGAGTTTATTCAGATGGACATTCTTCACAATCAGAAAAACCTCGATGATTCAACAATCATTCAATTGCCGCCCAAACGATGGGCCATTACCATTCTGTGTCACGAAACCATTAAGGAAGCCATGGAAGCCCCCGATGATTCCGAAAAACTGCTTCAACGGCTTCAAATCACGTTAGAAGCTCTCAGTTAAATTCAATCCATAAAAAAAGAGACTCAATCATGAGTCTCTTTTAATTTGCATTAATTAAAATTCTTCGTAAGTTGCAGGATCCTGATTATGGGTTCGACCATCAGGCTTCGTCAAAGAAGCAATGGTCTTCATGTCTTCTGGCGTAATCTCGAAGTCAAAGACGTCAAGGTTCCCACTTTGTCTACCAGGATTGGCTGACTTAGGAATTGGAAGTGTCCCTAATTGAATCTCCCAACGTAAGATCAATTGACCAACGTTCTTGTGGTATTTAGCAGCCATGTCAACTAAAACTGGGTTCTTAAGCATTTCACTAGCACGACCAAGTGGACTCCAGTCTTCGGTCAAGATGCCATGTTCGTCGTCATAGTGACGCATGTCAGCTTGGTTGAAGTATGGATGGAGTTCAATTTGGTTAATGGCTGGCATAACGCCCGTTTCATCAACCAATTTATCAAGGTAATCAGGTAAGAAGTTGCAGACACCAATCGTCCGAATTAAGCCGTATTGTTGGGCATCAATCAGTGCTTGCCAAGCTTCCACGTAGTTGCCTTCTTTAGGATTAGGCCAGTGCAACAAGTAGATATCAAAGTAATCTAAGTTAGCCCGGTAAAGAGACTCTTGGATGGCATCAATGGCACTCTTACGATCGTAGTAACGACCAGGTAACTTGGAAGTTACCAGTAAATCAGAACGACGAACGTTTGAATTTTCAATTCCACGTCCAACCGCTCCTTCGTTTTCGTAGTTATAGGCAGTGTCAATTAAACGGTAACCCTTATGGATGGCAGAAGTGATTGCCATGGCACCTTCAAAGCCCTTTAACAGGTATGTTCCAAAGCCAATCTTTGGAACTTGCATCCCGTTACTTAAAGTATAATATTCATATTCCATGATGAGAACTCCTCTCAATATGTTTCTACAGTAAGGATAAGCGGAATGTATATTCGTTTCAAGTAAGTCGATTTGTGATATGATAGTAGTTACGATTTAAGAGGTGATAACGTGAAGAAACAAGCAAAAAATAATGGATCATTTAACTTTCGGGGATTCTTTCACCTAATTCGTGAAACCAAACCCCGTTACTGGCAGTTAGTCGTTGGTCTTCTTCTGGGACTCATCGCAACGGGAGCCCAACTGACGGTGCCAAAGATTGCTCAGGTCATGGTTAACGATTTTGCTAAGGGAGTTAGTCTATTACTAGTCTCCGCCATGATCGTATTATTCATTTTAAGTGCATTAATTAACGCCGGATCAGGGACCCTACTGGGTTTCTTTGGTGAAAACGTGGTGGCCAACCTTCGAGAACTACTGTGGGAGAAAATGGTCAAATTAAACGTCCACTACTTCGATAGTGTAAAAACCGGGAAGATGATTTCGCGGTTGGTTAGTGATTCTGACCAGATTAAAGACCTGTTATCAGTGTCATTTCCCAATACCATTACGTCCATTTTCCAATTAATTGGAGCTCTGATTATCATGTTGATCATGGACTGGCGAATGGCTTTAATCATGTTCATTGCCATTCCAATTGTCATGATTGTCATGCGTCCGATCATTAGAAAATCCAGTCAGATTGGAAAGTCCAGACAGGACCAAATGGCTGATTTTAGTGGGAAAGCTCAAGAAACATTAAATGAGATTCGCCTGGTAAAGTCATCAAATGCCGAACCATATGAAACCAAGGCTGGTTCCAGCTTAATTCACAACCTATATCGGGTTGGTTTAAAGGAATCCGTCTATGATTCAATCGCTGGTCCCATCTTGAATACGGTCATGATGGCCATGATCGTTGGAATCCTAGCCTACGGTGCTCATCGAGTCGCAATCGGGGCCATGACAATTGGAACCATGTTTGCCTTTCTAATGTACCTGTTCCAAATCATTGGACCAGTTAGTATGCTAGGTCGATTCATTACCGACCTTTCCAAGGCCAACGGTTCCACCGAACACGTCAGAGAGTTACTCACGGAACCGGAAGAGGACTTTGCCTCCGGCTTTTCAGACGACATTGGTGGAAAAACACTTCGTTTAAACGATGTAAGTTTTGCGTATGACACTGACGAACCAGTGCTAAAAAACGTCAACGTTGTTGCTAAACCCAACCAGACCACGGCGTTTGTGGGACCATCTGGAGGTGGGAAATCTACCATCTTCAGTTTGATTGAACGCTACTATCAGCCAACGTCTGGGACACTCACGATTGGAAACGAAAATATCGATGACATTAATCTTTCCAATTGGCGCCACCAGATCGGCCTAGTTAGTCAGGATTCGGCCATTATGGCCGGAACCATTCGTCATAACCTGACCTATGGACTAAACGAAAAGTTTACAGATGACCAACTTTGGCACGTATTGAGCCTTGCTTATGCTGAAGGATTTGTCAAAGAGATGCCTGAAGGACTTTCAACTCAAGTTGGTGAACGTGGTATTAAGGTCAGTGGTGGTCAGAGACAACGTTTGGCAATTGCTCGTGCCTTTCTCAGAGACCCTAAGATTCTGATGTTAGACGAAGCAACCGCTAGCCTAGATTCCCAGTCAGAAGCCATGGTTCAAAAGGCGCTTGGTCAACTAATGAAGGGCCGTACGACCCTCATCATTGCCCATCGCTTAAGTACCATTGTCGACTCGGATGACATTTACTTCGTTGATCATGGTGAAATTAGTGGTCACGGAACACATGAAGAACTGATTAAGAAGCTACCGAAATACCGTGAATACGTTAAAATTCAATTCAAAAAATAAGAAATTCAGAAATGAATTTCTTTTTTTGTCCCACAAATGAGTTTAATCCTGTTATACTATTAAGAATTCTTTAAGAAATTGGAGGTTACATTTGATGGATAATAAAAAATTATCATTATTTGCGTTAGTTTTGATGATATTTACTTCCGTCTTCGGATCAGCGAACATTTCAAGAGCGTTCTACTTAATGGGGTATGCCTCAATCATCTGGTATATCCTGGCAGCACTCTGTTTCTTCATCCCGTTCGCGTTTATGATTGCGGAATTTGGCGCGGCTTTTTCCAAAAAGCATGGTGGCATCTACACTTGGATGAGTGAATCAGTTAATCCCAAGTTTGCCTTTACGGGCATTTCAATGTGGTATGCTTCTGCCATTATTTGGATGGTTAACACCAGTTCAGCAATCTGGGTCCCACTTTCAAATGCAATCTTCGGGGTTGATAAAACCTCCGACGGTCACTTGTTTGGCCTCTCAAGCGTTGAAACAATTGGAATTCTGGCTGTGATCTTAATGATTGTAATCACGTTTATTGCCACCCGTGGAATCAGTCAGATTCAAAAAGTTACTTCCATTGGTGGCTTTGCGGCCATGTTAACCAACGTCATCCTGATTGTCGGTGGTGCCATTATTCTCTTAATTAATGGTCACACCTTTCAACCACTGTCTTGGAAAGCCATCCTGGTTTCCCCTAATCCCCAGTACGATTCACTAATTAACGTTTTAGGATTCGTCGTTTACGCCATCTTTGCGTACGGTGGTCTTGAAACCATTGGTGGACTAGTCGATCAGACCAAGACGCCCGAAAAGGCCTTCCCAAGGGGAATCACGATCTCAGCTTTAACCATCTCGGTGGTTTACTCCATCGGAATCTTCATGGTTGGTGCTTTCACTAATTGGAGCCAAATTCTAGGTTCACACCACAACATTAACCTAGTTAACGTGCCTTTCATCATTATGAACAACTTTGGTTACCAACTGGGAACGGCACTCAACTTCTCTCACGGCGTTTCAGTTGAGATTGGCATGTGGGTCAGTCGCTACGTTGGAATTTCCATCTTTCTTGCCTTAAGTGGAGCTTTCATTACCCTCATCATTTCACCAGTCAAGACGATTGTGGAGGGAACTCCCAAAGAGATTTGGCCGAAATTCTTTACCAAGATCAACAAGCACGACGTTCCCGGAAACGCCATGATGATCCAAGGACTACTTGTAATTGCGTTCATCTTGATCATTTCCTTTGGGGGACAAAGTGCCAAGGCTTTCTTCAACATCTTGGTTCAGATGACCAACGTGGCGATGGTCATTCCGTACTTATTCATCGCCTTTGCCTTTATCGGGTTTAAAGCTAATTCCAAAATCAAAAAGCCCTTTGTATTCTATAAGAATCCATTGATTGCTAAAATCGCAGTGTGTGTGGTCATGCTGACGGTTGGCTTTGCCATCATCTTTACGATCATCGCTCCCGCTTTGAGTGGGAATTATGTAAGTAGCATTTGGATGGTAGTTGGACCCGTCATCTTCGGGGTAATTGGTTACCTGTTGTACCATCACTACGAAAAGAAATACCTAAAAAATAATTAATCAAAATAGGGCGTCCCCTAAGTGAGGGACGCCTTATTTTTCTGCTTCTTATATCCCTTAGCTTGAAAACGTTGACTCATGTATAATAGTTACAAGACATCGTTTACCGCAAAACACTAAGAGGAGAAAACATTTATGGAATTATTAGTTTCAATGTTTCCGATACTAGTTCCAATTATTCTGCTGGGATTTTTAAACATGCCAGCCTTAAAAGGAATGAGTGTAACGGCAATACTTGTTATTTTAGCTAGTCTATTCATCTGGAAAATGCCATTGAAGGCTCTCGCAGCTTCAGCCATTCAAGGATTTCACAAGAGTTTGACAATTGCGTGGATTTTACTCGGAGCTCTCTTACTACTCCGAGCCCTTGAGTACACTGGATCAGTCGATCGTATCAATGCTGGCTTTACCAAGTTAACCACTGACATGCGCCTACAGACGATCCTAATTGTCTTCTTATTTGGATCATTAATCGAGGGTGTTTCTGGCTTTGGTGCTCCAGCAATGGTCACAGCACCCCTATTAATCGCTTTAGGCTTCAAGCCCCTTTCGTCAATCGTCTTAGCACTAGTGGCCGATTCCACCGCTGCTTCATTTGGGGCCGTGGGAACGCCGCTAACGGTTGGATTAAGTAACACGGTTGGCACCGCTGAAATGGGCAAAGTCGGATTAAAAATCGCTAACCTAGAACTAATCAGTGGAACACTGGTACCACTGATTTTAATTGTCATGCTAGTGTTTCTTCTTCCTAATCAACACACTCAAAACCGCCTTAAGTCAGTCTTACAGGTTACTCCCTGGTGCATTGCCATTGGCCTTGTCTATTCCATTTCTAATATTGGTAGTCAACTACTCTTGGGATACGAATTAACCTCCGTCATCAGTCCCATCATCGCCTTGGTGATCGCAATTTTGAGTATCAAATTCAACATTTTATTACCCAAGGACGTTAAGAAAAATCCGTGGAAACAATCACCAAAAATTACTATCAAAGAACCCAAAACTAACATTTCACTTGTGCGCGCATGGATGCCCTACGTTCTCGTGGTTGTCTTGTTGGTCATCCCCAAATTAATCCGTCCGATTCACGACTGGTTAAATACTCATGTTAATTTGTCACTCACGAACATTCTGGGTTTTAAAGCCATCGATTCAAGCTGGCTTCTCCTAGCGTCACCCGGAACCGTACTGTTGATCGTGGCGTTATTAACGGTCTTATTACGAGAAGAGTCGTTTCGCTCCTTTTCTAAAGAAGCATGGGGCGTCGTTAAATCCATGAAGACGACCCTTTTGACGCTAATTGTCACTCTAATCATGGTCCAAGTCTTCACTAACACGAATTTCAACGGAGCTGACCTTGACAGTATGCCAGGATACCTCGCGTCATTCATGGCCACTCACCTCCACGGGGTTTGGTTAGCAATTGCTCCCATCTTAGGAGCCGTTGGTTCGTTTGTGACAGGCAGTACGACCGTCTCAACGTTAACCTTCTCGTCGATTCAGGCCGACGTTGCCATCGATGCTGGACTAGACAAGTATCTTATTTTAGCCGGACAAGTGATTGGAGCCGCCGTTGGTAACATGATTTGTGTTTACAACATCGTTTCAGTCAGTGGCGTAGTTGGGTTGAAGGGTGAAGAAGGTAAGGTCATGCGAAAAACAGCCATCCCGGCTGCTGCCTACCTTTTCTTCCTTATTGTTTCAATTTTTGTTTTTAAATAAAGTCAAAATAAAAGATCCGTTCCAACTAAGATTTGGAATGGATCTTTTTTCGAATTTACTTTTTAAACGTCCACACTTCGTTAAGCAGAAAACCAATAAAGCCTAGAATCAGGATCAAATCAGTCCACATCACGGAGAGGTGGGAGATTCCAATGATAACTAACAGGAATACGATGAGGGTTACAACTCCACCCCAGACTCGTTGTTTCTGAGTAATTTCACCAGCAATGGCCATCGTTGGATTCTTGATAAATAGGGAAACTGCCCAAACCACGATACAAATCGCGCTCAAAATGATCAGGACCCAATCAATCCAGCCAATGGGAAAGCCATAAATAATTTCTTGAATTCCCTCAACAACACTGGTTCCAAACAGAATCATTGCCATTGCGGTCCAAAGTAAACTGATACGACTAGTAAATGCATTTTTCTTCATTTTTAACACCTACCTTTAGCTAAATTCTACCATACAATGTGAGCTGAAAGAAAAATGGCGTTAAAGTTAATTTGCTAGCTTTTCAATTTACACTAAGAGATAATAAAATGAAAACATAAAAAGTGGAGAATATTAATATGTATACAATTTCTGATTATTTACTCGATCTTTTAAATTATTTAAATGTCAAAGATGTTCTAGGAGTTCCTGGTGACTACAATTTATCATTTTTAGATCACATCACTCGCCGTTCTGACATGAAATGGCGTGGTAATATGAATGAATTAAACGCAGCGTACATGGCAGATGGTTATGCTCGTCAAAACGGCATGGCAGTACTAGTGACCACCTTTGGTGTAGGTGAACTTAGTGCGGTCAATGGACTTTCTGGAAGCCAAGCTGAAAAGGTCCCGGTTTTAGAAATCGTGGGGACCCCAACCTTAGCTGCCCAATATGACCAAAAATTAATTCATCACAGCCTCGGTGATGGGAACTTTGAACACTTTCAAAACGTCCATAAAGAACTTGGTTTCAAAGTAGAAGCTATCACTAAAGATGATGCTATCGGCGAAATCAATCAAGTCGTTAAGTATGTTTATGAAAACAAACAACCAGGATATTTAGCCCTTCCCGTTGACCTTACCGAAATGCCAGTTAATCCAATTTTTAAACAACTAATCCCTAGTTTATTTAGAAATAAAAACGAACCGCATGACCACTTACAAAATATAGAAGCAATTAGTAATCAATTGAAAAATTCTCATCATCCAATTTTGATCATCGGTGAAGATGTCCAACGTTTTCATCTCCAAGACGTAGTAAGAAACTTCATTATAAATAATGATATTCCCTTTGCAGACATGATCGAAAGCAAGGGCATCATTGATGAAACCCTCCCACAGTTTATCGGAACTTATAATGGCTCCTTATCTAAAGGTTTAACTAACCAACTTATTAATAAATCTGATTTGATTTTATTATTAGGTGCCGTTCTAACAGATGCCAATACGGGTGGTTTTACCCAAAGCTTTAATAGCCAGAATACCATTGATATTAATGCCAAACGAATTAATTTTTACTCCAAAATAATTAATTACAATGAACAAAATGGCTTTGTTAACCTCATTAAGATAATTAGTCAAACAAGCCTTTCTCAAAGTTTTCCAAAGGGACCACATGATTCCATTAATAACAAATTACCCGTTCCATCCGATAAACCAATCACCCAGGATTTTTATACTAGTGCAATGAGTAATTTCATTCAAAGTGATGACACCGTTATTGCCGAACAAGGGACATCACTATTTGCCCTCGAACAAATTAAATTTCCAGCTAACGTGAAATTTATCTGCCAGCCGCTTTGGTCATCAATCGGTTTTAGCTTCCCCGCCACATTAGGAAGTCAACTTGCTAATCCAAAAAGAAGAAACGTCCTTTCAATTGGTGAAGGATCACTTCTGATGACCATTCAGGAAATGGGATTTGCGGTTAAATATGACCTGAAACCAATTATCTTTGTAATTGACAATCATGGGTATTCAGTTGAAAGAGTAATTCATGGGATGCACGAACCATACAATGACGTTCCTGCATTAAATTACAGCTTAATTCCCGAAGCTTTTGGTGCTAAAAAGAACCAATATAATTATTTCGATGTTAAGACTGAAAAGGAACTACTAATGGCAATGAAATCAATCGAGAATAATTCTTCCCAGCTATCAATCGTCCGAGTCAACATGGCAGCGTCTGATGCTCCAGAAGATTTAAAGGAGTTTGGAAAAATTATAGCAAAGCAAAATAAGGGATAAAGATATTTCTATGGAAGCACTTCAATTAAAAAATTTCCCTTCTGTTCATTAAAAAATGAGCACCACAGATTAATATCTAAGGTACTCATTTTTTTATTATTTATCTTTGATCCGCAGCCCACTCGGCAAATTGAGACCAAATTTCACGTTTCTGACTTTCATCCTTAGCACCCCTTGAAGCTTTAATGGTAGATGCCAATTTTGCTCGTAAAGCTTTTTTCTGGTCAGGAGATAGATTCTTAACTGATTCAGGAACTTGAATTCGGCCTTCCTCCATTCCTCGCGTAGCTAAGCTTAATGTTCCATGTTCATGGCTGTTTTCAACAAACGACCAGATTGGAATAATGATAAAGAGAACCAACGCAATTCTGGGGAAGAAGAAAGCAAGCACAATCAAAATTACGTACGCAGCAATCGAATAGTTGAAATTCCGCGCAAAAATGTAATTGAAAACCTCATGCTGTTTAGAATGTTTACTGTACTTAACCTCAGCAATCTGTGAAACAATGATCCGAAAGACGACTAATAAGATTAACGAAAGGGTCCCGTAAAGCATTACCGTAATTTTTGACGTATCATCCGTCATCAACTTGGTAAAAGTAGGAACCAACGACATGAAGAATAAAAAGATCAAGTCCATTACTACCGTCTTATTCGCCACCCGTTCGGTGTCATTAAAGACCTGAGCGTGTTGATACCACAAGTTGCCAACAAAACAAAAGCTGACCGCATAGATTCCAATGGCCCGAAAGAGCACTAGATAATCAACGCTTCCACCAATCTTCTCAATCGGTAATTCCAATACCATCACCGTAATGATGATGGCAATAATGGCGTCACTGAAGGCGTCCAAACGGTCTTTCATTCTCTTCTTTATCTCACCCATGACCTCACCTGCTTTATTAAATTAACATAATTATAGCACGCCCCATGAGAGAGTTTAAGCACTACATTAAAGTAACCTGATTATATTCGGCATATCCAACGTTAGCGTCAGCACCACCCACGGGCATCTTCTTCATGCTAATCCCAACTTGACTGACGTTCGGATCAAGCAAAATGTTGCGATGACCCCATGGACGGTGATCGAAAGTTTGCGCATCGTTATAGACGTAGAGGTTCAGCATGGTATAAGCACTATCTTCGGCACTAGTATTCTTTAAGGCATTTACCTGACCAATACATTCAGCGTATGGTCTACTATCATTATTATCATGTCCATAACTACTTGGTAAGTTTGAGACAACTTGACCAATGCGCTGGTTGGAAATATCCTGGGCTTCCTTAGTTTGATGAACAGATTTGAGACCACGGGCATTTCGCTCACGATTAAGTAGTGCGATAAATTTGGTTTGATACTCTGTATCAAAAGCTGACTGGTGCGCGGTGCTATATGCTACCGGAGTTGCTTCTTGTTTAATCACTTGTCTATCCGCCTTCTTATGTATTGTTTGCTTCGCTGAAACGGTCATTGGATTTTTAACTTCAAATGGAACACTAACGCCAACCGTTATCATTCCTACCATTAACAAAACGATTACCAATTTTTTCTTGGCATTTTTCATACCTTGACCACCTCTCCTTAGATTTAAATACGATACTTAATCATATTTGAGCTAATCAATTTAATTATTTTGTAAAAGCTAGCAAACTTAATAAATAAAAAAGACTATCATCTAAATGATAGTCTTTAATTAAACAAATTATATAATAATTATTATCAAAAGACAAACGAATGCAGTAATTAATTGATTAGATGCATCACGCTGCCTTCACTTTTAAGGTGTTCCATCTGCCTTGGATCCGTACTTGATGTTCCAATTCAACGTTGCATCATAGTTACCCGTTTTCCCGGTTGCACTTCCAGCATAATTCATTCTGAGATCAAGGCCCTGATGTAATCCCCACTTAATGGGGTTAGTGATCTTACCTTCTTCTTTCTTCCCAGGATAATTATACACCTGTGCGCTCCCAGTTCCGGGCTGCAAAATGGTCGGTTGATTACTCTTTAAATCAAAGTAAGCAAGTGAAAACGGTGAGTTCGGTCTTCCAATCTCGTGGTTATTTTCCGGAGTATTCTCCTGTGACAGCCATACACTGTACGGACTCTTAACTCGTCTGTCATCAGTTAAACTAGCTACTTCATAACCCTTGCTTATGTCAATGGGAGACTTGTTCTTCCCCATCGTTCGCGGTTGTAAATACTGATCCTTAAAGAAGTAATCATTTTGAACACCGTAATCCAGGTCCTGTGGCTGGTTCAAAACTACCGAACCGTTCCAGAAATTGTAGGTTTCCTTTTTACCCTTAAACTTAAGATCATCCCGATTACGATCCGTTCCAGTAAGTTCAGGAATTGAACTCATATTATCCGGATTATTGTCACCTAACTGTAAATCAGCGGTGATATCGGTTACCATTCGTCCATTCATGTCAGGTAAGTTATGAATCGTAATCTTTTTGGCATTCTTAAAATCAGTGTTGGAGTTCTTCCCACTAATCTGGTAGTCCTTCGTATCACTAACCGTATAATCACTTTTACTAATTGGACTTCCATTAACGTTAATATTATTAATGTTCTTAATGCTTGGAACGACAAAGGAATACGAACCATCCTTGAATTCAGTTCCTGCAATCATATTGTGCAGTGAAATCTTATATTGAACCTCACTGTTATTCTTCACGTCGGTCAGATTATTGGTCCAAGTGTTGCCACCATCATTTGACATCTGGTTTTGTAAACTTACTCGTGGTTTGACGTTGTCGTAAGGATTACTCGACATTTCAACGGTAGCTTGGCTTGATTTGACCACTCCGTCATCTGGCGTAGTAAAGTTACTTCCCTTCGCCGTGACGGTATTTTGCTTCGTATTCGGATTTGGATCAGTAATAATGGTTCGAAATCCAACTGAATCTGGCTTCCCATCATCATCAATTGGTTCAATTCCGTTAGGATACTCCGCCACAATCTGATCGTTATCATCAAGACCACGCATCCCTAAGTTAGCGATGTTATCGGTCACCTTAACGTTATCCCATGAATTTCCTAAACCATTGTCCTTGTAATTATAGGTGTCCACCTTATAAAGGATTACATCTCCAACTTTCGCGTTGGTAACACGATCCTTAAAATCATTGGGGTCAATCTGCTTGATCATGTCGTTAGCTGCGTTTTGATCACCATCGTAGGGATCAATATTCTTGTATTTTCCGTCACGTTGTAAGGCACTCAAATCACAAGCTAACTTCTTAACTCCTGGGATTTGCGGAATTTCAGTGTTTGCGATGGCACTGATCATGTTCAATGCCCCAGTGGCACCAGTGAATCCCCACCAAGCATAATCACCCTTAAACTGATCAAGGTTAACGTTCTCGGTGGTAGTGTGTTGATCCACACCACTTACTGGATGACCAGACTTCGGATCATTATAGGTTACCGTTGCGGTTGCATGATCAGACTTAGCGTTTCCATTAGGAGTCCAACTGTTGGGCATCCACTTGTAAGTAACTGGGATCCATGTTCCCTGTCGATTAGTTAATGAGGGAGTTTCACTGTAGTCGTGATGATTAATCCCGATATGATCTTCCCATCTCCGTGAATCAAAGGGACCGGTATATTCATTAGGATAAATGAAGGCCGTATGAGGAATTCCCTTTGGTAACTTGTGATCACTAAAGTCTCCATTATAGTAAGGGTCAAATTCAAACGATAAGGCATTGTGAATAAACTGAGTTCCCAGATAAGCCTTGGTTGGATCCATTCCATGATGGATTTCGGCGGAAGCCTGACGCACGTTTCCGTAAGACCCTAACGATTCACCAGACGACCCGATCGCGTCTGGTTTGTCATTTTGAAGGGTAAAAGTTAATCCATCGGCTAATTTCTTCGTATTCTTCGGGTTCTTCATGTAAATATAAAACTTAATGGTAAATGGCTTCTGTAAATCTACCTGATTTCTCCACCACATGGTTTGTGCCGAATGATCTTCACCGTTGTTATCGGTAACCACCTGAACGTTTGGATACTTCTTCTGAATATCCTCGTTGGGTTGAACCCCTGCAAACATGAACTTATCCATGGCAGGACCCGATTCTGGTGGTTCAGGAATGTTATACGGATTATTAGGATCCGCACTGGCATTCATCATCATGCCACAAATCATGAATAAAGCAGTACACACCACTCCTACTAATAGCTTATAAAGTACTTCTTTTTTTATTTTCATTTTTTCTCAATTCTTTTTATTTTTCTTTTTGTGATATATCATTCGACAAATCCAAAAAATAATCCAAATTTCGACGGTCATCAGAACCGCAATCATTAGCGGTTCATGCGACCTTGCTTGGTTTGATAATTTCAGTGGGGTAAATGTTTGGTGTAATCGGACTTTTTGTTGACCTGATTGGATGTTTACGTCCATTCGGTACTTACCAGTCTGCAAATTTTTATGCGGGATTACACATGCCAAAGGAGTATTCGGCGCGATGTTAATGTCCGGATACTCTTTACTTTGGTATAATCGTCCGCCATGAAAGATTTTCACTCGCATTTTGGCATGTTGAATCAACTGTGGGTAATTATTACTAATCGTAACTTTAAAAGCGTTCGAACAATTATAATTTCCACTCTCAATTTTTGAAATTTTTAAGCGATCTAATTTCAATGCATCCTGCTCACTTAATGAAACCCCAATGACATAACTAGCCAGACTATTGACCTGCTTGCTATTTTCCGCTGGATCAATCCCGGTCGCAGTTATGCCCGCAAGTTCAGTTCCAACGATCTTAGCATTCGTCTTGAGGTAATAACGAACCACTTGATTAGAACTAGGTTGAAGTGTCACTTCTTTTTCAAGTTTCCCAACTACTTGTTTAGAAACGGCACTCCTACGATTTACTAGTGCCTTTGGGTCATCATATGAAATGTTTCCCGTAGGTGTCGTGGTTGCGTTATTTAACGTCAAGCGAACCTTCATTGGATACGCCCCATAATTCTTTAACAGAATGGGTAATTGATACTCATGATTCGGTTTGGCCCGAATGGCAAAGTATTCTTTTCCCTTCTGAAGCGGCAGCCCTCCAAAGATCGGAGTGGCAGAAAATGACGTGTAGTCCTTTGAACTTGCTTGAGAAGTCATTGGTGCAAAGAGACCAATTAACAAAGCTCCAACTAAAATTACACTTTTAATTAGTTTTCGCATTTGAATTTTTTATTTCGAATTTTTAGATTCCAACTTTTTGATGAAATGACGGTTTAGCACAATGAGAAAAGCAATGAACAAGAGGATTGCTCCTGCGACCATTGTTCCCCACTGTAGCATCTGACCGGTCTGAGGCAGCTTACCTTGTTGCTGTCCACTAACAGCGACTGTTGGCGGAATCTTAGTGCCCTGTTTGGCAGCTGGAGCCGGAGTTTCATTAGCCATATTTTGTGGCTTGGGTTGTGGTGTCGGCTCTGGTTGCGGCTTCTGAGGATTTGCTCCAGGTTTAACTGGGCCAACCGGTTTTACATTTTTACCAATCCGAACGGTTGCGTTCGAATTATCCTGACTTTTGGCAAATGAAGTAACGCTTAAACCTAATCCAATTGCGACTAAAACAGTCATTCCAACTAACAATATTGACTTGAAAACTTTAGAATATCGTTTTCTCATTTAAACATCTCCCAACCTACTTTACTTTGGTTGATCGTTTCTTTTATCAAGTTCTGCTTGTTGTTGTGCAATCAAATTCTTTTGTTTTCTGTGTTGACGATATAAGACGTAGCACAAAATTAAGATCAAGATCAACAGGATAATCAAGAGGATGATCCACCACCAGTTCTTGTTGGCGTTGTTAATGGCAGCCTGCGTAATGGTAATGTGGAAATCTTTTTCAATTGTCCACTTATTTCCATTGTTATCAGAAGCTTTCAAACTTAAGTGGTAATTACCCGGTAATAAAGCATTTTTGCCAAATTGATTGGTAAAGTTAAAGTTTGAATTTGGAGCCATACTCAATCCATTTTGATTGGACTTACTCAAAATCTTGCTAGGATCACTCTTACGATAAATCTTGTCTTTGATCTGCATTTGGTTAATCGTAGTGGGTTTTTCGTTTGCTAGCTTAGTGTAAATCACTGGTTGATTAGCAACCTTACCCGGCTTGATCGTTTGTGCTGTCAATTTCGGTTTGATCGGCTGATTATTGTTATCACGCAGATAAACCGGCATTGCCAAGGCAAACTTGTTGTTAACACTGACTCCCTTTAACTTTGCAGCCTCTGGTGGTAATTGTGGCTTAATATATAATCCACCCAAGATGACTCCGTTATAAGTTTTATCAGGTGCTTTCACATTAAAATTAACGTTAGTACTCTTATTTGGTCCCAAATTAATGGTCTGTTTCTTTCCATCTTGAACCAAATCTTTAAACTTATACTTTAAAGTCTTATCAACTGGCAAATTCTTAGTGGGATTTAGTGCAATTGCACCTCCGCCAGAAGTAAATGCTGTCGTTGGTTCAATACTAAATGACTGGGATGACTTTGATAAGTTAACAATATTCAAACTGATTTGCTGGGTTTGACCCGGCTTAGTCTGAACGAAAATTACCCCATCCTGTTTAATTTGATTTTTAGTGTAGTTCGGTTTAACCGCAATTGATGGACCTTGTGAAGCATTCGTTTTCCCGATCCCCATCATTGGAATCATCAAAAAGATTGTTGCAACAGCAAGTAAAAACGGCACCCAGACTTTTTTCAATCTTGATAAAATTACAATCACGTCCTAATTACTTAATTAATTCCCCTATTTACTAAAAAGAAGACAAACCTTACTTGGAATGTCTTCTTCACTGTACAATGCATTATTAAAAATAACTATTAAGCAGTTGGGTTTTGTGGACCAGCAGCATTAAGAGTCCAAGTGATTGGTGCATTGTAGTCAGCAGGATTTACATTAGCTGGCATATTTAAGCTAGCATCAGTGCTCTTTGAGTAATCAACACTAGTTGTACCTAAACCTTGACCAGGTTGTACAGAAAGTACTTGTGAAGCGTTGTTGGCTCCAGCAGTTAATAGTGGCGTATTAACAGGAACGTTATTGTCATTATTTAAACCGCTACCTTGCTTCAATTGAATTCCCCAACCATTACCTTGAGTGTTTTTGCCATCACTAAAGTTACTTAATGCAGCTGTAACGTTGTAACCAGCACCATTTGGTTGATCTTTAACGGCACGACCATCGGTAACAACCAATTGTGGTTTTCCAAGACCAGTTTGGTTATCGTGCAAAGGAATGTTAGTTTGTGGAGTTGATGTGTTAGCAGCTTCACCGAAGTTTAAGTCAGGAACTTCTTGTAAAGTCAAGTATCCAGTTCTTACTTGAACATGGGCATTTGATTCTCCTGATACTGAACCCGTAGTGTCGTTAGCAGTTGTACTAGTGTCTGCTGGTAATGTAGCAGCGTTAGCATTAACGTTACCTACAGCTACTGACAAACCTAAAACGGCTGCTAGTGAAGCCACACCTAAGACCAATTTCTTACCAATATTTGCTTCCATAAAAAACTACCTCCAAAAAATATAAATTTTTGTTGTTACTAAATTACATGTTTGTGATGGCGACGAGCACATTACAAACACATAACTTAATAACATTTTTCACAAGGACATTGCATTACTAAACTGCTAACCCACCCGAAAGCAATGGGAAAGATTCACAATTCTTGTAATTTCTTCACAATGTTCGTCTAAACGCTTTCCACTCGCGCTTCAACATTATTAGTATAACTTATAAATATACTGTTTGGCAAGCTTTGTGAGAAAAAAATAAAAAAATAGTGATGATTTAATAATCATCACTATTTCACTTACTTTTTATTATTCAGTTAGACTAACTCTATCTTAGTACCAACCGTGTGATTGCCAGAATGATTGTGCACCACTCCATGAACCATAACGTGAAGTTACGTATTGGTTAGCAACTCTATCTTGGTTAGCTTGTGAATAGTCACCATTTAAGTATGACTTAGATAATTGGTACTTACCGTAGTAGTTACCATTTGAAGCAGTGTATGATCCACCTGATTCACGTGAAGTGATCCAAGCTTTAGCTGCATCATCGCCGCCATTACTTGAAGTGTTATTATTTTGATAGCTAACACTTTGAGTTGGCTTTACAGTATTAGTTTGTACAGCATAACTTCTTTGGTTAGTTGGTTGTGCTGGTTGAGCATTGTTGGTATTTTGAGCAGCTGGCTTTGCAGCAACGTTAGTTTGTACATTAGCCTTTGGTGCTGGTTGAGTAGTAGCCTGTGGTTTTACAGGTGCTTGAACCTTAGCAGCTGGTGTTTGTACTTGAGCTTGTTGTGCTGGTTGAGCATCAGCTTGTTGTTGTGCAGGTGCTTGAACCTTAGCAGCTGGTGCTTGTACTTGAGCTTGTTGTGCTGGTTGAGCAGCAGCTTGTTGTTTTACAGGTGCTTGAACCTTAGCAGCTGGTGCTTGAACAGCTTTAGTAGTAGTCTTTGGTGCTTGAGCATTAGTAGTTTGTGCTGATTGTGATACTGCGTTTGGAACAGTAACACCAGTTGGGATTACTAATCTTTGACCAACAGTAATTTGGTCAGCATTTTGTAAATGATTAACTTTAGCGATTTCATTTGCAGAAACTTTGTATTGTTGAGCAATTTCTGAAATGGTGTCACCTGATTTAACTGTAACGTTAGTTGAAGCGTGGGTGGTGTTAGCACCTACTGCTAATAAACCTAATGCTGCGGCACTTGATAACACGACTGCTTTAATACTTTTTGACTTCATAATGAATAATCACTCCTAATCTAATATTCTAATTCTAATTTTTTCGTTTTCCGGTATTCTGTTTTTTAACTCGTTGACCTCCTGTATCAATCAACAATATATATACTAACCGCTAAACATTACACACAAATAACACAACGTTTAAGAAATCAGGGGATTTCTGTTATTTTGTAACATTAGTAACATCTTTTGCAACATAACCCCCGATTTTCACGTCATTTTTACCGATTTGGGCCTAAAATTGTCATTTTTGCTCTTTTTTGGGTATAATCTTCATCTTATTTCTCTTCAATTCATTGTAAAAATTCGTTGACAAGTCCATTTTTCGTTAAAATTAATCTTATTTCCCTATTTTTATCCAGTTTCTACCATAGTAATGAAAATTCAAGTAACATAAATGTTTCAATTCCAAAGATGTTAAATCAAATCCATCAAACATTCTATCTTTAAATTAATGCCATTACTATGGTAGAAAACTTTTTAAAATGAACTTTTTAAATTGGCAACTAAATTAACATGACGGGCTTTTAAACCATTTTAAGACCTGTACCAATTTGACCCCTTCAAATTTATTTTAACTTATCCATAATGAAGAAATGCGTCAAGTTAGGAATAGTTTAGATAGCGCTTTCATATGTGAAACAATAAGGAATAAACCACTTTTTTTGGTGGCAGTAGTGTTATATAATTGGTCTTGTATACGAATAACTACAATTATTTAAAGGAGTGAGTATTAATGGCAACTGCTAACCGTGCATTATTTATGCTTTTCGGTGGTACTGGTGACCTCGCCTTGCGAAAGTTATATCCAGCCTTGTTTGAACTTTACAAAAAAGGCAGTATTGACAATCATTTCGCACTGCTAGGTTTAGCTAGAAGACCTCACACCGATGAAGAATTTCAAAAGATGGTTTTGGATTCTATTTCATCAGAAGCAGATAATCAAGAACAAGCTGAAGAGTTTGCTAGTCATTTTTACTTCAGATCTCATGATGTTACCAACGTGGAACATTATCGAGCTTTGAGTAAATTAGCCGACGAACTCGACAAGAAATACGAGCTTGATGGTAATCGAATCTTTTACGTTTCAATGGCACCCCGATTCTTTGGAATCGTTGCTAAAAACTTAAAGGACGAACACGTCCTCTCTGATAATGGTGGCTTTAACCGTTTGGTGATCGAAAAACCATTTGGTCGGGACTACGATTCTGCTGAAAAATTAAATAACGAATTAACAACTGCATTTAAGGAAGATCAAATCTTCCGTATTGACCATTACTTAGGTAAAGAGATGGTTCAAAGCATTCCAGTTATCCGATTTGGTAACCCCATTATTGATGCCGTTTGGAACCATAATTACATCGATAACATTCAGATTACGTTATCCGAAAAACTTGGTGTTGAGGATCGAGCCGGATACTATGATACGGCCGGTGCCCTCCGTGATATGGTCCAAAACCATACCATGCAAATCATGACCCTGCTCGCAATGGACAAGCCAGCATCATTTGTTGATACTGACGTTCGGGCTGCCAAGATTAAAACCTTGGAAAACATGAATTTCTATGACACAGAAGGGGTTAAAGAAAACTTCGTTCGTGGTCAATACGGTGCTGGAAGTGGCTCAGCTGCTTACCGTGATGAACCAGATGTCCCACACGATTCAAACAACGATACGTTTGTTGCCGGAAAAGTTACTTACAAGCTCCCTCGTTGGGAAGGAACTCCTTTCTACGTCAGAACCGGTAAGAAGTTAGCTGCCAAAGCTACTCGAGTTGATGTTGTCTTTAAGAAAGATATCAACAATATTTTTGTCAAAGCAGATTTGCCAGATACTCTTAAAACGAACGTCCTTTCAATCCTAATCGATCCTCGTGGTGGAATTACATTGAGAGTGAACGTTAAAGACTCCAAACAAGGTTTCCATACTGAAACCATTGATCTCGATTATCTTCAAAATGATGCGCGAGCTTCTGAAGTTCCGCAACCATACGAACGTCTCTTCCATGACATTTTAAATGGTGACCACACCAACTTCGCAAGTTGGCCTGAAGTGGCTGCCGCATGGAAGTACGTTGATCCCATTCAAAAGTACTGGGATGAAACCCAACCAGACTTTCCTAACTACGAACCAGGGTCAATGGGTCCAAAAGCCTCTGACGAGTTATTAGCTCGTGATGGGCACAGTTGGTACTTCCCTGAAGAAAAGTAAAGAAAGTGCTTACAATTTTGAAGTTTCTATTTCACAATTCTAATGTGAAATGGTAAACTACTAGTGTAATGAATTAACATATATATTCGAAAAGGAAGGTATATTATGGCTGATAAAAAAGCAAACATCGGTGTTGTTGGTATGGCTGTCATGGGTAAAAACCTTGCCCTCAACATTGAAAGTCGCGGTTACACAGTTGCGATCTACAACCGTACTGCAAGCAAGACTGAACAAGTAATGAAGGATCACGGTGACAAACACTTGATCCCTAGTTACAACGTCAAGGATTTTGTTGAATCAATTCAAAAGCCTCGTACGATCTTATTAATGGTTAAAGCTGGTAAGCCAACTGACGCCGTTATTGATGAATTATTACCATTACTTGACAAGGGTGACACTCTTATCGATGGTGGTAACACTAACTTCCACGATACAATGGCTCGAAGTGAAAAGCTTGCTAAATCAGGTATTAACTTCATCGGAATGGGTGTTTCCGGTGGTGAACTTGGTGCCCTTAAAGGTCCTTCATTGATGCCCGGTGGTCAAAAAGAAGCTTACGACCGTGTAGCTCCAATCTTGGAAAAGATCGCTGCTAAAGCCGAAGATGGCGAACCATGTGTTACTTACATCGGCCCTAATGGTGCTGGTCACTACGTTAAAATGGTCCACAATGGTATCGAATACGGTGATGAAGAGTTAATTGACGAAACTTTCAACCTCTTGAGAAACGCTGCAGGTTACTCAGTTGATGACCTTGCAAAGATCTTCAAAGACTGGGACAAGGGTGAATTAAACTCATACTTGATCGAAATCACTGCTGACATCTTAACTAGAAAAGATGACTTAGGTGACGACAAGAACAAGCCAATCGTTGATGCTATCCTAGACCGTGGTGCCAACAAGGGTACTGGTAAGTGGAGTTCAATCGATGCCTTAGACATTGGTGCCCCTCAATCAGTTATCACTGAAGCTGTTTATGCTCGTTTCATCTCAATGATGAAAGACGAACGAATGGCTGCTTCAAAGGTTCTTCATGGTCCAGCCAAAGAACCTAAGTTCAACAGTGATGAAATCGTTGAAAAGGCTCGTCAAGCATTATACTTCGGTAAAATCATGAGCTATGCTCAAGGTTTCGAACAAATGCGAATGGCCTCAGAACATTACGGTTGGGACTTGAAGTACGATGAATTAGCTAAGATTTGGCGTGAAGGATGCATTATTCGTGCTCAATTCTTACAAAACATCACCGATGCCTTTGACAAAGATCCTAAGTTAACTAACTTGTTAATGGATCCCTACTTCTCAAACATCGCTAATAAGTACCAAGATTCAGCTCGAGAAGTAGTTGCTTTTGCTACTGAAGCTGGTATTCCAGTTCCATCATTATCAGCTGCTATCTCATACTTCGACTCATACAGAGCTCAAGTATTACCAGCTAACTTGCTTCAAGCACAACGTGATTACTTCGGTGCTCACACTTACGAACGTACTGACCGTCCAGGTAACTTCCATTACCCATGGTACAAAGAACAATAAAATCAAACGTTTTAAAAAGATCGACTTTAATAGTCGATCTTTTTCTATATTTTCAGCTAGAAAACAAGCATTCTAGCCTAAAAAGCTGTATTATTATGGTTGTAGTGTATAGTTAAACAATTAGGGAGGAACAAGACAATGTCCGAACGAAAAGTATACAATGATTATTTCTATGACGAACCCGCTTTTAACACCCATGACGGTGGATATATCCCACTTGAGGTGCCTGATGTTCCAGAACATAAACTGAACATCCCCGGGATTCTAAAACCAGACAAGGAAACCGATACCGACATGTGGTATACGGTTGATGCTCAACCTGGTGAAACCCAGATTTTGCCTGGTGAAAAAACTAAAACTTGGGGATATAACTCCAGCATTCTCGGTAAGACCATCATTTTAAAAGAAGGCAAGCACATGCATGTCACCTTGAAAAATGACCTACCGGTTTTGACCACGTTTCACTGGCACGGACTAAATGTTTCCGGTCCGTACGTCGATGGTGGTTGCCATGCTCCTGTTTATCCTGGTACCAGCAATGAAATTGAATTTACGGTGGATCAACCTGCTGCCACACTGTGGCTACACGCTCATCCATGTCCAGAAACCTCTGAACAAGTCTACAAGGGGCTCGCTACCCCAGTAGTTGTTCAGGATGATATTGAATCTAAACTACCTTTCCCAAGAAATTACGGGGTCGATGACATTCCAGTTGTCCTCCAAGATCGTCATTTCCACAAGGGAAATCAATTAAACTACAAAGAAGACTACGATCCTGATGGAGTTCAGGGTCCCACGGCTATGATTAACGGAACCGTTAACCCCTACTTCGACGTTACCACCCAAAAAGTTCGGTTGCGATTCCTTGACGGATCAAATCGACGTGAATGGCGACTTCATTTTGATGATGACTTGAAGTTCACTCAAATTGGTTCCGATGGTGGCATTCTACCTGAACCAGTTGAATTCACTCACTTGATGATGGTTTGTGCCGAACGTGATGAGGTCATCGTGGACTTCAGCGGTTACAAGCCCGGTGACGAGGTTCACCTTTACTCTGATGATATTCCAATCATGACATTTAAGATTCATGAATTTGCACCAGACGACACCAAGTTGCCAGATCACCTCGTTGACATGCCTCCGTTCGCTAAGATCGATAAGGATGCTCCTGTTCATAAGGCAGCAATGTCTGGAATGGATGAATCCGTTGAAATCAATGGCAAGAAGTTCGACATGCAACGCATTGATGACCGCCAAGAAGTTGGTAAAGAGCGGATCTGGGAAGTTTCTAACTCCAACGAAATGGATGGAGGTATGGTTCACCCCTACCACATGCATGGAACGCAATTCCGGGTTCTTTCAAGAAATGGCAAAGATCCTTATCCAAACGAACACGGATGGAAAGATACCATTGGTGTCAATCCTGGCGAAGTCGTTCGTCTGCAAGTTAAGTTCGATTTCCCTGGCGTTTACATGTATCACTGCCACATCACCGAACATGAAGATGGTGGCATGATGCTTCAGATCCAGGCTTATGATAAGCAAGATCCACACAAGAAGTACAAGTTAATGAATATGGATACCCTTTTGAATGCTCTTTCAAAAGAAGAGGGAATTCCTGTAAAGGACTTAGACATCCCCGCAATGAATTCGTACAAAAAGATGGGAATCCACATGTGTTAATTAAATAACATTTAAGACAGTCGCAATTTTGCGGCTGTTTTTTTGTATCTTAGGTTTGACAATGGGCGCGAAACCAAGAATACTAGAACTATCAATTAATTAATAAGGAAAGAAGTGAAAAATCATCTTTTCAATTAGTTCTATTATCATTATGTTGGTAGCTAGTATCTTGGGTGGAATAATGAACGGAATCGTCGGGATGGCCACCGTGGCTTTGTATCCGGCGTTACTTTACGTCGGCGTTCCCCCAATCATTGCCAATGTGACCATTACTGTCGGTCTCTTGTTCAGTGACTTTAGTGCCGTTCTCTCGTCACGACGAGAATTTAAACGCGTGGTTCCCGAAACCATCAAATTTTCCACTTTAATCACGGCCGGAGCCATCGTTGGGGCAATCGTTCTTCTCTTTAGTAGCTCCAAAAGTCTCAAGGAAATCACTCCGGTAGTCATTCTCTTATCTGGAATCTTGATGATGATTCCCAAAAAAGATAACACCCACAAATCAATTTCTAAGATTGTTCTCATCATTTCAGCCATTGCTACTCTGCTAGTTGGGGTCTACGTTGGTTACTTTGGAGCTGGAGCCGGGATTCTGATGACCGCCGTTCTGTCAATCTCAAACGACTATGAATACGCCGAAAACAACGCGGTCAGAAACGTTTCCGCCCTCTGTGCCCATATTGTTACTGTCATTATCTTCATCTTTACGATGAAAATCGAATGGCTCATTGTTCCCTTAATCGCCATTGGACTTTTTATTGGTGGATATCTGGGACCAATCATCGTCAGATACGTTCCATCCAAAGTCATGCGTTACGTTGTTAGTATCTTTGCCATTGTGGTAGCGCTGATTTTAGGTTACCAAGCGTTCTTTTAAATTAATTTCCTAAAGTTGATCAATACCGTCATGACGGTAACTTGTTTCATAATATTCAAGAAATTACAACAAAATGGAATTGAATTTTATCAAGTTTATGATAATATTAATTATAATATGAAGCTTTAAATGGTTCAGAGAAGCCACAAGCATAACATGTTATACATAAATGATTGAACGATTGTGTTCTCATGCTATTTTGTGCGGTGAATCTGGGCCTCGCAGAATTAATGGGAGGACAATTTTTTTATGCCAAAATTGACAAAGTATCAAAGACGAATTACGTGGTCAACCGGAATTGGATTCATCCTTGAGCGAATGGATGCGATGTTCATGTCGCTGGCACTGGCTTCAATCATCATTACTTTACATATCTCAAAGGCTCAGGGTGGCCTTCTTCCAGCCATTACTGCCATCGGTTCTATTTTTGGTGGAATTGGCTTTGGTGCCCTTGCTGATCGCTACGGTCGTGTCAAGACCCTGTGCTGGACCATCATTATCTACGCCATCGGAACGGCCGGAATGGGACTTACCAATTCCTTCTGGATGCTGTGCCTCTTTCGAATTATCATTGGAGTGGGAAACTCTGGTGAATATGGGATCGCCATCACCATGCTAAGTGAAGCCTTCTCCAAAAAATACCTTGGTCGATTATCAGCTGCCGCAGGAGTCTGTGGTCAAGTTGGTTCAATCGTGGCTTCACTATTATCAGCATTTATCCTGCCACGTTTTGGCTGGCACGTGCTCTTCTTCATCGGGATCATTCCCGTCGTTTTAGCCTGGTTTATCAGATTTCATTTACCAGAAAGTAAAGAATTTACCGAAAACCGGGACGCCATTGAAAAGGATCCTAATCGTGACTTCAGCCACTGGACCGAACTCTTCGCTACCCCAGCTGAATGCTTTCTAACGATCAGAATCATGATTATGTTCATGATTCACATTGCTGGATACAACGGTCTCATTAGTTGGTTACCGTCAATTGCCCAAGAACGAATGCACATCTCGGTGGCCGGATCATCACTTTGGATGATTGCCACCATCATTGGGATGTCACTTGGAATCATGTGTTTCGGAATTGTCCAAGATCACCTTGGCAGTCGATTGGCTTACGGAATTTGGCTTTTAGCCGCTGCCGCCTCGGTCTTCTTACTGATCATCGCCCAGAACAAGTTAGAATTCCTGATCGGTGGTGGAATCGTTGGTTTCTGTTCTGACGGAATGTACAGTGGTTACGGCACCATCGTCAGCAAACTCTACCCCACCGAAATCAGAGCCACTGCTAACAACACCATCATGAGCATTGCCAAGAGTGTTGGCAGTTTTTCCACCGTCTTAATCGGATTCTTAATGGACCACTTTAGCCTCATGGCTGTTATCCTATTCTTAAGCGGGATTTACCTCGTTAGTTTTGTTATCATGCTATCAATCAAAGAACTAAAACACGAAAACAAAGCTCCCATAACTACAACTGAAAATGCTGAAAAGGTGGCACAATAATTTGAAAGTTCGAATCTTATCAACCAGCGACGTTCACGGATACGTGTACCCTACGAACTACACCACGCGTGACAACCATTCCTCTCTTGGGATGCTTCAAGCTGGTTCCATCATTAAAAACGCTAAAAAAGATGAAAGGGATGACGAAATCGTCATTGCCGTCGAAAACGGCGACTGGATTCAGGGATCGCCCTTTTCGACTTATTTATCGGAACAAGCTGCGACCAAGCAGGGAATTCTAAGTGAAATCACCGCTAACGTTGGCTACGATGCTGCAACGCTTGGTAACCATGAATTTAACTATGGTCAGGATTACATCAAAAATGCGGAAAGCAAACGCAACTACCCCATCGTGAATGCCAACATTGAGGGCGCAGTTGATAATCAGATTGCCGACCAACCGTATGTAATCATTGAAAAGAAGGGCTTGAAAGTTGCCATTTTAGGACTGACCACTGCCTTCATCCCCAAATGGGAACGGCCTGATAACATTAAGGGTCTTGCGTTTCAATCGGCCTTAGCAACCGCGAAAAAATTCGTACCCGAATTACGTAAACAAGCTGACGTTGTGATCGTTGCTTATCACGGTGGCATCGAAGCCGATCCTCAGACTGGCAAACCAACCGAAAAATACACCTCAGAAAATGAAGGGTACCGGATTGCCACGGAAGTACCTGGAATCGATGGCCTAATCACGGGTCACCAACACCGCCAGCTGGCAGCCAAAATTAACGGAGTACCGTTCACTCAACCCGGCGTCCATGGCAGTGACGTTGGTGAGATTGATTTGGATTTAAATGAACAGAAGCAGATTATTAATAGTTCAAGTCATCTCATATCAACTAAAGATACGCAACCGGACTTCGATTTAATTTCCAGTAATCAGATTGAAGACGAAGTACAGGACTGGCTCGATCAACCCATGGGACAAGCCACTGGGGCCAGTATGATCATCAATGATCCGATGAAAGTTCGGACGAACAACCATCCCTACATTGATTTCATCAACAAGGTGGAAATGGACGCGATGGGAGTCGACATTGCTGGAACTGCCCTCTTCAACGATGACATCAAGGGGTTTCATCATGACATCTCGATGCGCGAAATCATCAATGGTTATAGTTATCCCAACACTATCATGGCTGAGGCAATCACTGGTGCCGAGTTGAAACGAGCACTCGAAAAATGTGCGGCGTTCTTTAAGCTGCAAGATGGCAAAATCATCATTGATCCAAAGTTTGTGGCACCAAAGATGCAACTTTTTAACTATGATATCTACAGTGGCATTGACTACGAGTTCGATGTCTCAAAGCCAGTTGGAAAACGGGTCGTTAAACTGAATTACCATGGAAAACCCGTTACTGCTGATCAAAAACTTCGAATTGCCTTAAATAATTACCGGGCCATTGGCGGTGGCGACTACGATATGTTCAGTGCTAAGAAGGTCGTAAACGAAAGCCCAGATAGTGCCTCGGACTTAATCGTTAAGTACTTAAAAAAGCACGATCCGTATGAAGCCACTACGCCACACAATTTAAAGGTTACGAAATAAAAAGAGTTTCCAACGTTAAAATTGGAAACTCTTTTTGTGTCTACTCGTCTTCGTTAATAATCTTATTGATAAACTCCTTAGTTCGCTCATTTTCTGGATGGTCAAACAACTGGTCAGGGGTATTTTTCTCTTGAATGTAACCGTCCGCCATGAACCAGACTTCGTCAGCAACCCTTTTAGCAAACCCCATTTCATGGGTAACGACGACCATTGTCATCCCCTCGTTCGCTAATTCCTGCATTACCTCAAGCACTTCCCCAACCATCTCGGGATCAAGCGCACTCGTTGGCTCATCAAACAGCATTACCTGCGGATTCATTGCCAGAGCTCGTGCCATGGCCACCCGTTGGGCTTGTCCACCTGAAAGACTGGAAGGATAGACATTCGCCTTTTCTTTTAATCCCACTCGGTCCAACAATTTAAGCGAAACTTCAGTAGCTTCTTGGTCCCTCATGTGCTTTACTTTTTTAGGCGCAAGCTTCATGTTATCTAACACCGTCATGTTAGGGAAAAGATTGAAACTCTGGAAGACCATCCCAATTCGTTCACCAAGCGTGGCCACTTCTTTATGGGTGAATTTGGTTAAGTCTTTGCCATCGAAGATAATTTGTCCACTAGTGGGTTGTTCTAGCATATTAAGGCAACGAAGAAAGGTACTCTTTCCAGATCCAGATGGACCAATCACACAGATCACCTGCCCGGTTTGAATGTTTCCGTTAATGCCCTTCAAAACTTCATTTTCGCCGAAACTTTTCTTTAAATCATTTACCTGAATTAATGCTTGCTCATCATTCTTAGTCATGGTTCATCCTTCTTTCAAAGTAGTTTAGTACTCGAGACAACGAGAACGAGAGGATGAAGTACAGTATCATGGCGACTGCGATTGGAGCTACCCCTCTGTAAGTATCGGCACGCACGATGTTTAGTTCGTAGACGATTTCGGTCACTCCGATAATGGAAACGATCGAACTGTCCTTGATGATGGTAATAAATTCATTGCCAAGGGCGGGCCAGATGTTCTTGAAAGCCTGAGGCAAGATGACCGAGGCCATCATGTCTTTCTTGGATAGTCCCAGACTTCTAGAAGCTTCCGATTGTCCCTTGTCAACGGCGTTAATCCCACCTCTGATAATCTCACTGACGTACGCGCCACTGTTCAGTGAGACGGCAATGATTCCGGCGGTCAATGCGGGAATGTTAACTAAAACTCCCAGTCCGAAATAAACGAACAGGACTTGTACCATCATTGGGGTTCCTCTGACAAATTCCGTGTACGCAATTGAGGGCCAACTTAAGAACTTGTACTTGGAGAGTCGCATCAAAACCAAGATAATTCCGAGGATAATCCCAAAGAAGACGGAAACAACTGAGATGATTAACGTATACCCAACCCCAGTGGCAAAGTACTTCCAGTAGTGCCACATTGAGGTATTATTGGTGTTAACTTTCATGTGCTTTCCGGCGTCCTTAAGGTACTGTGGGATTAAATTCTTTTTGTTGATTTGATCGATACTCTGATTAACGGCGTTGACCAAGGAAGTGTTCCCTTTTTTAAATGCAATTGCGGTCCCAACGTCATTTTTGTTTAACTTGTATCCTGAATCAATGGCCTTTAAATCGTGGTCATTAGCGACGTAGGCCTGGGCGACTGGTTTTTCCACTCCGACAGCCGCTACTTTATGGGTCTTAAGGGCGAGAACCAGATCGGGTGTTTTGTCCATTCCAACAACGTGGGCGTTGGGGATGTCTTTTTTAGCTAAACTCTGTTGCAAAGTCCCGGTCTGAGTTCCGACCTTCTTGCCCTTTAAACTATTCTTATTTTTAATTTGACCAGCATCATTCTTGTTGATTAAGAAGTCTTGACCACCACTGTAATAAATCTTGGAAAAATCAGCATTCTGCTTCCGTTCGGGAGTGGGATTAATGCCACCAATGGCCATGTCAATCTTACCGGACTGAACGGCCACAAGCAGCGATTCAAAACTCATATTCTTAATCTTTAGTTTAACGTGGAGGTTCTTGGCAATTTGTTTGGCAATGTCGATATCCATCCCGACATCCTCCTGATTGCCGCCCTTATTTACCTGAAACTCAAACGGTGGGTAGTCCGGTGCCGTTCCCACCGTCAAAGTTCCTGACTGTTTGACTCGGTTCAATGATTGATCGTCAGCATGTGCTGGTCGTCGTGCTAGTAAACTCCCCATTCCAACTATGACAACGACTAACAACAACTGCATGACTGTCTTTAACTTCGACTTGCTCATTGAACTTCATCTCCTTAAGGTTTTCTTAATTAATTTTTCAAAGTGTACCACCTGTGAAATTAATTGCAAATCTAATTTAAGTTTATTTAGTAACAAAGAAGCAAAAAAGACTGAAGCCATGCGACCTCAGTCTTTTTTATTAATTATTTTAATTCATGCTTAGCGCGCTCGATTTGCGCTCTAACCTGCTTAAATCCAGTTCCACCTTCCGAGTTGCGACGCTTTACGGCTACTTCAGGGTCTAACTCCCTGTAAACATCATTTTGGATTACAGGTGAGGCTTTTTGTAACTCTTTCAGACTCATGTCCTGCAAATCCCGATGCGTTTGAATACAGTTTAGGACCAACTTTCCAACGATTCCGTGAGCTTGCCTGAACGGAATGCCCTTCGCTGCCAAGTAATCAGCAAGTTCAGTGGCGTTTGACAAGTCATGCCTGGTACTATCACGCATCTTGTCCTTATTGACTTTCAGCGTTGCAATCATCCCGTTAAAGACTTTCAAGGCGGGGAGCACGGTCTTCACCGCATCGAAGACACCCTCTTTGTCTTCCTGTAAATCCTTATTGTAGGCGAGTGGTAGTGATTTCATGGTTGCAAGTAGTCCCATTAAATCGCCGTAGACTCGTCCCGTCTTACCACGAATTAGCTCCGCCATGTCAGGATTCTTTTTCTGGGGCATGATGGAACTTCCCGTCGAATACTCGTCACTGATTTCGAGGTACTGAAACTCATAACTGACCCACATGCTAATTTCCTCACAGAAACGGGACAGGTGCATCATCAAGATGGAACAGTTACTTAAAAACTCCAACGCAAAGTCTCGATCGGACACGGCGTCTAATGAATTCGCATAGACCTCGTCAAAACCAAGTTCTTTGGCAGTATACTGACGGTCAATTGGAAAAGTGGTTCCGGCTAACGCAGCTGCCCCTAGTGGCAACATGTCGGTATGCTTTTCGTTGAACTCAAATCGTTCCCTGTCCCGTTTAAGCATCTGATAATAGGCCATTAGATAGTGTCCGTATGAGATGGGTTGGGCATGTTGAAGATGCGTATACCCTGGCATGATGGTCTCAACGTTTTCCTCCGCCATCTTAACCAGTGTCTTCTGTAGGGTCGTAATTTCATCAATAATTTTTGGGAGGCGCCTCTTTAAGTACAGGTGAAAATCAGTAGCAACCTGGTCATTTCGCGAGCGAGCCGTGTGCAATTTTCCAGCAACTGGTCCAATGCGATCGGTGAGAATCTTCTCAATATTCATGTGAATATCTTCGTTCTCTTTGGAAAACTTAACTTTCCCCGCATGGAGATCCTTTTGGATTCCCTCTAGACCAGCCACGATCTGTTTCACATCCCCAGCCGAAAGAATGCCGGTCTTTTCCAGCATTTTAACGTGTGCCAGGGATCCCTCAATATCCTCGTCAGCCATTAACTGGTCAAAGGAAATGGAGGAACCAAAATCGTCAACTGACTCATCGGGCTGTTCGGTAAAACGGCCGCCCCATAATCGATCGCTCATTTGCTCTGGTCCTTTTGTTTGGCGTTCTTGATCTGCACTTGAGAATTAACCTTAGTTGGCAGACCCCACAACTTGATAAAGCCCTTGGAAGCTACCTGATCAAATGAATCCGATGAGGTGTAAGTAGCGAGATCCTTATCGTAGAGTGAATTCTGCGACTTTCTGCCAAGCACGGTAACGTTACCCTTAAAGAGTTTGACCCTGACTACACCGCTGACGTTCTTTTGGGAATCCTTCAAGAAGGCTTGAAGTGATTCCATCAGGGGTGAGAACCAAAGACCATCGTAAATGACTTCACTGATTTCATTTTCAACCAATGGTTTAAAGTGAGCTAAACCCCTTTCAAAGGTTAGATCTTCTAACTCTTTGTGGGCTTTCATCAATACCTCAGCTCCGGGAGTCTCATAGACTTCTCTGGACTTGATTCCGACTAATCGGTTCTCAATGTGGTCAATTCGACCAATCCCATTTTCACCGGCAATGGTGTTGAGCTTCTGAATAATCTCAGAGAATTTCATTGGTTTCCCGTCTAAAGCAACTGGTAATCCCTTTTTAAAGGTAATTTCTAATTCGGTTGGTTCATCAGGAGTATCTTCAACCGGTTTGGTCATATCATACGCGTCTTCGGGAGCACTCACCCATGGATCTTCCAACACTCCAGCTTCGTTCGCACGACCCCAGATGTTACTGTCAATTGAGTAAGGAGAATTGAGATCGATTGGAATATCGATATTGTGATCCTTAGCATAAGCAATCTCGTCTTCTCTAGACCAGTGCCAGTCACGAACTGGACTTAACACGTCTAAGTCGGGAGCAAGGGCATGAATAGCAACTTCAAATCGGACTTGATCGTTTCCCTTTCCGGTACAACCGTGTGCAATTGCGTCAGCGCCCTCTTCTTTGGCAACTTCAACCAATTTCTTGGCAATCAATGGACGTGACAAGGCCGAAACAAGTGGGTAAGCACCTTCGTACATGGCGTTCGCCTGTAAGTCGACCGAAGCATAGTCGTCAGCAAATTCATCCTTAGCGTCAATAACGTATGAGCGGACAGCTCCCACCTTTAGCGCTTTATTTTTAATGAATTCTGGATCCTTGTTTTCACCGACGTTAATGCAGGTTGCGATAACGTCGTATCCCTTATCAGTTAACCAGGCAATGGCAACTGAGGTATCAAGACCACCAGAATATGCTAGAACAACTTTCTTCTTTTTATCTGACATTACTAATTCACCCTTTTCTTTTTAAGATTGCTCTAAGAGTACTCCACCGATATTGATTTTTCAACCACCTTTGGTAAAAAAATCACATAAGGAGAAATTAAAGGTTCTCTTCAATTTCCTGATCACTATCATCCGGGAGCTTCGAATCGGCATGACGCATCCCGTAAACAAAATAGATGATAACCCCAATTAAGAACCAAACGGCCGAGTAGATTTTAGCTTGGACATCCAATCCCATGAAAACGGCAAATGAACCAAGAAAACCGAGAATGGGCAAAACTGGATAGAATGGTTCTTGATATGAAGCTTTTGGCAAGGTTTTCCCTTCCCGTCTTCTCAGTGGATACATGGCAAGTGAAACAGCCATAAAGGCGATCAGAGTCCCAGCTGAAATTAATTGAGCTAGGAAGGTAAATGGGAAGATTGCTCCCAGAATAATTCCAATGATGGTGATAATCCACAGTGCGTTGCTTGGGATCTTTTTCTTATTTACTTTTCCCACCATTTTGGGCAGCATCTTGTCACGACCAAACGAGTAGATCAAACGGGATCCTGCCATCATCATTCCAATCAAAGCTACCAGCATCCCACAAACGGCAACAGCTTGAACGACTGTCGCAATAATGGTGTGCCCGCTTTCTCTAAGAGCCCAGCCAACTGGTTCAGCATTATTCGCGTACATGGTGTATTTGAACATTCCGACCATCACAAGTGAGACACAAACGAAGAAGATGGTAGCAATTATCAAAGAACCAATGATCCCTCGTGGCATCGTTTTTTGCGGATTCTTAGCTTCGGCGGAGTTGGAAGCAATTGAGTCAAAACCAATGTATGAAAGAAAAATCGTTGAAATGCCAGCGTAGATTCCTTGCCAGCCACCAAAGACGGTTCCATCCGGATTCGGATGACTCTTGGGGAAAAACGGCACGTAGTTTTGGGCTTTGATCGCCGTTGCGCCCACCACAATAAAGGCAACGATTGCCAATAACTTCAAAACCACCAAGATATTAGACACTTTAGTGGTCTGACGATCGCCTCTTAACAGGATGTAAGTGACGAGCGCCACCACGATCACAGCAATAATATCAATCACACCACCATTAGTTCCAAGCGGTGACGCCAGAGCTTTCGGTAATGCAATTCCTAGCGGAGAAATCAGACCTTGAACGTTGGACGAGAGTCCGGCCGCCACGAAGGCCACGGCAATTAAATATTCGGCTAGGAGCGCCCAACCAACGATCCATCCCCAGAACTTCCCAAACAAAACGGAGATCCAAGAATAGGCTGATCCCGCAAACGGTAGGACAGAAGCCATTTCGGCGTAGTTCATGGCCACCAGTCCGGCGACCAAAGCGGCTAAGATAAAGGGAACCACCACGGCAGGTCCAGTATACTTAGCGGCCACAATTCCAGGTAACGTGAAGATTGAGGTCGAAAGAATCGTTCCAAGTCCCAGTGCTAAGAAATCTTTAACGGTCAACGTTTTTTCCAAATTTTTATCTTTGGCCATATAAAAATGAAAATTAACTTTTTCATTCATTTTTTTCCAAATATTTTTCATGTCCCAAACTCCTTCGATTTTCAACGTATTAGTTGATAGATGAATGCACGCTTCCTTAATTGCCACTGATCACTCCCTTTGAAATAAAAAAGTCCCCCAGTTTCAATAACTGGAGGACAAATATCATTAACCCCCACAGCTATTGACGAAAAACTGTGAGGACTCGAAGAAGAAGTTAGCTCTGACTGAAAAGCATCTTATTATCCACACAATTTTTGATGATTAATGTGACTAAGACGAATAATAAAATGCTAATCAAGTAAAATGCAGTTGTAGTCATCGCTGAAACTTCCTTTCATTAGTTTTATTGATTGTAAGTTGAAATGAGTAGTTCTGTCAATAACTTTTTATCAATTTCTTAATCAATGAGTAAATAAAAACTGAAATCGGAATAAGATCTGATTTCAGCTTTTATTTTTATGCTTTTTTCGCTTTAACTTGCTTAACGTAATTGTCAGCTTGTTTACGGTTAAATTCATGTTCGGAGCTGCCAACTACCACAGTGGCAAGTGAATTACCCACCACATTAACTGCCGTTCTTCCCATGTCAATGAAACGATCAATTCCCGCAATAAAGGTCAAACCGGACATTGGAACTCCAATGGTTGAAATGGTGGCAAGTAATACCACAAATGATGCTCCGGGAACTCCCGCCATCCCTTTTGAGGTAATCATCAGAACAATCAGTAACGTCACTTGTTGTCCAATTGATAGGTGAATATTGTAAGCCTGCGCTAAAAAGAGGGCCGCTAGTGACTGATAAATGGCTGATCCATCAAGGTTAAAGGTGTATCCAGTCGGGATTACGAACGAAACGATCGAAGGACTGACCCCAAAATGGTCCATTTTTTGAATCATCTTTGGCAGGACAGCCTCTGAACTGGCAGTTGAAAACGCCAAGACAATTTCATTTTTAATGACCGCTAGTAGATCGGAGAGTTTAAAGTGACACAGTCGTGCCACAATTCCCATCACTACCAGTACAAAGATTAACATGGTTAAGTAGACCAAGAACACAAAGTAACCCAGCGGTAGTAAAGCTTTAATTCCAAGTTCTGCTAGAGTCACTCCGATTAGGGCACACACTCCAATGGGAGCCAGGTGCATCACCCAGTTCGTGATTTTAAACATCACTTCTGAGACAGCACTCATGAAGTTAATGATGATCTGTCCCTTTTCACCAATTGCTGCCGTTCCGAGTCCAAAGAAAACTGAAAAGACGATAATGGGCATCATATCGCCCTTACTAAGTGAAGCGAAGATATTTGTAGGAATCAGGTTCATGATCATAGACCAAATTCCGGTGTTTTTCGACTGTTTGGCAGTCGCTATGTATTGACTAATGTCAGTTGATCCATGAATTTGATGCACATTAATATAGGTTCCTGGATGAGTGATGTTGGCGACGAAAAGGCCCAGAATGATGGCTACGGTCGTCATTAATTCAAAGTAAACCAGGGTTTTAATTCCAATCCGACCAACCTTTTTGATGTCACCCATTCCTGCAATTCCGACCGTTAGACACGAGACCACAATGGGCAAAACGATCATTTGAATCAAACTAATGAACATTGTTCCAACGTTTTGCATCACATTGATGGCAGTCTTATTTTGATAAAAAATAACCCCAAAGAATATTCCTAAAAATAATCCAAATACGATTTGCCAACCGAGTGAAAAACGATACCAACGTTGCTTTTTCATGTAAACCACCTCTTAGCTTAATTATTGGTAATTATACACCCACTTTTGGGCACAAAAAAAGAGCTTCTAACCAAATGGTTAAAAACTCTGGGTTGCGTGGCAACGTCCTACCCTTGCAGGGGGCGATCCCCCAACTACTCTTGGCGTGCTGAAGCTTAACTTCTGTGTTCG
>NZ_JBWXUX010000049.1:0-240 GCF_059901375.1 Fructilactobacillus sp. X2R5C2
TCTTTAATCATATAAATTGCTTTGTATTCACTCAATTCCTTCTTTTTCTTTTCAAGAAGTAACTGTCGCATTTGAAACATGGTAGAAGAACAGAGGAGAATGCCAATGAGTTGGCCATATAAATGGCACTCAAGGCGTTCTTTTTTGATTGTTTTGCATTCATCGATTTCAAAGAATGACTTCCATGTTTAAAACAAAATTTCGATTTGCCAACGCAGGGAATAGAGGGAATGAACATAG
>NZ_JBWXUX010000050.1:0-237 GCF_059901375.1 Fructilactobacillus sp. X2R5C2
TGGTGGCCCTGCGCGCTCTGGTGTTTGAAACCATGGGTCTGCGCGGCGCAATTCTATGCGGGCGCGAATTTATGGGATCACTGGCAGACAGCTCTATGGAGGAATTGAAGTCTGTCATTCAAGAATATGAATGGCTTGCGGCTCATTTCTCAATCGGCAAAGAATACATCCGCACTAAATCCGGCAATATCTGGTTTCTATTTGTCGGCTTGCGCCATAACCTAGACAGTCTTAAAT
>NZ_JBWXUX010000051.1:0-235 GCF_059901375.1 Fructilactobacillus sp. X2R5C2
GTCTATAGGTGTAAGTCGCCCCATCTCCCAGATTGATAAGGCAGGGTGTTATGGTCACAATAGCATCAAGAGACGGATCGTTGGCGTCATCTTTAATTGTCAAGCAACTCGCATTAACGACGTGACTGCTATCGAGCTCCGGTTGAGGCCGTATCGTAGTCGGTGGAGAAATCTTGGTGAAATTAAGTTGAACGGAGCTCGCCTGTTTGGAATCATTAGATATTTTCATAAGCGT
>NZ_JBWXUX010000052.1:0-235 GCF_059901375.1 Fructilactobacillus sp. X2R5C2
TTGGTTTTCACTTTAAAAAGTGAAATCAAACAGCTCAAGGCTGTGATTAAGTTAATCAAATTTAAAAGTTCTCAATGTTTATCTTTTATTAGATAAACACAACAAACACATTCAAGTGTCTTGTATTCGATTCAAACTTGTTTGAATCACAATTGAGTCCGGCAAACAGTTATCAGGAATTAACCCTTCTTGATGACAACCAAAAACCTTGGTTAGTTGCCATACGCTTATTTGT
>NZ_JBWXUX010000053.1:0-234 GCF_059901375.1 Fructilactobacillus sp. X2R5C2
CCTTTCACCAGTAGACCGTAGGCTAATAATTGTCCCTTTCTTTGCTGATTCGAAGAAAATGTTGGAGCTTGCTGGTATGAAAATATCGTTAAGTCGGTTCTTGCTTATTGTTTTTCTTTGCGGTGCATTGCTTTCATTACTGTCTCTAGTGACTAATCAAGCTTGGTTCATTAGTGTTACGGCATTTATCTCTGTGTGGGTTATCGCGTATTTATTTGTTCAAAACAGAGTGAC
>NZ_JBWXUX010000054.1:0-234 GCF_059901375.1 Fructilactobacillus sp. X2R5C2
GTCGTATGGCGGGAGGTAGGAGTCGTCGTCCTTGTCCTTCTTCTTTGCCTTGGGCATCGCAGAAAGAGAGAAAGCGAGAAAAGTGTACTTGGCCGAGATTGGCGAGCAGACAGTGTATGTATGTATGTGCGTGAGTGGGAATACAAAGAGAGTGTGCTGCTACATCCAATGAAGCTATCGACGAGGGCGTGGGCAACGGCCTTGGCGATGTCGCCGAAGAAGCCCCTGCCGTGC
>NZ_JBWXUX010000055.1:0-233 GCF_059901375.1 Fructilactobacillus sp. X2R5C2
CTTTAATAATTACCAATCAGACCATGATAATGATTGCTTATTATATTAGAAAAATATTAAATAAGCATTTTAAAATAATTTCTTGGATGCATTTTTCGTTAGGAAATAAATCTGTTCAAAGTAATGTCAAGCGAGTTGCTATGGCAGATTATCATTTAGTGATTTCATCTGGAATTAAAAATGAATTGATTAAAAATGGTGTAGATCCTAAAAATATTCAGATTATATATAAT
>NZ_JBWXUX010000056.1:0-231 GCF_059901375.1 Fructilactobacillus sp. X2R5C2
TTACTGGAGTTATTGACATGGTTGGTTTAAAGACGATAGATACCCAAATTGGATCAGCTGGCAGTCCTTGGCCGCGGCGAATAAAGACCAGCCTGGGTGTTCATGCTTGCTGTAGACAGATGAAACGCCTAACGCTTCGTTTTGAAGAACACGGCTTTTTGCCTGGTCCATCTCCAAGACGTTGTTAGGCGTTGTCAAGCAAATAGTCCTTTCATCCATGCTGATCAGGGA
>NZ_JBWXUX010000057.1:0-230 GCF_059901375.1 Fructilactobacillus sp. X2R5C2
TTTTCAACACTATCAAGAATTCGAAATTCATTAAAAATATTGTTAGCATCTGGCGTAAGGGTAATCCTTCTAACAACCACGTTTTTCGGGTTGATTTCAACTCCTACAATTCCAGCCCAATTTCCAAATCGATCCTTCCAAAGAAAAATGTCACGATTGTCAGCATTTCGATACCAATTCATTTCTTCCACAAGATGTTTCGTTTTATCGTTACTTTTAGAAAGTGACAA
>NZ_JBWXUX010000058.1:0-230 GCF_059901375.1 Fructilactobacillus sp. X2R5C2
TTCGCCACCAGCGCGCGCAAGCCGGCCGATTTCCGCATCGAAAAGGAAGGCGGCCAATACTTCGTCTCCTTCAGCCGCGGCGACCAGTGGCAGCGCGAACCCAATGCCCTGCACAAGGCCACCCGCAGCGAGATCAGACGCTACTTCCGCGACGACGCCGAGCAGATCGACAGCGCATTGATCCGCATGGCTGGTGGCTTCGGCATCTTCCACTTCAACAAGGACGCGAC
>NZ_JBWXUX010000005.1:0-61525 GCF_059901375.1 Fructilactobacillus sp. X2R5C2
GCAAGTACCAGCGCTAGCTTATCCGTAAGTGACAGTGCTTCTGTAAGTGGTAGTCAATCCATGAGTGCCAGTGGTTCGACTAGTACCTCAATGAGCAATAATAACTCCGAGAGTACTAGTGCCAGCAGCTCAGTAAGTGACAGTGCTTCCGTAAGTACTAGTCAATCAACGAGTGCTAGTGACTCAATCAGTACTTCGATGAGCAACAATCACTCAGAGAGTACTAGTGCCAGCGAATCTGTAAGTGGCAGTGCTTCAGCCAGTGATAGTATTTCCACTAGCAACAGCGCTTCGACAAGTGCTAGTGACAGTTTGAGTAATTCTACTAGCATTAGTACTTCATTGAGTAACAGTGACAGCAATAGTATTTCAACTAGTGATAGCTTAAGTAACTCTACTAGTGCTAGTGCCAGCGACTCAATGAGCGGTACCACTTCAGTAAGTGGTAGCCAATCTACAAGTGTTAGCGATTCATCAAGTGCTTCTATGAGTGAAAATAATTCCGCAAGTGTTAGTGCTAGTGAATCCGTAAGCGATAGCGCTTCAGTAAGTGCTAGTCAATCAACGAGTGCCAGTGGTTCAACTATCACTTCGATGAGCAACAACCACTCTGCAAGTACCAGTGCAAGCACATCAATGAGCGGCAGTGCTTCAACCAGTGATAGTTTATCTATGAGTACTAATGGATCAACCAACACTTCAACTAGTGTAAGTACAAATGGTTCAACTAATACTTCGGAAAACAACGGTAATAACGCTGCTAAGAAAAATAGTAAAGCAGGCAAGTTACCTCAAACCGGACAAAGTAGCAATGATCTAGCTGCTGTAGGTATCTTTGAACTTGCTATGATTGGACTTTGTGGAGCTCTTAAGGGACTTAAGAAACGCAAAGAGAACCAATAGTAGTTTTAACCAGGTATTAAGATAATAAATTAAAAAGGGATTTTGATATCTGTTAACATTAAGCGACCAAATTCATTATGAATTTGATCGCTTTTTGTATATGATTTAGCTGAAGATTTAACCATAAAAAATACCCCATAATTATTAGATGATGTCTAACAATTGTGGGGTATTTTAAGTCAAATAATAATCCAATCATTGCAAAAAACTTAAGAAGTTGATTGGCTAAAAGTGTTGTCGAATGCGACAATATGCATTATAATATTATTTGTAGTTAAGTTTTGATTGCGAGCAGCTAGCTCAACTGTTAGAGCAACGAATTCTTTATTCGTGAGATTGAGGTTCAAGTCCTTGGCTGCTCATTATAAAAAGAAAATAAAATGATTGCCTGATTGGGGCAATCATTTTTTTATACTAATATATTAGTCTTTGTTCATTTTGTTAATAAATTCTAAGAATTCTTTTCTGAATTTTGTAAGATATTTTTGTTTCTTTGTCTCATCAGTTTCATCAAAGTTAATTTCACTTGCCATTTTTTCAATAAATTTCGCTATTTCTTGTTTTTTGCTATGATCTAAAAGCTGAACTGCCATACAAAAAACAAGCATGTTCTCTTTATTAATATTTAAATCATCCGAATTAATTATCGAAAATTCTGGAAATTTTTCATCCAAATACGTTGATGCAGTAAATCCATTCTTGTGCTTCTGAAAATATATAATCATTTGATGTTCTAAATCAATAGGTTTATCCATATTTTTTCTCCTTGTTATTTATTTCACTTAAATATACACTTAAATGTAAATTATTGCAACTAATAATAACTATTACTTAAAATCATAAAAATACATCATAACTCCTAGATCATCTAAGAGTTATGATGTATTTTTATTTAACTGTATTTTTCAATGTTCTTCTTAATAAAGTCAGCGGACGCCTGCAACTTATCCTTTTCTTCGTCGGTTAAGTCTAGTGGGACATCTTCAATGATGCCGTCTCTGCCAACTACGACTGGATAAGAGAAGTAGACTCCGTAATCAGATCGATAGTTAGAGACTGGGAGAACGATTCGTGCATCTGACAGAACGGTCTTGGCTAATCGTACTGCAGCACTGGCAATGCCGTAACTCGTGTAGCCCTTACCTTGCATGACAGTAAAGCCACCATAACGAGCTGCTTGGTCTAAAGCGTCTAGATCGAGATTGCGACTTTTGGCCAGTTCAGTAATTGGTTGGTCAAGTGCTCTGACAGTAGACCAGGCGGTAAACTGGGAATTGCCATGCTCACCCAAGTTGTAGCCAGTTACGGAGCGCGAATCAATGCCTAATTTTTCGCCTACCGCTTGTTTCATTCTGGCAGAGTCTAGAAGGGTACCAGTTCCAATAACGTGTTTCTTAGGTAGACCAGTAATTTGTTGGTACAACTGAGTAATCACGTCAACCGGATTAGTAATAGCGATCAAGATTCCATTGAAGCCTGAATCACGAATCTTAGGTGCAACCTCTTTAACTTGATCAATGTTGAAAGATAATTCGGCAAACCGATTGCCACTATCATTATTAGACAATTTTATTTTACCAAGGGCTGAAATAACGATGTCAGCGTCTTTTAAAGCGTCGTAATCGTTGACGGTGATATTGGTGTGGAAGGGTAGATTAGGCATCCCTTCCCGAAAATCGATTGCGTCAGCATTCACTTTAGCTTCATTTTTGTCAATCATTACTAGGTCATCAACTAAACCGTTGACAACAATGTAGTTAGCCACGGTAGCTCCAACGTGTCCGTCACCAATGATTCCAATTTTTCTAGTCATGATGTACCTCCCATTAATTATTTGGTTTTAGTTTAACAGATTAATTTCGATTGGGAGTAAAAATAGATTGAATTGACAATTTTTAATTTATCACATATAATAATAGTGTAATAAAAAAGGAAGAGATATGTGTGATCTCTTCCAAGCGCAGATTTCAGGTGCGTTAATTTGGTGGAGCTAATCAGTGATGATTAGCTTTTTTTATTAATATGGATAAAAAAGACCTGTTAGATTTCTAACAGGTCTATTTATGTCTTGTTGAGACAATCAATGGCATTATATTAAATAATAGAACTAGTAATAATTGTTATATTTTCCCAAACGCCTGCTTCAAATCGTCCAACAAGTCTTCCTTATCCTCAATTCCGACTGACAAACGAATCAGACCATCGGCAATACCGTCTTTTAGGCGTTCTTCTCGTGGAACGGAACCGTGGGTCATGACTGCTGGAACTTCAATCAGACTTTCAACGCCACCGAGGCTTTCAGCTAGGGTAATAATTTGAAGGCTTTCGACAAACGTCTTTGGTGAAAGTCCTGGTTGCAGTTCAAATGAAATCATCGGACCAAAGTTGCGCATCTGTTTCTTGGCAACTTCGTAGTTCGGATTTTCGGGATCGCCAGGATAATAGACTTTGGCCACTTTAGGTTCGTTTTTAAGAAAATCAAGAATGGCATTTGTGTTGTCCTGATGCACCCGCATGCGAGCACCCAATGTCTTGATCCCACGTTGAACCAGCCAGCTGTCATCGGGACCAAGCGTGCTCCCAATGGAATTCTGTAGGAAAGCCAACTGTTCGGCAATTTTGTCGTCGTTGGTCACGGCAATCCCAGCTACGACGTCACTGTGGCCGCCAAGGTATTTCGTAGCGGAATGAACGACTACGTCAGCTCCTAAGTCCAACGGATTCTGGTTGTACGGAGTGGCAAAGGTGTTATCGACAATCGTTTTAGCACCATGTTTTTTCGCAATTTCCGATAATTTCTTGATGTCAGCGACTGTCAACAGCGGATTGGTTGGGGTTTCAAAGTAAATTACTTTGGTATTATCCTGAAAAGCATTCTCCACCGCGTCAGGATCCTGCATGTCAACGGCCGTGAATTCCAAGCCAAAGCGTTTCATAACCTGGTTAATCAGACGGATTGTGCCACCGTACAGATCTTGTCCGACGATGATGTGATCACCCTGTGAGTACATCGAAAGGATCGTGTTGATGGCAGCCGTTCCGGAACTAAATGCGAAACCGGCCGTTCCATTTTCAAGGTCAGCCATCTGGGTCTCAAGGGCGTAACGAGTGGGATTTCCAGTTCTGGAATATTCCCAGCGCGGATTCCCACCAAGCTTAGTTTGTTTGAAGGTTGATGTGCGGTAGACCGGAACGGAAACGGCGCCCGTTTCCTTGTCACCACTGATTCCTCCGTGAATTAATTTCGTGTCAATGTGCAAAATAAAAACCTCCATAGAATATGATTATTGAGATCGATTATAGACTAATGATGAATTGAAGAGGAGGGATTACTTTTTAGGTAATTTTGTTAAGTATTTTCTCGGATAAATGCTATACTTAAACTGTTCAACTATTTGTGATAAAAATCAATAACGAGGGTTGCTTCCGGTACGCCTCGCTAAAAACAATGAGGAGATGTTCATAATGTGGCATGCATTAGCGAAAAGTAAGTGGTTTGATCTAGTAGGGGTTGCGATTGTGGTGGTTACCTCGATTGCCAGTGGTTATCTAACCGAGAATTTGGCGGATGTGACTCACTGGGGTGGATGGGCGATTTTCGTGCCCTTTGGGATGATTTCGATCGTGAACTCGATCCTATCGATCTACTCCACCCGGTTGACCGGTCGGATGAACAATCTGGGAAACATCATTGGGCTAATTAACGTCGTGCTATCGGCCTTCATTGATTACGTCTTGGGCAATAAGGCCGCCGTGGTCACGTATCCCGTGACCTTCATCATTTACACGTTTGCGATTAATAAATGGATGAAAACGAAAAAATATCAGGCCAGTCGTCCTTTCACTGGTGTCAAGAAGTGGTTGGTTATGACTGGGATCTTGTTGGGTAGTTTCCTGTTTTCATTTGCGGCCAATCTAGTTGGCTGGCCAAGTGGATCTACCCACCTCTTATTCTGGATTGTCGTGATTGCCTTTGATCTGTCACTATCGGCCAACATTTTGAACGCGATGAAGTTGACCGTGCAGTGGAAATACTGGTTCATTTATAATCTGATCCAGTTCCTCAAAGCTGTCGTTCAGGGCAACTTCGCAAACGTTGGAAAATACATTTACTACATTATTAATTCGATTGCGGCGCTCGATTTCTGGGAGAAACCAGTTTTAAAGACGCCGAAAACTGAATAGAGAATCGTTTCCGTCCAATTGTCAAAGTGGCCTAAAATTGATAAGATTATGCCATTAACTAAAACGATTGAGGGAACTTGAATGAAATTACGAGCCTTAGAAAAAACTGATTTACCAAAACTTCATGAATTATTCAATGATAAGCCGACCATGGATTACTGGTTTGCCGAACCATACGAATCGATGATGTCACTAGAAGCGAGGTATGAACGTGAGAACAACGATCCCACCATTCGCAATTTTGCGATTGATGTGAACGGAAAGTTCGCGGGCATTGTGGCGCTGATTGACATTAACTCACGGGACCGTAATGCTGAAATTGAGATTGCCCTAAGTGATGAATTCGTGGGCAATGGGATCGCACAAGAAGCGTTTGATGCCTGCGTTAGGTATGGATTTAAGACGCTGAATCTTCACAAAATTTTTCTGTACGTGGACGTGGAAAATAAGCCCGCCGTTCACATTTATGAAAAGTTTGGCTTTAAGATTGAGGGAACTTTAAAGGGCCAGTTTTATGTCAACGGCAAGTACCGTGACGTTTACTGGATGGCCAAATTTGAAAATGCATAAATTAAGGACAACCATTAGTGGCTGTCCTTTTTTGATATTAGAAACACTTTACTTGCATCGAATCCCAAGTGAGGGTGTAAATTATGGTTAGTTAACAAATAACAGCAAATAAGGAGATCTATTATGGAATATTTTACTTTAAATGATGGCAATAAGATTCCAGCAACTGGCTTTGGAACCTTTCAAATTACCGATCCAGAACAGGCGGAACAATCGGTGATTGATGCCATTGACTCAGGCTACAGTTTGATTGATACCGCTCAATACTACAAGAACGAAGAGGCCGTTGGCCGGGGACTTAAGAAGTCGGGCGTTAAGCGTGAAGACTTATTCGTGACTTCTAAGGTTTGGTTCACTGACAGTGGCTACGATAAAGCCAAGAAAATGGTTGAGACTAGTCTCAAGAAACTAGGACTTGATTATCTTGATATGTACTTGATTCATCAGCCTTATGGTGAAACCTTTGGCTCATGGAGAGCGCTTGAAGAGATGCAAAAAGAGGGCAAGATTAAATCCATCGGAGTTTCCAACTTCTACGACAACCAAATCACTAATTTAGCAATGTTCAACGACGTTAAACCTGTCATTGATCAAATTGAAATTAATCCTTGGGAACAACAAAAGACTTCCGTTGATTACCTTAAATCATTCGGAGTTCGTCCCGAAGCTTGGGCACCCTTTGCGGAGGGTAAGCATGACATTTTCAACAACGAAACGTTGAAATCAATCGGTGAAAAGTACGGTAAGAGTGTTGGTCAGGTCATCTTACGTTGGGAATATCAACGTGGCATCGTAACGCTTGCAAAATCAACTCATAAGAACCGAATGGAAGAAAACATTGATATCTTTGACTTTGAATTAAGTGACGATGATATGAAGCAAATCGCTAACTTAGACAAGGGCGAAAGCCAATTCTTCAATCACCGTGATCCCGTTACTATTCAGAACTTTGTTAAATAATTAAAGCACACGAGGCTTATCATATGAAAAAAATTTTAATTATCGGAGCAACTGGCAACGTGGGGCAAGCCGTCAGAAGAAATTTATTGGATCAGACTGATGACTTTCTGACCCTGCTTTCCAGAAGTTCTGGTCAAAAATTTAGTAATAATGATCGTGAAAAAGCCATTAGTGGTGATGTGAATGATTTGTCGGCCTTAGAAAAAGTGGTGAAAGGTCAGGACGAAGTGTTCGTGGCTCTTAGTGGAAATTTACCCGAAATGGCTAAGAACATTGTTCAGGCAATGGATGACGAAAACGTCAAACGGTTGGTCTTCATCACGTCTATGGGAATCTATAATGAGGTTCCCGCTAAGGTTTCAGCCAGTGGAAACTTAAAGAATAATCCTCGTCTGGAACCGTACCGGAAAGCCGCTGACGTGATTGAAAGCTCTGATTTAGACTACACGCTGATTCGACCGGGATGGTTTGATAACGATAGTAGTGAGTACGAGATTACGTATAAGGGGCAGTCCGTTAGTGGCAATCGGGTTGCCATCGCCAGCATTGCCGATCTGGCCACCCGCCTGTTGCAAGATCGTCAACTAGACGTCAGAGAAAGTATCGCCATTAACCGAGAATCCTAATGATTTGAATTGTGAGGAATTGAAATGAAAGTAACTGAATTTATCAAACCGGGTGAAGTGAAAGTCATTGACGAACCGATGCCCAAGATTAAGAAACCGACTGACGCCATCATTAAAATGGTTCGAGCCAGTGTCTGTGGTTCTGACCTTTGGTGGTATCGTGGTATTTCTGATCGAAAACACGGCAGTCCCGTGGGACACGAAGGAATCGGCATTGTGCAAGAGGTCGGTTCAGATGTCAAAAACGTCAAACCAGGTGACTTCGTGATTGCACCATTTACCCATGGTTGTGGTCATTGTGCGGCTTGTCGGGCTGGATTTGACGGCAATTGTATGAATAAGGAAAATGGCATTAACGGTGGTTATCAGGGACAATACTTGCGCTTTATCAATGCTAGTTGGGCGCTCGTTAAGATTCCCGGTCAGCCATCCGATTACTCGGATGAGATGTTGAATTCATTTGTGACCCTTGCTGACGTAATGGCAACGGGTTATCATGCCGCTGCCAGTGCGGAAGTCAAAGACGGTGACACGGTTGTCGTCATGGGTGACGGAGCCGTTGGTCTTTGCGGTGTGATTGCGGCCAAGTTGCGTGGCGCTAAGCGAATTATCGCTATGAGTCGTCACGAAGATCGCCAGAAGTTAGCCAAAGAATTCGGTGCCACTGACATTGTCCCAGAACGTGGGGATGACGCCGTTAAGCACGTCATGGAACTCACCGATGGTGCTGGTGCCGATGCAATCCTTGAATGTGTTGGAACCGAACAATCGGTTGATACCGCAACTAAGGTTGCTAGACCAGGTGCCGTGGTTGGTCGAGTAGGGATTCCACAAAAGGCCGAAATGAACACTAACAACCTGTTCTTTAATAACACTGGCTTACGTGGTGGAATCGCACCCGTTACCACTTATGACCGAGGAGTTTTGTTGAAAGCGGTCTTAGACGGCAAGATTAATCCCGGAAAGGTCTTTACCAAGCGGTTTGATCTTGATCACATTCAGGATGCCTATGAGGCCATGGATAAACGGCAGGCCATTAAATCATTGGTCATTGTTGATAAAGATTAATTGAGGAGGAATAATATGGCAAAAAACTGGACGAAAGAACAATTAGACGCGTTTGCACCAGCTGATGATATGCACGTTTCACCGTTCTACGATGATGGGGTGACCTATGGAACCCCAACGTGGATTTGGTCAGTAGTTGTAAACGGTAAGTTGTACGTTCGTGCTGCTAATGGTCAAAACTCTAGTTGGTATAAATCGGCTATGAAGCAAGGCGCTGGTCGGATTCATCTAGCTAACCAGGACTACGAGGTTAATTTCGTGAAAGCCGATGACGGCGACGAGACGAAACAAGCGGTTAGTGACGAATACAAGAAGAAGTACGCTGGCAGTCCATACATGCCACCAATGTTAGAAGACGGACCAGTGAGTGCCACAGTCCAGATTGAACCTAAATAATGTTTTAAAAGAAGTAACGTGATGGTTACTTCTTTTTTTAAACAAAAAACCTTCACTCATTGAGTGAAGGTTTATTTATATCTAATTCAATTAAACATCTTGATCGGTTGGACGAACCAAAATTTCGTTAATATCAACGTTTTCTGGTTGACTCATCATGAAGACCGCGATTTCCGCGATGTTTTCTGGACTCAACCAACCTTTTTTACCAGCTTCAATTTGATTTCTAATCTCATCGTCGTTGATAGTATCCATCAGGTTCGTATCCACAAATCCTGGTGAAACGATTCCCGTCTTAATGCCGTTTTTGTGTTGTTCCTGACGTAAGCCCTCCATGATGGCTTTCACAGCGTATTTAGAACCATTATAAACTGCTGAATTAGGATAAACTACGTGACCGGCAACGGAATCGGTTGCCATGATGAGGCCTTGTCCCTGTTGTTTCATCTGGGGAACGGCAGCGACGATTCCATTTAAGACTCCCATAATATTGGTGTTGATGGTCTTTTCCCAGTCAATCAAACGATCAGGATCATCAACTGGTCCCTGTGGCATGATCCCAGCGTTGTTGTACATCACGTCAAGTTGACCGTACTGACTGATGGCCATGCCAACTAGTTCTTGGACATCTTCTTTCTTCGTGACGTCGGTGACCCGATAAGAAAAGTTTTTAGGATTATCAACTTCGGTGGCGAGTTGTTCTAGTTGATCTTGGTTTCTGGCACCAACCACTACCTTAGCACCTCGTGCTAGGGCTAACTTCGTAGTAGCGGCTCCCATCCCAGAGCTACCGCCGGTGATAACGACGACTTTATTTTCAATTGTCATATCAAAACTCCTCTCTTAACTTACGATATGAAACCATTTAACTCTTAATTTAAGTCTGATTCAAGTAAATGAACGCTCAAAATGATTAAGATTGTGTAACGAAAAACTCCTACTCGCGTGAGTAGGAGTTTAATTTAAACTAGGTTTAAGTTAAATATCTTGGTCGGTTGGACGAACCAGAATTTCGTTAATATCAACGTTTTCTGGTTGGCTCATCATGAAGACGGCCAATTCAGCGATATCATCGGAACTTAACCAGCCGTTCTTGGTACTGTTGCCGGCGTCCTCGATGCCCTTTCTAATGGTGTCATCGTGGATGGTGGACATCAAGTTCGTGTTAACGGAACCTGGTGAAACAACTCCCGTCTTGATACCATTCTTGTGTTGTTCCTGACGTAAGCCTTCCATGATGGCCTTAACGGCGTATTTGGAACCGTTGTAAACGGCTGAACCAGGGTAAACCACGTGACCAGCAACGGAATCAGTTGCCATGATCAAACCGTGACCCTGCTTCTTCATTTGGGGAACAGCAGCAACAATTCCGTTGAGGACTCCCATGATATTGGTGTCCAAAATGGCTTGCCATTCACTTAATTTATTGGGATCATCGACTGGACCTTGTGGCATGATTCCAGCGTTATTGTAAATGACGTCTAACTTACCAAACTTGTCGATAGCCAGGTCAACTAAGGCTTGAACTTGATCTTTTTTGGTAACGTCAGTTAGTTTGTAGGCAAAGTTTTCCGGATGGTCAACTTCATCGGCCATTCGTTCTAATTTTTCTTCATTACGTGATCCAACGACCACTTTGGCACCTCTTGTCAGTGCTAGTTTAGCGGTAGCTTCTCCCATACCGGAAGAACCACCAGTAATTACGACTACTTTATTTTCAACAGACATAATCATTAACTCCTTTCAACTTACGCATGCAATACTAAACCCTGACATGGGAAGCTCGTCAAGAAAGGCGACTTGGCAAAAATTATCCATCTCATGTCACATATTGAGACATCAAACCTGTTCAAATGAAAATTAAAGCCTAAACTATGGTTATTCATTAAATTAGAAAACGGGTGTGACATAAATGGCAGCAAACGAAGTTTTTGTGTTTATATGTACGATTCTAGTGTTCTTCATGACACCAGGACTGGCGTTCTTCTACGCCGGGATGGTTTCAAGAAAAAACGTGGTTAACACGCTCATGTCGGTGTTCATCATGTGCAGTATTCCGGTTCTTTTGTGGGTGATCATTGGTTACTCACTGTCGTTTTCTGGAAACTACTTCAATATTATTGGTGGTTTGCATGATTTTATGCTCCATAACTTTAATTTCACCGCTCCGGCTACTGCTGGACCCATTTCAAACGGATCCTACATGCTGTTCCAGATGATGTTTGCGGTAATTACGCCTGCCCTCTGGATTGGTGGCATCGTTGGCCGGATGAAGTTTAAATTTCTGATCCTGTTTACGATTGCCTGGTGTATTTTGATTTATTACCCATTGGTTCACATCGTTTGGGGTGGGGGCTTCCTACAACAAATGGGTGTGCTGGACTTTGCCGGTGGTACGGTCATTCACATTAACGCGGGGATTACCGCGTTGGTCTTGGCCATTATGCTTGGAAGACATCATCGTGGTAAAAACGATAAGGCCTATAACCTGACGTGGGTCTTTCTTGGAACCGTCATCCTGTGGCTTGGTTGGTATGGCTTTAACTGCGGTTCGGCCCTTGCCATTAATCACATTGCGTTTCAGGCCATGTTGACTACCACGATTGCAACTGCTACTTCTATGTTGACGTGGATCATTTTAGACGTCTTCATCTTAGGGGCTCCATCCCTGATGGGCGCATGTACCGGAACCCTTTGTGGCCTAGTTGCCATTACACCGGCCTGTGGTTTTGTCGGCATTGGCAGTGCCATTGCGATTGGAATCATTGCCACCCTGTGCAGTTACACGTTCATTAAATACTTAAAGCCGCGTTTGCACGTTGACGATACGCTCGATGCCTTTGGTTGTCATGGTATTTCTGGAATCGTTGGAAGTCTTTTGACGGGACTGTTTGCCAGTAAGGCCATCAATCCTCAGGTAAAATTCAGTGGGATTTTTGCTGGCGGATCTTTACATCAGTTCTGGATTCAGCTGCTTGCAACGACCTTTAGTATTGTGTTTGTTGCCATCATGGTGTTCCTAATTGTGCTGGTCTTAAAGCACGTTACGAAGATGCGAGTTACCCCTGAGGAAGAGACAAAGGGGCTCGACTTAAGTGAACATAAGGAACGGATTGATTGTGATGTAATTAATGATTAAAAGCGTTTTAAAGTTGACTTGGAGGGCTTTTGGTACTAATTACAATCAGATAATGTTATTCTTATCACAAGAGTTTTAAGACTCTAAAAAAATAGAGAATGGGGTAGATAATTATGACTCAAGCAGACGAATTAATTAAAGCCGCTTTAAACGGTGGCACCTTTAATTTCCGTGATAAATCTTTTGTACCACTATTTGATATTCAACATCAAAATGCGGCATTACTAAAGCAGTTTAATAGTGAAGCTAACCCAGCTACTCGACAAGAGTTGTTGGCAAAAATTACCGGTAGGAAGGTTCCTGATAATGTCATGGTCTTTCCACCCCTACAAACTGATTTTGGTCGTAATATTTTCCTAAAGTCAGGGGTCCTAATCAATACTGATTGTCTTTTTGATGATGCTGGTGGAGTTTATCTTGATGAAAACGTTTTAATCGGGCCACGAGTTTCATTAATTACCTTGAATCATGATACCCGTCCAGATCACCGTGACATGATTACAGCTAAGGCAATTCACATTCACAAGAATGCTTGGCTTGGAACTGGAACCATTGTGCTTCCGGGAGTGACGATTGGTGAAAATGCCATTATTGGGGCAGGATCAGTTGTGACTCGAGATGTTCCAGCTAATTCAACTTACGTTGGGGATCCAGCTAGACCAATTAATAGAAATAGTAAGTAATCCAAATTTAAGACCCTTAGTTAATGTGATTAGCTAAGGGTCTTTACGTAAAATGGTTCAAATAAATTGATGAATAAGGGTGAAGATAATGACAAGTGATATTTTTAAAGAGGCATTAAATGGTGGGACCTTTGATTTTCGCAAACCTGACTTTCAACCATTCTTTGAGGTCCACGATCAGAAGGCTAAGTTATTAATGGAATTCAATAATGAGGATGATCCTGACAAACAACATGAATTGTTGGAAAAAATAACTGGTAGGGATGTTCCAGATAATGTCATGGTTTTCCCCCGTTAAAAACTGATTTTGGTGGGCATATCTTCTTAAAATCGGGAGTCTTGATTAATACTGATTGCTTGTTTGATGATTTTGGTGGAGTTTATCTTGATGAAAATGTCTTGATTGGTCCCCGTGTATCGCTAATCACTGCCAACCATGATCAGCGGCCAGCTTACCGTGATTTGGTTATTTTGAAACCAATTCACATCCATAAAAATGCGTGGATTGGTACGGGAGCAATTATCTTACCTGGAGTGACGGTTGGCGAAAATGCTATCGTGGGTGCTGGATCTCTCGTTACTAAAGATGTGCCTGCAAATACAACGGTGGTCGGTGATCCGGCGAAGCCGATGAAGGGGAAAGAATGATTTTTGGTTTAGTAAGTAGTTAGATTTATGTGTTATAATAAAAATGTAAATGATTAGCAATATGAATGCCAAAGAGCCCTTAACTAATGCGATAGTTAAGGGCTTTTTTGCTGTATGACTAAAATGGTAATATAAGAGAAAAAGGAAGAAAGGATTAACATGAAAAACAAAAAATACTATAGTGATACTCCATTATTAGTTGGTTCTTTAATTTTAGAAGCAATTTCCATTATTGGAATCACGGCTTGGTCGTATACATATGGAAATCCTAGATTTGAAAGAAAATAATTGATTAAATATAATATATAATTAAATCAGTGAGAGGTACACAGATTATAAATTTGTGATGAACTAATGAGAGTAGCTTATTAGTTAGAGCTGGTAAACTCTTTTTATAAACAATGAATTTATGTGTTATAATAAAAATATAAGAGATTAACAATATGAATGCCAAAAGCCCTTAACTATTGCAGTAGTTAAGGGCTTTTTTGTGGCATGGCCAAAATGTTGGCTCACTTGTTACTACTTGTTTAACCAATGTTGGAATAATAAAAGTATCATTCCGCCAACAAGTTGTAACATAAATGACGATAAGAGCATTAACAATATGAATTCCTCCTCGCAATAGATTTGCGACGAGCCAACTATATTATTTTATCATTAATTTGATCTTTTTATTAAAATAAATAATTATTTATTATATGATATAATTAATGCTGAAATAATTGATTTGATATATTCCCCAAAAGTAATATACTCTCAATAATCATAAGTTTATTACTTACTTGAGAGATAGGAGAGATTGCAAATGAATGTCGTATTTCCAGAAAGACTAAAAAGCTACATGCAGGCAAATCATCTGTCTGAAATGGAAGTTGCTAATAAGTTATCCGTCTCAAAGCCAGAAGTTAATAACTGGGAGGCTGGAGTTTCTACTCCTGATCTAACTAATTTAATTAATCTAACCAAGGTTTTTAATTGTACTATTGATGACCTCGTTTTTGGATCTAGTGATGTGATAGTAAAACACACGCACAGTATGAATTTTTGGTATTTTATTTCTCATTATTGGTGGCTGCTGTTTGCTTTTGGTGGTTTTCTGGGATGGTTTGTTCCTGAAATTGTCGATGTATTTAAATAAATGAAGAGAAGCTGGGTATTATTTTTATAATACCCAGCTTTTTAATAAATTGTATTTTTATTTACTTATAAATTAGTTGTGAAATGAATCTTTATGTTGGTATTTTAGTCAAAATAAAAATTAAATTAATCATATATAAAACGTTGATCTTAAACTAGCTCATCGATCTAGAAATGTTTGTGAAGTCATTCTACATTGCCACATCAGTTGTGTAAGCGGTTGCATTATCAAGCTTGTGAGTCTATATTAAGGGCGTAAATAAAAACAAGCGCTTATTTTACTTACTACTAATTGATAATACTTATAAATGTAGGAAGGACACCGTTTATTATGAATGAAAAAATGAATGCTTTAGTAATGACTAAAAAACAAAAAATGGAAATGGAAAAACTTGATTTACCCACTCCAAAAGATGATGAAGTTCTGGTTGAAACGGCCTACGCTGGTTTATGTGGAACCGATAATGGGTTATTTAATGGCTTACCAGGGTCGACTGATGCCACTCCACCAATTGTGCTAGGTCACGAAAATTCAGGTGTTGTTGCCGCAGTTGGTAAAAACGTCAAAGATTTTAAGAAGGGTGATCGGGTTGCGGTTGATCCAAACATTTACTGTGATAAGTGTTTTTACTGTAGGACTGGTCGTTATGAGTTATGTGACAACTTGTCAGCGATTGGAGTTACACGAAATGGTGGCCTTGAACAGTACTTTACCGCGCCAGAAAAAGTGGTTTATAAATTACCTGACTCCATCTCGCTACAAGCAGCTTGCTCACTTGAGCCGATTTCATGTGTGGTCCACGCTATGAAAATTACTGAAAATATTACTCCATACCAAAAAGCCTTAATTATTGGTGATGGATTCATGGCGAAACTATTTGCCCAAATCCTTAGAGCTTATGGCATTCAAAGCATTGATATGGCTGGTCTCAATGATCAGGTCTTACATCAAATGAAAACTGATTTTAAGTTAAATAAAGTGATTAATACGTCTAAGACGCCGATTGAAGAAAATTATGATTTTGTAGTTGAGGCGGTCGGCCGTCCCGAAACTCAGGAAGAAGCCGCTGAGCACACTAATAAAGGTGCACAAGTTATGATGTTTGGAGTTGGAAAGCCAGACCAAACTTTCTCCATGAATACTTACAACGTCTTTAAGAAACAATTGACCATTAAGGGCTCAATCATTAATCCACACGCTTTTGAAGATTCAATTGCGTTATTAGAGTCCGGAGCCGTTCAAACTGAACCATTTCAAAATAATATCCTAAAACTGGATGAAGTTGAAGGTGCCTTGAATCACACTACTCCTAAGGTGGGTAAGATCGTTGTTGCGGTAAATCCAGATCTTAAATAGAAAATGTGATATTATGGCTCAGGAAAAAATGCCAAGAACGATTTCAATGCCCGTCTCGATTGTTTACTTTATCATTTCCATTATCATTAATTCGCTTGGAAACGTTTTAACTTTAGTGACCAGCGCCAAGGTCTTTCCACATTTTTTGGGATCGGCGTATTGGACCGCTGCTGAAACTAATCTGAGTATCGCCATTCACTGGGATTTATTCTGGACCTTCGTCCTGGTTGGAATTATTATCATCATTTTAAATGCGATTTTGATTGGTAAATGGGACTGGGGACGCGCGGTTGGTAATCTCATCTTTATGATCCCGTTTTCTTGGTTAGTTCAGGTATTTTATGATTTATTCACTCAAATTATTAGGTTACCTGATGCTCACACTCCATTATTAATTACGGTTTATGTCCTTGTTAATTTTATGGGAGTGGCGTTAATCGGAATCGCGATTTCGATTTATCAGCGGGTTAATCTGGTACTGCATCCCAACGATGATTTGATGCAAATTCTCCGTTTCAAGTATTTCAAGGGTAACGCTACTAAAGCAATGTGGTCTTCCTACATTCCTCCTACGATTGTTGAAATCATTGCTTTTCTCATCACTCATCAGATCGAATACTACGGAATTGGGACGATCTTTGCCTTCCTATTTCAAGGAAGTATCACGGGAGTTGCCGATCGATTGGTTTTTCCAAGATTAAAGCATCAGGGTATTAGTACCACCCCGGATAAGAGTGAATCGATGGTTGCCAATGATATTGATACTGACAAGCAAAAAGCAACTAAAGATAGAAAAGGGAAAAGAAAATGATAATTAATAAGGGCTTATTTGAATCGCAAATCTAAATTTCATACAAAAAAGATGTCGAACGGAGAGTTCGGCATCCTTTTATATCTAAAGCTAATTATTATATTACTTCATCTCAATGATAACCTTACCAGTGGCATGATGCGACTCTAGTAACTTAAATCCTTCAAAGACCTCACTGAAGGGGAAGACCCTATCAACAATCGGTTTAAGTTCATGGTTTTCAATCATGTTAGTTAAGAGCTCTAGTTGACGACCACTAGGGTGCATGATAAAGAAGGTATATTCAACGTGGTATTTTTTGGCTAACAGCTTCATGGGACTGCTGGCAATTCCAAATAAAATTGATTTTAGGAGGCCCAAATGATGTTGTGCGCCAAATTTGAAGGTGGGAATTCCATTAACTGTAACTAGTTTGCCGCCAGGTTTCAGGATCTTAAAGGTCTTCGATAGGGTCTTACCACACTGAGTGTCAAAAGCCAAATCGTAATTTTTTAATATTTCAGAGAAATCCGTGGTGTTGTAATCAATTACTTGGTCGGCACCTAGTGAGCGCACTAAATCAAAGTTCTTTTTACTGGTAGTGGTGGCGACATAAGCACCCACTGCTTTAGCAATTTGGATTGCCATGGTGCCCACTCCACCTGAACCAGCTTGGATGAAGACTTTTTGGCCCTTTTTCAGTTTTCCAATTTCGATTAGAGCTTGATAGCTCGTTAATCCAGTTAAGGGAACAGCACTCGCATCGGTTAGAGATAGGTTCCTGGGAGTTTTGGCGATGTCATTTTCGTTAATGGCAATAAATTCGGTCAACGTACCACTTTGAAAATCATCGGGACGTCCGTATACCTGATCGCCTAGTTTAAATTTAGTAACCCTTTTACCCACACGAACGACGGTGCCCGAAAAGTCATTGCCAACCGTGATGGGTAATTTATATGGCATGATGATCTTGACTTTACCCGATTGAATCGTGTAGTCAATCGGATTTAGGGACGAAGCCTTAATTGATACCAAAACTTCATTGTCATTTATTTGTGGAACGGGAATGGTGTCTTTCACAAACGGGTGTCGATATTTGATAATCCGCAGGGCGGGCATTTTGTTAGGAATGTTAATCATCTTAGTTTCCTCCTACATGAATTTAGGGACAATCAGATCCATCAAACGAGTGGGTAAGATGGCGTTAAAGAAAATCGTTGGTTTAGCCCCAAATCCAATTAGATATCTTGGTCTGGGATGCTTGGTTTCAATGGCTTTTTTGATCGTTTTAGCAATTAATGCTGGTTGTGAAGCCAGTTTAGAGGCATAGAGCTGGTTATTTTTCTTTTCCATCTCTTTAGCGGCTTGTTCGTATCTGGTTCCCATCGATGAATCAACTAATTTTTTCATTGCGATTTTAGACCAATTACTTTTAACCACGCCGGGTTCGATTAAAACGACTTTGATCCCAAATCTTTTGACTTCCATCCGTAATAATGAATCACTTAGAGTTTCGACGGTGTGTTTGGAGGCGAAGTACCAACCAGCGAGGGGACTACTAAATCTTCCGGCCATGGAAGAAATATTAATAATTTCTCCTGAGTGTTGTTTTTCCATAAGTGGTAAAACCAATTTAGTTAAAGCCACGAGGCCAAAGACATTGACGTCAAATTGACGTTTGGCTTCCTCAATACTGACGTTTTCGATGGCACCGAAAGAACCGTATCCGGCGCCGTTAATTAAAACATCAATTTTGCCAGCCTTTTGGATAATTTGATTAACCCCGGCTTGCATCGACGCTTGACTAGTAACATCCATTTTAATTGGAGTTACATCTAAATCTTTTAAAGAATCCATGGGAGCGATGTTTCTGGCGGCTCCAAAAACTTGGAAACCTGATTTTGCCAATAATTTGGCAGTTTGGTATCCCATCCCAGAACTAGCTCCAGTAATTAAAACGGTTTTCATTAGTTATCTCCTCGTAATATAAGATTTCATTGAATAAGTTACACGTGTATATTATAATACAATTGTTACTTTGGCAACTACATACTTAAAAAAGGTGATCACAAATGGAACAAAAGATAGATCGAAGAATTCGTAAGACGCAAGGAGCCATCCAAGCTAGCTTTAAAGAATTATTACAAGCAGGAACTAGTTTAGATGATCTCTCGGTTAAAATGATCTGTGATAAAGCTGATATCACGAGGAAAGCCTTCTACGATCACTATGCTGATAAGTCTGAATTGGTTTTGGATTTCATGGATTCTTATTTTGACGAATTAAAATTGACCTGTCGAGATATCAATGACACTAAAATCCAAGCAAAAATTGAACTCTGGATCAATTTTTTCACCCAGAATCAAACCTTTTTCGATAATTTACTTAAAAGTCAAAATTCATATCAGTTTCGTAAAGAGTTCCATGCTTTTACGAAGGAGCAGCTTGCTTTTGTCATTAAAGATATTAGTCAAACTGAGTTGGATTTCATTTGTTATGGGATTGACGGAATTATCGAAAAGATCATTTTATCCGAACAACCAATTGATAAGGCTAAGTTAGCTAGCAACGTGAAGGCAATTTTAAAGCCGTATTTGATACAAAATATTTAAATAGTTGTGGTTATGTACAAAAAAGGGATGCCGAACTCATCATTCGGCATCCCTTTTGATATTCTATAAAATCTTTTCTAATTTTTGTAAATGACCCATTCGCTTGTTGATCTTGTTGTGAATGTGACGTCTTACGAAGTACTTTCTGAGCTCATCGAGCAGTACTAGTGGAATTGGGATGGCAATCAGGTAGATCCAATCACTGATACCAATTGAGTAGGTTCCAAAGACACTTTGTAGGAACGGTACGTAAATTAGCAGGGTGATCAAGACAATCTGGAATGCGATCCCCCACATAATACGATGGTTACTGAAGATCCCAATCTTGAACAATGAGGTCACACGAGTACGACAGTTTAGGACGGCGGCAATCTGACAGAAACCAATGGCAGCAAGTGTCATCGTGGTGGCTTCAGCATAGATGTTTCCGCTGGCAAACAATGGAACATGAGGCCAGCCGTGCTGGTAATTGGCGAAGAAGTAGGCTCCCGTTGAAATGATGGAGGCAAACAGTCCGTACCAACCAAACGCCTTGGCGATAATTCCCTTGTTTAACAAATGAGAATCACGGGGACGTGGTGGCTGATCCATAATTCCTGGTTCACTCTTTTCGGTTCCAAGTCCTAGAGCTGGAAGTAAATCAGTTCCAAGGTCAACGGTCAGAATTTCCATTACCGTTAATGGTAGGGGAATAGCACCGTTAGAGATTAGGAACAGGATGGATGGGAAAGCTTCGGCCATGTTACTGTTCAAAATGTAGAGCAGGAACTTCTGAATGTTACTGTAGACGGTTCGTCCTTCTTCGATTGCGGCGACGATTGAAGCAAAGTTGTCGTCGGTTAAGATCATGTCGGCGGCATCTTTAGCAACGTCAGTTCCGTTTACACCCATGGCAATTCCGATGTTGGCCTTCTTTAGGGCAGGTGCATCGTTAACCCCGTCACCAGTTGCGGCGACGACGTTACCATTCTTTTGACACATGGAGACGATACGGTACTTATCTTCCGGAGCCACTCGGGCGAAGATGACTTCTCCTTTAACAGCCTCTTGAAGTTGATCGTCTGACATGGCTGATAATTCTTCGCCGGTGATGACCCGTGCCTTATCGGAGGTAATGCCGATCTGAACGGCAATACTCTTAGCGGTTAAGGAACTGTCACCAGTGACCATAATGATCTTGATGTCAGCACTGTGACATTTCTTAACGGCGTCAAAGATTTCTTCTCGTGGTGGATCTGACATAACGGCCAAACCTACGAAAACAAGGTTCTTTTCGGTGTTATCAACCGTGGCCTTGTTTGGATCATCGGTATCGTCATCACGGTAGGCAAAGGCTAAAGAACGAAGTCCGTTTTTGGCGTAATCCGCGTTAGCCTTGTTAATTTTCTTTTTGTCGTCTTCAGTGATGGGACGAACCTGACCATTTACCAGGATGCGATTACAGATGGAAAGGATGTTGTCTAGACCACCTTTGGTGTAGATGACGTCTTCGCCGTTTTCAGGATCCTTTTGAATCGTGGTCATTCGACGACGGTTGGCGTCAAATGGCAATTCCTTTAGACGTGGATTCTTTTCAGCTGAGTCATCTTTTTTCAGCCCAGCCTTGTCGGTTAAAATGTTTAACCCAGCTTCGGTTGGAGTTCCTAAAATTGAAGGAGCCTTTTTGTCGTCTGGGTCGTATTTAATTGAAGTATCGTTATTTAATAGTGCGATGTTTAACAGGAGCGCGAGATCTTTTTCGTTAGATAAATCAACGTCTTTTCCGTTAAACTGGATCTTTCCGTTATTGAAATATCCAGTTCCAGTGACGTTGTATTCCTTATCGGGGAGCCAAACGTGGTTGACCGTCATCTGATTTTGCGTCAGAGTTCCGGTCTTATCGGAACAAATTACGTTGGTTTCACCCAAGGTCTCAACACTGTCTAGGTCCTTTAAGAGGGCGTGTTTCTTAGCCATGACTTGAGTTCCGTGAGCTAAGGAAAGCGTGACGGTTGGTAGAAGTCCTTCAGGAATGAAAGCTACGATCATCCCAAGTGCAAAGATAAATGACTTGGCAAGTGGATAATGAACGAAGTAGATGGCTAAGATGAAGAAGGTAATTCCAATCGCAAAGGCAATGATCGAAATCTGACGAGTTAAGCGATTCAGCTCTTTGGTAAGTGGTGAAACGGTGGCCTTTTGGTTCTGGGTCAAGCTAGCAATCTTACCAAATTCGGTGTTCATCCCGGTCTTAACGGCTAGTACCGTGGCAGTTCCGTTCGTAACCACCGTTCCGGCATAAACCACGTTGGAGATGGCAAATTTGCCATCGCCGTGGTGATACTTAGTATCCTTGTCAACGGGCAGTGATTCACCGGTCAAGGCGGATTCATCGACTTGAAGGGAAGCCGAATGAACGACAACCCCATCAACGGGGATGGCGTTTCCAGCTTGCAACTGTAGGAGATCGCCAGGGACAATCTCATCTGCGTTAATCTGGATCGATTTGCCGTTTCGAATTACGTTAACGTAGGTTGGCAGTAAGCTACTTAAAGCGTCGGTGGCCTTCTTGGCCGCGTGTTCCTCCCAAAATGAGAAGAGTCCGTTAATAATATTAACCGCCCAAATGGCAATTCCTAGATCAACGGTGCCCGCAAGAATTGCGATTACACCACTGACCCACAACAGCATTGCCATTAATGAGGTGAAGTTTTTCAGAAAGGCAACGATTCCGGATTGCTGCTTCCCCTTCTTAATGACGTTGTAGCCGTCAGTTTGTAACTTTTGTTTTGCTTCGCTGGTAGTTAGGCCCTTTGTGATTGAGGTGTCTAGCTTGCTAGTGAGATCTGACGGTGACATTTTGGCGTAGTCATCGTCAGTTAGAATTTTGTTATCCAATGTTTCTCACCCCTTTTTCCAAATATCGCTTAGAAACTGCTTCTAAACAACCGTGGATTGATTTTAGGCTCTTTTTTCAAAAAGCAATAGAAAAAACTGATATTTGAGAAATAAATGAACAAAATTAGTGAATTACCTTACTGACAGTAACGGCTAGCTACGTCAATAAATTAATTTATTTTGAAATTAGGGTGGCTTTCTTCCTATTAAGTGGGAATAATTGCCGCACTATCTTTTTTGAATTATCATAAATTTAACTACTGCAAAGGAGTCTTAAAATGGTTAAATTTATTGAACGTGAACATCCGTTTTCACCCGCCGATACGGATTTTGTGGAGCGCAAATTCATTGATATTCCGTATGCTGAGGGAGAACGACATAAACTAGACATCTATTTACCAAATGAGAAGCGTGATAGTTACCCAGTTATCATCGACGTGCACGGTGGTGGAATGTACTTTGGCCAGAAAAGTTCCTTTAAACTAAATGGAGCATTGGAACTCTTAAAGCGTGGTTACGCGGTTGTTAGTCCCAATTATTCTCTGAGCTACATGAAGCCATTTCCAACCGCCATTTATGAGCTAAAAGCCGTGGTCCGGTTCGTCAAAGCCCATGCTGATAGCTATCACTTTGATAGTAACGCAGTTTTCATGATGGGGGAATCATCAGGGGCTCAATTGGCCATGTTACTGGCGGCTTCTGAAGCCAGTGGTCACTTGGAAAGTGATTTCGGCTCTGATTTTGACTACTCTAGTCAGGTCAATGGGGTAATTTCGTCGTATGGTTTGTACGACATGGCACTTTTGAAGCCGGAGTTTGAAGCCCTCGGACAGGTTCCTAATTTTAAGGAGACTGGGGATTCCGATTCCTTTGAAGGCGCAATGTTGGGATTTCATCGACCCGTTGATGTTCCTGACCTAGTGGCTGAAGCCGATCCAACCACGTACTTGAATGAAGCGATGGTGCCAGCACTACTCTATGCTGGAACCGGTGACCGAGTGGTGCCATACGTTCAAACCATTAACATGGCCGTTGAACTGATTAAGTTCATTGGCAAGCAGAACGTTGAAGTCCATATCATTGATGGTGTGCCCCATGGTCCCAGCGGCTTCATGAACGAGACCGTCTTTGATCAAAAAGATCAGTTTATGAAACGAGTAATGAAACAAAATAAAAATGCATCCTAGTGGGATGCATTTTTTAGTAGAATCTATTTTTTCACCCTTTTTGGTTTAACCAACAACATGTTGATGAGAATCATGGCAATTAAAATGATGAGTCCCATCGGTAGATAGGTGTTTTCACCCATAATTCCGACCAATGGCGAAACGATCCCGCCCATGGCGTTCTGAGTTAATCCAACTAACGCGGAGGCACTACCAGCATTGCGGTCAGCAGCGTTCATGGCAACGGTCGTTGAGAGGGTCAGTAAGGCTCCAATAAACAGTAAAATAATGAAAACTAAGATCATTACTACTAGGAGGTTTTTGAACCAGATGGCACTAAGAGTCAAGATGAGGCTGGTTACGATGGTAGCCTTGATGAATTCTTTTAGGAGTTTAATGGAATCAGTTTTCATTACCAGGCGTCCTGGAAGGGCACTTCCAACTCCAATGGCTACCCCATTAATGGCATATAGGAAGCTAAAGTCGGTAACGGACATGTGAAACTGACTTTGAAAGACAAACGATGAAGAAGAGATGTAACTAAATAAGGATCCGTAGACAAGGCCGGTAGCTAGTACTAACCGGAAAAACTTGGGATCTTTAAGCAGGTGAAACATCTGAACTTCTGACTGAAATAGGGAGCCGGTACTACGATTATCAGGAGAAAGCGTTTCGGGAATACCAAAGATGCACATTAGAACGATTATAATTCCAATGACTCCAAGAATTAGGAAGATGCCCTGCCAATCCGTTATTTTAATGATCAAGCCACCAAAAATGGGGGCAATAATGGGGAAAATTCCGTTGACGGCGGTTAATAATGAGTAAAACCGCGTGAGAATTTTACCCTCAAACATGTCCCGAGCTACCGCCCTAGAAATGACCTGACCCGTTGCTCCAGCAATCCCTTGAACCAGCCGGAGTGAGATGAGGGCATAAATATTAGGAATGAAGGCGATCATGGCAGATGAGAGGGCAAAGAGGAGAAAGCCGATGATTAAGAGTGGTTTTCGTCCGTATCGATCACTTAAGGGACCGATGATAACCTGACCAACCGCTAGTCCAATTAGGCAGGCCGTGATACTTAGCTGCATCATGGAAGCGTTGGTATGAAAGGTTGCCATCATCTGGGGGAGTGCTGGCATGTAGAGGTCCATTGAAAGTGGACCGGTTGCGCTCACAATTCCCAGAAGAATCGCTAACCATATGATATGACTCTTTTTTGTTTCCATTTTTTCATCCCTAGTAAAAATTTTTCGATCAATGACGCACTAATTGCTATTATAAGGTATACTTACTAAATATATAAAGAAAATTTTAGGGATTCAGTTCATACCCTAGTAAATCATTAGTGATAGAATAAAATTATACATAATGATTGAGGAGAAGTTGAAATGAAATTTTTTAAGAGTGTCATGAGTTGGGTGATTCCAATTGCGATTGGACTGATCCTGGCCTTACTAATCAGACAGTATCTATTTACGCTGGCCAAGGTTGATGGCCCTTCGATGCAACCTAACCTTGAGAGTGGCGAGCGGATCATGGTTTTCAGACAGGCTAAGATTAAGCACCGCAGTGTAGTTGTGTTTGATGCAGCGGGAGAAGATCCCACCGCAGCTCCTAACACTGACTACGTCAAGCGGGTCATTGGTCTTCCTGGTGACACCGTTGCCTTTCGTGGTGGAAACATCTACGTGAACAACAAGAAGGTTAATCAGGACTACATCAGTAAGGATCAGCAACAAAAGGGAACTTACTATAACCGCATGCCCGGTGACTGGGATCTAACAAGTTTGTCTAAGAACTGGCCTAAAAACAAGGGTGCTGTGAAGGTCCCTCATGGAGAATACTTTGTTTTAGGGGATCATCGAAGTGTTTCCAACGACAGTCGTTATTGGGGCTTTGTTCCAAAGAAGAAGGTTGTTGGGGTTGTGAAGACTTTCCCATGGAATACAACTAAACAAAAGCGTTATAATATCAATGAATTAGGATATTAAATCAATAAAAAGCTCATCATTTATGGTGGGCTTTTTATTTAAATTAATTTTTGGAGGATGATATGAGAGACTTGGTAAGAAAGTTTTCAATTGTCATATGTTTAGTGATCATTGGGTTTGCGGCAGTGTTTTATATTTTGGAGTTCATGAAACCGAACTCTAAGACAGCCCAATCACCACAGAAACCGCAGCATTATCAAGTGGTTAACAATCAAGACTATTCACGGGGAAACTACCAATACGTCCCAGTTTATAAACAAGGCGATAATTTTCCTAATACTTTACATACAATTCGGGGAGAGGGACATTCAGACTTTATCACCCAGTACTTTCTTCCCACTTACACCAGTAGATATTCCCAAATGAACGACGAGAATCACCGACTAATGCGGAATCCACAAAGTGTGGTCTTACACGGACAGTACGCCTATGTGATGTACACCTTTTATGGTGGTTCTGATACGGGCTTTGTGGTCCGCTATGATCTTAAAAAGCTTCAACAACTAGGATTTAATTTACCTGGTTATATGAGTAAATTCAGACACAGTAAGACCCAGCTAGACGGGATTAAGATTGGTCCCATTTTTAAGACTGGGCACGGGCAGTCCTTGGCCTACAATCCAAAGAATAAACAAATGTGGTTTGTGAAACAAAATGGGTTTAAACCGGTTGTTCAGCGGCTCGATATGGATACCCTAAAGCCGATGCAGGAAGTCAAAGTAAAAATTAATTCCAGTGGACCAGTTCCCATGGGGATGGTACTGGCCTTTGACAAACGTGGGAATGCCTATTTTTACAGTATTACGCACCATGGTATTGCGCCGAAGGGATCCGTTAAGATCTATCGGGGTCAGATTAGCGACAATGATGCGCAGTTCAAACTGATTCCCCAGGTAATTAGATATGCTCCGGGAACTGTTCCACAGTCATTAGCTTATAATGCCCAAAATAATAATTTGTATTTGGTCTCAAACGGTGGCATCATGCGCCTCCCAGTCAGTAAGCTAGGTCACTTGAAGAAGAGTGACGTTCGAACCATCATTACCGACGGACACCGTGAATTTGAAGGGCTCTCCTTTGAAGACGGAAAGGGAATGCTGCTAGTAAACCGGGGACCCGAGTTGATGCGAATGACGAATCCTAATTTTTAGTCCTTCCGCTTGTAAAACGATTAGTTGAGACTTAGAATTACAATTAACTAATTAATCGAAAGAAAGGACGAAGATAATGACTGAATTTAACCATCCAATTACATCAGATGACATTGATCAAATGCAGGCTGACCTTGAAGTGCAACCCAAAAACGAGGTTATCTCGCGGGCCATTATGACCAACGGCATTGACAAGGCTTCAGAAGATCCACGAACCGCAGTTCGTTTGAATCGGACCTTTTCCGTTGACCTGGAGACCGGAACCGTTGCCAACCAAAAGCACAGTGGAAGATGCTGGTTGTTCTCACTTTTAAACACCTTGAGACACAAGTTCGCGGTTAAGTACAACAAGAAGAATTTTGAATTATCACAAAACTATCTGTTCTTCTGGGACAAGATTGAACGGGCTAACATGTTTTACGATCGAATGATCACGCTAGCTGATCGCCCCACCAGTGATAGAGATGTAGATTTCTACTTAAGCATGCCTGGTGAAGATGGCGGTCAATGGGCCATGGCAGCCGCTTTGGTTCAGAAATATGGGGTAATTCCTAAGGAAGCCTTCCCTGAGACGGCGGTAACTGATGACACCACTGATTACGACGAGGTGATGGATCGCAAGCTCCGCCATGACGGAATGGTACTCAGAAACCTAGTTAACTCGGACGCTTCTGATTATGACATTAATCAAATGAAACAAAAGATGATGTCAGAAGTCTACCGGATGACTGCTTATTCGTTTGGCGTTCCACCCAAGACCTTTGATCTTGAATATCGTGATGACGATAAGAAGTATCATTTAGATCAAGGTTTGACACCAAAACAGTTTTATGACAAGTACATTGGCGTTGATTTAAACGACTACGTTGTCTTGACCAATTCACCTGACAAGAAGATGGACGAGATGTACTCACTCCCAAGTCAGAATAACGTTGAGGGCGGGATGCCCATTGAATTCTTGAACGCTCCAATGGATGAGTTGAAGGAAGCTGCCATCAAACAGTTAAAGGATGGCGAGACCGTCTGGTTTGGAAACGATGTGTTGCACCAAATGAACCGACAGAAGGGCTACTTGGACAGTAAGTTATACCGTCAAGCTGCTTTATTCGGCGTTGACATGACCATGACGAAGGCCGAACGATTAGAGTATCATGAAGCCGAAGTTTCTCATGCGATGACCTTGACTGGAGTTGACCTGATCAACGATGTTCCCACCAAATGGAAGGTCGAAAACAGCTGGGGTAAGAAGGTCGGAGACGACGGTTACTTCGCAATGACCGACGAGTGGATGCAGGACTTTGTCTACGAAGTGGTTGTTAAGAAGAGTTACTTGAAGCACACCCAAAAGGAAGTTTTGAAGAAGACTCCAATCAAACTGGACCCATGGGATTCATTACAATAAAAATAATTGATTTCGATCTAATTCGAATTGATCCAAACAAAAAGCAACTAACCATTATGGTTAGTTGCTTTTTTAATTATTGAGCGGTTTTGGCGTGATGCAGATCAATTTTGGCTAAGGCCACTAAAATGATGTATGCGATGTCGTAAACCGCACACAGTAAACCAATCCAAGTTACAAAACGGTAGCTTAGAATAAATCCATCCAAAATGGTGGGAGCGAGGGTGCCGATAAATTTCGCAATTGCGATCGTTAACGACTGGCCCTCTAAGTTGGGTCGTTTAAAGAACATCACGATGAATAAGACGCTCATTAATAGATTTTGTGAGAAGGCGGAATAATTGGATCCGTTCGTTGCACCCAAGGCATCGTAAAAGGCGTATTCGATGATAAATGAAGCAAGGATAACGGTAATTCCTTGCAGAATGTAGTATGGCTGTAAATCTTTAATTTGATATTTTTTACCGTAAATGAAGTAGCACGCAATAACGCCAATATCTAGCAAGAACCAGAACACGTGAATCACGGTTGGTAACGCGAATCCGAGGGTATTGATGTTACTAATGGAATAAAGAAGTTCCCATGCAATATTTAAACCGGCTGCCCAGAGCGGCATGCAGTAGGTTTTGTGCTTAAAACCAATGTAGATCATCATGATATAAACAAGTGACCAGCAGATGCCACTTAAACCCGTTAAAAGATTGACTGCCATAATAAAATCTCCAATTATAAGTTCAGCTTTTAAGGTCATCAGCATTTGGACTATGTAAACCATTACCTAGTATTATCATAGTCTTTGTAAAATTAGTTTCCAATAGATTTGTCACCTGGGCAGGGAAAATAAATTATTTTGACTTATTTATCCTGTATGATAGGATGAAAATGTGAGGGATGTTATTTCCCTCAGCTAAGCTAAAACGTTTATTTTTTATTGATTTTTTGAGCTGCTTGTAGTGGATGCTATGGGTGGCTTTTTTAGGTTCTTAGTTGACAATTTTCTTCTATATGATAATCTTGAATTGTAAAAGAAAAGCAGTTGCACATAATGCAACTGCTTCGAGATCCGCTAAAGCGGTAGCTACATTATATGTTTATAAAGTAACCATCAGCCTTGTGCGGCTAAGACGGTTACTTTTTTTGTTGGTCTGGGACCAACTTAAGAATTAGTTGGATCAGTTCTATCATGAAATGACAGAATTGAAATACTAATTCTAACGTGTCAAATAAGGACACGCGCTACTCCTTTCCTCAGGATGGTTATATACGAATAGATTTCATCGCAATACTAACCACTCCTTTGAAGTTTAAAGTAGCTACCGTCTTAACTTTTCTCTTTAATTATTGTATCAATCTTTTGGAATAAAACATATAAATATTCAGAAGATTGTATATTTTTATTATAAGGTAATCATCTTTGTGACGTGGCTAAGACGGTTACTTTTTTGTTTTACTTTTTCTGTGAAACCAAAAGAAGGTTTCACCAATAACCACCATTAGTATGGAACAAATCACACTCAAAATCATCATGTTGTGATTATTTGATATCCCGCCAACCGCGTCTCCAGTTCTTCTGATAACGTATGTAGATAATCCTAAAATGTTTACATTTAAATGGTTGAGATGAGCACCATAAAAATGATAGTAACCGACCCAGATCATCACAAAATCAATGATCATGGCTAATATGAAACCAATGATGATTTCTGTCACAACTCTCAAAATCTTTTTCATGGGCTGTCCTCCTGCGGTGATAATACTTTTGTGACATTATACACTATTACAGTTTCGTAAACATCCCGTTAATTATAAATAACATGCCCCTTATCCCATAGACACTACGTTAGTTTGCCTGTATAATTTGCACCAATAATTAATGTATGAGCAAGAGAAATGGGGTGGGAGAGTAAGATGAAGTGGTTTTTAAAAATTGGATTGTACGTTGTGGAAGTAATGACATTTGGGTTATTAGCATTGATTTTAATTCAGCTCCCAATCGATTATTTCCCAATGCTGATATTACTTTTTTCTAATTTGGCCTTTTTGCTGATCATCAATCAGCGGGTTCAAAGTACAATTAATAATCATTATAAATGAATTGATCATAAAAGAAGTGCCCCATAATCGTTAGACCCTCGTCTAACCACTATGGGACACTTTTTATTTTTTCAAAAACAACTGATAAACCAGGATTGCGATCACTAACGCTGCAAAGACCAGGGTGGCAATTTTGGGATTGGATATTAAAGCATCGACTACTCGATGAAGAATCGAAAAGCTGTGGACCCCGTGTAATCCGAGGACAAAATATGAATTCATTTTCATCACCTACGTTTTCTTGCGAAATTCTTTATTATTCTAATCCCTAATCGTGAAAAAAGTAAGCAAAGTCCTCCAAAGTTATGTATTATAGATGTATAAAACCTAGGAGGATCAACTATGGCAATTGATTGGATGTTAATTTGGCACATTATCGTAATTGGTAATGCGTTATTTGCGATTATTACTGTGTTCAGACAACCACGGGACATTGCCGCAACATGGGCATGGTTACTAGTGTTGGTATTTCTACCATTATTAGGCTTCATTATTTACGCTTTCTTCGGAAGGAAGTTACCCAAGAGTAAATTCTTCCGATTAAAGGGGAGCGTGAAGAAACATGTTAAACATGAACTTAACGAAGAAAAGGCGATGTTGAAGAAGCCAAAAGATGCTGACACACCGTCGAAGAAGATCGCGTGGGAATCAGCTAACATGGTTAGAATGTTTATGAATTCTGATACCTCGCCACTTTATGATAATAATAAAATTGATGTTTTTACGAATGGTGACAAGTTAATGGACCAAATGTTTGATGACATTAAAAATGCCAAAAGTTCCATTAACCTTGAGTTTTACACGTTTTACGCCGATAAGATCGGTAAAAAAGTGCTGGCGGCTTTGGTTGAGAAGGCCAAAGAAGGCGTCGACGTTCGGGTCATCTATGATTCATGGGGATCAATGGGCACGACCCAACGATTCTTTAAGCCGCTGTTTGAAGCGGGCGGACACGCCTATCCGTTCTTACACACCCATTCCAATTTCTTTGATTTCCGGGTTAACTTTCGGGATCACCACAAGATCTTGGTAATCGATGGCGAACACGGCTACGTTGGTGGTTTTAACATCGGTGACCAGTACATGGGCTGGAGTAAGAAGTTCGGTAACTGGCAGGATTGTTCCATTCGAATTCATGGGAATGCCATCTACGGATTACAGTCACAATTCATTTTGGATTGGAACGCAACCGATGGCAAACTTCAGATTAACCCCAACAATCCAGAGATGATCAAAAAATACTATCCTATCATTCATACTGATGGGGAAGCGGTCATGCAGATTGTCTCCAGTGGTCCCGATACCAGTATGGAGCAGATCAAGATTGGTTACATCAAGATGATTGAGATGGCCAAACACAAGGTGCAGATTACGACTCCGTACCTGATTCCTGATCCATCCGTTTTAGACGCCCTAAAGATTGCGTCCATGTCAGGGGTTGATGTGCAAATTATCGTTCCCGACATGCCGGATCATCCGTTTGTTTATCGAGCTACGCAGTACTACGCACGTCAATTAACCAAATTGGGTGTGAAAGTCTACTACTATAACAATGGCTTCATGCACGCTAAGACCATCGTGGTTGATGACAAAATTGTCTCGGTTGGATCCGCCAACATGGATTACCGAAGCTTCAAGTTGAACTTTGAAATTAATTCGTTTACCTACGATGAAGAGTTTGGGAAACGAATGGGAAAGATTTTTGAGGAAGACCTAAAGAAGAGCACGTTACAAACCACTAAGATGTTTGAGTCTGAGTCATGGTGGTTGAACTTCAAGCAGCATTTTAGCCGCTTGTTGTCACCAATTCTATAAAGTAAAAAATAAAGGGATGAACCTCACTGGGTTCATCCCTTTTTAATGACTATTTATTATTTATTTTTGTGGATCGGTCGCGATTAAGGCCCCAGCTAAGTTATGCATGTCTGGTTCCTGCGCGGTGACGATTAATTGTTGGTTAACGAACGCCATTTGACCAATGTCACTCATTTCTCTGCCGTATCCAGATCCCTTAACGCCACCAAATGGTAATGATGGGAGGGATGCCAGGAAGTTGTTGACAAAGACCATACCGGTTTCAATCTGATCGGCTACCTTCGCACCACGTTGAGGGTCGCCAGAGAAGACAATTCCACCTAATCCATAAGGATTATCGTTGGCCATCTCAATGGCTTCCTGTTCACTGTGAACTTTGTAGACCGAGGCAACTGGCCCAAAGAATTCAGTTGAATAACCTGGATTGGACTTGTCGATGTTGGTTAAGATGGTTGGCATGAAGAATTGGCCAGGGAGATCAACTGGTTGATCACCGTAGACCACCTTAGCTCCCGCTTTAACGGTTGCATCAACTTGAGCTTGAAGTTTATCTTTTGCTTTCTTTGAGTTCATTGGAGCAAGAGTAGTAGATGGATCCATCGGGTCACCCATTTTAACCTTGCTGAAGTCTTCCTTTAATTTTGCGACAAACTTGTCGTAGACATTATCCATCACGATGAACCGTTTGTCAGAGCAGCAAACCTGACCATCGTTATAGAGTCGAACCCGCCAAGCAATGTCCTCAGCTTTATCTAAATCAGCATCGTCCAAGATGATGAACGGATCCATTCCACCGAGTTCCATCGAATTTTTCTTAAGGTTCTTACCGGCCGCTTCGGCAACTGATGATCCACCACGTTCAGATCCGGTTAGGGCGACACCTTGAACCCGTTTGTCTTCGATGGCCTTAGTAACCTGATCGTATGATAAGAACATGTTGGTCAATGCGCCTTTAGGGGCACCAGCTTCTTTGATTACGTCCGCAAACGACTGGGCTGACTTAGGAATGTTAGAAGCATCCTTTAAAATCATGGGATTTCCAACCATAAAATTAGGGGCAAAGACCCGCATGATTTGATAGTAAGGAAAGTTCCAAGGTTCAACCATTACTAGTGTTCCAAGAGCGTGATAGTGCATCTCGGCTTGACCAGTAACCGCTGAAGTAAGGGCTTTAGGCTGAAGTAGTTCTTCACTGTGATCGGCAAACCAATCAGCGATGATCGCACATAGCTCAACTTCACCTTGTGATTCACGGAATAACTTACCCATTTCGATCGTAGCGGTCTTAGCGAGTTCGTCTTTGTTGTCTCGTAGTGCGCTAGCAACGTTATGAAGGATTTTGGCCCGCTTTTTGATATCTTGTTTCTTGGTCTTTTTATAGAGGGCATCATCAGTCTTTAAGACTTGCTCTAACTCCTTGTCAGTAGCGTTGGGATAGGTTTTGATAGTTTCATTGTTGAATGGATTAACAGTCTCATATGCCATAGTAATTCTTCTTTGTTTTATAAAAAACACGATCTATCACATTAATTACCAATAACTATGAGAATCAGTTAGCTAACTCAAATCTCACCCTTAGTATAGTTCATTAGTGAGCATATGCAAAAGAGTAGCTTGAATTTTTAAAATAAGTGAGCCTATATATGCTATTGTAAGAGAATATGAATTAAAAAATATCTTCATAGAATATATATTCTATGAAGATATTTTTGTTTTTAATTATTTAATGTTCAAGATCCACAAGAAGACCAGGAAGATAATGGCTAAGGCGTACATCATCCAACCTACTTCCTTACCTCGCTTAGCGGCGATCATGGTAATTGGATAGGCAATAAAACCGAGCGCAATTCCATCTGAAATACTGTAGGTTAACGGCATTCCAATCGCAATTAGAAAGGCTGGAGCAGCAATTTCGAATTTGTTCCAGTGAATGTTTCCAAGTGATTTGGCCATCAAAATTCCCACGATGATCAAGGCTGGTGCGGTGACCTGACTGGTAATGACGGTCAAAAGTGGTGAGAAGAACATGGCGAGTAAGAATAGGATTCCGGTAATGATAACGGTGAATCCGGAACGTCCACCAACGGCAATTCCCGCTGATGATTCAACGTAGGCACCCATTGGTGAAGTTCCTAGAAGTGATCCAACCAGCATGGTGACCGAGTCAGCACCCAAGGCACGACCAATGCGGGGAATCTTATTGTCCTTCATGTAACCGGCCTGTTCGGCCAAACCAACCAGTGTTCCGGCGGTGTCAAAGAAAGTTACCAGTAGGAACGTTAGCACGACAACGATTAGTTGAGGCGTGTTGATTTTATCAACGTTAAATAGTCCAACTAAGAAAGTGGACTTGATGCTTGGAACTCCGGAGACGATCCCGGTAGGCATCTTGATTAAACCGAAGAGCACACCAATTACAGCTGAAGCAACCATTCCAATGAAGATGGATGCGGGAACGTTAGCGGCCATCAGGAATAACGTGATGACCAGTCCAGCGACCGTCAGCAACGTGAGTGGGTTGCTGAAAGATCCCAAGCCTACTAGGGTTGACTTGTTGGCAACCACTAGGCCACCATTGTTTAAGCCAAGAAAGGCGATGAACAATCCAATTCCACCAGCAATGGCGGACTTAAGGTCGGACGGGATCGAGTCGATGATCTTTTCACGCAACTTGAGTAGCGTCAAGATGACGAAGAGAATTGAGGCAACGAACACGCCAGCAAGGGCAGTCTGCCAGGGGATGTGCATCCCAATACATACCGAGTAAGCAAAGAAAGCGTTCAGACCCAGACTAGCAGATAACGCAAACGGATAGTTTGCGATGATTCCCATTAGGAAACAGCCAAATGCAGAAGCAAGAGCGGTCGCGGTAAAGACGGCACCCTTATCCATTCCTGCAGCACCCAAAACGTTCGGGTTTACGAATAAGATATACACCATGGAAACAAAGGTCGTGACTCCCGCGATGGTTTCACGGGTAAAGTTTGTTCCCAGTTCCTGAAAGTGAAAAAACGAGGCAATTCGATTAGCCATTTCCACAACTCCTATCACATTAATATTCGGTTTTAAAAAAATGAACCACGATATTAGGATAACATAATGTTAAAATGTGTCAAATCACGAACAATATTAATTGGTCGCAAAAAAATATGCATTAACGGTCGTTGACAAATTTGATAGAATAAAGATATAAATGGGGTTTTAGAGATGAAAAATATTTTACTACTTGGAAAAACGCAGGCCGAACAAATGGTCTTTAACTATTTTAATTCAAAAAATGAATTTAAAGTTCATGAAATAACGACGGGCGATTTTACGCAGGAACAGACGTACCGAGGTCACCTGAAAGATGTCGACGTGATCGTTTCCTTTTTAGGACCCTTGGACGTTGATTTAGACATGGAGGCACTCTTTTCCGTCATTTATTCGGGACGTCTGAATCCAACTCGGATCATTTTTCTGTCAGCCGCGGGAATTGATAAGGAAGTCGACGGTGAACTGGATTACCCTGGGGTCGATGACGTTAGTGAATTTTTAAAACAACAACAGTATGCCATTAAAGTTATTGATGAATCAGAAATTCCGTACACCATTTTTCGACTCGTTAATGTAGTTAATACCAAGCACAATGACGGCCACACGATTGAAGAAGGACAGCCCGTGCCGGTTGGAATTGTTTCACATGAAACGATTGCCCATTTCGTGATTGATGCGATCGTGAACGGCAGTTTTAAGAATCAGTCCCAGGCTCTCATTGAGGAACACTCAGAAAGGAAAGCATAATGGCACTACAATTCGTACTCGGCAAGGCCAGCAACGATCACTTTAAAAGGGTGATCGATAACCTTGACCACTCCATGCAGCAACATCCACATGATACTTATTTCTATTTGGTACCGAATCACATTAAGTTCGAGTCCGAACTAGGAACGCTCAAACAACTGAATCATGATGACCAGAGCACGTTTGCCGAGACTCGCGTTCAGGTCTTCTCGTTTTCTCGATTGATGTGGTATTTCCTTGGTAACAGTAAAGGTTATCAACTACCACGACTCTCAAAGGACGCCATTAACATGATCATCTTTCAGATCATTGAGAATTACCAGGACAAGCTGACTGTGTTTAAGGGTGAGGGAGCCCAACCTGGTTTTATTTCCCAAGTGGCAGATCAGATTAACGAACTGCAGCAGGGGAAGATCGACCCGGATACGTTGGACAAGATTGCTGATCTCGATCCCGGAACGATTAATCCTGAATTACAGGGAAAATTGCATGATATCAGCGTAATTTATCGTGAATTTTTGAAAGAGACGGACGGAAAATACGTTGATTCCTCTGTCACACTGGAAATGTTGAATCAGTATCTGACTGACACCGATTTGTCCCAGATGCACTTCTACATCAGTGGTTTTTCGCAGTTTTCGGCCCAAGAACTTGAGATCGTCAAGACCCTAATTGATAAGGCTAATGACATCACGATTGACCTTAACCTCGACCATGCTTATCCAAACGAAATGCCGGATAATTCGGCGTTCTTCTTACGCTCAGGACGACTTTATCATCAGTTGTACCAGTACGCTCGGGAAAGTGGAACTAAGGTTATGACCGACCAGTACGCTGACGACTGTCGTTGTAGTGACGGTTTAAAGGAACTTGAGGACTACTGGATCGCAAGTAGTGAAGTTGGTTCCCCAATTCAACCCAAGACAAACGGTAATCCTGACGTAGCCCTCTTTCGGGCTGATTCAAACTACGATGAACTGATGAATATTGCCACGATGATTCGCCAAATGGTCGCAACGGGACATTTCCGATACTCTGATTTTATGGTGGTTACCAGACACTTGGATAAGTATCAAAACGTCATCGATCCCATTTTTCAGATGCAACAAATTCCGTACTTCGTGGACATTCAGAAACACATGGATAATCATCCCCTAGTGGAACTAATTGATGCGTTGTTCTCTATCTATCGCGCGGATCGCAAGCGTAACTATCGATATGACGATGTGATGCGTTTACTTAAGTCTGAGTTGTTGATTCCTCATGACCAGGATGGCAACCCGATGAATATTGATCGTTATCGTCGTTGTCTTTCGTTGTGTGAAAATTTAGTTCTAAAAAATGGTTACGAGGGGAAACGTTGGACGCAGGATGAAGACTGGGAATACGCCACCATTTCTGACAATGACACTGGTATTGTCTCCAATCGGAATAAGGAAATTTCCGCTGACATCAATGTGATTCGCCATTTTGTAAAAGACACGTTACCACCATTTTATAAGAAGATGGCTAAGGCCAAAACTGGGAAAGACGCAGCCAACATCCTGTATCAATTTTTGGATAAGAACGGCGTTATTAATGAACTAAAACACTGGCAGGATGAGGCCACCGAACGTGGTGACTTACAGGAAGCTGGTCAATCTGAACAAGTTTGGAACACGCTGTGTGGTTTGCTGGATGACTTTGTGACCTTTCTAGGTGACCATCCCTTTGAAATGGATAACTTCTTGGATCTTTTGAAAGCTGGATTTGAGGGAGCTTCATACTCCCAGATTCCATCAACCTTGGATCAGGTCACCATTTCTGAAACTGGTTTAGTCCAGCTTAATAATAAAAAAGTGACCTTTGTGATGGGGGCCGACGACAATAGTATGCCTGCTACCATTGAAAATAACAGTCTTTTAAACGATGCCGATCGCGATCAGATGAATGAACAATTCACCGATGATCAGTACTTAAATGATAATAGTGAGACGCAGATGGTTAACGAACCCTACTTAAACTACTTGGCGTTCATGACGCCTGATTCCAAGCTGGTCTTTTCGTATAACTTGGGTGGGGGAGAAAGTGACGTAACCCAGGCCATTTCACCATATGTAGCTCGAATTAAGGATCATTTCAACCTGGAAGAAAAGCACGTCTCCGCTACTCCCAGTCCTGATTCAAATGATATTCGGCAGTATGTTGGTTCCAAGCGAGCCACGTTGAAATACCTAGTAAAGGCTTCACTTGATGCCAAGGTTAATGGCAAGCAATTAGGGCAAGCCTGGACTCAAATTAAAGCGTACTTAGAAAACGATCCAACCATGCGGACCATTACCCAGAAATTAATGGGGAGTTTGACGTACAAGAATGTTCCCGCCGCTTTAAAACCAGAGATTGTGACCGGCTTGTATGGTAATTCCATCACAACTTCCATTTCTAAGCTAGAAGAATTTTACTATGACCCGTATGAGTATTTCTTAAAGTACGGACTACGATTGAAAGAACGAGATGAATTTAATCTCGATCCCAGCAGTACCGGAACCTTCTATCACGAGTCACTCGATAAGTTGATTAAAGAGATTAACGATAAGCACATTGATATTACGGATCTTTCCAATGAACAGATTAGAAACATGGTGAACGAAATTACAGGTTCCATTATCGAGAACGATCCGGATCTGCAGTACGAAATTTTAAAGAGTTCTAATCGGATGGAATACATTTCTAAACAATTGGTTCAAACGGTAATGCAGATGGCGACCACTTTGCGTGACCAGTCCCATTACACCAAGATGCGTCCGAAGAACACCGAAATCATCTTTGGTGAACCCAGTGAAACCAACGGTATTGACGGCTTGAACTTTGATTTGGGCGATCATCATTCGGTAAACGTGCGGGGACGAATTGACCGCATTGACCAAATGTTCCTCGATGGGACTGAGTATCTTGGTGTTGTTGACTACAAATCTAGTGACAGAGATATTGATCTGTCGGAGGCTTACGACGGGACACGGATGCAGATGATGACATACCTCGATGCCGTCGTTCAAAATCAAGATAAGCTCTCCAGTACCGACAAGGCGAAATTAGCTAGTGCCTTGTACATGCACATCTTTGATCCAGTTTTAAAACCTAGTGAAGTCAAAAATTTCGATGACATAAAACAAATTGAAGCAGCTTTGATGAAGAAACATAAGTACAGTGGCTTGTTGGTTAATAACGATGGTATGTTGAAAGACATGGTGAATAACGTTGCTGATTCTTCCATGATCTATCCTTATAAATTTAAAAAAGGTGGTAAAGAATTGGACGCAATTTCCATTAAAAAAAATATCATTGAGCCCCATGACTTGGAACTACTGTTGAGACGAACTGAGGAACGGATTAAGAATGCTGGGAAACAGATTTTTGCTGGGAACATTAAGTTGGAACCATCTCAGTATAAGGATAAATCAAATATTGATTATTCTCCTTACAAATCGGTTATGCAATTTGACTCATTATTAACTGAAAATAATTATCGAATTGTGAAAGACATGGGGAATAATAAGGATGTCATTAACTTCTTAAGAGAGGAGGAACGCAATAATGGCGGACAATAGTATGAATTTTACCCCAGAACAGGAAAAGGCTATCACGGAAAATTTTCCTGGAAACGCTTTGGTGTCAGCTTCAGCTGGCTCGGGAAAAACCAGAGTTTTGGTGCAACGGGTACTCAATAAGGTGGAACACGGGGTCGATGTTGACCACCTTTTGATTGTGACGTTTACCAAAGCGGCCGCTAAGGAAATGCGTGATCGGATCAAAAAAGGTTTACAAGACGAGGTTAATCAGTCTAATGATGACGAACAGAAGCGTAACCTGGTAAAACAGATCCGAAAGTTGTCGGTTGCACACATTTCTACGATGGATGCCTTCTGTCAGTGGTTGGTCCAGAAGGATTACTACGCCATTGATCTAGATCCTAATTTTCGGATTTTAGCCGATAAAACTGAGCAAGAAATGTTGCGTGATTCCGTCTGGGAAGACGTCCGAGAGGATCTATACGGTAATGACGAAGACGGTTCATTTGCCAGATTAACTAGAAACTTTTCTAACGATCGTGGTGATGATGGTTTAACTGACGTGGTATTGAGTCTTTATGATTTTTCTAACGCTAATCAAGATCCTAAGGCATGGCTTAATCATTTAGTTGATTTGTACCAAATGGATGACAACATTACCCAAAGCAATTTTTACCAGAAGTACCTGCTGCCTGAAATTCAAAATAAGATTAAGCAAGCCATTGGAATTTTCAAACAGGCTAAGCAGGAATTCTTGGATGGGGCTTTGACTAAACATGCTGATATTGTAAACAACGATATAAAGCAACTTAATCAAATTTATGATCGTTTGGGAACCGCTACATGGGATACGCTTTATCAAATGTTTAAAGATTTAACTTTTAAAAGATTGCCAGGTAAAGGGTCATTTGATGATAGTCAAGAAGAGTTCAAAAATCAGGGGCAATCTCTTCGTAAAAGTGCCAAGGATATAGTAACTAAAATCCAGTCCAAGTACTTCTTTGCCAAAGAAGATGCTAATTTAGATGTCATTAAGCAGGCGGAAAAATTAGTTAAGAAATTAGTGGAGGTTGTTCAAACTTTTTCAAAGCGTTATGCAGCAGTCAAAAAACAGAAGCATGCTTACGAGTTTGTTGATATTGAACATTTTGCGTTGAACATCCTGACTGGTAAGAGTGAAGACAGCCAAGAAATCAAGCGACAATTGCAGAATTACTTTGATGAAATCATGGTTGATGAGTATCAGGATAACAACCGACTACAAGATGCGATCTTAAGTGCGATGAAGAATCAGCAGCACGAAAACATGTTTATGGTGGGCGACGTTAAGCAGTCAATTTACGGTTTTCGTTTGGCGGATCCGGGAATGTTTTTGGAAAAACTGGATCATTATCAGGAATCTGATAATAAGGACACCGCGGTTGAATTGTCTGACAATTTCCGTTCGGTTAAAAACGTCGATGATTTTACCAACTTGGTTTTTTCTCAGATCATGGATCGTGGTCTTGGTGAAATGGACTATACCGGAAACGCCAAGTTGAAGTATGGTGCGACCTATTATGGTAATTCCGTCAAATCAAACGCCAACGTCATGATGTATGTTGATGATGGCTCTAAAGATGATGACGAAGATTTAACGATGAAACCTGACACTAGTTCCGAGGGTCAAGTTCGCATGGTGGCCGATCAGATTCAGGATTTGATACAAAAGAAGATGCAGATCTACGATAAGACCACGCATGAGATGCGAGACATTCGCTACGGTGACATTGCGATCTTGGAACCCACGCGGAATAATAATTTGAACCTCTCCAAAGAATTTTTACAGAAACGAATTCCACTATCAATTGACGGTGGTGAAAGTTACTTTAAGACCACTGAGGTTCAGATTATGATGTCGCTGCTTCAAATTATTGATAATCCGTACCAGGACATCCCATTGGCAGCAGTTCTGCGTTCGCCAATCGTGGGGATGGATGAAAATGAAATGGCTTATCTGCGGATTAACCACAAGACCGGTAATTATTTTGCGTCCATCCTTGATTTTTACCATCATTATCCGTCACAAGAGCCTAATGAATTTGGGAATTTGGTTGCTAAGAAAGTCCAACTGTTTCTGGACCAATTAAAAGATTTCAAGGATTTTGCGACGAAACACGAATTATCTGACTTGATCTGGCACATTTACAGTGTGACTGGGTTCTTGGATTACGTTGGTGGGATGCCAGCTGGCAAGAAGCGTCAAGCTAATTTGCATGCATTGTACGAACGTGCTTCGGAATACGAAAAGAGTAGTTTCAAAGGTCTATTTGCCTTTGTTCAATTCGTCAAACGACTTCAGGATAAGGACGATGACCTGGCTGAGGCTCCCGCCGATATTGAGACAGATTCGGTCCACGTCATGACGATTCACGGTAGTAAGGGACTTGAATTTCCGGTCGTTTTTTTAATGGACGCCACTAAAAATTTCAATGAATCTGCCGAAAAGAATCGGTATGTTTTGAATAACAAATTAGGAATTGGCATTAAATACTTTGATCAATCTAAACATGAATTATTACCAACTTTGCAGTATGTAGCGATTATGGCCGCAAAGAAAAACAGCAATTTGGCGGAAGAAATGCGTAAACTTTATGTTGCTTTGACGCGTGCTGAGCAACAACTTTACATTACCGGAATTGTTAAGAACAAGAATACGGCTGAAACTGAAACCAAGAAATGGGAAGGAGCCTACCAAAGCCCTAACATGGTATTGGATCAGTCGATGCGAAGTGGCGCCAAGAGTTTCATGGATTGGATTGGTGCTTCTCTGGTACGTCATCCCAACTATTATCAGGATCGTGGTAAGGTTGATGCGACTCACGTTTTGTCTAAGGATCCAACCAACTTTAAGGTGGAATTTGTGACGGCCAAGGACTTACAACAACCTGGTCAAGCTGAAGCTACTAGTAATTCATCAGATCAAACGCTAAAGACTGAACAAATTGATCAGTCGCAGATTCAGCACATCATGGACTTCAAGTATCCGTATCATGCAGCAACCACCACGACGGCTTATCAATCCGTTTCAGAAATCAAACGGTTGTTTGACGATCCCGACAATATCCAGCTAGGCAGTGTGTCAGAGAGTCGGAACATGATCTTGCGTCGGACTCGTTACAACAACACAACGTTTATGCAACCCCAGTTCATGCAATCGGTCGGACAGCCAAACTCGATGGAAATTGGAACTGCAACGCATTTGATTTTGCAGAAGATTAACGTTAAGGAACCGATCAATCAGGATACGGTTGCTGAACTCTTGGCGCAGTTGGTTAATGATAAGTTAATTACGCCGGAGGTTGCCAAAAAGGTCAACATTGATTCCGTGGTGAAATTCTACCAGAGTGAGCTTGGTCAATTAATCAAGGCCCATCCCGATCGACTTCACCGAGAAGTTCCGTTTTCACTGCTAATTTCCGCAGAACAGATCTTCTCGGAATTTGAAAATGACGCGGATCAAAAACTCCTGGTCCACGGAATTATCGATGGCTACCTTGATTTAGATGATGGTCCGGTTCTGTTTGACTACAAAACCGACTTCGTTAATCCTAAAAAAATGGATGCTAGCGTTGAAAAGATCATTGACCAGTATCGTGGCCAGGTTAATATCTATGGAATTGCCTTGTCAGACATTTTGGGCAAACCAGTTAAAGACGAATATTTATACCTACTTTCAAATAACAGTTTGCAACGAGTAGTACCGAAGAAGTAAATTAAAAAAACGCTAATCAAATATGATTAGCGTTTTTTATTTTACAAAAAATACGAACATTGTTAATTATGTAACTTTGTTGCCTCAAGAAAAGTCGAATGATAGAATTTACAACATATTGATCGTTCACATGACCAGGTGTAAAGATTTAAAGAGGTGAGTAGGAGTCATAATTCCTCATGGTAGAGCTAATTTTCAGTGTTATACTTGAAATATGTTGCAGATACGACCATCAGATAGTAAACCAAACCAGTCGTTAATAATTGGAGGATAAAATGGAGAGTAATCAGAAATATGCATTTGAGTCAATCCCAATTTCCGAACGAGACATGAATTATTGGGATATGTTTGCCACGTGGTTCGGCGCCAACGCCAACAACGGAACCTGGTTTATTGGAGGAGTGATTGCTGCTGCCGGCTTTTTCGGTGGAATTAGTTCCGCAGTGATTGCCTCAGTGATTGCCTTTGCGTTCTTGAGCATGGTGGGATACATGGGATATCAGACGGGAGCGTCCACCACGATTCTGTCGCGAGCACCGTTTGGGATTCGAGGAAGTGTCGTTCCATCGGTCATTAACCTAACCTTGTTCATGGGTTGGACGGCGGTTAACACGTTCATTGCCGCTACGTCCTTAGCATACTTATTTCATAGTATGTTTGGTTGGGCGTTGTTTGGCCAACCCGGTGGTTACTTTGGGATTATCGTTGGGATCATCATCATGAGTATCCTGCATTTGTTAAGTATCATTGCGGGACCGAAATCAGTTCAGATTATCGAACGAATCGGAGTGGTTTTGGTAATTATCTTTGTCATTATCGAAGTGATCGTGGTCTTTCGCGACGTATCGTTCTCCCAGATTGCTAAGTATCAGGTTCCAATGAAGTCTAAAATGCCATTTGGAGTGGCGCTCGATACGATTGCTGCAGCCGCATTAGGCTGGGTTGTTGGTGGAGCGGACTTTACTAGGTTTACCTCTAGTAAACGAATTTCCACCCAAGCCCCTTACGTGGGTGCCATTTTAGGAATGGTCAGTTTTGTGATCATTGGTTTATGTACAACTCTGAGTGTTGCTGTAACCTCTGGCGTGTTTAACCCGAACAATTCGGATCCTAGTACCGTTGCCAATAAATTAGGACTTGGCTTGATTGCGATGGTTGTCATTGTTTTGACTAGTATGACCGCTAACGCCGTCAACATTCAATCCGGTGGCTCGGCTTTAAACAACCTGATTCCCAAGATTAGTCTGAACAAGTCTCTGTTCATCGTTACGATTCTATCCATGATTTTGACCCTGGTTCCACTGATTAATGGCAGTTTCTTGGATGCGTTCACGGCATTCTTGAATTATACTGGGATGTTCCTTGGTCCTATCATTGCCATTTTGGTAGTTGATTACTTTGGTTTATCAGACGGAAAATATGATTTGAAAGCCTTGGCAACTCCTACTGGAAAGTACTGGTACAAGGGTGGCATTAACTGGTTTGCGATGGCATGTATCGCCATTGGAGTGGTACTCTACATTGGTTTGAACCTGTTGCCGATTGTTAAGGCGACGGTTGGTGCGACCTTCATTTCCATGATTGTGGTTGCGATCGTTTATTATGTCGGTAGTAAATTAATGCGAAAAGCTTAAATAGAAATAGAAAAAATACCCATTCGCTAAAAAAGTGAATGGGTATTTTTTGTGGTAATTAATTGATATTAAAGGGTTTATAATATTATGTTAGTACTTTAGTAATAAATCATTCTTCTAGGAGAAAATTATGGACGGATATCATAAGATTTGGATGGCTTTAGCGACCATTATTTGTCTTGCATTCTTTATACTTAATTGCTTCTCAGGGGCAGGGATCCTTGGAAATTTCTTATTTTCTTTTTTATTGTGGGGGCGGATTTTTGCTTCTTGGTGTTTGGTTTGACCCGTACGATTGCCTCCAAGTGTTATTTTTAATGATTGGGATTTTTGTCTTCTTTAGGCTATTACCAACTGATGGATTTTGGGGGAGCCTGATTGCCGCTGGGTTGGTGTTTTTTCTTTTACGTTGGCTTGCGAGTCTAATTAATGATTTTCTTGTCAGGAGAAGCGAACGACCGAATTTTACTAAAAAGCTAAATGAATATGGAATAAATTTAGATGAATTAAATGAATTTCCCGCTATTGCTCAAAATGTGATTGTAAGACGAAAATTGTCAAATGGAGATTATAGCGATCTTCTGATGAGACAACTTCGATTAGTTAATGATCAGTTCAATATCAACTATGATGATGAGATGGAAATAGTTAATCGACTAATTTATCTGACTCATGAATACTACTATAATGTGAAAAAGATTAAGAATAATTACAATGAGAATATTTATGACAACTTTGCCGCAATTGATGAGTTTAGCGAACACCTGAGTGATTTAAAGGAAGAATACAGTAAAATCATGGTGGGTAATGACGGTGAAAATCGGGTCGCAAATGCGGTCAATGGTCTTGGAGACGTGATTTCTAATAGTAACGTATGGAATGATTATGGTGATGGTCATACGAATAGGAATCAACAAGATGTAATTTTGATTTCCCAAAGAGGAATATTTATCTTTGAAGTTAAAAATTGGACAACGTCTAGGTACATCGAAGAGACCCAAAGTGGTTACTTAATTGGAAGGGACAAATATGATAAAGAAACGCACTTTGTTAACGTAGCTCAACAAATCCTAGACCATAAAAAAGCCATTGGGAACTTATTAAGTGATAATTTATCGATGAATGGAGAGAGTGGGGAAATAATGAATAACGTTCATTCATTGATTGTTAATGCGAATGATAATTGTCGGGTGTTAAGCCATCGGGACACGATTTTTAACGTATCAGAACTTAGTGAGAGGTTGTTAGAGTATCCAATCTGTTTTAACCCTAACGAAGTGGCTCAGATAGTCCACATAATAACTGCTAGTCAAGTTTCAGAACAGAATCGTAATCATTATATCTTTAACGAAGAACTGATCCCAAATCTACCCTTGGTCGAAAGATATTTACGGTTTATCCATGACATTGGTCAAAGTATTAGATGAAGTAGTTTTTATCATACAAAAAAACGCCTGACCATGATTTTCATGGTTAAGCGTTTTTCGTTTAAGACTAAACGTCTAATTTAGTTCCACTATCTTTCTTGGTACTTGCCTTTGTTGCTTTCTTAGTAGTTGCCTTATCGTCAGAGGACTTGGTGGATTTGGAATCATCACCACTGTCATCGTTCTTTGATTCTTCATCATTGGCGATGCCATATGCTTCTCTGACTTTTTGCTTAATTTCTTTGACCATCTCAGGTTTGTCACGCAGGTTGGCCACGGTCTTGTTTAGACCTTGTCCCAAACGTTCCTCACCGTATGAGTACCATGATCCAGATTTGTCAACGATGTCCTTGTCAACGGCTAAGTTGACCATGTCGGCAATTGGTTCAATTCCCTTACCGAAACTCATCAGGGTATCAACGGTCTTAAATGGTGGAGCCACCTTGTTCTTGACAACCTTAATCTTGGTTTCTCGGCCAACGACATCTTGGCCTTCCTTTGATTGCTTACCGGAACTAACACGAAGTCGAACACTTGAGTAGAACTTAAGGGCACGACCACCAGGTGTGGTTTCAGGGTTACCAAACATCACACCAACTTTTTCTCTTAGTTGGTTAATGAAGATGACCACCGTGTTGGTCTTATTGATACTAGAAGCTAACTTTCGAAGGGCCTGTGACATTAAACGAGCCTGCAAACCAACGTGAGAGTCACCAATGTCACCCTCAATTTCAGACTTTGGAACAAGAGCTGCAACTGAATCGACAACGATGAGGTCAATGGCTCCTGATTGAACCAAGGCATCGGCAATCTGAAGTCCTTCTTCACCGGTTCCTGGTTGTGATAACAGAAGGCTATCAATGTTAACACCAAGACTTTTGGCGTATTCAGGATCCATTGCGTTTTCAGCATCGATATATGCGGCGGTCCCACCAGCCTGTTGCAGAGCAGCAACGGTTTGAAGGGCAATGGTAGTCTTACCAGATGACTCGGCACCGAAAATCTCAACTACACGACCACGCGGGAAACCACCGATTCCAAGGGCGATATCTAATGATAAGATACCGGTTGAGATGGAATCCACGTTCTGGTTAGGTGATTCGCCCATGCGCATAATAGCACCAGTCCCAAATTCTTTCTTAATCTTGCTAAGTGCTTTGTCGAGCTCGATTTGACGCCCGTCTGCACTGTTTTTAGAATTTGCCATAAAATTCCTTTCCTTTTACATAATTGCGAACATACGTTTGGTTACTTGATATAATCAATTGTACACTAATAACTACGTAATTTCCAATTAAATCAAATCAATCAATTAGATTCGTTTATTGACATAATATGGTGAAGTTTGATCGTTATTCTTATCGTTTGATTGAGCGTTATCCGAAAGGAAAATATCGAATGATTTTTTATCTTTGCCATGAACTACTACGACGTTTTTGGACTCGATTTGCTTATCACGATAGAGTTGGGCAGAACGAACTGCATCGTTGTAGTCATGAAAGTTACCAAGGGAGTCTCCGGGATTGAAAAATACTGTTTCTGACATAGTAATTACCACCTTTCTACTATTATATTGTACCAGATTGACCCCTTAATTATCTATTAGTGGACTGCCATGTTGAACGACTGTTTACCACATCGGAACATTAGTTAAATAAATTATTAAATCAATTTGATAAGTTACATACGGACTTTTTTGTACGGTATAATGTAGTTGTAAGCATATGTGAAATCACTAACATAGAAATGAATGCTTAATCTGGATTTAAATCTAGGAGGGTTAATATGACTAAGAAAAAAGCAATTATGATCGGTGCCGGGATCTCTAACATGGCCGCTGCCGTTTACCTGATTCAAGAGGGTCACTGGGATGGAAAAGACATTACTTTCTATTCATTAGATGACCATGGCGCAAACGATGGTGCCAAAACTGACGTAACCGGTAACGAATACTGGAACCGTAATCACGAAACTTCGGACCAGACTGGCTTTGTAGCCCGTGGTGGAAGAATGTTGAATTACCGCACCTACGTTGATTTAATGGATCTGTTAAGTCGAGTTCCTTCAGCCACTGAAGAGGGCATGACCGCCGCTGAAGACACGCGGGACTTTGATGCTAAGCATCGGACCTACGATAAAGCGCGTTTGATGGAGGGCGAAAAGGGCATTATTAATTCCGCTAAGATGGGTTTTAACAACAAGGATCGAATCTTATTAACTAAGTTGATTATGATGCCAGACGATAAGGAGACCGAACTTGATAACGTCTCAATCGCTGATTACTTCAAAGATGACCCACACATGTTTCAAACGAATTTCTGGTACATGTGGGAAACTACCTTTGCCTTCCGAACTCAAAGTTCAGCACAGGAACTTAGACGTTACATGCACCAAATGATCTATGAATTTACCCAAATCAACACGCTAGTTGGAGTTAATCGGACTCGTTACAATCAGTACGAAAGTTTGATGTTACCATTAATTAATTACTTGAAGAAACAAGGCGTAACGTTCGTCTTGAATCGACGAGTTGATGACTGGGACTTCAAAGAAACTCCAATGAACGAAGAAATTACCGTTAAGGGCTTAGAAATGGAGAACGTTGACACCGGTCAAAAAGAACACGTTGACGTTGATGATGATACCGCAGTCTTCTTCACGAATGGTTCCATTACTGATTCTGCCACCCTTGGGGACTTCAACACTCCATCAGGTGAAAATACCGACTATGGTGCCGCTTCAAGTTTGTGGAAGAAAGCCACTGACCACTTCTACAACTTGGGGAATCCTGACAAATTCTTTGCCGACCGCAATGCTAGTGGATGGAGTAGTTTCACTGTAACCACCAAGGATCACACGTTCCTAAACGAAATTACTCGGATCACCACGCAACTTCCTGGGAATGCCTTGAACTCCTTCTTATCAACGAGTCCAATCACTCCATTAGGTCAAAAAGACGTAAGAATGTCGATCGTGGTTCATCACCAACCTCACTTCACTGACCAGAAACCAAATGAGACGGTCCTTTGGGGATACTTCTTGTATCCATACCGTCGCGGGGAATTCGTTGACAAGCAATACATCAAGATGACCGGAAAAGAAATGGTTCAAGAGTTGATCGGTCAACTTTCAAAGGTTGATCCAGGTCCCGTTAACATCCGTGATAAAGAAAAAGAAATCATGGATTCAATCGTCAACTCGGTTCCGGTATACATGCCATACGCTTCGGCATTGTTTAACAACCGGGCTAAGATTGATCGCCCAAAAGTCATCCCAGAACACTCAACAAACTTAGCCTTCACTGGTGAATTTGTTGACCAGCCGTATCAGATGGTTTTCACTGAACAAAGTGCCGTTCGTTCTGGTGAAGTGGCTGCCTATCACTTTGCGGGCGTTCCAATGTCGAATCTTGTAGATAACCCACGATTTGATAAGAATCCCAAGGTCATGGCTAAGGCCGCTAAAAAGTTGTTTTAATAATTAGATCGTAAAAAAGCTCAACTTCATTTGAAGTTGAGCTTTTTTGGTATTCAATCAACATAGTCTTTAATTTCAGTAAAACACACGTCTCGTAGTGAGTCTGGGATGGCAAATAACTCCATAAATTCTTCTAAATTAATCTGATCGATTTCTTTATTGTCAGCATAGAAAGGGATCAAGAGTTTGATCGCATTGACATTGGCTTTTTGTTCATACTTCGGACTTAGTAAGGTCGTGAAACTAAGAATAGCGTCATCTTGATCGCACTGCATTATGTGGCTAATCTCATGCGCAATGATGAATGGCAGTTGTTTACGTGGTTGCCAGTTGGCATTGATCACAATTGACCGGGAACGGACGTCCGCAAAAGACTGAGTATTCTGATGTAGTTTATCAGTGTATTCAACCGCGATGTCGTTATCTAACGCGTAGTTGAAGAGGCTATTGATGATTTCGTGCATTTCGAAGTTTCCTTAAGATTTCCACTACCGTTTCACGATCTTCTTCGGGAATTGGTTTGCCCCCGAACATCATGATCGTTGAGAGGTCGTCTAAATCAGCAGAGTTACCGGTTGAATTTCCTAGAAGGTAATCAACGGAGACGTTAAAGTAGTTAGCAACTTTTTTTAGTTTCTGTGAATTGGCCGTTTTATCCCATTTTTGAAGGGTTCCATTAGAGAAGCCGAGCTGATGCTCCAATTCGCGAATGGAAATGTTTTTGTTTTTAGCAAGTTCTTTGACACGTTGATATATCGACATTTTGGACTCCTTCTAATCCTTTATATAGAAAAAATATCTATAAAATTATTGACATGTAGAAATAGTGGATATATGATTGCTCTTGTAAACAGATGAGAAATCAATCAACAACCTCGAAGTTAGGTCGGTTTAGATTATTTCAGCTGATTTTCTTTACTGTCATTGTAGAACTTTTGTCTATGATATTCAACGATTATTCTACATGATTGCAAATTGATTTCGATGTGTTTGCATGCGAGTTAGCGCTAACTCTTAAATCTGATGAATAGAATTTTAGGAGGAAATAATTATGGATCAACAAGTATTAAACGTTCAGAAGTGGTTGAACCAAGAATATGGGAATGTTTCAGGATTTGATAAGGTCAAGGAAAATGGAAACACTGGTTGGCCAACTATTTATGCTTTAAGAATGGGACTTCAACATGAGTTAGGTGTTAGTCCACTTGGTAGTGGTTTCGGCGATAAAACCAAGAAAACACTAAGTGGAATGGTTGATCAATTGAAGGTTGGCTATAAAGGTAAGATTGCGAAGTTAATTCAAGGTGCTTTTTGGTGTAAAGGAATTAGTCCGAATGCGTTTGATGAGAAATATACAAAAGATACACAGAATGCAGTAAATAAATTACGTAATGATGCTGGATTAAAAAGTGGTTCGATGACAGTCATTTTAATGGGAGCATTATTCGACATGAGTGCTTTCACTATCATTGGTGATGGAACTGATGGTGTACGAGGGATGCAACAATATTTGAATAATCATTTTCTGAATTATTTTGGTGATGATATTGGTTTGGTTCCAACTGACGGTATTTATGATCGGAATACGAATACCGCATTAATTTACGCATTACAGTCATCTGAAGGGATGTCTCCAAGCACTGCTAATGGTGTATATGGTCCTGGTACAATTGCACGAACGCCAACTGTGAATCAAGGTGCAACTGGATTGATTGTTAGAATTATTCAGTATGGACTTTTAGTCAATGATTTTATGTTTAATCGTGATGTTGATGATAAGTTTGATAGTTCAATTGCCAATAGTATTATTAAGTTCCGTAAATTTATGAATCTCCCACCTTTCACTAGTACCGCAGATCTTACTGTTATTAAGGGATTATTAACGAGCAACGGAAATACAAACCGTGACTCAGATACGGCCGATACAGCTACTCAATTAAATTCTTCAGATGTGAGCCTATTAAAACGTTATGGTTTTAGCATCATCGGAAGATATTTAACTGGTAGTGTAGGAGCTGGTTCTAAAAAACGTGATAAAAATCTTACGACAGATGAATTAGAAACAATTAAAAATGGTGGTATGAGTGTTTTTCCTATTTATCAAGATGGCGGGGATGATATTTCATATTTTAAGTATAATCAGGGATTTAAAGATGCTTTAACGGCTTCTAAAACTGCTAAACAACTGGGATTTCCTAAAGGAACAACTATTTATTTTGCAGTTGATACTGATATTCAATCCGGAGATATTGACGGAACAGTTAAACAATACTTTGAGGGAATATCTGATGCAATGTCCTACTATAATATTGGAGTTTATGGAACGAGAAATGTTTCTACTCACATGATTAGTTCAGGACTTGCCAAATATTGCTTTGTTTCAGATATGTCATCAGGATACAGTGGAAATCTTGGTTATCCGATGAGTAAAAATTGGTCTTTTGACCAGTTTACTGAATATTCACTAGGTCATTTAGATATTGATCAAGTTGCTTCATCCGGAAAAGATCATGGAGAAAAAGAATTCTCTACTAGTGGTTTAACTTCTCCATTAAATGCTGTTAGATTTTTGCTGGATAATTCATCAATTCAATTTAATCAACCTATTTTGGAGTTTGATGAGGCTTGGATCAATGTAAAAGTTAGTGCATCTGAGACTGTTCAACATGTAAATAGTTCTGGAATTTTTTCAATTAAAAATGGTAAAATTTCAAGTGATTTTACTGGCTGGTTCTCTAAAGAATATGGCTTATCAGCTTCAATTTCTGGAGTTGTATTTGATCAATTAATGAAAACTATGTTTCTTGATAAAATTAATAATGGTCAATTAACTATTCAAGCTAGCTTAACAAGTGATGGAAAGGTAGGAGTTTCAGCAACTTTTAATGTATTTGAATTAAGGGATAAAAACATTTCTGGAAGTTTTGCTGTTAACTTTGATATGACAATTAAACCATTTAATATTCCAACTAATATCTTGGGTGCTGCTGTAGAAGTCTCAGAAAAAGTTTTGCAATACTTTAGTTCACATAAGAAGGAAGTAGCTACTGGGCTAATGGAAAGTATAGTTCCACTTAGTGGAGCCGTTAAGGAGGTCTCTAATATGAGTGTTGATGAAAGAAATGCATCACTTGATTTGTTAGGGGAAAGATTAGGAATAGTCTTTAGATTACTTTATGCTGCAATTGAAGAAGTATAATGTTAGGGACATCTTATTACAATGATATGTCCCTTTTAATAAAATATAAAATGATAAATTATTCCACAAATGATATTTATAAATGATAAAGCACAAGCAAATATCACTAAATCGTAGATAAAGTTAACGTGCTTGAAAAAGTGTCGTTTTAGATTTTTAAATTCGTTATTCGTGTTACTCATATAACTAAAGTGTTTTAACTTATGAATGGTTAAATATAGAATGAAAGAAATAAACAATGTTGAACCTATCATTAATATAGGAAAGTAACCAGTATTCCCTAATAAAAGATCCCAACGATCGTTTAAAGTTATTTTCCACAGATTATTTTTATCGAAGGTATTTACTGTAATGTTATTAATAAAGAAGTACGCAATTAATATTAATATATACGAAATTGAAGAGGAACTTTTGTAATTTTTATTTTCTTTTTCTAAATGTTTTCTGGAACGTTCATATGCGACACATAAATATATTATAGGTATAATTAAACAAAAATATATTATATTAGAAAATATGTAATAGATGATTGGTAAAGTAAATTGCAAAATAGTTCCTCTAATAAGTGTGATCATTAATGTTTTTCTATTAAACTGAATAGTGTGCCTTAATTATGTTAGCACTAGTATGCTTGGAGTAACAAATAGTATCAGTCATTGGAAGTTATTTAATATGTAAAAATGGGTCAGCATTTTGAAGTGCCCCATAATTGTTAGACATAATCTAATAATTATGGGGTATTTTTTATGGTTAAGTTAATAAAGATAATTTTCTATTAAAGTGTATTTGCTTAAGCCTTTCGAATTGTGAATAGTATTGATGCTTTAGTTTATAGCTGCCTTCATGGTTATTTAATTTCTTTGTATGTTCCATCTTTATTAACACGATATATTCCTGCAGTTCCAGATCCACCTTGATCTTTGTATGATTTAATTATTAATTGGATATCATAGTAGGACCCGTCAGTTGGTAAAGATTCGTATTCCATATCGTTACCAAATCCTAAGCCACTTTTCAGAACATTAATAGCCTGTTCAGGATTGTTAACTGCGTTATTCTGGGTTGGACTTGGTTGATTATTTTCTTGATCAGAACTATTAGATGGTTGTGTGGTATTTGGTTGAGCTTGATTAGTGGAGGCATTGCTACTTTGATTATCAGTTTTGCTTGAAGTAGAAGACATCTGATTTTGTGTATTAGATATAGATTCTGAGGGCTCTCCATTAGCTTCTTTATTATTATTGACACTGCTGATACTTTTATCTTTTGAAGATGACTTGTTATTATCTTTTTGCTTTTTAACTTTCTTTTCTTGTTTCAAAGTATTACTATTAGCTGACTTTTTGCGATCAGTCTGGTGGGAATTTGAATAAGCAACAAACCCAACTATGATTATTAAAATGATGATAATGACGAATATAAGTGATTTTTTGTGTTTCATTACAGTACTCCCCTTACTACGTTTGATGGTTTTAAGTATAGTAAATATTTATTAATCGTACAAATTGAAAATTTAACCTAATTTATAGTAAAAAATGATAGATAATTAATCGTTTACTGATACTGATATTCAGGCTGGCGACATTGATAGTACGGTTATTCCATATATGAAAGGAGTCAAAAAAGCATTAGGTGGATCAAATTATCAACTAGGAATTTACGGAACTAGAAATGTTTGTGCTCAAACCCTTAGTAAAGGACTTGCAAAAGCAGCCTTTGTATCTGATATGTCAACTGGATATAGTGGAAATTTGGGTTATCAGATGCCTAAAGATTGGGCAATTGACCAATTTGTTGAATACAGTTTAGGTGACATTGCAATTGACCAAGATGCATCGTTTGGCAGAGATAATGGAACTAATGAGATTAAGCCAACGGGAATTGGAGAAATGTCTGCCAAAGATGCTTTGAAGAATATTGTTGATAATACACAAGTAGAAATTGATGTTCCTTGGGTAATCTACAATGATAATAAATCATTAAAAATTACCTTAGTAGGTGAAGGTGGTATTAAACCTATCCATGGATCAGGATTGTTTACTATTAGTAACGGTGCATTACCACTAAAGTTTATGTTTGATTGGGTAATGCAAAGTTGTAATAACAATGTTAATGCCGGAGTATACATCGTTAGTTTATTTAATAAATGGGAATTTGTTCAAAAAATTGAAGACGGACAGGTTTCGATTGAAATTGTAGAAACTAAAGATGGTTGGAGTATATCAGTAGAATTTAATATTTTTAAGTTAAAGATTAATAATAAAAGTTTTGATACAGAACTTTCTATTTCAATTGATATTGATTCTCATCCACATAACTATCCTGATTTTAAGAGTTATGAAAAAGCTTATGATGAGGTTGCCGACAAATTAGGAGAAAAGACTGATACGTTTGCTTTGACACCGGCATATGTAAGATATGCAATTGAAGGTGAAAGTATTGGTGTTGCTGTAATAATTGCATTTTTAGCAGCACTAGTAGGATGATATATGATATTATTTGCGTAATTTATGGTGTATTAAAATGATTAAATAAATGGACCCGTAATTAAAAATTACGGGTCCATTTATTGATTTATGTCTTAATTACTTATTTTCCAATTTCATCTTTTTAATTCCCTCAGTAAGTTCTTTTGAATATTTCTTTTTCCGATATTTTAAGGTACTTTTAGAAAGATAATAGAATAAAAAGCCAGAACAAACTAAAAACGTTGGCAGCATTGGAGATTCATATGCCTCCCATAAATTGTTTGAAAGTAATAGTATTTCAATTGATCCAATGAAAACAAAAATTCCAAAACACACAAATAAAATAATGACCCATAAATAATAATAATGTTTTAACCTTGAAGCCCGCATATGCTTAATCTTATATTTTTCTATTATTAATCTTATTGTAGTTCCTAGTGCGGTAATAAATAGCGAGAATGTAATTCCATCGATTGTTCCCATGATCCAGAGGATGAATTTGTTTGCATGCATATTAAGGAGAATGAAACCTAAAGTGAAGGTAATGATTACCAATATAATGGATGGTAGCAATAAACGTGACATAATGTGATATTTATGTAAATATTCTTGATAGTCCTTGATGTAGTCTGATTTTTCTGACATTTTGTTTTTCTCCTTATAACCGAATATTCTCTCGTTAGTAAAATATAAAATGATAAATTATTCCACAAATGATATTTATAAATGATAAAGCACAAGCAAATATCACTAAATTGTAGATAAAGTTAACGTGCTTGAAAAAGTGTTGTTTTAGATTTTTAAAGTCGTTATTCGTGTTACTCATATAACTAAAGTGTTTTAATTTATGAATGGTTAAATATAGAATGAAAGAAATAAACAATGTTGAACCTATCATTAATATAGGGAAGTAACCAGTATTCCCTAATAAAAGATCCCAACGATCGTTTAAAGTTATTTTCCACAAACTTTTTTTGTATAAAGTATTTTCTATAATATTATGAATAAAGAAATATAATAATAAAATTACTATATAAAAGATTGAAGAAGTGTTTTTGGAATCTTTATTTTTTCCTTCTAAATATCTTTTAGAACGTTCATATGCAATGCAGAAATATATTATAGCTATAATAAAACATATGTAAATTATATGGGAAGATATGTAGTAGGTTGTTGATAAAGTAAATTGCAAAAGAGTTCCTCCAATAAGTGTGTTCATTAATTATATTAGCATTAGCGTGCTTGGAGTAACAATAGTGATATTTAATATGTAAAAAGAGTCAGCATTTTAATGCTGACTCTTTTATTATGGTTAATTTAATAAGGTAGATCCATTTGTTTAATCTTTTTAAATTACGAATAGTGTTATTATTTTACTTTATAGTTTCCATTACCATAAACCAAGTATAAACCAAGTGTTCCTGTTCCACCTTGATTCATTAATTCTTTAGATTGTACTTTTATTTCGTAGATGCTATCTTTTTCGTCAGATTCGTCAGGCATGAATTCGTAGATATTATCGTTATTGTTTAGACCATTTTTTAGAACATTAATAGCCTGCTCAGGATTGTTAACTACATTATTCTGAGCTGAATTGGATTGACTTGGTTGATTATTTTTTTGATCAGAGTTGTCAGATGATTGTGTAGATTGAGCATCATTAGTAGAAGAGGATGAGTTGTCACTGGCACTAGATGTAGTAGCTGAGCTCATGTTATTTTGACTATCTGTTGTAGATGATGACTGTAGTGAACTTTCAACATCTTCCTTATTATCTTTAACGCTACTCATTTTTTTATCTTTTTGCTTTTTGGGTTTTCTTTCCTCTTGTCGCATATTACCATTTGATTCTTGGTTATCTGTATGATGTGAATTTGAATATGCTACAAATCCAACCACAATTACTAATATGATAATAATGACGAATATGATTGTCTTCTTGTGTTTCATTAAAACTCTCCTTAACTAAATTAATTGTGTTAAGTGTAGTAAAGTTTCAATGTCTACACAAATTAATGGTTAAAGAGTTCATCTGATGAGCACTTCCAAAACAAAAGGCCCAACCCATGAATTCCACAGGTTGAGCCTCTTTTTATACCAAAATAATTAGGATAATAATGAAACAAATTGCCAACACCGATAATGCCAAAAAACGTTTTGATGTTAATTTATGGGCCTTATGATAAGTCCATCCCATGCAACCCAAAATTACGATCAACCCGAATGCTGCCATTATAATTAACTTGATTAGTACCGCTGTGTCGCCCAATTTGGCCACTTCCTAGTTATTATTTTAATTCGATTTGGTAAGCAAAACGTTCCGTTCCGTGATTCCGTTTACCGTTTGCATAAATAGTACCACGTTTAGTGAATCCATTTGAGAGAATGACGTGTTGCATTCCCTTATTATCGGGATGAGTGTCAATTCTGACATCCTTAAAACCACGTAGTGACGAGATGGTAAATAGACCACTAATGAACTTTGATGCCAGTCCTTGACCACGGTAATCGTTTGAAACCGCAATGCGATGAATGGCAGAGTAGTGACCTTGGTCACCATTTGCCCATTCTCCACCTTCGAGGTGTAAGTAGTCGGGGTCGATTCCTAAGTGAAGGGTCGCAGTTCCAGCAACCTGACCGTCAACGTCTAAGACATATGAGATGCCAAACTTAACGTCACGGGCGAGATCATCCTCACTGGGATAGTCGCTTTGCCATTGGTCGATGCCTTGCTCGCCTAAGAACTTCTTGGCGTTCTTGATGATGGTGTAGATATCGTCAAGGTCGGCTTCGGTGGCTTTTCTTACGTAAATAGTAGACATATTAACACTTCCTTACTTTTATTATTAGACGATAAGTAATTATAGTGAAGCGGGGATGGTTTTTCAACCACTAAATTAATTATGGTGGGAGCTTTTTTTCTGGTAAAATGCATTGAAGAGTAATTTAGGAAAGTTGGAGAAAACTTGGAAAAGAAATTAAGTGTCAGACAAATCGGCTACGTTGGGATCATGTTATTTGGGATTTTCTTCGGAGCTGGTAACCTGATTTTCCCTGTGAACATGGGACAGATGGCTGGTGGCAACGTTTGGTGGGCTACCCTAGGCTTTATTTTAACGGGAGTTGGCCTACCAATTTTAGGAATCATTGCGTTAGGGGTCACTGACAGCTCTGGCGCGTTTGAAATTTCGTCAAACGTGGGCAAGTCGTTTGCGTACGTTTTTACCATTTTAATTTCCTTTATCATGGGACCACTTTTGGCAATTCCACGGTTGGCGGCGACGTCGTTTCAGATTGGGATCTCGCCGTTTCTTAGTTCCAGATACCAGCAAATGGGTTTAATTGGTTTTATTCTGGTTTTCTTCGTTGTCATTTTCTTATTGTCATATAATCGGGGACGTTTACTTGAGTACATCGGAAAGTTTTTAACCCCGCTATTTTTAGTCTTGTTAGCGATTATTGTGGTCATGTCGATCGTGAAACCGATGGGATCACCTCATTTTTACCATCCCATGTGTGAATACGCTCATTCTCCGCTGTTGTCTGGATTCGTTGAGGGTTACAACACGCTTGACGGGGCTGGATCGATTGCCTTCGGAATTGTGGTAGTGGAAACCGTACGTGGCTTGGGAGTTAAGAGTCCGAAACAATTAGCCATAAGTATTGGAAAGGCTGGCTTGATTGGTGGCTTGATGATGGCGGTAGTCTATGTCCTGCTAAGTTACATGGGAGCCACGAGTTTGGGACAATTTCGGCCGTCAGCTAACGGTGGGATTGCGTTGGTTCAGATTGCGACCCACTACTTTGGGGGTTACGGGAACATTTTATTGTCTCTCATTGTGATTGTGGCCTGCTTGAAGACAGCAATTGCGATGAGTAGTGCCTTTGCGGATACCATGTCAGACATTTTTCCCAAGTTTAAATATTTACCCGTTTTGATTTTTGCAGTGGTGATGTCAGCCCTATTGGCAACCATGGGCTTGACTGAGATGATTCGTTTTGTAATGCCAGTACTGATGATCGTTTATCCATTTTCAATCTGTCTAATTTTGATTTCGTTAATTAAGCCGTTGTTGAAACGACCACGAATCGTTTACCAAATGACCACCTGGTGGATCGCCATTCCGGCTATTTTGAGTGGAATTACTACGATTCCTGAACTAGCTCATGCACCAGTTTTCTCGTGGTTGTTTAAGCTCAATCATATTTTGCCCATGGCTCAGTACGGCATGGGATGGGTGCTATTCGCGCTGGTTGGGTTTGCGATTGGTCTCATTCTGTCAGTTAAGCAAGCTCCGCAATCATTTAAATAAGTCAAAATAAATATCCCTCATGATTAGAAATTACTCTAACTCCGAGGGATATTTTAGTTTTCTTCATTATAGTAGGTGCACAGTCATTGCCATTCCCATGCCACCACCGATACATAAAGTGGCAAGACCATTGGATTTACCAGTTCGTTTTAGGTTATTAATCAGGGTGATTAAGATACGGGAACCGGAATCACCAAGGGGATGGCCCATTGAGACTGCTCCTCCCGTGATATTCAGTTTATCGTCAGGGATGTGCAGGTCACGAGCAACTGCCAGACTTTGAGAGGCAAAGGCCTCATTTAATTCAAATAGATCAAAGTCACTAATACTTTGCCCGGTTTGCTTCAGCAGTTTGTTGACGGCGTAATAGGGGGCATACCCCATGATTTCTGGATCACACCCAGCTTCGGCGTATACACCAAGTTCAGCAATTGGGGTGAGTCCCAGCTCGTTAGCCTTACTTTGTTTCATGATTAAAATGGCTGACGCACCATCGTTTAAACTAGCCGCATTGCCTGCGGTGACCGTCCCGTTTTCTTTAAACGATGGTTTGAGCTTTTTGAGTTGTTCCATGGATGTATCAAAACGAACCCCTTCATCTCTGTCAACGACGGTGTTTACACGCTTTTTTTTGATTTCAATTGGGATCATTTCTTCATTAAAGTAACCATTTTGTTGAGCAGCACTTGCTTTTTGGTGGGATTGAAGCGCAAAAGCGTCCTGCTCCGTTCTGGAGATGTGGAATCGATCGGCGACGTTTTCAGCGGTGATTCCCATTGGCTTGCCGGTGCGAGCGTCGTTTAGACCATCCTTTTGAATGCTGTCTTCTAGGGTAACGGGTCCAAACTTATGACCCTTTCTTTCGTTGACATTTAGATAGGGAGCGTTTGACATGCTTTCGGTTCCACCAACGAGGATGACGTCACCGTCTCCCATTTGAATGGCTGATTGGCCAAGACGAACGGCTTTCATTCCTGATCCGCAGACTTGGTTAATGGTAGAAGCAGTGGCGGTGTTTGGGATGCCAGCGTTTAATTCAATTTGTCTGGCAACGTTTTGTCCCCCACCAGCCTGAATTACATTTCCAAAGATGACTTGGTCAATTTGTTTGGGGTTAATTCCGGAAGCCTTGATGGTGGCCTTAGCAGCAATGGTTCCTAGGTCAACTGAAGTGAGGCTCGCAAGCGTCCCGTTGATTTTTCCAATGGGTGTTCGCTTGGCACTTACAATTACAATTTTGTCATTCATAAATTCGATGCTCCTTTGACTTAATACGGTGACAATTATACATGTTTTTGCTTAACTTTTTTTAAAGTGGAAAGTTAATGCTAATTTTCGAGTTTCTACTATAGTAAAATGAATTGAGGAGATGAGAAGAAAATGAATAAGGATGAAGAGGTACAACAAGTAGGAGAAATGATTGATCGATGGTTGGATGCTATTGATTCACAGCCAGAGATTGCTGGTAAGTCCCAAAGTGAAGTGGATGAGATTGATACCATTATTGATAGCTTTGTGGAGATTGCGATCGTGGGATTAAACAAGCAACCGGCAATTTGGGATGTTGATTTGTTGGCTGACGTGATGTTCAGTCGTTTTACGCTTTTGTTAGACGGCGATGAAAAAACGGATTCATTGTTTCAGCTCATTCCATTTGCGTTGACGCATTTATTTTCCTATTTGGATCATGAGGGGATCATTAAGAACGGTTCTCAATTGAATCAGTGGGTAAAGGATAATTCCAAGGCACTTCGTTCAATGTACGATTCTAATTTTGATGCTTTTTATAGTAGGTTGGTAAAGGCGATGAAGGATGCTGATGTTGATCTAGAAGATAAAAGTGCGGTTGATGCGTTCACCAAGAAGTATCTTAGTCAGCATCCCCAGGATGGAATTGACTTGTATTCGAAGAAAAAGTAAGCTTTATTTCCTAACATAAAGGGAATCTCAAAAAAGTTTGACCTTTTTTGACCAAAAGTGTTGACAAATGATTTGGGCGCATGTATAGTAGTAAATGCTCGGTGAGGGAGACAAGTTGATTTGTTAATAATTGATTAGTCACTGATTATGAACTAAATTAATTATTTTAGTCATTTCTCTTGCATCTTCTTAATGAGCGTTGTATAATAGTATTTGTTGTCTGGGTTATCCAGATGAGATGAGTGATCAAATAAATTTAAATTAATTGAGTTTATCTGTTGACATTCATTAATCAATGTAGTATAATTATACATGTTACGTTGGTGATAACCAAACGACAATAAACAAGAGTAGATCTTTGAAAACTGAACAAGATTTTGATTACAAGTGTAAGGTAGTTTTAAGTGTACAAGCTTAAAATTA
>NZ_JBWXUX010000059.1:0-229 GCF_059901375.1 Fructilactobacillus sp. X2R5C2
GTTTTCAATCGATCATTAAAATATGCGCGGTGCTTAAATGGTTTCCCAAATGACTCTAACGAGATTTGTTCCACCAGTTTCTGTAATTCATCGTCATGCAAATAAGTTCGCTCCTATTCTGGACCAACCATGGAAAGTTTAATTCGTTTTCGATCTAAATCAACACTTAACACCCACACGTCGACAATGTCACCAACAGAAACAAGCTTTGCCGGATCCGATATAAATC
>NZ_JBWXUX010000060.1:0-229 GCF_059901375.1 Fructilactobacillus sp. X2R5C2
CGGTGATCGAGCGCGAAACCACGATCGAGCGTGAAGTGATCGGCCAGGACCAGCATTGGTACCTGGCGCGCCTGCTACCGTACCGGGCCAGCGAGCAGAATGTCGATGGCACCGTGCTGACGTTCATTGATATCACCAAAAGCCGCGCAGCCGAAGAACGCTTGCGCCAAGGTGAGGAGCGCATGCGCCTGGTCGCGGAGAGCACCCATGACTTCGCCATCATCCTGCT
>NZ_JBWXUX010000006.1:0-3257 GCF_059901375.1 Fructilactobacillus sp. X2R5C2
GCGTGGCAACGTCCTACCCTTGCAGGGGGCGATCCCCCAACTACTCTTGGCGTGCTGAAGCTTAACTTCTGTGTTCGGCATGGGAACAGGTGTATCCTTCAGGCTTTCGCCACCACACTTAGAAAGAACTTCGTTCTCTCAAAACTAGATAATATCTTCTCTGCCCGATTAACTTCCACTTCTTTTTGCTTGGTTAAGTCCTCGACCGATTAGTATTAGTCCGCTTCACGTATCACTACGCTTCCACTTCTAACCTATCTACCTGATCATCTTTCAGGGGTCTTACTTCCATAAAGGAATGGGAAATCTCATCTCGAGGCGAGTTTCACACTTAGATGCTTTCAGCGTTTATCTCGTCCATACATAGCTACCCAGCTGTGCGCCTGGCGGCGCAACTGGTACACCAGCGGTATGTCCATCCCGGTCCTCTCGTACTAGGGATAGCTCCTCTCAAATTTCCTGCGCCCGCGACGGATAGGGACCGAACTGTCTCACGACGTTCTGAACCCAGCTCGCGTACCGCTTTAATGGGCGAACAGCCCAACCCTTGGGACCAACTACAGCCCCAGGATGCGATGAGCCGACATCGAGGTGCCAAACCTCCCCGTCGATGTGAACTCTTGGGGGAGATAAGCCTGTTATCCCCAGGGTAGCTTTTATCCGTTGAGCGATGGCCCTTCCATATGGTACCACCGGATCACTAAGCCCGACTTTCGTCCCTGCTCGACCTGTATGTCTCGCAGTCAAGCTCCCTTCTGCCTTTACACTCTATGAATGATTTCCAACCATTCTGAGGGAACCTTTGGGCGCCTCCGTTACTATTTGGGAGGCGACCGCCCCAGTCAAACTGCCAACCAGACACTGTCTCCGAGCACGTTGAGTGCTCAGGGTTAGAGTGTTCACATAGCAAGGGTAGTATCCCAATGACGCCTCCGCCGAAGCTAGCGCTCCGGTTTCAATGGCTCCTACCTATCCTGTACAAGCTGTGCAAACACCCAATATCAAGCTACAGTAAAGCTCCATGGGGTCTTTCCGTCCTGTCGCGGGTAACCTGCTTCTTCACAGGTATCTTAATTTCACCGAGTCTCTCGTTGAGACAGTGCCCAGATCGTTACGCCTTTCGTGCGGGTCGGAACTTACCCGACAAGGAATTTCGCTACCTTAGGACCGTTATAGTTACGGCCGCCGTTTACTGGGGCTTCATTTCGGAGCTTCGCCGAAGCTAACTCTTCCACTTAACCTTCCAGCACCGGGCAGGCGTCAGCCCCTATACGTCATCTTACGATTTTGCAGAAACCTGTGTTTTTGATAAACAGTCGTCTGGGCCTCTTCACTGCGGCTGTCCGTTAGGACAGCACCCCTTCTTCCGAAGTTACGGGGTCATTTTGCCGAGTTCCTTAACGAGAGTTCTCTCGCTCACCTGAGGATACTCTCCTCGACTACCTGTGTCGGTTTGCGGTACGGGTAGTTATTAACTCGCTAGAAGCTTTTCTCGGCAGCGTGACATCAATTGCTTCCCTACTATAATTTCGGTCCTCATCGTCGCTTGTCAACGCGATCAAAAGCATTTCTCTCTTGACCTGACTTGCGACTTGAACATCCATATCCATCAGGATGCACAACTTAGCCTTCTGCGTTCCTCCATCACTCAAACGTTAATAACTAGTACAGGAATCTCAACCTGTTATCCATCGTCTACGCCTCTCGGCCTCGACTTAGGTCCCGACTAACCCTGGGTGGACGAGCCTTCCCCAGGAAACCTTAGTCATTCGGTGAATCAGATTCTCACTGATTTTTCGCTACTCATACCGGCATTCTCACTTCTAAGCGCTCCACTAGTCCTTACGGTCTAGCTTCGTTGCCCTTAGAACGCTCTCCTATCACGCGACAAAGTCGCGTCCACAGTCTCGGTAATATGCTTAGCCCCGGTAAATTTTCGGCGCAGAATCACTCGACTAGTGAGCTATTACGCACTCTTTAAATGGTGGCTGCTTCTGAGCCAACATCCTAGTTGTCTATGCAACTCCACCGCCTTTTCCACTTAGCATATATTTAGGGACCTTAACTGGTGGTCTGGGCTGTTCCCCTTTCGACGATGGATCTTATCACTCATCGTCTGACTCCCGGATATAAATCAATGGTATTCGGAGTTTATCTGAACTTAGTAATCCAAGACGGACCCCTTGTCCAAACAGTGGCTCTACCTCCATGATTCTAAATCCGAGGCTAACCCTAAAGCTATTTCGGAGAGAACCAGCTATCTCCAAGTTCGTTTGGAATTTCACCGCTATCCACACCTCATCCCAGCACTTTTCAACGTACACGGGTTCGGACCTCCGGTGCGTATTACCGCACTTTCATCCTGGACATGGATAGATCACCTGGTTTCGGGTCTATGGCAACATACTTCAACGCCCTATTCAGACTCGCTTTCGCTTCGGCTCCGCTTTTTCAGCTTAACCTTGCATGCAACTATAACTCGCCGGTTCATTCTACAAGAGGCACGCTATCACCCTTAAATGGGCTCTAACTGCTTGTAGGCACATGGTTGCAGGAACTATTTCACTCCCCTTCCGGGGTGCTTTTCACCTTTCCCTCACGGTACTGGTTCACTATCGGTCACTAGGTAGTATTTAGCCTTGGGAGATGGTCCTCCCGGCTTCCGACGACGTTTCACGTGTGTCGCCGTACTCAGGATCCTGAACTGAGGGAATCTGATTTCGTCTACTGGGCTATCACCATCTATGGCTCAGCTTCCCAACTGATTCGACTATCAGATTCTTTTGTAACTCAAATGTTCAGTCCTACAACCCCGACCAGTAAACTGGTCGGTTTGGGCTGTTCCCCGTTCGCTCGCCGCTACTTAGGGAATCGAAATTTTTTTCTACTCCTGCGGGTACTTAGATGTTTCAGTTCCCCGCGTTTACCGCACGACAGCTATGAATTCACTGTCGTGCAACCATCGACTAAGATGATTGGGTTTCCCCATTCGGAAATCTCCGGATCAAAGCTTACGTACAGCTCCCCGAAGCATATCGGTGTTAGTTCCGTCCTTCATCGGCTCCTAGTACCAAGGCATTCACCATGCGCCCTTAATAACTTAACCTGCATCACTTCGTGATGTAAGTTATTGAGTATTTGCGATTTAAACTATTTTAAAAAACTCAAATAACGTAGTGGTTATTTCTCGGTTAAAATTATAATTAAAATATAATTAATACAGAAAATAATATTATCTAGTTTTCAAAGAACAAAGT
>NZ_JBWXUX010000007.1:0-1792 GCF_059901375.1 Fructilactobacillus sp. X2R5C2
CTCTCAAAACTAAACAAGACTTTAATTGTGTAAGGTTTCCGAATTTTTCCTTAGAAAGGAGGTGATCCAGCCGCAGGTTCTCCTACGGCTACCTTGTTACGACTTCACCCTAATCATCTGTCCCACCTTAGGCGGCAGGCTCCAAAAGGTTACCTAACCGACTTTGGGTGTTACAAACTCTCATGGTGTGACGGGCGGTGTGTACAAGACCCGGGAACGTATTCACCGTGGCATGCTGATCCACGATTACTAGCGATTCCAACTTCATGCAGGCGAGTTGCAGCCTGCAATCCGAACTGAGAACGGCTTTAAGAGATTAGCTTGACCTCGCGGTTTCGCAACTCGTTGTACCGTCCATTGTAGCACGTGTGTAGCCCAGGTCATAAGGGGCATGATGATTTGACGTCATCCCCACCTTCCTCCGGTTTGTCACCGGCAGTCTCATTAGAGTGCCCAACTTAATGCTGGCAACTAATGACAAGGGTTGCGCTCGTTGCGGGACTTAACCCAACATCTCACGACACGAGCTGACGACAACCATGCACCACCTGTCATTCTGCCCCCGAAGGGGACACCTAATCTCTTAGGTTAACAGAAGATGTCAAGACCTGGTAAGGTTCTTCGCGTAGCATCGAATTAAACCACATGCTCCACCGCTTGTGCGGGTCCCCGTCAATTCCTTTGAGTTTCAACCTTGCGGTCGTACTCCCCAGGCGGAGTGCTTAATGCGTTAGCTGCGGCACTGAAGGGCGGAAACCCTCCAACACCTAGCACTCATCGTTTACGGCATGGACTACCAGGGTATCTAATCCTGTTTGCTACCCATGCTTTCGAGCCTCAGCGTCAGTTACAGACTAGACAGCCGCCTTCGCCACTGGTGTTCCTCCATATATCTACGCATTTCACCGCTACACATGGAGTTCCACTGTCCTCTTCTGCACTCAAGTTTCCCAGTTTCCGATGCACTTCTCCGGTTAAGCCGAAGGCTTTCACATCAGACTTAGAAGACCGCCTGCGCTCGCTTTACGCCCAATAAATCCGGACAACGCTTGCCACCTACGTATTACCGCGGCTGCTGGCACGTAGTTAGCCGTGACTTTCTGGTTAGATACCGTCGCGACGTGAGCAGTTACTCTCACGCCCGTTCTTCTCTAACAACAGAGTTTTACGAGCCGAAACCCTTCTTCACTCACGCGGCATTGCTCCATCAGACTTTCGTCCATTGTGGAAGATTCCCTACTGCTGCCTCCCGTAGGAGTCTGGGCCGTGTCTCAGTCCCAATGTGGCCGATTACCCTCTCAGGTCGGCTACGCATCATTGCCTTGGTGAGCCTTTATCTCACCAACTAGCTAATGCGCCGCGGATCCATCCAAAAGCGATAGCACAAAGGCCATCTTTCAAACGAAAACCATGTGGTTTTCGTTGTTATACGGTATTAGCATCTGTTTCCAGGTGTTATCCCCTTCTTCTGGGCAGGTTATCCACGTGTTACTCACCAGTTCGCCACTCGCTGCTAACTTAAGTCAAGTTAATGCAAGCATCAACTATCATTAGGCGCAGCTCGTTCGACTTGCATGTATTAGGCATGCCGCCAGCGTTCGTCCTGAGCCAGGATCAAACTCTCATTTTAGAAATGAGAAATTTTACTAGCTCATTATTATTTGTTGTTATTCTTTTTCAAAAGAATTAAAAAGCGAATTGACTTCGCAAATGTTTAATTTTAAGCTTGTACACTTAAAACTACCTTACACTTGTAATCAAAATCTTGTTCAGTTTTCAAAGATCTACTCTT
>NZ_JBWXUX010000008.1:0-432 GCF_059901375.1 Fructilactobacillus sp. X2R5C2
AATGCACCTAGTAGGAGTCGAACCTACAACCTTCTGATTCGTAGTCAGACACTCTATCCAATTGCGCTATAGGTGCAAAATATGCCGAGGACCGGGATCGAACCGGTACGGTCATCACTGACCGCAGGATTTTAAGTCCTGTGCGTCTGCCAATTCCGCCACCCCGGCATTATAAATTGACATAAGCGGAAGACGGGATTCGAACCCGCGACCTCCACCATGGCAAGGTGGCGTTCTACCACTGAACTACTTCCGCATAAATGCCGACTAGAGGATTCGAACCTCCGACCCCCTGTTTACAAGACAGGTGCTCTGCCAACTGAGCTAAGTCGGCATACATGCTATTTATATAAATAATGAGCCGTGGCGGGTTCGAACCGCCGACCCTCTGATTAAAAGTCAGATGCTCTACCAACTGAGCTAACGGCTCAA
>NZ_JBWXUX010000009.1:0-428 GCF_059901375.1 Fructilactobacillus sp. X2R5C2
TATGGAGGATACAGGGATCGAACCTGTGACCTCCTGCTTGTAAGGCAGATGCTCTCCCAGCTGAGCTAATCCTCCAAAATAAATGACCCGTACGAGATTCGAACTCATGTTACTGCCGTGAAAGGGCAGTGTCTTAAACCACTTGACCAACGGGTCATATTATAAAAAAATATACGGAGAGTGAGGGATTCGAACCCTCGAAACAGACTTTAATCCGTTTACATCATTTCCAATGATGCTCCATCGGCCAGCTCGGACAACTCTCCATAGTACTCCGGCAGGCGGGCTCGAACCGTCGACAACCTGATTAACAGTCAGGTGCTCTACCAACTGAGCTATGCCGGAATAATCGCGTGGCAACGTCCTACCCTTGCAGGGGGCGATCCCCCAACTACTCTTGGCGTGCTGAAGCTTAACTTCTGTGTTCG